>NZ_JABBWX010000004.1:0-507463 GCF_014161375.1 Microbispora sp. H10830
AAGGAAGGATGCCGTCAAAGGAATCCGTCACCGATGAAACCACCGGTTGACGGGGTCATGCATGATTCATGCACTGGCTTTTAGCACACTGTTGAGTTCTCAAGAAACGGACGCGACCACCATCACCCGAAACCCGCAGGGAGTCCCGAGATCCAGGGCGATGACTTCCGTTCGGCCGACTCTATGACGATCGCCGCACCGCAGACCTGGAGGGCCATACGATCTCGGCCGATGCTCTTGTTAGAGTGACCACCCCTTTCGGGGCAACCACTCCATACTAAACCCTCGGCCGCCTCGCGTCAAACCTTTCGGTCTGGCCGCGCCACGAACGACCCGGACTCGACGCGGACGCCTCGTCTGGATGGTTGTCAGAGTGGCTTGCCCGTCGGGTCCGGCCGCCTGTCGGCGTCCCGCGTTCCCCGGGGGCGAAGAAAACATTAGGCAACGCCGACCCAGCCGTCAAATCACGCCGAGATGGCCGAAACCCTAGGTCAGACGGGAACTTCCGGCGTCGGCCACCCTCCACGCCATGTGATTGTTACCTACGTCACAACAACTCTTGGCCATAAAACAGCCGCCCCGGTCCGGGACCGAGGCGGCTGCCCAGTGCCTGGTCAGCACAGCGCCAAAGTCAGCACAGTGCCATGGTCAGCACAGTGCCATGGTCAGCACGGTGCCATGGTCAGGCGACCTCGACGCCGCCGACCGTCTTCTTGCCCCTGCGCAGCACGAGGAATCGGCCGTGCAGCAGGTCGTCCGCCGAGGGCACGTACTCCTCGTCGGTGATCTTCGTGTTGTTCAGGTACGCGCCGCCCTCCTTGACGGCCCGGCGCGCCGCGGACTTCGACTCCACCAGGCCGCTCTGCGCGAGCAGCTCGACGTACGGCGCTCCCAGGGCGGGCACGACCGCCTTGGGCACCTCGGCGAGCGCGGACTCCAGCGTGCGGGCGTCGAGTTCGGCCAGCGAGCCCTGCCCGAACAGCGCGCGCGAAGCGGCGATCACTCGGGCCAGCTCGTCGGAACCGTGGACCAGAGTGGTCAGGTCCTCGGCCAGGGCGCGCTGCGCCTCGCGAGCCGCCGGCCGCTCGGCCACGGCCTTCTCCAACTCGTCGATCTCCTCCCGCGTCCGGAAGGTGAAGACCTTGAGGAACCGCACCACGTCCCGGTCGTCGGCGTTCAGCCAGTACTGGTAGAACGCGTACGGCGAGGTCAGCGCGGGATCGAGCCAGACCGCACCGCCGGCCGTCTTGCCGAACTTCGTGCCGTCGGCCTTGGTGATCAGCTTGCCGGTCAGCGCGTGGACATGGGCTCCCTCGACCCGGCGGATCAGGTCGACGCCCGCGGTGATGTTGCCCCACTGGTCGCTGCCGCCGAGCTGCAACGTGCATCCGTGCCGCCGGTGCAGCTCGAGGTAGTCGTTGGCCTGCAGGATCTGGTAGCTGAACTCGGTGTAGCTGAGCCCCTCCCCGGCGAGCCGGGCGGAGACCGACTCCCTCGCCAGCATGCGGTTGACGGGGAAGTGCTTACCGACGTCCCGGAGGAAGTCGATCGCCGACAGGTTCGCGGTCCAGTCGAGGTTGCTGACCAGCGTGGCCGCTGTCGGTCCCTCCTCGAAGGACAGGAACTTCTCGACCTGCACCCGAATTCGTGCAACCCATTCGGCGACGATGTCGCTGGAGTTCAGCGCCCGCTCGGTGCTGCGGCCGCTCGGGTCGCCGATCAGACCGGTGGCCCCTCCGACCAGGCCGATGGGCCGGTGACCCGCCCGCTGAAAACGGGTCAAGATCAGCAGCGTGGCCAGGTTGCCCACGTGCAGCGAGGGTGCGGTCGGGTCGAAGCCCGCATATACGGTGATAGGACCGTCCGCCAGCGCCTTGCGCAGCGCGTCGATGTCGGTCGTCTGCGCGATCACGTCGCGCCACTCGAGCTCGTCGAGGATGTCAGCCATCTCCGACGTCGGCACGAGGTTGCCTGAAGTTGCGGTCACGGTCGTGGCTTTCGCTTATCGATGGTGGATGTACGGGCTTCCGTACAAGCCTGCCTGATCACGGAACCTTATCGCCACTTCTTACCTGCGCGTCAGCTCGTGGCACGGCCTCGGCGCCGGGGAACGTGGGCGCGGTATGGCGAGACGGTGGGATCGCCGTCGATCCAGAACCTCCAGGGCGTCTCGGCGCCCGCCGACACACCGGTGCGAGGACCTGTCCTGACCTGGCCGGACGGCACGGGCCGGCCCTCGTGCACCTGGATCGGCCCACCGGCGCAGCAGTCCGTTCCGTTGTGCTCCCGGACCAGGCCGAGCGCCACCGTGAGCCGGGCCGGTCCACGCGCAAGGTCGCGGTCCGGGACACGCCGCACCAGCCCCTCCAGATCCGGCCCGTCGGCGTGCGGCAGGCGCCGGATGCGCGCGGTGTGCACACCCGCGATCACTTCCCCGGCGCGTAACAGGACGGCCGCGCCGGTGCCCGCGGGCATGCACACGAGATTGGCGCAATAGTGCATGCCGTACGTGAAGTAGACGTAGAGGTGCCCCGGCGGCCCGAACATGACCGAGTTACGCGGAGTGCGCCCCCGGTAGGTGTGGGCGGCCGGGTCCTGCCCCGGCCCGCCGTACGCCTCGACCTCGCTCAGCCGCACCGCCACCGACCCGTGCACGACCACGCGCCCGAGCAGGTCGGGCGCGACCACGTCGGAAGGGCGGTCGAAGAAGCCGCGGCCGAGCGGGGCGCCCGCGACGTCCTCGATCAGCTCTCGTTCGCCCATGCCGCCTGACCGTCGACGACGTCCCTGAGGTTCGCGATCTGGTCGCGGACCCGGTCGGGCGCGGTGCCGCCGAAGGCGCTGCGGGCGGCCAGCGCGCCGTGCACGTTCAGCACGTCACGGACGCTCGCACCGGTCGCGTCGACGGCGAAGTGCGGCGAGACCTTGGCCAGCTCGTCGTCGGTGAGCTCACCGAGGTCCTTGTCGTTCACCTGGCACCACACCACCAAGTGGCCGACGGCCTCGTGCGCCTCGCGGAACGGCACCCCGCGGCGGACCAGCAGTTCGGCGAGGTCGGTGGCCAGGGCGAAGCCGTCGGGCGCGCTGGCCTCCAACTTGGCCTTGTTCACGCGCATCGTGGAGACCATGCCCGAAACGGCGGGGAGCACCAGGAGCAGGGTGTCGACCGCGTCGAACACCGGCTCCTTGTCCTCCTGCAGGTCGCGGTTGTAGGTGAGCGGCAGGCCCTTGAGGGTCGTCAGCAGCGACATCAGCGAACCGATCAGCCGGCCGCTCTTGCCCCTGGCCAGCTCGGCCACGTCAGGGTTCTTCTTCTGCGGCATGATCGACGAACCGGTGGAATAGGCGTCGTCCACCTCGATCCACCGGAACTCCTGCGAAGCCCACAGCACGATCTCCTCGCCGAGCCGGGAGATGTGCACACCGATCAGCGCCGCGCAGAACAGGAACTCGGCCGCGAAATCGCGGTCGGCGACCGCGTCCATCGAGTTCGGCGCGGGGGCGTCGAACCCGAGTTCGGCGGCGACGGCGGCGGGGTCGAGCGGCAGGGAGGACCCGGCCAGCGCGCCCGAGCCGAGCGGCGAGACCGCCGCGCGCCTGTCCCAGTCCCGGAGGCGGTCCACGTCCCTGGTGAGCGCGTGGACGTGGGCCAGAAGCTGGTGGCCGAACGACACGGGCTGGGCGTGCTGCAGGTGCGTCATGCCAGGAGCGGCGACGTCGGCGTTCTCCTCGGCCTGGCTGATCAGCGCCGTCTCCAGCTCGACAAGCCGGGAGACGATCATGCGGACGTGGTCACGCAGGTAGAGGCGCAGATCGGTGGCGATCTGGTCGTTGCGGCTGCGACCGGCGCGGAGTTTGCCGCCCAGCGAGCCGAGCCGTTCGAGCAGGCCGCGCTCCAGCGCCGTGTGCACGTCCTCGTCGGCCACGGTGGGGCGGAACTCCCCCTTGCGGCACGCCTGGTCGAGGTCGTCGAGCGCGCCCAGCATGCGGTCGAGCTCCTCCTGCGTCAGCAGCCCGGCGCGGTGCAGCACGCGCGCGTGCGCGCGCGAGGCCAGCAGATCGTACGGCGCGAGCCGCCAGTCGAACTGCACGCTCACCGACAGGCGCGTGAGGGCGTCCGCGGGTCCCCCCTCGAACCTGCCACCCCAGAGCCGCATCGGCTTGTTGTCCGCCACCGTCTTCTCCCTCCGATATTCAAGTCCCTGCAGAAAAGATGACCGCGCGCCGTTCCCGCCCGGGGCCGTCATATGTGGATCCTTGCGCCTTCTCCGGTTTTCTCGGATGAACCTTCGGCGCGAATCCTTCACGCGGATCCTTCTGCGGGACTAATCCGCGACCTTAGCCGACGTACGCCCCGGTCCCTGCACCGGAACCGGGGCGTATGCCGGGTGGATCAGGCCTGGCGGGCGTCCCGCGCGGCCGCGATTTCCTTGTGATCCATCGGGTACGGCGATCTCCCGCTGACGTCGATCGACAGGCCCTTCTCCGACGGCCTCCGCACGGGTCCTCCCGGTGCGGCAGGAGATCGCCACCGACGTGCCAAGTCCGCTTGCGAGTGGGCCCGGCACGTCATGGTTCCTGCTTCTCACTGCCGTGGTCGCGGAGCTCCGCGGCGAGCTTGTGCCTGCTCACGTCGGGCGGGCGGCGGGTGGCCAGGTTGAGCAGGGTCTCCGCCAGCGCCTGCCCCCCGGTCGGGTCACGGCTGATGACGAGGATCGTGTCGTCGCCGGCCACCGTGCCGAGGATCGACTCCCAGCCCGCGTGGTCGATGGCCGAGGCGAGGAACTGTGCCGCTCCCGGCGGCGTGCGCAGGATCACGAGGTTGGCCGACGCCTCGGCCGACACCAGGAGCTCCTCCGCGATTCTCCGCAGTCGCGCGTCGGGGTTCTCCGGCAAGCCGTTGGCGGCACCGGTCCGGTAGAGCGGTATCCGTCCCCCGCCCTCACCGGGTAGCGCGTAGACCAGCGTGCCGTCGTCGGCCCGCAGCTTCAGCGCGCCCAGCTCGTCGAGATCGCGGGAGAGCGTGGCCTGGGTGACCTCCACTCCCTGCTCCGCCAGGAGCTTGGCCAGCTCGGGCTGTGAGCGGACCTTGTGCCTGGTCAGCAGCTCCACGATGCGCGCGTGCCGGGCCGCCTTGGTCAGCGGGATGGTCACGACCCCTCCGCACCCCGCGTCGCCAGCCAGTGCAGCAGTGCCTTCTGGGCGTGCAACCGGTTCTCCGCCTGGTCCCACACCACGCTCTGCGGCCCGTCGATGACGTCCGCGGCGATCTCCAACCCCCGGTACGCCGGGAGGCAGTGAAGCACGATCGCGTCCGGGTCCGCCAGGCCGAGCAGGGCCGTGGACACCTGGTAGGAGGCGAAGGCCGCGACCCGCTCGTCCTTGCCGTCCTGGCCCATGGACACCCAGGTGTCGGTCGCGACGACGTGCGCTCCGGCCACCGCGGCCTCCGGATCGCTCACCGCCGTGACGGACCCGCCCGTGGAAGCCGCGATCTCGGCAGCCCGCTCCATGACCAGGGCGTCGGGCAGGTAGCCCACCGGCGCCCCGATCCGGACGTGCATGCCGGCCGTGGCCCCGCCCAGCAGGTAGGAGTGGGCCATGTTGTTGGCGCCGTCGCCGAGGTAAGCGAGCGTGAGGCCCCGCGGCGAGCCCTTGTGCTCCCGGATCGTCTGCAGGTCGGCGAGAATCTGGCAGGGGTGGAACTCGTCGGTCAGCGCGTTCACCACCGGCACCGAGGAGTGGGCCGCCATCGCCTCGATGCGCTCCTGACCCGCCGTCCGCCACACGATCGCCGCGACCTGCCGGTCCAGCACCCGCGCGGTGTCCTCGATCGGCTCTCCACGTCCCATCTGCGACGTGCCGAGGTCCATGACCAGAGGCTGGCCGCCCAGCTCGGCGACGCCGACGGTGAAGGAGACCCTGGTGCGGGTGGACGGCTTGTCGAACAGCACGGCGACCGTGCGGGGGCCCTCGAAGGGCCGGTAGCCGAACCGGTCCTTCTTCATCGCCTCGGCGAGGTCGAGCACCTGCGCCTGCTCTTCCGGCGACAGGTCGTCGTCCCGCAGGAAGTGCCTAACTCGCGCCGGGTCTGGGCCCTGCCTGACTCGCGCCGGGTCTGGGCCGGTGACGGGGTTCACGAGGTCGTTCTCAGGCATCTGCGGCCTCCAGGATGCCGGGCAGCGCGTCGAGGAAGGTCTGCACGTCGGACTCGGTGATGACGAGCGGCGGCGCGAGCCGTACCGCGTCGGGCTGAAGGGCGTTGACCAGGAAACCGGCCTCCTGCGCCGCCGCCTGCACCTGCGCCGACTTCGGCGCGGTGAGCACGGCGGCCAGCCAGAGCCCGCGTCCCCTGATCCCCTTGAGCAACGGATGCCGCACGGCGGCGATGCCCTCGGACAGCAGCGCCCCCACCTTCACGGCATTGCCGAGCAGTCCGTCGCGCTCGATCGTGTTCAGCACCGCGAGCGCCGCCGCGCACGAGACCGGGTTGCCGCCGAAGGTCGAGCCGTGGTCGCCCTTGGCGAAGACCTCACCGGCCTCGCCGAAGCCGATGCAGGCTCCGATCGGCAGGCCTCCGCCGAGGCCCTTGGCCAGCGTCAGAACGTCGGGGACGACCCCCTCCGCCTGGTGGGCGAACCAGTGCCCGGCGCGGCCGATGGCGGACTGGATCTCATCGGCCACGAGCAGTGCCCCCGCCGAGGAGCAGATCTCCCTGGCGGTGCGGAAGTAGCCGTCGGGCGGCGGTATGACACCCGCCTCACCCTGCGTGGGCTCCAGGAAGACCGCGGCGCAGTCCTCGGTCACCGCGTTCTTGAGCGCGTCCGCGTCCCCGTACGGGACGAACCGGACGTCGAGCGGGAACGGCCCGAACTGGTCGCGGATCGAGGGCTTGCCCGTCAGTGACAGGGCGCCGAGCGTGCGGCCGTGGAAGCCGTTCTCCGTCGCCACCATGTAGCCGCGGCCGTGTGTCTTGCCGTACTTGATGGCGATCTTGACTGCCGCCTCGTTGGCCTCGGTGCCGGAGTTGGAGAGGAAGACCCGCGCCGGCTCCCCGAGCAGGGCGAGCAGCTTCTCGGCGAGCAGCACCTCGGGCTCGTGCAGGAACAGGTTCGAGGTGTGCGCGAGAGTGGCCACCTGCCGGGACACGGCCTCGACCAGGTCCGGGTGGTTGTGGCCGAGCGAGGTCACCGCGATGCCGCCGATGAGGTCGAGGTAGCGGCGCCCGTCCACGTCCCAGACGACGCAGCCCTCGCCGCGGGCGATGGCGACCGGCGGCACCCCGTAGTTGCGCATGAACGCCGCTTCGAAGCGTCCGCGCAGTTCGTCGTTGGTGGTCACCTGGCAACCTCCCCGTTCACGGCGCCGTCCGCCGTCGTTCCGATCCCGCCTCGCACCGCCGGGACGGCGTCGTCGGGCTCGACCATCGTCCCGATGCCCTCGTCGGTGAAGACCTCCAGCAGCAGCGCGTGCGGCACCCGCCCGTCGAGCACGTGGGCCTGTGGGACGCCTCCGCGTACGGCTGCCAGACATGCCTCCATCTTCGGCACCATGCCACTGGACAGCGAGGGCAGCAACGCGGCGAGCTCGGACGCGCCGATACGGCTGACGACCTCCTCGCTGTTGGGCCAGTCGGCGTACAGCCCCTCGACGTCGGTGAGGACGATGAGCTTCGACGCCTGGAGCGCCACGGCGAGAGCGGCTGCGGCGGTGTCGGCGTTGACGTTGTAGATCCCGCCGTCCTCGCCACGGGCAACGGACGACACCACCGGGATGCGGCCGTCGTCCAGCAGGGCCCGCACGGCGCCGGCCTCGACCCGGACGATCTCTCCGACCTGGCCGATGTCGACCTTGACGCCGTCCACGACGACGTGCTTGCGCTCGGCGGTGAACAGGTGGGCGTCCTCGCCGGACATGCCGACCGCGAACGGCCCGTGCCCGTTGATCAGTCCGACCACGTCGCGGTTGACCTGGCCGACCAGGACCATCCGGACGACCTGCATCGCCTCGGGTGTGGTCACCCGCAGCCCGGACACGAAGTGGCTGTCGATCCCGAGCAGATCGAGATGCGCCTGGATCTGCGGGCCGCCGCCGTGCACGATCACCGGCTGCAGGCCGGCGTAGCGCAGGAACACCACGTCGGCCGCGAACTTGGCCCGCAGGTGCTCCTCCGTCATCGCGTTGCCGCCGTACTTGATGACGACGGTCGCGCCGTGGAAACGCGCGAGCCAGGGCAGCGCCTCGATCAGGGTGTGCGCCTTGTCCAGGGCGCCGTTCCGCCTGACGTTCATGACGAGTACGCCGAGTTCTCGTGCACGTAGGCCGCCGTGAGGTCCGTGGTGTGCACGGTCGCGGTGTGCGGGCCGGCGGACAGGTCGATGGTGATGGTCACGTCGCGGGGCCGCAGGTCGACCTTGGCGCGGTCGTCTCCCGCCGCGCCGCCGCGGCAGATCCAGATGCCGTTGACCGCCACGTTGACCCGCTCGGCGTCGAACACGGCGTCGGTGGTGCCGACCGCGCTGACCACCCGGCCCCAGTTGGGGTCCTCGCCGTGGATCGCGCACTTGAGCAGGTTCGAGCGGGCGACCGAACGGCCCACCGCCACCGCGTCCTCCTCCGACGCCGCGCCGACGACCTCGATGGCGATCGCCTTCGAGGCGCCCTCGGCGTCGACCAGAAGCTGCCGGGCAAGGTCCGCGCAGACGGCGGTGACGACCTTCTCGAACTCGGCGAGGTCGGGGCGCACGCCCGACGCTCCGCTCGCGAGCAGCAGCACGGTGTCGTTGGTCGACATGCAGCCGTCGGTGTCGAGCCGGTCGAACGTCACGGAGGTCGCCCTGCGCAGCACCGTGTCGAGTTCCTCGGACGTGAGGTCGGCGTCGGTGGTCAGCACGCACAACATCGTGGCGAGCGCGGGCGCGAGCATCCCTGCGCCCTTTGCCATGCCGCCCACCATGTAGCCGTTCTCGCCGCGGCGGAAGGAGATCTTGCTGACGGTGTCGGTGGTCCGGATCGCGTCGGCCGCCGCCAGGCCGCCGTCGCGGCTGAGCTGGGCGGCCGCGGTCCCCACGCCGCCGAGCAGCGCGTCCATCGGCAGCCGCTCGCCGATCAGTCCGGTGGAGCAGACCGCGACCTCCGCCGCGGAGTCGTCCAGGACCTCCGCCACCTTCTCAGCGGTGGCGTGGGTGTCCTGGAAGCCCAGCGGGCCGGTGCAGGCGTTGGCGCCGCCGGAGTTGAGGACGACGGCCCTCACCCGGCCGCCGCTGAGGACCTGAGCCGACCACAGGACGGGCGCGGCCTTGAAGCGGTTGCGGGTGAAGACGCCGGCCGCGGCACGTGAGGGGCCGTCGTTGACGACCAGGGCCAGGTCGCGGGCGCCGCCGCTCTTGATTCCTGCGGCGACTCCTGCGGCGCGGAAGCCCAGCGGTGCGGTCACGCTCATGCGCGCTCCTCACAGGGGACGATCTTGGTCACGGGGCGACTCCATTGGTGGGAAGGCCGACTTCTTCCGGAAGGCCGAGAGCGAGGTTGGCACTCTGGATCGCGCCGCCCGCGGTCCCCTTAGTGAGGTTGTCGATGGCGACGACGGCGACGATCCGCCCGGCCCGCTCGTCGAGGGTGACCTGCAGGACCGCGGTGTTGGCCCCGACCGTCATCGCGGTCGCCGGCCAGAACCCCTCGGGCAGCAGGTGGAGGAACGGCTCGTCCTTCACCGCCGTCTCGTACGCCTTCCGGACCGCGGCGGGGGTGACACCTGAGGCGGCGGGAGCCGTGCAGGTGGCGAGGATGCCGCGGCTCATCGGCGCGAGGGTCGGCGTGAACGACACCCGGACCGGCCGTCCGGCGACCGCCGACAGGTTCTGCTCCATCTCCGGAGTGTGCCGGTGCACCCCGCCCACGCCGTACGCGCCGACCGAGCCCATGACCTCGCTGCCGAGCAGGTGGGTCTTGGGCGCCCGGCCGGCTCCGGAGGTGCCGCTCGCGGCGACGACCACGACGTCGGGCTCGGCCAGCCCGGCCGCGAAGGCGGGGAACAACGCCAGCGTCGCGGCGGTCGGGTAGCAGCCCGGGACGGCGATGCGCCGGGCGCCGCGCAGGACCTCGCGCTGACCGGGCAGCTCGGGCAGGCCGTAGGGCCACGTGCCGGCGTGGACGCCGCCGTAGAATGCTGTCCACTCTTGCGCGCTGGTCAGCCGGAAGTCGGCGCCGCAGTCGACGACGAGCGTGCCGTCGCCGAGCTCGGCGGCGACCGCGGCCGACTGACCGTGCGGGAGGGCGAGGAAGACGACGTCGTGACCGGCGAGCACGTCGGGGGTGGTCTGCTCGATCACCCGGTCGGCCAGCGACGGCAGGTGGGGCTGGTGGGCGCCGAGCCTGGTGCCCGCGCTGGACGCGGCGGTCAGCGCGCCGATCTCGACGGCGGGGTGTCCGAGCAGCAGACGGAGCAGCTCTCCTCCCGCGTAGCCGCTGGCTCCGGCGATCGCCGCCCTCATCCACGCCCCCCGATTCTTCGCGATCCCTGCATGATCATGCATCGGACCTCATGTTCTTGCTGGTGTAGAGAGTATGCATCGCAAAGCATGAGCATGCAAGCAGCGTTCCGAAGGATGGACATCTAGCCGACGTACCTACCGGTCGGTATCGTGAAACCTCCGGTTAACGAACGAATCCGGGAGTGCGCCAGCATGACGATCACGAACGAACAGGTCCAGGCCCAGCTCACGGCGCCCGGGCAGCTCTTCGAGATGGAAGAGGTCGAGGTCGGCGGTCACAAGATCCGGGCGTGGAGGCACGCTCCGGCGTCCTTCCGGGCCCTCCTGGAGATCACCCGGTTTCACGGGGACAAGGTGTTCATCGTCTACGAGGACGAGCGCATCACCTACGAGGAGCACTTCCGGCTGGCCGCCACGCTCGCCAACCGCCTGGTGGACGACTACGGAGTGCGCAAGGGCGACCGCGTCGCCGTGGCCATGCGCAACTACCCCGAGTGGATCGTCTCCTTCTCCGCCGTGCTCGCCGCCGGGGCGGTGGCCGTGCCGCTCAACGCCTGGTGGACCGAGCAGGAGCTGGAGTACGGCCTGAGCGACTCCGGCGCCAAGGTCGTGATCGCCGACGGCGAGCGCGCCGCCCGGATGGCCGGCAGCGGCCTGCCGATGATCGTCACCCGCGGCGAGGGGGCCGGCTGGGCCGAGGTCCTCGGCGAGGTCCGCGCCGACGTGACGCTACCGCAGGTCGAGGTCGGCCCCGACGACCCCGCCACGATCTTCTACACCTCCGGCACCACGGGCAGGTCCAAGGGCGCCCTCGGCAGCCACCGCAACCTCGGCCAGGCGCCGATGACCGTCGCGTACGCGATGATGCGCACGGTGGCGATGGCCGGCAGGGACGTGGCCGCGGCGGCGGAAAAGCGCAGGATCACCCTGCTGACCGTGCCCCTCTTCCACGTCACCGGGTGCTTCGCCGTACTGATGACCACGATGTTCAGCGGCGGCGGGCTCGTGCTGATGTACAAGTGGGACCCCAAGCGGGCCCTGGAGCTCATCGAGCGCGAGAAGGTCACCGTGATGAGCGGCGTGCCGACCAACGCCTGGCAGCTGCTGTCGCACCCGGACCTGGACAAGCACGACATCTCCTCGCTCGGCTCCGTCTCGTACGGCGGCGCCCCGGCCCCGCCGAAGCTGCTGGAGCGGATCACCGAGTCGCTCCCCAACCGCACGCCCGCCAACGGATACGGCATGACCGAGACGACGGCGCTCGCGATCTACAACAGCGGCGGGGACTACCTGGCCAAGCCCGACAGCATCGGACTGCCGCTCGCCGTCGTGGACGTCAAGGTCTGCGACCCGCTCGGCGCCGAGCTGCCGCCCGGCGAGGTCGGTGAGCTGTGCATGCGGGGGCCCATTGTGATCATGGGCTACTGGAACCGCCCGGAGGCCACGGCGGAGACGTTCGTGGACGGCTGGCTGCACACGGGCGACCTGGCCCGCATCGACGAGGACGGCTACGTCTACATCGTCGACCGCGCCAAGGACATGGTCATCAGGGGCGGCGAGAACGTCTACTGCGCCGAAGTCGAGGCCGCCCTGTTCGAGCATCCCGCGGTGGACGACGCGGCCGTGATCGGCATCCCGGACGACGAGATGGGCGAGCAGGTCGGCGCGGTCGTACGGCTCAAGCAGGGCGCCGGCGCCACCGGCGAGGAGCTCCAGGAGTTCCTGCGCGGCCGCATCGCGGCGTTCAAGGTGCCGGTGCGGTTCTGGTTCAGGGAGGCCGAACTGCCGCGCAACCCCGGCGGCAAGGTGCTCAAGACCCACCTGCGCAAGGAGACCCTGGGCCTCTAGAGATCGCGGGATGGGCACCGGTTACCTCCCGCGTAATCGCCTCTCCTCGGGGCTCCGTGACACCGTTCACGTGTCACACGGAAGACATCCCCGAAGGAGTGGACAATGACCGACTACACCGCCCTGGCCGAGCGTTACATCGCCGCCTGGAACGAGCGGGACGCCGACGCCAGGGCGAAGGCGGTGGCGGACCTGTGGACCGAGGACGGCGGCTACACCGACCCGCTGGCCGCCGTCACCGGGCACGAAGGGATCGCCGCGGTGATCGCCGGAGCGCAGGAGATGTTCCCCGGGTTCGTGTTCACCTTGGGCAGGCCCGTGGACGGCCACCGCGACATCGCGCGCTTCACCTGGCACCTCGGCCCGGAAGGCGCCGCCGAGCCCGTAGTGATCGGCTTCGACGTCGTGGCGCTCGCCGAGGACGGCCGGATCCGTAACGTGTACGGCTTCCTCGACAAGGTCCCCGCCTGATCGGTCACCCCGGAGCGCGGTGCCCCTCGGAGCCCGGTACTCGCGGGAGCCCGGTGCCCCTCGGAGCCGACGGCTGCGAGGGGACCGGGGTCGCCGGGCAGAACTCCGCGATGTTCGCCGCCGTGGTGAGCTCCCCCTGGTTCACCTTGTCGCCGTTCAGGTCGAAGGACAGCGTGTGGCGGCCGTCACGGGTGCCGGCCATCCAGGTGAGCGAGCCGAAGATCGTGCCGCCGTGCCCGTACACGGTGACGCCGCAGGGCAACGTGACCATCATGACGCCGAGCCCGTAGCGGTAGGGGCCGGGCCCATGGAAGACGTCGGACTTCGGCACCGGGGTGAGCATCTCCCGCATCAGGGGCGCGGGCAGCAGGCGCCCGGACAGCAACGCCGAGTCGAAGCGGTTCAGGTCGCCGACCGTGGAGACCATCTCACCTGCGGCCCAGGCCCAGGACGGGTTGAAGCGCGAGAGCCCGTCCTTGCTGTACGCGTGGATGAAGGGGGCGCGGACGTCCGGCGAGGTGCCGGGGAAGTAGGTCGCGCGCAGGCCCAGGGGGCGCAGGACGCGGCCGGTGATCTCGGTGGAGTACTCGTGCCCGGTCACCCGCTTGATGATCATCGCGAGCAGGACGTAGTTGGTGTTGGAGTACTCCCAGGACGTCCCGGGCCGGAACACCGGAGGGTGGCTGAGCGCGTACCCCACCAGCCGGCGCGGCGTGAAGGTCGTGAGCGGATCGCGTTCGAGCCCCTCCGGCACGCGGTCGTCCTTCGTGTAGTTGAACAGCCCGCTGGTGTGGTTGAGCAGCATTCGGACGGTGATGGCCCGTCCGTCGTTGCCGTTGCCGGTGACCAGCCCCGGCAGCCACCGTTCGACCGTGTCGTCCAGGCGGAGGCGGCCCTCGGCGACCAGCTGCAGGACGACGGTGGCGACGAACGTCTTGGTCGTGCTGCCGATCCTGAATCGCATGTCCGCCCGGGGCCTGCGCCGGGTTCCGGTGTCCGCGAATCCGCGCGTGACCGTCGTCGTACGGCCCGCCCGGGACACCTGGGCCAGCGCGCCCGGAGACCCCTCGCTCACCGCCCGGTCGAGCACGGCGCCCAGCGCCGCCTCCGCGTCACGCGGTCGCCGTCCGAGGTCGGCCGCTCCCGGCGCGGAAGCGACGGGAGCCGCGCCCAGGAGGAGAGCCGACACGGTCAGGAGGCGAAGCGTGATCGTCCGGCACCGGATGACGCCCATGCCGACTCCCTCCGCCGGGGCCGGGCGTCCCTTCGGGCGCGCCGGCCGAGCCGCAGGTCCAGCATTCCCTCCACGCCCGCACCGTCACGCGGCGTGGAGGGCGGAACGGCCCGGAAAACGGGTTGCCTCTTCCGGGACCGACCGGATGAGATGGCTCGTCGTGCCGGACGCTCCTGCCCGTTCCCTCGTGTCCCTCGCCCGCCGGCTGAGGCTGGATCTCAGCCCGCTGCGCGAGTTCCGCGACTTCCGCCTCCTGCTCGGTTCCGGGCTGATCACGATGCTCGGCACGGTCGTCACGACCGTGGCCGTGCCGTACCAGATGAAGCAGCTCACCGAGTCCTATGTGGCGGTGGGCCTGGTGGGTATGGCCGAGTTCGTACCGATGGTGGTGTGCGGCCTGTGGGGCGGCGCGATCGCCGACGCGCGCGACCGGCGCACGATCGTGATCCTGAGCGAGCTGGGGTTGTGCCTGTCCTCCGGGCTCCTGCTCGTCAACGCGCTGCTGCCCCGGCCGCAGGTGTGGGTGCTGTACGCCGCAGGGGCGCTGGCCGCCGGGCTCGGCAGCATACGCGGGCCAAGCGAACAGGCGCTGATCAACCGCGTGCTGCCGCTGGACCGGATGCCCGCGGCGTTCGCCCTGCAGGGCCTGTCCCGCAACGCGGCCATGATCGCCGGACCCGCGGCGGGCGGTCTCATCGTGGCCTCGCTCGGCCCGGCCGCCTCCTACGGCGTCGACGTCGCCACGTTCCTGCTGTCCCTCACGCTGCTGGTCAGGGTCGGCACCGTCCCCCGTGCCGAGGAGCCCACCCCCGCGTCGCTGCGCTCCCTGCTGGAAGGCGTGCGGTACGCGCTGCGACGCCCCGACCTGGTGGGTACCTATCTCGTGGACATCGCCGCGATGGCCTTCGCCAGCTCCACGGCGCTGTTCCCCTTCCTGGCCGAGGACCTCGGCGCGTCCAAGGCCGTCGGAGTGCTGTACGCGGCGGGCGGCGTGGGCGCGGTGATCGCCTCACTCGCCTCGGGCTGGACGGCCCACGTCCATCGGCACGGGCTCGCCGTCATCGTCTCGGCCACCCTGTGGGGCGTCGCGGTGGCGCTCGCGGCCCTGATGCCGGACATCTGGCTGGTCTTCCTGTTCCTCGCCGTCGCCGGCGGCGCCGACATGGTGAGCGGCCTGTTCCGCGGCACCATCTGGAACCAGACGATTCCGGACTCCTATCGCGGACGGCTGGCGGGGATCGAGCTGCTGTCCTACTCGACCGGGCCGATGCTGGGCGACGCGCGGGCCGGGTTCATGGCCCAGTTGGGCGGCACCCGGTTCTCCCTGGGGGCGGGCGGACTGCTCTGCCTGGCCGCGGTCGGACTGATGGCCGCCGTGTTGCCCAAATTCCGGCGGTACGACGCCAGGACCGACGAGCACGCGCTCGCTCTCCGCCCGCCGGAGTCTGCGACAGCGTGAAAGGTTCATCGGCGTTCCGGCAGCGCGACCCGCGCTTGGCCGATCCTCGCTGAAACATTTCTTATAAATCTTTGACATATTTCAACGGCGCTTCCCAGAATGATCCCCCCGGCGAACCCCCGGGCCGGGCGGCGCCATGAGGTGCCACCAGGCCTGTTCCCGGTGTCCGATCAGAGTCCCTGACAGGAGGAACAGACATGGCCGACAACGCCGTGCCCATCGGAAGACGTACAGGCTTACGCAAGGCGGTCGCCACGGCGCTCGCGGGCGTCGTCACCGCGGCGGTCGCGACCGTGGCCCTGTCCGCCGCGCCCGCCAGCGCGGCCGACTGCAGCGGCGGCTACGTCGGCCTGACCTACGACGACGGCCCCAACCCCAACAACACCACCAACCTGCTGAACACGTTGAAGGCCAACGGCCTGCGCGCCACGTTCTTCAACATCGGACAGAACGCCCAGAACTACCCGTCCCTGGTCAGGGCCCAGGTGGACGCGGGCATGTGGGTCGGCAACCACAGCTACACCCATCCACACCTGACCCAGATGAGCAGCTCGCAGATCCAGTCCGAACTCCAGCGGACCCAGCAGGCCATCCAGCAGGCCACCGGCGCCGCACCGAAGCTGTTCCGCCCGCCGTACGGCGAGACCAACTCCACCCTCAAGTCGGTCGAACAGCAGCTCGGCCTCAGAGAGATCATCTGGGACGTCGACTCCCAGGACTGGAACGGCGCCAGCACCGCCCAGATCGTCCAAGCCGCCGGCCGGCTCCAGAACGGCCAGATCATCCTCATGCACGACCAGTACTCAACGACGGTCCAGGCCATCCCGCAGATCGCGGCCAACCTCCGCAGCCGCAACATGTGCCCCGGCATGATCTCCCCGAGCACCGGCCGCGCGGTCGCCCCCGACGGCGGCGGCCCGGTCTCCCCGTCCCCGTCCCCGTCGAGCCCTCAGTCCCCCAGTCCCAGCCCCACTCCCACGGTCACTCCCACGGCGGGAACCGGCGCATGCACGGCGACCATGCAAACCGTCAACTCCTGGGGCGGCGGATTCCAGTCCAACGTGACGGTACGCGCGGGCAGTTCGGCGATCAGCGGCTGGACGGTCACCTGGAGCTGGCCCGGCTCCCAGTCCATCAGCCAGCTGTGGGGAGGCCTGCAGTCCGGTTCCGGCTCCTCCGTGAGCGTGCGCAACGAATCGTGGAACGGCAGCCTGGGCGCGAGCGCCTCCACCACCTTCGGCTTCGTCGCCAACGGCACCGCCGCCACGCCGACATTGACCTGCAGCGCGTCCTGACACGCACAACCGCGACGGCAACCGCCCGACACCGCGGTCGTACGGCGGGGAGAGCTCGCTTCACCGCTGTACGACCGTCGCGTCTCGAGGTGCGGCCCTGCCCGGAAGCATGCGGATCGTCCCTACCGAACGCTCCCGCCATGAAACCTTCATCCGATATTTCGGCAGTTCAACGAGCACATCGGCGGACCAATCTCTGAAACATTTCTGCGATTCTTTGACATGTTTCAGCGTCGTTCCTCAGAATGATGCCCGGCGAACCCCTGGGCCGGGCGGCGCTCACCTACCGGTGAACGGCGCCGTCCGGCCCTCCCCCCCGATCGAAGGAGCGAGAGATGGCCGACAGCGCCGTGCCCCTCGGACGACGTCCCCGCTTACGCAAGACCCTCGCCGCCGCGCTCGCGGGCGTCGTCACCGCGGCGGTCGCGACCGTGGCCCTGTCCGCCGCGCCCGCCAGCGCGGCCGACTGCAGCGGCGGCTACGTCGGCCTGACCTACGACGACGGCCCCAACCCCAACAACACCACCAACCTGCTGAACACGTTGAAGGCCAACGGCCTGCGCGCCACGTTCTTCAACATCGGACAGAACGCCCAGAACTACCCGTCCCTGGTCAGGGCCCAGGTGGACGCGGGCATGTGGGTCGGCAACCACAGCTACACCCATCCACACCTGACCCAGATGAGCAGCTCGCAGATCCAGTCCGAACTCCAGCGGACCCAGCAGGCCATCCAGCAGGCCACCGGCGCCGCACCGAAGCTGTTCCGCCCGCCGTACGGCGAGACCAACTCCACCCTCAAGTCGGTCGAACAGCAGCTCGGCCTCAGAGAGATCATCTGGGACGTCGACTCCCAGGACTGGAACGGCGCCAGCACCGCCCAGATCGTCCAAGCCGCCGGCCGGCTCCAGAACGGCCAGATCATCCTCATGCACGACCAGTACTCAACGACGGTCCAGGCCATCCCGCAGATCGCGGCCAACCTCCGCAGCCGCAACATGTGCGCCGGCATGATCTCCCCGAGCACCGGACGGGCCGTCGCCCCCGACGGCGGCAGCGGCGGCCCGACCGGCCAGCCGACCGTCACGCCCACGAACCCCGGCGGCGGCAGCTGCACCGCGACGCTGTCCGCGGGTCAGCAGTGGAGCGACCGGTACAACCTCAACGTCTCGGTCAGCGGCTCCAGCAACTGGACCGTGACCATGAACGTCCCCTCCCCCGCGAAGATCATCGCGACCTGGAACACCAGTGCCAGCTGGCCCAGCTCACAGGTGATGGTCGCCAAGCCGAACGGCAGCGGCAACAACTTCGGGGTGACCATCCAGCACAACGGCAACTGGACCTGGCCGTCCGTCTCCTGCCAGGCCGGCTGACCTCCACCTAGGGGTGCGGCGCTCTTCCGGGGGAGCGCCGCACCTCCTTGGGCTGCTCGCCGCTCTGCGAGCGCAGGAGTGTTCCGGCACCGCGCCAGCGGGGAAACACATCGCAAGACGCTTATGCGTTGCTACGGTGAGCGCATGACGGCAGAGGCATGGAGCGAAGCGCCATTGAGTGACACGCACGGTCTCCCCAGTTGGATCTTCCCTCCGGCGGAAGGCTTCACGGCGGCCGACCTCGATCACATGCCGCAACTTCCTGCGCACACAGAGTTGATTGATGGAAGCTTGGTCTTCGTGAGCCCCCAAGCCTCCTTTCACAGCCTGATGCTGTTCCTGCTGGAGCGGGAACTGCGCCGGTTCTGCCCGGCCCACCTGCGCGTGCGCCGTGAGATGAGTGTCGTCCTCGGGCTTCGCCAAAGGCCCGAACCCGATCTGGTGATCCTTCGCGCCGAGGCGGTGCAGGGGACGAGTGAGACCGCGTACGAGGCGAGTGACGTGCTCTTGGTCGTCGAGGTCGTCTCGCCGGACTCGGAGGAGCGGGACCGCAAGCGCAAGCCGCAACTCTACGCGGAGGCGGGGATCGCCCACTTCTGGCGGATCGAGAACCAGTCCGACCGGCCCACGGTCTACGTCTACGAACTCGACCCGGCAACCACGTCGTACGCGCTGACCGGGATCTACCACGACCGGCTCAAGCTGTCGGTGCCCATCGAGATCGACATCGACCTCACCGAGATCGACGCTCTCTGAGCTTCGCCTTCACGAAACCGGCGGCAGAGCGGGCGCGGGGCTGCCGCCACCGGCGAGGAATCACCCATTGCTCCTCTGGTTACCCGCGCGTATCGTCCAGAGTTGAGCATCGCTCACATTCACGCGCGTGAACAGCACCACCCTCGGTCCCTTCACCCCCTGACACCGCGAAGGGAAGTTCCCCCATGCACGCGCGCCTTCGACGGGCGATCATCGCTGCCGCCACGCTGGCCCTCGTCGCCGTCGGCCTGCCGGCGGCGCCGGCCGCCGCGGCCCCCTACTACCCGCCCGACGACTACTGCCTCGGCCAGTGCGCGGACGTCCTGCCGCCCGGCCAGAACGGCAACGCCACGCTCGTGGACATCCTGGGCAACCAGACCCTCGGCACGTATCCGGCCCACAGCAAGGACCAGCTCGGCAAGTACGCCGACCTCGTCTCGGGCTACACCGGCCTGACCGACGAGCAGATCTCCGCGTTCTTCAACGACAGCGCGTTCGGCGTGCCGGCGAACCAGGTCGACAGCACGGTCAGCCCGCGTTCGGACGTCACCATCGTCCGCGACAAGGCGACCGGCGTCCCGCACGTCACCGGCACCACCCGCGAGGGCACCATGTTCGGGGCGGGATACGCCGGCGCGCAGGACCGCCTGTGGCTGATGGACCTCATGCGCCACGTCGGCCGGGGCGAGCTGACGCCGTTCGCCGGTGGCGCCGCCGGCAACAGGGAGCTGGAGCAGAGCGTCTGGCGCAACTCCCCTTACACCGAGGCCGACCTCCAGGTCCAGATCGACCGGTTGAAGACGACCGGAACCCGGGGCGCCCAGCTCTACGCGGACGTGCAGAACTACGTCGACGGGATCAACGCGTACATCGACCACTGCATGGCCAACCGCGACTGCCCGGGTGAGTACGTGCTCACCGGCCACCTCGACGCGATCACGAACAAGGGCGGCCCGGAGGACTTCCGGATGACCGACCTGATCGCGATCTCCGGCGTGATCGGCGGTCTGTTCGGCGGTGGCGGCGGCGCCGAAATGCAGTCCGCCCTCGTACGCGTGGCCGCGCGGGCGAAGTACGGCGCCGCCGAGGGCGACCGGGTGTGGGCGGCCCTCCGCTCGCAGAACGACCCGGAGACCGTGCTGACCCTGCACAGCGGGCAGAGCTTCCCCTTCGGGGCGGCCCTGGCCGGCGCGACCGGAGTGGTGCTGCCCGACGCGGGGACGACCGCGCCGGTCGACATCACGGCCAACGAGACCGGCACCGCGACATCCGCGACCACGCAGGTCAAGAGCGCGTTGACCGGGCTCACTGTGGACAACTCCAAGCCGGAGATGTCCAACGCCATCGTGATCTCGGCCGCCAAGGCGACCGGCGGCCACCCGATCGCCGTCTTCGGCCCGCAGACCGGCTATTTCGCGCCGCAGCTGCTCATGCTGGAGGAGCTGTCCGGGCCCGGCATCCGGGCGCGCGGCGCGGCGTTCGCCGGGCTCAACCTCTACGTGCTGCTCGGACGCGGCACCGACTACGCCTGGAGCGCCACCTCCGCCGCCGAGGACATCACCGACACGTACGCCGTGACGCTGTGCGACCCGAACGGCGGCACGCCCACGATCTCCAGCGACAACTACCTCTACCACGGCGTCTGCACGCCGATGGAGACGCTGAAGAAGACCAACTCCTGGAAACCCAACACGGCCGACTCCACCGCCGCCGGGTCGTACGACCTGGTCGTCAAGCGGACCAAGTATGGCCTGGTCACCTGGCGGGGCACGGTCGGCGGCGTGCCGACGGCGTTCACCGCGCTGCGCTCGACCTATCAGCACGAGGCGGACTCCGCGATCGGCTTCCAGATGTTCAACGACCCGGCAGAGATGGGCTCGGCGGCGGCCTTCCGCAACTCGGCCTCCACCATCGGCTTCGCGTTCAACTGGTTCTACGTGAACTCCGCCGACGCGGCGTACTTCATGTCCGGCAACGTCCCCGTGCGGTCGGCGGTGTCCGACCCGAACCTGCCCATGACGGGCGACGCCGCCCACGAGTGGAGCGGCTTCGACCCGGCGGCCAACACGGCGTCCTACGTCCCGCCCTCGGCGCACCCCCAGGCGGTCAACCAGGACTACTTCGTGAGCTGGAACAACAAGCAGGCCAAGGACTTCGGCGCGGCCGACGGCAACTTCAGCTTCGGCGCGGTCCACCGGGCCGACCTGCTCGACGCGCCCGTCAAGGCGGCCCTGTCCTCGGGCACCCTCGACCGCGCCGGGGTCGTGAAGATCATGGCGTCGGCCGCCACGACCGACCTGCGCGGGTGGAAGGTGCTGCCCAAGCTGCTGCGCGTGATCGACAGCGCGTCCGTCTCCGATCCCGCGCTGGCCTCGGCCGTCTCCAAGCTGTCCGCCTGGGCCGCCGTGGGCGCCAAGCGGGAGGAGACCGCCAAGGGCAGCAAGACCTACGCGCACGCCGACGCCATCCGGATCTTCGACGCGTGGTGGCCGAAGCTGGTGCGGGCGCAGTTCCGGCCCGGGCTGGGCGACGGGCTCTACCAGGCGCTGGTCAACGCGCTGCAGATCAACGAGTCGCCGTCCGGGCACCAGCAGGGCGACGTCTCCTCACTGCCCGGATCGGCCAACGAGGCCCAGGCCCACAAGGGTTCGTCGTTCCAGTACGGGTGGTGGGGCTACGTGGACAAGGACATCCGGGCCGTGCTGGGCGACCCGGTGGCCGCTCCCCTGGCGGCGAAGTACTGCGGGACGACCGTGGCGGCCTGCCGTACGGTCCTGCTGGACAGCCTGTCGGCGGCGCTGGCCGAGCCGGCGGCGACGACCTACCCGGGTGACGACTCCTGCTCGGCGGGCGACCAGTGGTGCGCCGACGCCGTCCGGCAGTCGCCGCTCGGAGGCGTCAAGCACTCGCTGATCTCCTGGCAGAACCGGCCGACCTACCAGCAGGTCGTCTCGTTCCCGGCGCACCGCGGAGACGACGTGACCGATCTCGCCCTGGGCCGTACGGCGAGCGCGTCCAGCACCCAGGGCTCCAACAGCGCGGCGAAGGCCGTTGACGGGGACCCGGCCAGCCGGTGGGCCAGCGGGTGGAGCGACAACCAGTACGTCCAGGTCGATCTCGGCTCGGCGAAGACGGTGGGACGGGTGATCCTGCGCTGGGAGACGGCCTACGGCTCGTCGTACCGGATCCAGACCTCGCAGGACGGCGCCGCGTGGACCACCGTCGCGCAGACGACCACGGGCGACGGCGGCGTGGACAACGTCACGTTCGCGCCGGCCGGCGCACGGTACGTGCGGATGCAGGGCGTCAAGCGGGCCACCGGCTACGGCTACTCGCTGTACTCCTTCGAGGTGTACGGCACGTAGGACGACGGTCAGCCCGGCTCGCGCCAGCCCTCGCCCTCCTCGGCGAGGGCGTCGAGCCGGGCGAGGTCGGCCGGGCCGAGGGCGCCGTCGGGGTCGTCCACGACGACCACCCACTGGGCGTCCTCGGCGTCGTCCTCGCCCGCGAGCAACTCACGGACGACGCCGGGAACGCCGAGTGCCGGGAACAGCTCGGCCACGCTTTCCGCGGACTCCTCCGCGCTGTCCCGCTCGGGGAACACCAGCAGGTGACGCACCGCTCCTCCGCAAACAGACAGGTCGCCCGGTCACCCACCGGTCGACACCGCCCAGCGGATCCCGAGCCGGCCGGGCGTGAACACCGCAGTCTGCCCGCGCCGTCTCTCCACGGCGCCGGGCGCACAAGTCCAGAATCCCCGAGATCACGGCGAGCCGCAAAGTAGCGAGGTGTCGGCGGCGGGACAGGACAGGCGTGCTGGTGGTGACCGGGGTTCGGTTTCCCGAACCGCGAATTCGGGGGCGGGCACGATCGATCGCCGTGTGCCGCTCGCCGAGGATGAGGGCATGGCGGAGATCACAAGAGATATCGAGGTGGGAACAGCCGCCCGCGCGGAGAACCTGCATCGTGAATACGGGCGCGGGGCTGCCGGGGTGCGGGCGCTGCGCGGGGTGTCGGTGGCCTTCGCACCCGGCACGTTCACGGCGGTGATGGGGCCGTCGGGCTCCGGCAAGACCACCTTGCTGCACTGCCTCGCGGGGATGGACCGGCCTACTCAGGGCTCGGTCTGGTGGGGCGATACAGAGGTGTCCCGGCTGCCGGAACGGCGGCTGGCGGAACTGCGGCGCAGCCGGGTCGGGTTCGTGTTCCAGGCGTTCAACCTGATGCCGGCGATGACGGTCGCGCAGAACGTTGAGCTTCCCGGCCGGCTCGCCGGCGAGCGGCCTGACCGGGGCCGGGTGCTGGACGCGCTCGCCCGGGTGGGGCTGGCCGGGCGAGAGCGGCATCGGCCCGGCCAGCTGTCCGGTGGGCAGCAGCAGCGGGTGGCGATCGCCCGGGCGCTCCTCACCCGCCCTCGGGTGCTTTTCGCCGACGAGCCGACGGGGGCGCTCGACCGGGCCACCGGCCACGAGATCCTCGCCCTGCTGCGGGCCGGTGTGGACCGGGACGGCCGGACCTGCGTGATGGTGACTCACGATCCGGTGGCCGCCGGTTACGCGGACCGGGTGCTGCTGCTCGCCGACGGCGTGGTGGTAGACGAGCTTGACCGGCCCACCGCCGCCCAGGTCGGCGAACGCCTGAGCCGGTTGGGTGGGTGAGCGTGATGGCCGCGATCGCCCTCGGGCAGATGCGTCGGCGTCCGGCGGCCTTCATCGGCCTGGCGGTCGCGCTCTTCCTCGCCGTCGCCACCGTGACGCTGTTCGGCTCGCTGTTCGCCACCGATGTCATGGCCTCGGCGGCCACCCCCGGGGCGACCGCCGGGCCCGGACTGGTGGTGATCGCCGGAGTCTTCGGTGAGATCGCCGTGCTCATCGCGTTCTTCGTGGTGGTCAACGCGCTGGGCTTCGCGGTGCGTCAGCAGCATCGTGAGCTGGCCCTGCTGCGCACGATCGCGGCGACACCCCGTCAGACACGGCGGCTGGTCCGCGGCCAGGTCATCGCGACGACGTTGCTGGTGACGGCGCCGGGATGGGGCGCCGGCGCGGCGGCGGCCCGTCGCCTCCTCACCGAGTTGCAGCGGCGGGGAATGGCGGCGCCGGGCGTGCGGGTGCCGGGGACACCGGTGCCGATGCTGGTCGCGCTGGCCGCCGCGCTCGCCGTCGGCCTGGCGGCGTCGGCTGTCGCCGCCCGGCGGATCACCGCGATCGCGCCCGCGGCCGCCCTCACCGCGAGCTCGGCCGAACAGGGGCGGACGGGTGCGCCACGCCTGCTCGCCGGAATCGGTGCCCTGGTCGGCGGCGTCCTGCTGCTGCGACTGGCCGCGACGCGGCCGCCGGAGCAGTCGGACAAAGCGGGGCAGGCGGCGTTGCTCGGTGCTCTGGTGCTGCTGATCGCGGTCGCCCTGGCGGGGCCGCTCGCGGCGCGCGTCCTGGCGGCCGCGCTGGGGGCGCCGGTACGACCTCTGGCGCCGGGTGCGGGGTGGCTGGCCGACGCCAACCTGCGGGGATACGCGCGGCGATTGTCGTCCGCCGTGGTGCCGGTCGCACTGCTCGTGGGACTCTCGGGCACCATGGTGATCATGACGCGTACCGCCGAGCACAGCGCGAGTGGGACGGCGGCCAGTGTCGCCTCCGCCACGGACGTCTGGCTGCGCCAGGCCGAGTTGGCGCTGCTGGCCTGCTTCGCCGCCGTCTCCGTCGTCAACACCTTGGTCGCCGTGACCGCCGACCGGCGCCGCGAGTTCGCGCTGCTGCGACTGGTCGGCGCCACCCGGTCGCAGCTGCTGCGCATGCTGACCACGGAGGCGGTGCTGACCGCGGCGGTGGGTGTGCTGCTCGGCACGGCGGTCGCGGGCGCGGCGTCGGCGGCGTTCAGCACCGCGGTGACCGGCTCGGTGGTGCCGTCCGTCCCGGTGGCCGCCTGCGGGTGGATCGCCGCGGGCGCGGCGGCGCTGACCGTTCCGTGCATCCTGGCCACGGGCCTGGCGGCGATTCACGGCCCGGCGGCGGAGCTGGTGAGCGGTGGCCGTGGCTGAGCGGCGCCGGTACTTCTCCGTGCGGGGTGGCGAATGGGCCTTCGCCGTCGTCGGACTGCCGCTCGCGGTGGTCGGCGCCGTCTACGCACTCGCCGTTGTGTACGCGGGAGCGCTGCTCTCGCTCACGGTGCTCGGCCTGCCGTTCGTGGCCGCCGCGCTGCTGGGCGCGCGTGGGCTCGGCGCACTGCACCGGTGGCTGCTCCAGCGGTTGCTCGGCGAGCGCGTCGAAGCCCCGGACGGGCTGCCCCGCCCGGTGGGCCTGGTCGCCCGCGGCCGTGTCGTGCTCACCGATCCGGTCGCCTGGCGGGCGCTGCTGTACCTGGTGCTACGGTTGCCGCTCGGCGTGCTCGGGTTCGCCGCCGCCGCGGCGCTTCCCCCGGGTTGCGGTTGGCTGGTCGGCTTTCCCCTCTGGGGCCGCCTGCTGGAACCGGGCCCGCGACCGATCACCTGGATGGATGCCGCCTCCGTCGTGCTGGGCCTGCTTCTGCTGTCCGCAGTGCCCGGCGTGGTCCGGGCGCTGACCGGGGTCGACCGGCGGCTCGCCCGGTCGCTGCTCGGCCCGGCCCGTGCCCAGCGGCGCGTCCGGGAGTTGGAGACCGCCCGCGCCACCCTCCTGGCGGAGAACACCGACCGGCTTCGCCGTCTTGAGCGCGACCTGCACGACGGCACCCAGGCGCGGCTGGTCGCCCTGGCCATCACCCTCTCGCTGGCCGAGGACGCCCTCGTTCCCGCCGAGGGCCCGGACCTCGGGCGGCTGCGCACCCTGGTGGACCTTGCCCGAGGCCAGACCGACGACACCATCGCCGAGCTGCGACGGCTCGTGCGGGGCATTCATCCGGCGGCGCTGGACAACGGCCTCGGCGAGGCGTTGCCGGAGCTCACCGCCACTACGCCCTTGCCGGTTACCGTCCGCCTCGACCTGCGGGAACGCCCGGACGAGGCAGTCGAACGCGCGGTCTATTTCTGCGCCGCCGAGCTGCTCACCAACGTCGCCAAGCACAGCGACGCCCGCTCGGCCGAACTCGCGGTCAGCGCGGCCGACGGCCGGGTCAGCCTGACCGTGCGCGACGACGGCTGCGGCGGCGCGGCACTCGGCGCCGGCACAGGCCTGACCGGTCTGGCCGGGCGGCTCGCGGCGGTGGACGGCGTCCTGCGGATCGACAGCCCGCCCGGCGGGCCCACGGTGGTCACCGCCGAGCTGCCGGCTCGCCTGTGCTGAGAGATCAGCTCCCGCTCTCCGCCAGGTAGGTGAGGACGGCCTTCACCCGCCGGTTGTCGGCGTCTGTCGCCCGCAGGCCGAACTTGGCGAAGACCGCGGCGACGTGCTTCTCCACCGCCCGCTCCGACACGACCAGCAGCGCGGCGATGGAACGGTTGGAGTGGCCCTGCGCCATCAGCTCCAGCACCTCGCGCTCGCGTGGCGTCAAAGCGTCCACCCGGCCGCGCCCTCCACCGCGCACCAACCGGGTGACCACCTCCGGGTCGAGCGCCGTGCCCCCGTCGGCGACCCGGTGCAGCGCGTCCACGAACTCGGAGGTGCGGGCGACGCGTTCCTTCAGCAGATACCCGATGCCCGCCGCGCCGTCCGCCAGCAGCCGGGAGGCCGCGGCGATCTCGACGTGCTGGGAGAACACCAGGATGCCGACCTCGGGCATCCGCGCACGGATCTCCACGGCCGCACGGATGCCCTCGTCGGTTTGCGTCGGCGGCATCCGGATGTCCACCACGGCCACGCTGGGCCGGTGCTCGACCACCGCGGCGAGCAACTCGGGCGCCGTCCCGGCGGTGGCCACCACCTCGCATCCCCGGACGCCGAGCAGCTCGGCCATCCCGTCACGGAGCACGACGGAATCCTCGGCCAGTACCACGCGCAGCCGCCTGTCCATCACGACGCCATTATGGGACCCGGCCGCCGGCCGGCGCTGCTCGGTGCTGTGGCCGCGAAACAGCGGCGGGTGCCGGCACGTGTCGATTCACACCGTGCCGGCACCCGCTCAGGCGATCATGCTCAGGCGCCGCGGAGCTGGGCTCCGGTGCGCTCGGCGGCGAGGGCGACGGCGGCGTCGCGCGCCGCCGTGGTCTCCTCGACCGTGAGCGTGCGGTCGGGCGCCCGGAACCGCAGCGTGTACGCCAGGGACTTGTTGCCCTCGCCCACCTGCGGGCCGGTGTAGACGTCGAACAGCCGGATCGACTCCAGCAGCTCGCCCGCCCCGGCCCGGAGGGCGGCCTCGACCTCGGCGACCGGGGTGGAGGCGGCGACGGTCAGCGCGACGTCCTGCGTGGCCACCGGGTAGGCGGACACGGCGGGCGTCTGCACCGGCCCGTCGGGGCTGAGCAGCGACAGCTCCAGCTCCATCGCGCAGGTGCGCGGCGGCAGCCCGTAGGCCTCGACGACCCGGGGGTGCAGCTCGCCGGCGTGACCGACCAGCACCGGCTTGCCGGTCTCCGCGTCGGTGACGGTCAGCGCGGCGCACCGCCCGGGATGCCACGGCTCGTGCTGGTCGGCCCGGACGCCGAGCTCCACGCCCGCCGCCCGCGCGACCGTGCGGGCCGCCTCGACGGCGTCCGCCCAGGACGCCTGCCGGCCCTCGCCCCACCAGCCGGAGCGCTCGAACTCACCCGCCAGCACCACGGCCACCCGGAGCGGCTGCCTCGGCAGCGCCGTCTCGATCGCCGCCAGCTCCTCCTCCGTGGGCCTGCGGTCGACCGGGAGGACCGGAGCCGTCGCCGGGGCCTGCGGCTCGGGCCGGTAGACCAGCCCGGACTCGAACAGCGCCACGTCGGCGAAGCCGCGGCCCACGTTGCGCACCAGGATCTTCAGCAGGCCCGGCAGCAGCGTGGTCCGCATGTACGGCTCGTCCTCGCTGAGCGGGTTGACCAGCCGGGTCGCCCGCCTGCGGGGGTCCTGCTCGGGCAGCAGCAGATTGTCGAGGTCGCGCGGCCCCATGAACGGGTAGGCGAGCACCTCCACGTATCCCGCGTGGGCCAGGGCGCCGCCCACCCGGCGGCGCAGCCGCTGCGCCTCGGTCAGCCCGCCCCCGGCAGGAGCGGGCGGCAGCACCGACGGGATGAGGTCGTACCCCTCAAGCCGGATGACCTCCTCCGCGAGGTCGTTCGGGTCGGTCAGGTCGGGGCGCCACGTCGGCGGTGTGACCGTGATCAGGTCGTCGCCGTGGACGGCCAGCCGGTCGGCGAGGTCGCCTGAGGCGAGCACGCCGGTGGCCGCGACGCCGTGCCCGGCCGTCGCGGCGGGGGCGGCGCCCTCCGTCACCACGCAGCCGATCTGCTCCAGCCTGCGGATCACGCTCTCCCGCTCGTACGTCACGCCCGCCACCCGGCTGGGGTGGTCGGCCGGGATGGTGATCCGCACCGGCGAGACCTCCACCTGGGCGTGGGTCACTCCGGGACCGGCGACGGCCCCGCCCAGCTCGACCAGGAGCTGGACGGCACGCCACGACGCGGCCAGGGGCAGCTCGCGGTCGACGCCGCGCTCGAACCGCTTGGACGCCTCGCTCACGAGGTTGTGCCGCCGCGACTCGCGGGCGATGCCGGTGGCGGAGAAGTGCGCCGCCTCGATGACGATGTCGGTCGAGGTCTCGGAGATCTCCGTGTGCAGGCCGCCCATCGTGCCGGCCATCGAGATCGGGCCCGAGTCGTCGGTGATGAGGATGTCCTCGTCGTGGAGCGTGCGCACCACGTGGTCGAGCGTCTCCAGCGTCTCCCCCGGCCGGGCCCGCCGTACGACGATCGGGCCGGACAGGCGCGACCGGTCGAAGGCGTGCAGGGGCTGGCCGAGCTCCAGCATCACGTAGTTGGTGATGTCGACAGCCAGCGAGACCGAGCGCATGCCGGCGCGGGCCAGCCGCACCCGCATCCACAGCGGAGACTCGGCGGCCGGGTCGAAGCCGGTGACCGAGCGCAGCACGAACCGGTCGCAGGCGGTGGGGTCGGCGATCGCCGCGGGCCAGGACTCCCCGCCCCCGGACTCCGCCTCGCTCGCGGCCGGGTCGCGGAACGGCACTCCGAACGCGATGGCCGCCTCACGCGCGACGCCGCGGATCGACAGGGCGTATCCGCGGTCGGTCGCGACCTCCAGTTCGAGCACGTCGTCACGCAGGCCGAGCAGCTCGACCACGTCGGCGCCGATCGGGGTGTCCTGCGGCAGCAGCAGGATGCCCGGGGAGGACTCGGCGATGCCGAGCTCGGCCTCCGAGCAGATCATGCCGTCGGAGAGGCGCCCGTAGGTCTTGCGGGAGCCGATCTCGAAACCGCCGGGAAGCACCGCGCCGGGCAGCGCGACCGGAACCACGGCGCCCTCGGAGAAGTTCGTCGCGCCGCACACGATCTCGCGCGGCGTCGCCTCCCCCACCTCGACCTTGCAGTGCCGGATGGGCTTCTTGAACCCGGTCAGCTCCTCGATCTCGAGGACCCGGCCGACCACGACGTTCTTGATCTCGTGGCCGTGCGAGTGGATGGCCTCCAGCTTGAGGCCGGCGGCGGTGAGCCGGTCGGCCACCTCCTGGGCGGTGACCGCGGGGAGATCGACGTACTCCCGCAGCCATGAAAGCGGGACCTTCATCAGACCTCCATTCCGAACGGCAGGGTGAACCGGATGTCGCCCTCGACCATGTCACGCATGTCCTCGGCGTTGTGGCGGAACATCAGCGTCCGCTCCACCCCCATGCCGAAGGCGAATCCCGAGTAGACGGCGGGGTCGACGCCGCAGGCGAGCAGCACGCGCGGGTTGACCATGCCGCAGCCGCCCCACTCGATCCAGCCCTCCGACTTGCAGGTGCGGCAGGGCGGGTTGCCCGGCACCGCCGAGGAGCCGCGGCAGACGAAGCAGCGCAGGTCGAGCTCGGCCGACGGCTCGGTGAACGGGAAGTAGTGCGGCCGGAAGCGGGTGGTGATACCCGCGCCGAACATCACCTCGGCGAACCGGTCGAGCGTGCCCTTCAGGTGGGCCATCGTCAGCCCCTTGTCGACCGCCAGGCCCTCGACCTGGTGGAAGACCGGCGTGTGCGTGGCGTCCAGCTCGTCGGTGCGGAAGGTCTTGCCCGGCGACACCACGTACACCGGCAGCGGGCGCGACAGCAGGGCCCTGATCTGCACCGGCGAGGTCTGGGTGCGCAGCACCTTCCCGGAGTCGACGCTCTCCACGAAGAACGTGTCGTGGTCGGACCTGGCCGGGTGGTCGGGGGCGATGTTCAGCGCGTCGAAGTTGAACCACTCGCCTTCGAGCTCGGGCCCCTCCGCCACCTCGTAACCCATCGCCACGAACGCGTCGGCGATGCGCTCCTGCAGGGTGGTCAGCGGGTGCCGGGCGCCGCGCGGCGCGCGGTCCCAGGGCAGCGTGACGTCGACCGTCTCCTCGATGAGGACCCGCGCGTCCCGCTCGGCCTCCAGCTCGGTCTGGCGCGTGGCGAGCGCCTCGCCGATCGCCTTGCGCGCGGCGCCGATCCGCTTGCCCGCCTCGGCGCGCGCGGCGGGCGGCAGTGCGCCGATCTCACGGTTCGCCAACGCGATGGGCGAGCGGTCGCCCACGTGCGTCAGCCTGGCCTGCTTCAGATCGTCGAGGTCGCGCGCCGCGGCGATGGCGGCGAGAGCGTCGGCCTGCGCCCGCGCGACCTCGTCGGCGTGCAGCGGCGTCACCTCGACCGGGTCATAGGTGTTCGACAAGAGAGAGCTCCGTATCCAGGGGCCTGCGAGCGCCCTGCGCTCAGCGTGGTCAGTTTAGTCCGATCAGCCCACCGGGCCGTCCTTCGCGCGATCGGCCTGTGGAAAGGCTCAGGCGAAGTCAGGGGTGCCGGTGGGCAAGGTAAATCGGAACTCCGCGCCGCCGCCGGGCGCGCGCTGCACGCTGATGGTGCCGCCGTGGGCCTCGACGAGGCCCTTGACGATGAACAGCCCGAGGCCGGTCCCCCCGCGGCGGCGGCCGTTTCCCCGCCAGAACTGGCGGAAGACGCGGCCGACCAGCTCGGGCGCCACGCCCTCACCCTGGTCCCGCACCGACACCGCCACACCCCATTCGACCGGCTCCACCACTATGGTCACCGTACCGCGTCCGTGGCGCACCGCGTTTTCCACCAGGTTCGCGAGAATCTGGTCAATCTTGTCCTGGTCGAGCCACATCTCCGGCAGCTCGCCGAGGATCTCCAGCCGGAAGCGGTCCTCCGGCTCCCCCGCCGCCACCCGGCCCGCGATGATCTTGCGGGCCCGGGCCGGCACGTCCACGATCTGGCGGTGGACCTCCACCCTGCCCGACTCGATGCGCGAGACGTCGAGCAGCTCGGTGATCAGCCGCGTCACCCGGTCGGCGTCGGCGTTGACCGTCTCCAGCATGACGCGCTTCTGAGCGTCGGTGAAGCGCTCCCATTTGGCCAGCAGCGTCGCGGTGAACCCCTTGACGCTGGTCAGCGGCGAGCGCAGCTCATGGGCCACGGTCGAGACCAGGTCGGCGCGGCTGCGCTCGATCCGGGCGCGCGCCGAGGCGTCGCGCAGCGTGATCACGACGCGCTCCACGCGTCCGCCACGAGGCGGCGTGCGGACGAAGCGCGCGGCGACGAGCATCTCCTGGCGGCCGGGCAGGTGCAGCGGCCGTTCCGGCTGGCGGCTGCGGATGGACAGCCCGCCCTGCGGGTCGAGCCACTTCCACCAGTCGCGGCCGTCCTGGTCGCGCATCGGCAGCACGTCGCCGATGAGCCTGCCCACCGCCGCCTCGCGGGTCACCCCGGTCAGCCGCTCGGCGGCCCGGTTGACCATCAGGATCACGCCGTCGGCGTCGGTGGCGACGAGGCCGTCGGGAAGGTCGTCGACGTCGATGCGCGCCCGCCCTCCGGCGTCCCCCTCAAGGGCACCGCCGGGGGTGTCGTCACCTCGCACGAGACCGCCTCCTCGAGCTCCGGAACTGCGCGCGCCGCCGCGTCCTGCGCGACTCCTTCGCCGACAATAGCGGGTTTCCCGGGCTCGGCAGCAGCCTCAGAGCGCGGGGGTAGTGGGATCTTCCACGGAATGTAAGGTCTGCCGCTGAGCGCGCGCGGAGGCGTACAGGCAGACCGCGGCAGCGGTGGCGAGATTGAGGCTTTCCGCCCGCCCGTAGATCGGGACGCGCACCACCTCGTCGGCCAGCGCGAGGAGCTCGGGCGGCAGGCCCCACGCCTCGTTGCCGAACAGCCAGGCGGTGGGCACGTCCATGGCGACCTCGTCGAGCGTCCGGGTGCCCGCGCCGTCGGCCGCGAGCACGCGCAGCCCCGCCTCCCGCGCGTGCCGTACGGCGTCCGCCACGGGAGTGCCGGTCACGACCGGCAGGTGGAACAGGCTGCCGGCGCTGGCCCGAACGCACTTGCCGTTGTACGGGTCCACTGACGCGTCGGTGAACACCACCGAGTCGGCGCCCGCGGCGTCGGCCGTACGCAGGACCGTGCCCGCGTTGCCGGGATCGCGCACGTGGGCGAGGATCGCCACCAGCCGGGCCCCCCGCGGCACCGCCTCGGCCAGCGGGACGTGCACGAACCGGCACACGGCCAGCAGGCCCTGCGGGGTGACCGTCTGGGTCAGCTCCGACATGACCTCGCCGCTCGCGCGGTGGACCGGGACGCCCGCCGCCACGGCGGCGGCCACGATGTCGGCGTGGCGCGTCTCCGCCTCGACCGTGGCGAACAGTTCGACCGTGACGTCCTTGAGCGCGAGGGCCTCGCGGACCGCCTGCGGCCCCTCCGCCAGGAACGCCCGGTCGCGGTCCCGGAAAGCCCGCTTGGTCAGCCTGCGGGCCGCCTTGACGCGCGGCGACTTGATGTTGGTGAGCTCCGCCATGCCCCGCTTGTTCCCCCTTGACGTGAATGAGGGCCCGCCGCAGGCGGCGAGCCCTCGTCTTTGCGCAGGTGTCAGGCGACCGGCGCGTTCACGTCGGACGGGAGCGCCTTCCTGGCGGACTCGACCAGCGTGGCGAAGGTCTGCGTGTCGTTCACCGCGAGGTCCGCGAGGATCTTGCGGTCCACCTCGATGCCGGCCAGGCGCAGGCCCTGGATGAACCGGTTGTAGGTGATGCCGTTCGCGCGGGCGGCGGCGTTGATCCGCTGGATCCACAGCCGGCGGAACGTGCCCTTCTTGTCCTTGCGGTCCCGGTACGCATAGGTCATCGAGTGGAGCATCTGCTCCTTGGCCTTGCGGTAGAGCCGCGACCGCTGCCCGCGGTAACCGCTCGCCCGCTCGAGGACGACCCGGCGCTTCTTCTTGGCGTTGAGCGCCCGCTTCACGCGTGCCATGTTGTTCTATCTCCCCGGGTCGTTACTTCGCGAGCAGCTTCTTGATCTTCTTGGTGTCGGCGTCGGACATGACGACGACACCCTCGAGACGGCGCGTGCGAGTGGACGGCTTGTGCTCGAACAGGTGCTGCCGGTTGGCGCGGCGGCGGACAACCTTGCCGGATCCGGTGAGCCGGAACCGCTTCTTCGCACCGCTGTGCGTCTTCATCTTCGGCATCTCAGCCGTCTCTCCTCTTTCGTCCGTGCCGACGGCCCAGGCCGGTAACCCGGGCCGGCGGCCTGCCTTACTCCGCGAGACCGCCCCGGTCTCGGTTTCCGTGTACGTCTTCGGCGCCCCGCCTGGTGGTTCAGGCGGGCGTCACTGCGGCTGCGCGGCCTGCTCCTCGGCGGGCTCTGCCTCCTGCTGGTCGGTGCCGCGGGCCTTTGCGGCGGCCTTCTCGGCCTTCGCCTCGGCCTTCTTCTTGTGCGGCCCGATCACCATGATCATGTTGCGACCGTCCTGCTTCGGCTGCGACTCGACGAACCCCAGGTCGGTGACGTCCTCGGCGAGGCGCTGCAGGAGCCGGAAGCCCAGTTCCGGCCGGGACTGCTCGCGACCCCGGAACATGATCGTGACCTTGACCTTGTCTCCCGCCTTCAGGAAGCGCACGACGTGACCCTTCTTGGTCTCGTAGTCGTGCGGGTCGATCTTCGGCCGGAGCTTGATCTCCTTGATGATCGTGTGCGCCTGGTTGCGGCGGGCCTCGCGCGCCTTCATGGCCGACTCGTACTTGAACTTGCCGTAGTCCATGAGCTTGCAGACGGGCGGGCGGGCCGTGGCCGCAACCTCCACCAGGTCGAGATCGCTCTCCTGCGCCAGCTTCAGTGCGTCGCCAATGGAGACGATGCCGACCTGTTCGCCGTTCGGGCCGACGAGGCGCACCTCGGGCACGCGAATACGGTCGTTGATGCGGGGCTCGGTGCTGATGGGACCTCCAAAAGACTTCCGCTTGTCTCGACCGCGCGGAGCAAAAACAAAACCCCGCACGTCACGCATGCGGGGTCACTGAGCTCTCCTGCTGAAAACTCCGGTGTGATCCTGGACCCGTCCGCCTTTCGGCGGAGCAGGTGGGAGGAGGACCTCCGCTTGCGCGTCCAGCTCATGCCGGACCGATCGAGTTCCTACGTTACCACAAACCCGAAGGCCCCCCGGCGTATTCCAAGGCCGCCACGGGTGCCGCCACGGGGGGCGTCACGGGGCCGCTCAGGCGGCCGCGCGCCGGGCGATCTCGGCCTCGCCGGCGGCGCGCATCGCCTCCACCGGCACGTCCGCGCGGCCGGTCATCAGCTCGGCCTGCCGCACCGCCTGGTGCAGCAGCATCGGGAAGCCGCCGATCACGGTGCGCCCCCGCGCGCGTACGGCCGCGGCCAGCGCCGTCGGCCAGGGCGCGTAGACGACGTCGAACAGGGCCGCCTTCTCGGGCAGGCGGGCCGCGACCCGCTCGGCCAGCGCGTCGGCCGCGCCGGACGGCAGCGTGGAGACCACCAGGTCGGCCGCGGGGTCGAAGTCGCCGAAGGAGCGCACGGTCACCGTGGCGCCGAGGCGCTCGGCGACCCGCAGGGTCTCTCCCGCGCGGGCCGGGTCGCGCACGACCAGCGTGACCTCCGTGAGGCCCGTCTCCCGCAGGGCGGCGACGGCCGAGGCCGCGGTGGCGCCGCCGCCGAGGATGACCGCCGAGGCGGGCGCGGGGACGCCCGCCTCCGCGAGCGCCTGGACGATGCCGTACACGTCGGTGTTCTCGCCGTGTCGTGCGCCGTCGCGGAACACCACCGTGTTGGCGCCGCCGACCGCCACGGCGAGCTCGGAGACGGTGTCGAGCAGCGGCAGCACGGCGCGCTTGAGCGGCATCGTGAGCGACAGCCCCGCCCATTCCGGGCCGAGCCCGCCGACCAGGTCGGCCAGCCCGTCCTCGGCGCACTCGATCGCGTCGTAGCGCCAGTCCGCCAGGCCCATCGCCGCGTACGCCGCCCGGTGCAGCACCGGGGACAGCGAGTGCGCGATCGGGGAGCCCAGCACGGCGGCCCGGCGGCCGGTCACGGTCATTTGTTGTTCCTGTTGAACTCGTCGCGGAGCTTCCAGAACTCCGTCTCCTTGTCGGTGAACTTGGTGATGCCCCGCTTCGGGTCGACCGTCACGAAGTACAGCCAGTTGCCGTCCGCAGGGTGCAGCGCGGCCTCGATCGCGTGGTCGCCGGGGTTGGCGATCGGCCCGGGCGGCAGGCCGAAGTACTTGTAGGTGTTGTACCGCGAGGTGCTCTCCAGGTCGGCGTGCGAGGCCGCGATGCCGTACTTGTTCAGGCCGTACATGACCGTGCTGTCCATGCCCAGCTTCATCTGGGGGTTGGAGGTCAGCCGGTTGTAGACGACCCTGGCGACCTTCGGCATGTCCTCGGCGCTGCCGGACTCCGCCTGCACGATGCTGGCGATGATGATGATCTGCCTGGCGCTGAAGCCGAGTTGCTTCGCCTGTGCCTCCAGGTCGACCCGATCCGCGGTCTGGTTGAACCGGTCGACCATCTTGGTGAGGATCTGCTGCGGGGTGAGCTTGCTGCTGATCTCGTACGTGGCCGGGAACGCGAAGCCCTCCAGACGGCCCTTGGCGTACGAGGGAAGCCCGATGTCGGTGCGGGCGGCCTTCTTGAAGTCCTCGACCGGCTTGCCGGTGGCGGTCGACAGCTCCTCGTAGATCTTGCTGAGCCGCAGTCCCTCGCGGATCGTCAGCCGGTTGAGCACCCGGTTCTTGGGGTCGAGCAGGGCCAGGGCGGACTGCGCGGACATGCCCTTGCGCATCTCGTACTGACCCGGTTGGAGCGAGGAACTCTTGCCCGCCGCGCCGATGGCGTTGATGAACGCCCGGGCGCTGGCCACGACGCCCTCGTCCTCCAGCATCTGGGCGACGTCGGTGGCGCTCGCGCCCTCCTCGATCTCGACGACGACCTCCCCGCGTCCCTCCCCGGTGTAGTCCTTGGGGATCATCACGCCGCGCGCCCAGGTGAACCCGAAGTAGCCGAGGCCGCCGAGGATCCCGACGATGATCACGACGGCGAACAGCGTGGCGACCCTGCCCTTGCGCCGCTGTTTCTTGCGGCGTCTGCGGCTGCGCCGCTGCTGGGTCCGGCTGCCAGGGGGCCGGCGCCGGGGAGAACCGTCGTCGTCCTCGGCGCCGAGCAGGAAGTCCATGTCCAGATCATTCATAGTGCGCTGGCCAATCTCTCGGTACGAGAGGCCTCCCGTCAAGCGAGTGTGCCAAACCGAGGGGGTTCGGGACAGGGGGTTCCGCGGGGGGCGTTCCCGATATATGGAGCCCCGCCCGGGGGCGGCGGGGCCGTGCGGACGCACCGGGCGCGCTCCGGAACCCCGCGGGCGGCGCCGCGCGGATGCCCCGGGGAACGATCAGTTCGTCCCGAGATACCTGTTCAGCTCCTCCCGATATTTCCTGAACTCCGCCTCTTTGTCAGTGAATTTGGTGATTTTACGCCGGGGATCTGTGGTCACGAACCAGTACCACGTGCCCTCGGCGGGGTGGAGGGCGGCCGCGAGCGCGCTCTCCCCCGGGTTGCCGATGGGCCCGGGCGGCAGTCCGGGGCGCGCGTAGGTGTTGTACGGCGAGTCGACCCGCGTGTCCTGGGTGCTGACCTTGAGGGTGTGGCGGTTCAGCGCGTAGTTGACCGTGCTGTCCATCTCCAGCTTCGCGCCGCGCGCGAGACGGTTGTACACCACTCTGGCGATCTTGGGGTAGTCGGCCGGGACGCCGCCCTCGGCCTGCACGATGCTGGCGACCGTCACCGCCTGTTTGGGCGTGAGCCGCACGCGCGGCGCCAGCTCCTCCAGCTTCACCTTCGCGGCGGCGACGCGGAACCGGGCCGTCATCTTCCTGAGCAGATCGACCGCGGTCATCCCCGGCTCGATCTCGTACGTCGCGGGGAACAGGAAGCCCTCGGCCGTCCCCTCGGCGTACACGGGCAGGCGCAGGCGCCGGGGCTCGGCGACGGCTTCGGCGAAGTCCTTCAGGGGGATGCCGGTCCGGTCCGCGAGCGTGCGCAGCACCTCGCTCGTGCGCAGCCCCTCGGGCACGGTGACCGTGCGCACGACCCTGCTCGCGGGCGAGAGCAGCAGATCGAGGGCGCTTTCGGCGGCCATGCGACGCCGCAGGGTGTAACGGCCCGGGTGCAGGCCGCTCTCCTTGGAGCGCGTGATCACCTGCTCGACGAACGACTGGGCGCTGGCCACCACGCCGGCATGCTCCAGCGTCTCGCCGATCTCGGCGGCGCTCGCCCCCGGCGTGATCTCGACCGTGACCGTGCCCGAGCCGCCGCCGGAGTAGTCGGGGGCCCTGTCGGACTGCCCGACCACCTGGTGCACGCCGTACGCCACCGCCACCGCGACCAGGGCGAGACCCCCGGCCACGGCGGCCGCGGTCCGCTTCACCGTGCGGTCCCGCCGCTCGCTTCCTCACCTGGCCCGGTGCCGGGCCGCGGTGGTTCGAGAGGTCTGCCGGGGGGATTGCCGGTGGCCCGCTCGCCGTCGAGCGCGGCCTGCAGCAGCACGACGGCCGCCGCCTGGTCGATCACGTCACGCTGGTTGCGGGCCTTGACACCGCTGGAACGCAGGCCCTGCTGGGCGCTGACCGTGGTGAGCCGTTCGTCCACCAGCCGGATCGGGACCGGAGCCACCCGCGCGGCCAGGCGCGCGGCGAACTCGCGCGCGGCCCCGGCGGCGTGGCTCTCCCTGCCCGACAGCGACGTGGGCAGCCCGACCACGATCTCGATCGCCTCGTGCTCGGCCGCGATCTCCGTGATCCTCGCCAGGTCGCCGCGGCCGCGCCGTACGGTCTCCACCGGCGTGGCCAGCAGACCCGACGGGTCGCTGCGGGCCACGCCGATGCGGACGGAGCCGACGTCGACCCCGATCCTGACGCCGTGCCTCATCGGCCGCTCACGCCACCGCGGAGGAGATGGCCTCCTCGACCGCGCGAAGCGCGTCGCCGATCGCCTCGGGCCGCGTGCCACCGCCCTGCGCCACGTCGTCCTTGCCGCCACCGCCACCCCCGAGTGCCTTGGCGGCGACGCCGACGAGCCGGCCCGCCTTCAGGCCCCGCTCGCGTCCCGCCTCGTTGACCGCGGCGACGACGACCGGCCGGTCGGAGGGGACGCCGGAGACGACGACGACCGCGGCGCGGTCGCCAGGGAACCTGCCGCGCACATCGAGGGCGAGTTTACGCAGGTCGTCGGCGGAGGTGCCATCAGGCGCGCGGTGCGTCACCACGGAGACGCCCTGCACGTCGCGGGCTTGCGCGGCGAGTTCGCCGGCCACCGCGAGCACCTGGGCCGAGCGGACCTTCTCCAGCTCCTTCTCCGCTGCGCGCAGCCGGGTGACGATGCCCTCGATGCGCTCGGGCAGCTCCTCGCGGCGGGTCTTGAGCTGCTCGCTGAGCTGGGCGACCAGCACGCTCTCGCGGGCCAGGAACCGGAACGCGTCGAGGCCGACGAGCGCCTCCACACGGCGCACGCCCGCGCCGATGGACGACTCGCCCAGCACCTTCACCAGGCCGAGCTGGCCGGAGCTGGCCACGTGCGTGCCGCCGCACAGCTCGCGGGAGTAGTCGCCGACCTCGACCACCCGGACCTCGTCGCCGTACTTCTCGCCGAACAGCGCGAGCGCGCCCATCGCACGGGCCTGCGCCTGGCTGGTGTAGAACGCGTTGACCTTGAGGTCGTTGATCAGGACGGCGTTCACCTCGTCCTCGACGTCGCGCAGCATCGACGGGGAGACGGCCCCGGCCGCGGTGAAGTCGAAGCGGAAGCGGCCCGGGGAGTTCTCCGAGCCCGCCTGGGCCGCCGACTCGCCGAGGGCGTTGCGGAACCCGCGGTGGACCAGGTGGGTCGCGGTGTGGCTGCGGGAGATCGCGCGGCGCCGCTCCAGGTCGATGTCGGCCTGCGCCTGGTCGCCGACCCGCACCTCGCCGGTGCGCACCTTGCCGCGGTGCACGATCAGGCCGGTCACCGGCGACTGGACGTCCACGATCTCGATCTCCGCGCCGCCGGTGCGGATCAGGCCCTGGTCGGAGAGCTGACCGCCGCCCTCCGCGTAGAACGGGGTGCGGTCGAGCACGACCTCCAGCGTGGTCCCCGCGCCCGCCGCCGGGACGGACGCGCCGTCGACGAGCAGGCCGATGACGTTGGCCTCGGCGGTGGTGTGGTCGTAGCCGAGGAAGTCGACCTTCCCGGACTTCTCCAGGATGCCGGTGAACACCGAGATGTCGGCGTTGCCGGTCTTCTTCGCCGCGGCGTCGGCCTTGGCCCGGTCCCGCTGCTCCTTCATGAGCCGGCGGAAGCCCTCCTCGTCCACCTGGAGGCCCTGCTCGGCCGCCATCTCCAGGGTGAGGTCGATCGGGAAGCCGTAGGTGTCGTGGAGCTGGAACGCCTGGTCGCCGCTGAGCGTCGCGGCGCCCTTGCGCTTGGTCTCCTCCACCGCGACGTCGAAGATCGCCGTACCGGTGCGGAGCGTGCCGAGGAACGACGCCTCCTCGGCGTCGATGACCGTGTGGATGTTGGCGGCGTCGGCCTTGAGCTCGGGGTACTGCTCGCCCATCACGTCGATGGTGACGGCGGTGAGCGCGTGCATGTGCCGCTCCTCGCCCGCGCCGAGCAGGCGGAGGTTGCGGATCGCGCGGCGCAGCATGCGGCGCAGCACGTAGCCGCGGCCCTCGTTGGACGGCAGCACGCCGTCGCCGACGAGCATGACGCCCGCCCGCATGTGGTCGGCGACCACCCGCAGCGACACGTCGGCGCGCTTGTCGCGCCCGTAGCGCGACCGGGTGAGCTCGGCCGCCGTGTCGAGGATCTTGTACGTGGTGTCGATCTCGTAGATGTTGTCGACGCCCTGCAGGATCGCCGCCATGCGCTCCAGGCCCATGCCGGTGTCGATGTTCTTGGCCGGCAGCTCGCCCGCCACGTCGAAGTCGATCTTGCTGCGGACCTTGCTGAGCTGGAACTGCATGAAGACGAGGTTCCACACCTCGAGGAAGCGGTTCTCATCGGCGACCGGCCCGCCCTCGCGGCCGTACTCGGGGCCGCGGTCGTAGTAGATCTCCGAGCACGGCCCGCCGGGCCCGGGGACGCCCATGTGCCAGTAGTTGTCGGCGAGGTCGCGGCGCTGGATGCGGTCGAGCGGCAGGCCCACCTGGCGGTGCCAGATGTCCTGGGCCTCGTCGTCGTCCAGGTAGACGGTCGCCCACAGGCGGTCCTCGGGGAAGCCGAAGCCGCCCTCGGACTCGGACCGGGTGAGCAGCTCCCAGGCGAACGGGATCGCCTGCTCCTTGAAGTAGTCGCCGAAGGAGAAGTTGCCGAGCATCTGGAAGAAGCTGGCGTGCCGGGTGGTCTTGCCGACCTCGTCGATGTCGAGGGTGCGCATGACCTTCTGCGCGCTCGTCGCCCGCCGGTACGGCGGCGTCTGCTGCGCCAGGAAGAAGGGCTTGAACGGGACCATTCCCGCGTTCACGAGGAGCAGTGTCGGGTCCTCGGCGACCAGGCTGGCCGAGGGCACGACTGTGTGCCCGCGCTCCTCGAAGAAGCGCAGGAAGCGGCGCGCGATCTCTGCCGACTCCATTTCAGCGGCCGTCCTTTACGTCGTAGATTCTGTTCTTGCCGGTGGTGGTTCCATCAACCGTGTCGAGCCCGAGCTCGGCACGCAACTCGGTTTCCCTGCTCGCCGACAGCCGGCGCACCTCGCCGGCGAAGTCCCTGAGCTGGTCGGCGAGGGTCACCGCGCGGTCGGCGGTGCGCCTGGCCACGTGGTCGGGCCGCAACGACTGAAGCTTACGCATGGTCCAGACCGTGAGGAACGCGCCCAGGGACATGTAGAAGAGCCGCCGGATCATCCGCGTCCCCTCCCGATCGCCCGGCGCTCCACGGCGCGCTCGGCCGCGTGCCGCTCGCTGATCCTGTCTCCGGTTCGAGGGCCGGTGCGGGGGCCGCCGCGGGCGACCCTCCGGGCCGGGACCCTGCGGGCGGCGCGCCGGGCCAGCGCCAGGCGGAAGCCGTCCCTGAAGGCGGAGATCTTGAGCACCGGACCGGCGAACAGCGTGGACGCCACCCCGGTGATCTTGACCATGTTGCCGCTGACGTCACGCATGTTGTCCGTGATCTCCTCGGCCGCCACCAGCCGCCGGTTGGCCTCGGAGACGGTCTGGCTCATGTCGTCGAGGAGCGGGGCGATGCGGTCGCTCAGCTCGGCCACCGACTTGCGGGTCTCGGTCAGCAGTCTGGCCAGCCTGACCAGCACGACGACCATGAAGCAGACCAGGATCACCCAGAAAATGGCGACCACGAGGCCCGCCAGCTCTCCCGCGGTAAGCATGTGCCGATCTCCCTAGATCAACGGAGCTGGAATGGCAAGACCTTACCGCGAACGACCTGCCCGCCGTTCCGCACCACACACCTGGGCTGCTCCGCACCACACACACCGAACCGGAGACCGGCGGTGCTCAGCCGCCGCGCAGGAAGCTCCGGATCTTCGCCCAGCGCTCGGCGAACCGCGCCTCCGCGCCGTGCGTGGTCGGCTCGTAGTAGCGGCGCTCCCGCAGCTCCTCGGGCGCGTAGTCCTGGCGGACGAGGCCGTGCTCGAAGTCGTGCGGGTACTGGTAGCCCCTGCCGTGGCCGAGCTTCTTCGCGCCCGGGTAGTGGGCGTCGCGCAGGTGGTCGGGGATGCGGCCCACCATGCCGCGCCGCACGTCGTCGGAGGCCGCGCCGATCGCCTTCACGACCGCGTTCGACTTGGGCGCCAGCGCGCAGTGGATGACCGCTTGAGCGAGGTTGATCCTGCCCTCGGGCAGGCCGATGAACTCCACGGCCTGGGCGGCGGCCACCGCCACCTGCAGGCACGTGGGATCGGCCATCCCCACGTCCTCGCTCGCGAAGATCACGATCCGGCGGGCGACGAACCGCGGGTCCTCCCCCGCCTCCACCATCCGGGCGAGGTAGTGCAGCGCCGCGTCGGCATCCGAGCCGCGCATGCTCTTGATGAACGCGCTGACCACGTCGTAGTGCTGGTCGCCCTGCCGGTCGTAGCGCACGGCCGCCTTGTCGACGGCCTTCTCCACGACCTCCACCGTGACCTCCGCCGTGACCTCGTCGGCCAGCATCGCGGCGGCTTCCAGGTAGGTCAGCGAGCGCCGCGCGTCGCCGCCGGCCAGCCGTACGAGCTGGTCGAGGGCGTCGGGGTGCAGCGTGACGCGCCCGCCGAGGCCGCGCGGGTCGGCAACCGCGCGCTCCAGGACGGCGCGGACGTCGTCTTCTGCCAGCGGCTCCAGCGTGAGCAGCAGCGATCGGGACAGCAGCGGGGAGATGACGGAGAAGAACGGGTTCTCCGTCGTCGCGCCGATGAACGTGACCCAGCGGTTCTCCACCGCGGGCAGCAGCGCGTCCTGCTGCGCCTTGTTGAACCGGTGGACCTCGTCCACGAACAGCACGGTCTGCCTGCCGGTCATGCCGAGCTCGCGGCGCGCCTGGTCGATGGCGGCGCGCACGTCCTTGACCCCGGCGGAGACGGCCGAGATCTCCACGAACCTCCGCTTGGTCGCGCCCGCCACGACGTACGCCAGCGTGGTCTTGCCGGTGCCCGGGGGTCCCCACAGGAACAGCGACATCGGGGCGTCGCTCTCCACCAGCCGGCGCAGCGGCGTGCCGGGCCCCAGCAGGTGCCGCTGGCCGATCACCTCCTCCAGCGAGCGCGGCCGCATCCGCACGGCCAGCGGCTCCTGGCCCCGGTGCGCCTCCTCGGCGGCCGAGTCGAACAGGCTCTCCACATCGCCGACACTACCGTCACTCGCTCCACACGGCCGTCGCGCCCGTGTGCCCGGTCCGTACGGCGTAGTAGCCCACGGCCAGGGCGAGGATCACGGCGACGGCCGACACGACCAAAGCGAGGGCCCGCGAGCCGGCGCCCTCGGGGGCGCGGCGGGCACGGGTGAGCCACACCATCACCAGGGACACGACGGTGAGCACCGCGGTCACCGGCACCAGGATCTCGGCGAGCCCGCTGTGGACCTCGATCGTGTCAGAGGGGTGGCCCTGGAACATCCGGTGCTCCAGCGCCTCCCCGCTCTCCTTGGCCACGAACACCGAGCCGAGCGCCACCACGGCGGTCGCCACCAGGGCCCAGTCGAGCTTGTGCCGCAGGCGCGGCAGCGCGGCGTACGCGATCGACAGCACCGCGAGCAGCGGCGCGAAGATCACCGCCGCGTGGACGAGGAGGGCATGGGCCGGGAGTCCGAAGACCTGGTCGAACATCGTGCATCGCTCCTGAGACGGCGGCCGGGGCGCGGTTTGCGGGCCGTCCCCCGGTATACGGATTCGCTGAGCAGGAGGTTCCCAGGCGGATCTGAGAGCAAGATGAGCGCAAACTGTCGTGATACCCCTGGGACGCCTGCTTTACACGAAGCCGACGGGATCACGGATAGAGTGGCGCCTCAGTCGTAATAAAAGGGGAAAGGGAAGGCATAGCGGTGACCGACACTGATCGGCAGAAGCAACCGGCTTCGCGCGTGAGCACGGCCGGGCGCGCGACCACCCCCCGTCGCCGCCTGCGTGGCACCCTCGGCGCCGGGCTGGGGCTCCTCGTGCTGGCGGGCGGCCTGGCGGCCTGCAGTGACGGCTCGGCCGGCAACACAGCCAAGGCCACTCCCTCGGCCTCCGCCTCGGCCTCCGCGTCGGACGGTCCCACCGTGAAGCACACCGAGCTGGCCGGCCCCACGCCGACGGCCAGGCCCACCGACCTGCGTCAGGTCACCTGCCAGTACCGCAAGGACGACACAGGCGCCCCGTCGAAGAACGTGGGCTTCCCGCCCAGCAAGCTGACCAGGAGGGTCATCCTGGCCAAGCAGATGATCATCACGACCAACCAGGGTGAGATCGTCATCGACCTGGCCACCAAGGACGTGCCCTGCGCGGTGAACTCGCTCGCGTTCCTGGCGAGTAAGAACTTCTACGACAACACCGTCTGCCACCGCCTCGCGACGGTGGAGACCGTCGGCCTCGGCATGCTGCAGTGCGGCGACCCCCTGGCCACGGGCAACGGCAAGCGCAAGGAGGACGGCGCGGGCGGCCCCGGCTACCTGTTCGACGACGAGAACCTCGGCGGCATGCCGCTCGTCCGGGGAACCGTCGGGCTGGCGCAGGCCACGGAGGACGCCAACTCCAACGGCAGCCAGTTCTTCATCTCCTTCACCGACGAGAACTCCCAGCTGACCGCGGCGGGCGCCGCCTTCACGATGATCGGCGTGGTGAGCAAGGGGATGAACGTCATCGACAAGATCGCCAAGGGCGGGATCATCCCGTTCAACGGCGACCCCACGGCCGACGTGCGGGGCGAGGGCTCCAACGCCCCCAAGAAGAAGGTCGTGATCAAGGACGTGGCCATCGTCTGACCGGGCCCCGGACACAGGACGGCCCCCGCGACCGGTGTCGCGGGGGCCGTCTCGCGTTCTACTGCGCGGACTCGGGCTTGTCGGCCTTCGGCGTGGCGTCCACGCCGGCCTCCTTGCGCTGCTCCACGCTGATCGGGGTGGGCGCCCCGCTCAGCGGGTCGAAGCCGGACGCCGTCTTCGGGAACGCGATCACGTCCCGGATCGACTCACCGCCCGCCAGCAGCATGCAGACGCGGTCCCAGCCGTAGGCGATGCCGCCGTGCGGCGGCGGGCCGTACTTGAACGCCTCGAGCAGCCAGCCGAACTTGCTCTCGGCCTCCTCCTTGGAGATGCCGAGCACGTCGAACACGCGCTGCTGCATCTCGGCCCGGTGGATACGGATCGAGCCGCCGCCGATCTCCATGCCGTTGCAGACCATGTCGTAGGCGTAGGCCAGGGCCTCGCCGGGGTTGTCCTGGAAGGTGTCGGCCCACTCCGGCTTCGGAGAGGTGAACGGGTGGTGGACCGGGGTCCAGCCGCCCTCTCCGTCCTCCTCGAACATCGGGGCGTCGACGATCCACAGGAACGACCACTGCGACTCGTCGATCAGGTCGCAGCGGCGGCCGATCTCCAGGCGGGCCGCGCCGAGCAGGTCGCGGGAGGCCGCGGGCGCGCCGGCCGCGAAGAAGACCGCGTCGCCGGGCTTGGCGCCGGTCGCCCCGGCGAGGCCGCCCAGCTCGGTCTCCGAGAGGTTCTTGGCCACCGGGCCGCCCAGCGTGCCGTCCTCCTGCACCAGCACGTACGCCAGGCCACGCGCGCCGCGCGACTTGGCCCACTCCTGCCAGGCGTCGAGCTCCCTGCGGGTCTGCGAGGCGCCGCCCGGCATCACGACCGCTCCCACGTACGGCGCCTGGAAGACGCGGAACGAGGTGCCGGAGAAGTAGTCCGTGAGGTCGGTCAGCTCGACGCCGAAGCGCAGGTCCGGCTTGTCCGAGCCATACCGCGCCATCGCCTCGGCGTACGTCATCCGGGGCAGCGGCGTGGGCAGCTCGTAGCCGAGCGTCTCCTTCCAGATCCGCCCGATGAGCGCCTCGCCCAGCTCGATCACGTCGTCCTGGTCCACGAACGACATCTCGATGTCGATCTGGGTGAACTCGGGCTGCCGGTCGGCCCGCAGGTCCTCGTCGCGGAAGCAGCGGGCGAGCTGGTAGTAGCGCTCCAGGCCGGAGACCATGAGGAGCTGCTTGAACAGCTGTGGCGACTGAGGCAGGGCGTACCAGTTGCCCGGCTGGAGCCGTACGGGCACCAGGAAGTCGCGGGCGCCCTCGGGCGTCGAGCGGGTCAGGTTCGGGGTCTCGACGTAGACGAACCCGCGCTCGCGCATGACCTCGTTGGCGAGATAGGTCGCCTGCGAGCGCATGCGCAGCGCGTCGGCGATCCGCTGGCGGCGGATGTCGAGGTAGCGGTACTTCAGCCGCGCCTCCTCCGACACGCCCGCGCTGCCCTCGATCGGGAACGGCAGCGGCGCCGACTCGCTCAGCACCTCCACCTCGGAGGCGACGACCTCGATCTCGCCCGTGGGCAGATCGGGGTTCTCGTTGCCGGCCGGGCGCTGGCGTACCTCGCCTGTGACCTTCACGCAGTACTCCGCGCGCAGGTCGTGGGCGTGGTCTTCCTCCCGGAAGACCACCTGGGCCGAGCCGGAGGCGTCGCGCAGGTCGATGAAGACCACGCCGCCGTGGTCGCGCCTGCGCGCCACCCATCCGGCGAGCGTCACCTTCTGGCCCGCGTGCTCCTTGCGGAGCGTGCCTGCCTCGTGGGTGCGGATCACGAGAGTTTCCCCTTCAAGAACTCGACGACCTCCGCGAGCGGAACCGCGGTCTGGTCGGCTGTGGTCAGGTCCTTCACTTGCACGGCGCCCGCCTCGATATCTCGGTCGCCGAGGATGAGCGCGTACCGCGCGCCGCTGCGGTCGGCGGCCTTCATCGCGCCCTTGACGCCACGGCCGCCGAAGGCCATGTCGACCGCGAGACCGGCCCGGCGCAGCTCGCTCACGAGCGGGAACACGCGCCGCCTGGCCTCCTCGCCGAGCGGCACGGCGAACACCTCGACGCCGCGGGGGCGCTCGGCAAGCAGGCCCTCGGCCTCCATCGCCAGCACCGTGCGGTCCACCCCGAGGGCCCAGCCCACGCTCGGCAGCGCCGGGCCGCCGATCTGCTCGCTCAGCCCGTCGTAGCGTCCTCCCCCGCCGACCGCCGACTGGGCGCCCAGGCCGTCGTGCAGGAACTCGAAGGTCGTACGCGTGTAGTAGTCCAGCCCGCGCACGAGCCGGGGGTCGTCCTCGTACGCCACGCCGGCGGCCGTCAGCAGGCCTCTGACCTCCTCGTGGTAGGCCTTGCAGGCCCCGCACAGGTGATCGGTGACCAGCGGCGCGTTCTCCAGCTGCGCGCGCACCTCGGGGCGCTTGTCGTCGAGCACCCGCAGCGGGTTGATCTCGATCCGGTTGCGGGTGGGCTCGTCGAGGTCCAGGCCGCGCAGGAAGTCCTGCAGCGCGGCGCGGTAGGCCGGGCGGCACTCCTTGCAGCCCAGCGAGTTCAGCAGCAGCCGGACGCCGCGCAGGCCCAGCGAGACGTAGCCGTCCATCGCCAGCACGATCAGCTCGGCGTCGAGCGCCGGGTCCTCGGCCCCCAGGGCCTCCGCCCCCACCTGGGAGAAGTGGCGGTAGCGCCCCGCCTGGGCCCGCTCGTAGCGGAAGTAGCTGCCCGAGTACCAGAGCTTGATCGGCAGCGGCCCGCCGTACAGGCCGTGTTCGAGCACGGCCCGCATCACGCTCGCGGTGCCCTCGGGGCGCAGCGTCAGCGACTGGCCGCCCCGGCTCGTGAACGTGTACATCTCCTTGGTCACGATGTCGGTCGACTCTCCGACGCCCCGCGAGAACAGCGCCGTGTCCTCGAAGGCAGGCGTCTCGATGTAGCCGTAGCCGGCGCGGCGGGCCGGCGCGGCCAGGGCGTCCCGTACGGCGAGAGCCCACTCCGAACGCGGGGGCATCCAGTCGAAGGTGCCCTTGGGCGCCTGAAAGGTCATCACAATCCCCTGGTCGGGCCGGCGTGCGGCGCGACGTCCCTGAGGAAGGGGTTGGTCGCGCGCTCGCGGCCGATGGTCGTCTGAGGTCCGTGGCCGGGCAGGACCGTGGTCTCGTCCGGCAGCGTCAGCGTCTTGGCGAGGCTGCGCAGGATGGCGGCGTAGTCGCCGCCGGGCAGGTCGGTACGGCCGATGGAGCCGGCGAACAGCAGGTCGCCCGCGAACAGGACCTGGGAGTCCTCGACGGGCGCCCGGAACGTCACCGACCCCCAGGTATGGCCCGGCCTGTGCTCGACCGTGAACTCGAGCCCGGCCAGCGACAGCACGGCGCCGTCGGCCAGCTCCCGCACGTCGTCGGGCTCGGAAAGTTTCAGTCCGCCGAACGCCTGGCCCGCCTGCGGCGGGAACCCCTTCGCCGGGTCCGACAGCAGATCGCGGTCCTCCGGGTGGATCCACGCGGGCACGTCGCGGGCGCCGCACACCGGGGCCACCGACCACACGTGATCGATGTGGCCGTGGGTGAGCAGCACCGCGACCGGCTTCAGCCGGTGCTCGCGCAGCAGCGCGTCGAGATCCTCCACGGCATCCTGACCTGGGTCGATGACCACGCACTCCTCGCCTGCTGCGGGAGCGACGACGTAACAGTTGGTCTGGAACGACCCTGCGGGAAACCCGGCGACGAGCACGGAAGCGGCCTCTGCGTCTCTACGGATCAATCAAGGATTGCGCGAGCGAATGTAACCGAAGGGTACCGGTGCGGGTCGGCAGGCTGCGAACCAATACCCGTCAGCCGATACGATTCGCCCACCTCAATAGTCATTCTTGGAGCAGTCGAGCCGGATGCTATAGAACAGGCCGCCGTTCCCGGAGCACCTCCCGGGTGTGGCGGGTACGCGCCGGCGAGATCGCGTCCGGGCGTACGACCATGGGAAACAGGACGAGTCGGGAGGTCGAAGTGGTCACCGGCAAGGACCGGCAGAAGCAGCTGGCCCGGGAGCACTACGAACGGCAGCTGCAGGCACGCGTGGAGCGCGAGCAGAAGTCGCGGCGCAACGCGATCATAGGCACCACCGCGGCCGTGGTGGTGGTGATCGGCGGCGTGGTGGCGGCGACGACCCTCCTCGGCCGCGACGACAGCGACGCCACCGCGGCCGCGTCGCCGTCGGCGAGCATCAAGCCCGCGGTGGCCGACCCCAAGCCGTACGACCCGGTCAAGGGCACCTGCGGCTACGTCGCCGACGAGGGCAGCGGCCAGGTCAAGAACGTCGGCACGCCGCCGGAGAAGGTGAGCACCGCCCCGGCGACCATGACCATCAGGACCAACCTCGGTGACATCGTCGCGAGGCTGGACAGCGAGAAGGCGCCCTGCACGGTCAACTCGTTCAAGTTCCTGGCTTCCAAGGACTACTTCGACGACACGAAGTGCCACCGGATGGGCACGGACTTCCCGATCCTGCAGTGCGGCGACCCGCTGGCCAAGGCCGACGGCAAGAACCCGACCGACGGCCAGGGCGGCCCGGGCTACCGCTTCGCCAACGAGAACCTCGCGGGCGCGAAGTACACACGGGGCGTGCTCGCGATGGCGAACAGCGGCCCGAACACCAACGGAAGCCAGTTCTTCATCGTGTTCGGGGACACCGGACTGACGCCCGACTACACGCCTTTCGGTACGGTGACCAAAGGACTCGAAATCGTGGACAAGGTCGCCAAGAAGGGCGTCATCGCCAGCGCCGGCGGGGACGGCACTGGTGCCCCGAAGCAGCCCGTGGTCATCAAAGACGTGACAATCACCAGCAAGAGCTGACGTAATACAACCAAGGGCACATCGAGCCCTGGAGGCTGATTCAAGTGCGGGAGGACACGGTGAGCACCGACCCGTGGGGCCGGGTAGACGAGGACGGCACCGTCTACGTGCGTACGGCTGAGGGAGAACGGGCCGTCGGGTCCTGGCAGGCCGGTGAGCCGGAGGAGGCACTGGCCTACTACCGCCGGAAGTTCGACGAGCTGGCGGGCCAGGTGCAGCTCCTTGAGCAGCGGGTGCGCGGCACCGACCTCGCGCCGGCCCAGGCCGAGTCGAGCATCGCCAAGCTGCGTGAGTCGGTGGCCGAGGCGCACGCGGTCGGCGACCTCGGCTCGCTGCAGGACCGGCTGACGGCGCTGACCGAGCTGGTCGGCAAGCGGCGCGAGGAGCTGCGGGCCGCGCGCGACCAGGCCCGGGCGCACGCGCGTGAGGTGAAGGAGCGCATCGTCGCCGAGGCCGAGCGCATCGCCGAGGAGACGACGCACTGGAAGTCCGGCGGCGAGCGGCTGCGGCAGCTCGTCGAGGAGTGGAAGGCCGCCGAGCGGGTCGACCGGGCCACCGAGGCGACGCTGTGGAAGAAGCTGTCCACGGCACGTACGGCCTTCGCCAAGCGGCGCAAGGCGTACTTCTCCTCGCTCGACCAGCAGCGCGACGCGGTGCGCGGCACCAAGGAGCGCATCGTGAGCGAGGCGGAGGCGCTGGCGGACTCGACGGACTGGAACGCCACCGCGGCGGCCTACCGGGAGCTGATGCGCGAGTGGAAGGCCGCCGGGCGCGCCTCCCGTGAGGTCGAGGACGAGCTGTGGGCGCGCTTCAAGGGCGCCCAGGACCAGTTCTTCCAGGCCCGCTCGGCCGTGTTCGCGGAGCGGGACGCCTCCTTCGCGGCCAACGCGGAGGTGAAGGAGGCCCTGCTGGCCGAGGCCGAGAAGCTGCTGCCGGTCACCGACGCGCGTACCGCGCGCTCGGCGCTGCGGGGCATCCTGGAGCGCTGGGAGGCCGCGGGCCCGGTGCCGCGCGACCAGCGCGACCGCCTGGAGGGCGGGCTGCGCAAGGTCGACGACGCGGTCCGCAGGGCCGAGGACACCGAGTGGAAGCGCTCCAACCCCGAGGCCAGGGCTCGCGCCCAGGACACGGTCAACCAGCTCCGCAGGTCCATCGACCAGCTGGAGACGCGGCTGGCCAAGGCCCAGACGGCCGGCCGGGACAAGGACGTCAAGGAGGCGGAGGAGGCCCTGTCCGCCCGCCGCTCCTGGCTCCAGGAGGCGGAGCGGACGCTCGCCGAGTTCTCCTGACCCGCTTCGAGCGCGTCCCGGCGTGACCTCGTGTCACGCCGGGATTCGCATGTCCGCCGCCGCTTCGTGAGGACGCGCCCCGCCGCCGGGCAGGGGCCGTCCGGTCATCGGCCCGCCGGGCCGTGGTTCCGGCCGCGGGGGCCGCGGGCCGTCAGCTGGTGACGCGGTAGACGTCGTAGACGCCCGCGACGGTGCGCACCGCCTTGAGCACGTGGCCGAGGTGCTTGGGGTCGCCCATCTCGAAGGTGAACTTGCTGATCGCCACCCGATCGCGGCTGGTCGTCACCGAGGCCGACAGGATGTTCACGTGCTGGTCGGAGAGGGTCCGCGTGACGTCCGACAGCAGGCGGGGGCGGTCGAGCGCCTCCACCTGGATGGCGACGAGGAAGACCGAGTCGTCCCCGGGAGACCAGGAGACCTCCACCAGCCGGTCGGGGTGGGCGTTGAGCTGCTCCACGTTGGGGCAGTTGGTGCGGTGCACGGAGACGCCGTGCCCTCGCGTGACGAACCCGACGATCTCGTCCCCCGGCACCGGGGTGCAGCAGCGCGACAGGCGGACCCACACGTCCGGGTCGCCCGCGACCATCACGCCTGCGTTCGAGTTGGCCCTCAGACGGCCCTTGAGCCGCGTGGGGACCTGGGCCTCGGCGATGTCCTCCTCGGCCCCCTCGACGCCGCCCAGGGCCTGTACGAGCTTGTCCACGACCGACTGTGCGGTGAGGTGTCCCTCGCCGACGGCCGCGTACAGGGCCGAGACGTCGGCGTAGCGCAGGTCCCTGGCCAGGGCCAGCAGCGCCTCGCCGGACATCAGCCGCTGCAGCGGCAGGCCCTGCTTGCGCATGGCCCGCCCGATCGCCTCCTTGCCCGCCTCGATGGCGGTCTCGCGGCGCTCCTTGGTGAACCACTGACGGATCTTGTTGCGGGCCCGGCCGCTCTTGACGAACTTGAGCCAGTCCCTCGACGGCCCGGCGTCCGGCGACTTCGACGTGAAGATCTCGACCGTGTCGCCGTTGCCGAGGCGGGACTCCAGCGGGACCAGCCTGCCGTTCACCCGCGCGCCGATACATCGGTGGCCGACCTCGGTGTGCACGGCGTACGCGAAGTCGACGGGGGTGGCGCCCTCGGGCAGGGCGATCACCTGGCCGCGCGGGGTGAAGACGAACACCTCCGAGACCGACAGGTCGAAGCGCAGCGACTCCAGGAACTCCCCGGGGTCGGAGGTCTCCTTCTGCCAGTCCAGCAACTGGCGGAGCCAGGCCATGTCGTTGACCTGCTTGACCTTGCCGGCGCCGGCCCCCGTCATCTCCTCCTTGTACTTCCAGTGCGCGGCCACGCCGTACTCGGCGCGGTTGTGCATGGCCCGCGTGCGGATCTGGAGCTCGATGGCCTTGCCCTCGGGTCCCATGACCGTCGTGTGGAGCGACTGGTACATGTTGAACTTGGGCATGGCGATGTAGTCCTTGAACCGCCCCGGCACCGGCTTCCACTGGGCGTGGATCGTTCCGAGCGCGGCGTAGCAGTCGCGGACCGTGTCGACCAGCACGCGGATGCCCACCAGGTCGTAGATGTCGTCGAAGGCCACGCCCTTGGCGATCATCTTCTGGTAGATCGAGTAGTAGTGCTTGGGCCGGCCGCGCACGGTCGCCTTGATCTTCGCCTCGCGCAGGTCGGCGGAGACCTTCTCGATGACCTCGTGCAGGAACAGGTCACGGCGCGGCGCGCGCTCCGACACCATCCGGGCGATCTCGTCGTACCGCTTCGGGTAGAGCATGGCGAACGCGAGGTCCTCCAGCTCCCACTTGATGGTGTTCATGCCGAGCCGGTGGGCCAGCGGCGCGAAGATCTCCAGCGTCTCGCGGGACTTCTGCTGGCGCTTGTGCTCGGGCATGTAGCGCATGGTCCGCATGTTGTGCAGCCGGTCGGCCAGCTTGATCACCAGCACGCGGATGTCGCGCGACATCGCGACGACCATCTTGCGCACGGTCTCGGCCTGCGCCGCGTCGCCGAACTTCACCTTGTCGAGCTTGGTCACGCCGTCGACGAGCAACGCGATGTTGTCGCCGAAGTCGGCTCGTAACTCGTCGAGGCTGTAGGCGGTGTCCTCGACGGTGTCGTGCAGCAGTGCGGCGCACAGCGTCTCGTCGTCCGTGCCCAGCTCCGCCAGGATCGTCGCCACCGCGAGCGGGTGGGTGATGTACGGGTCGCCGCTCTTGCGCTTCTGATCGCGGTGGTGATAGGCGGCGACGTCGTACGCGCGCTCGATCAGCCGCAGGTCTGCTTTGGGATGAGTGGCACGGACCGTCTTGAAGAGCGGTTCCAACACCGGATTCATGGCACCCCACTGCCCCCCGAAACGGGCGAGCCTCCGTCGCGTGGCCGGCGACGCCGGCTTGTCCTCCGGGACCGCCGCGGGGTCGCGCGCCGCGTCGGGGGGCACGTCTGCGACGGGCTCGGGGGCGTCGCGGGAGATCACTCCGCGATCGACCCGCGCGCTGTCGGGCACGACCACATCACGGGGCACACAGACTCCTCACGTCGAGTCCAGATTCCACAGTGTATCCGTGCTGCCACAGCACTCTCGGCCGCGTGCCCCCTGACCGGCCCGCGCGGCTCAGACGGTGAGCAGGGTGCGGACGTCCAGGCCCGGCAGCCGGTCGCGGCCGGAGAGGAAGGACAGCTCCATCAGGAAGGACACGGCCACGACCTCCGCACCCGTCCTTCTGACCAGCTCCACGGCCGCCCGGGCCGTGCCGCCCGTGGCGAGGACGTCGTCCACGATCAGAACCCGGTCGCCGGGGTCGAAGGCGTCGGCGTGCACCTCGATCGTCGCGGAGCCGTACTCGAGATCATAGGACGCCTCGTACGTGTCGGCGGGCAATTTGCCCTTTTTGCGCACCGGTACGAACCCGGCGCCGCTGCGGTAGGCCACCGGCGCTGCGAGGATGAAGCCCCGCGCCTCGATGCCGACCACCTTGTCGAACGCCAGGCCGTCCCCGAGCTCGCCCACGACCTGCGTGAAGGCCGCGTGGTCCGCCAGCAGCGGGGTGATGTCCTTGAAGAGGATGCCCGGCTTGGGGTAGTCCGGGACATCCCTGATGAGAGCCGTCCAGTCAGTCACGACGCCCAAGCCTAACGGGATCGCGCAACACGAAGGCGCCCCCGGAACCGGGCGGGTTCCGGGGGCGCCTGCGACGAGACGGGATCAGCGCTTCTTGCGCTTCTCCGTGGTCGTGGTGGTGACGTTCTGCGAGCCGGCCGAGACGGGCTCCTTGGCGGCGGCCTTGGCGGCGGAGACCTGCTTGGCGTGCACCCGCTGGGCCAGGGCCTGCCACTTGGGCTCCCGCTCCTTGAGCGTGACCAGGATCGGCGTCGCCACGCACAGGGACGAGTAGGTGCCGACGATCATGCCGACGAACAGCGCCAGCGACAGGTCCTTCAGCGTGCCGGCGCCGAGCAGCGTGGTGCCGATGAACAGGATCGCCGCCACCGGCAGGATCGCCACCAGTGAGGTGTTGAGCGACCGGATCAGCGTGTGGCTGAGCGCGTTGTTGGCGGCCTGCGTGTAGGTCATCTTCGCGCTCGTGCCGAGCTTGCCCGTGACCTCCTTGATCATGTCGAAGACGACGACCGCGTCGTACAACGAGTAACCGAGGATCGTGAGGAAGCCCAGCATGGTCGCCGGGGTGACCTCGAAGCCCGACCAGGCGTAGACGCCCGCGGTGATCACGAGGTCGTGGACGAGGGCGACGATCGCCGCGAGGGCCATCCGCCACTCGAAGGCCACCGACAGGTACAGCATGATCGCGATCATGAAGACCGCGAGGCCGATCCATGCCTTCTGCGAGACCTCGCCACCCCAGGTCGCGCCGATGACCTGCGAGCTGACCTGGTCCTCCGTGATGCCGTACTTCTGGGCGACCGTCTGCTGGACCTTGGTCACCTCGTCGGCCTTGAGGCTCTCGGTGGTGACCCGCCAGTTGGGGCCGGCCTGCTGCACGATGGCCTGATCAGGCCCGGCGTTGTGGATCGTCTCGCGGACCTGTTCGAGGCTGGAGCCCGGTGTGCGCTTGAAGTCGAAGACAGAGCCGCCGCGGAACTCCACGCCCAGGTTCAGCCCGTTCAGCGCCAGGCCCAGGATGGAGACGGCCAGCAGGAACACCGACAGGCCGTACCAGATCTTGCGCTTGCCGACGAAGTCGATGTTGATGTCGCCGCGGTAGAGGCGGCTGATCACTCCCGGCATCACGCCTCCTGCAGGGTCTGCTCGGCGGGGCTGGTACGGCCCATGCGCTCCGCGTCGAGTCCGGACAGCTTGTGGCCCTTCGAGAAGAACCGCAACCGCCCCACGAGGGACATCAGCGGCTTGGTGAACAGGAACACCACCACGATGTCGATGAGCGTGGTCAGGCCCATCGCGAACGCGAAGCCGGCCACGTCGCCGACCGCGAGGAAGAACAGCACCACCGCGGCGATGAACATGACGGCGTCGGCGACCAGGATGGTCCGCCGGGCGCGCCGCCAGGCCACCTCCACCGCCGAGCGCAGCGTGCGGTGGCCCTCCTTGATCTCGTCGCGGATCCGTTCGAAGTAGACGATGAACGAGTCCGCGGTGATGCCGATCGAGACCACCAGACCGATGATGTGCGGCAGCGAGAGCCGGAAGCCGGCGTTCTGGCTCAGGATGTCGACGGTCAGGTACGTGAACACGGTGGCCACGCAGAGGCTGGCTATGCCGATGAGCCCCAGGCCGCGGTAGTAGAGCAGCAGGTAGATCATGACGACGATCAGGCCGAGCGCGCCGGCGATCAGACCGCCGTGAAGCTGGTCCTGGCCGAGGGTCGAGGAGACCGACACGACCGAACTCTGCTGGAACTTCAGCGGCAGCGCGCCGTACTTGAGCTGGTCGGCCAGCTCGGTGGCGGTCTTCTGGGTGAAACTGCCGGAGATGCGGGCGCTGCCGCCGGGGATGGCCTCCTCGATCGTCGGAGCGACGATGACGACGCCGTCCAGCACGTTGGCGAGCTGGTTGCGCGGGGCCGGCAGGCTCGTGATGCGCCGGGTGATGTCGGCGAACTGCGTGGCGCCCTTGGACTTGAAGTCGACCTGGACGATCCACTCACCGGTGGTGGGGTCGGTGCCCGACTGCGCGCCGCTGATCTCGGTGCCCTGCACCGCGGCCTTGTCCAGGATGTACCGCGCCGAGCCGTCGTCGCTGCAGGCGACGATCTGCTTGTTCGGGTCGTCGACGGCGCCCTGGCCGCGGTTCTTCGCGGTGCAGTCGATCGTGCGGAACTCGGCGAGCAGCGCCGGGTCGATGCCGCTGGTGTCCTGACCGGCCAGTGGGTCGCCCGTGTCCTGGGGAGCGGCCGTCGGCGTGGGGCTGGGAGCGGCCGAGGGCGACGCCTTCGCCCGGTTGGCGCGGGCGGTCCCTGCGCCCGCCCTGCGGTGGTTCGTGGCCCTCGTCGAGGTGCTCGGCTCCGGCGACGGCGCGGTCAGCGCCTTCGACAGGGCACGGCCCGCCGGAGACGCGTTGCCGTTCGGGGCCCCGCTCTCCCTGGCCGGCGTGGACGCCTTCGAAGTGGCCGCGGGCGTCGCCGCCGCCGACCCGCTGGGCGTGGGAGCCGCGGTGGGCACCTGCGCCGGCTGGTTCGTGGCGGCGGCCACCGCGAGCACCTGCCGCATGCGCAGTTCGGCGGTGGTCGACACCAGCCGCAGCGCCTCGTCACGGCCCGCGCCCGGGATCTGGATCACGATGTTGTCGTTCGACTTCGCGACCTGGGCGTCGGAGATGCCGGTGCCGTTGACGCGCTGCCGGATGATCGTCACGGCTCGGTCGAGGCTCTCCTGCGACGGCGTCTTCCCGTTCGCCATGACCGGCGTGAGCGTCACGGTGGTGCCGCCCGCGAGGTCGAGGCCGAACTTGGGGACGAACGCCTTCTGGAGGGCGACCGTCGCGCCCATGACGAGGATGAGCGCAAGGAGCAACAGGAGTGTGCGTCCAGGCTTGCTCTGGCTACTGGTCGGTGGGGCCACTGGAGGTCAGTTCTTTCGTCGAAAGGTTGTGATCAGCCTACTCAGGACTGCTTGGTGCTCGTATCGTCACCGTTCCCCGTGTCGGAACCGTCCGTCACGGTCTCCTCGGCCTCCTCGTCCGTCACCTCGTCCACGGGAGTGAGCACCCTGCCGATCGCCGCCTTGGCCCAGCGGGTCTCGACGCCGGGGGCCACCTCCAGCACGACGTCGTCGTCCTGGAGTGCGACGACCGTCGCGAACAGGCCTGTCGTGGTCATGACCCGGACGCCCGGGGTGAGGGAGTTCTGCATCTGGACCTGCTCCTGCTGCCGCTTGCGCTGGGGGCGGATCAGGAGGAAGTAGAACACCACTACCAGCAAGATCAGTGGCAGGAACGTCCCAAGCGGGTTGTTACCCACGGGGGCCACCCTTCCGTAACGTGATGAACCGGCCTGACGCCGGAGGTCTTGTGCGCTTCACACGCGGGCCACCGCGACTTCTCGCGGGTGCGGCCAGTCAAGCCACGCAGTGTATTCGAGCCCGCAGAAGCCCGGCAACGAACCCACGGCTCGACGGGCAGGAAAGTTCCCGTTTCATGGGCTTCGCAATCGGTCTGTTACCTCTTTGCCCTGGTTTCCGCTTCCATCCGCCGCGCCGGCGCAAAGTGTGGCGGGAGGGGCGCTCAGGCGTCGTCGAAGAGCGTGGGCACCGCCACGGAGCCGACGGCGTCAGGAGGCGGAGTCAGGCCGAGGTGCGCCCAGGCGGTGGCGGTGGCGACGCGGCCCCTCGGGGTGCGGGCCAGCAGCCCCTGCCGCACCAGGAAGGGCTCGGCCACGACCTCGACGGTCTCCGGCTCCTCCCCCACGGCCACCGCGAGCGTCGACAGGCCCACCGGGCCGCCGCCGAACTTGCGCAGCAGCGCGTCGAGCACGGCCCGGTCGAGCCGGTCCAGTCCCTCGGCGTCCACCTCGTAGAGGTTGAGCGCCGCCGCCGCGACCTCCCGGGTGATCACGCCCTCCGCGCGGACCTCGGCGAAGTCGCGCACCCGCCGGAGCAGGCGGTTGGCGATGCGGGGCGTGCCGCGCGAGCGGCGGGCGATCTCGTGGGCGCCCTCGTCCGGCAGCTCCACCGACAGCAGCCGCGCGGAGCGCCGCAGCACCTGCTCCAGCTCGGCCACCTCGTAGAAGTCCATGTGGGCGGTGAAGCCGAACCTGTCACGCAGCGGCGCGGGCAGCAGCCCCGCCCGGGTGGTGGCCCCGACCAGCGTGAACGGGGCGATGTCGAGGGGGATCGAGGTGGCGCCGGGGCCCTTGCCGACGACGATGTCCACCCGGAAGTCCTCCATCGCGAGGTAGAGCATCTCCTCCGCCGGGCGGGCCATGCGGTGGATCTCGTCGATGAACAGGACCTCGCCCTCGGTCAGCGTGGACAGGATCGCGGCGAGGTCGCCCGCGCGCTCCAGCGCCGGGCCTGAGGTCATCCGCAGCGGCGCGCCGAGCTCGGAGGCGATGATCATGGCGAGCGTCGTCTTGCCGAGCCCGGGGCCGCCGCTCATCAGGACGTGGTCGGGCGGGCGGTTGCGGCGCAGGGCGCTCTCCAGCACCAGCGACAGCTGCTCGCGCACCCGGCCCTGTCCGATGAACTCGTCCAGGCGCCGGGGGCGCAGCGCGGCCTCGATCGCCTGCTCGTCGCCCTCCGGTTCCGGCGACACGAGATCCCGCTCGAAGCTCACTCGACACCATCCGCTCGACCTGCCGGGATCCGTCCGCTTCCCGGTGAAACTTTCATCGAACCATCAGCCCGCCACGCGCCCCGCACGGCGGGCGAGGCGCGGCCCTTCACGAGGTCACCGCACGCTCAGCGCGCGCAGGGCGGACTTGAGCAGCGCGGCCACCCGCGGGGTGCGACCGGCGGCGACCTCCGCCTCGGCCTCCGCGGTGACCGCAGCGACCGCCTCGTCGGCGTCCCTGGACGAGTAGCCGAGCCCGACCAGTCCCGCATGGACCTGGTCGCGCCAGACGGGCGCCGCCGCCGCGCCGTTGATCGCGGCGTCGACGGCCGCCGCCGGGGTGCCGAGCTTGTCCTTGAGTTCGAGCACGATGCGCTGCGCGCCCTTCTGGCCGATGCCGGGCACCATCGTCAGGGCCTTGATGTCGGCGCTCGCCACCGCGACCCGCAGCGCGTTGGGCGCGTGGACCGCGAGCATGGCCAGGGCCAGGCGCGGCCCGACCCCACTGGCCGTCTGGAGCAGTTCGAAGACCGTGCGCTCGTCGTCGGAGGCGAAGCCGTACAACGTGAGCGATTCCTCGCGGACAACAAGCGAGGTCGACAGCCGGGCGGGTTCGCCGACGCGCAGTCCGGCCAGGGTGCCCGGGGTGCAGTGGACGAGCATCCCGACGCCGCCCACCTCGACCACGGCGCTGTCGGCTCCGATCGCCGCCACCTGCCCCGCAACGGATGCGATCACCGCGTGCTCCCTCCCCGGTCCGGACGCCCGGCCGCGACCTCGCCGGGCCTCCCAGTCCTACCAGAGCCCGCGGGCCCCGCACCCCCGGAACGGGCCCGGGCCAGGGCGTCGGCCAGGCGGTGCTGCACGCCGCCGCGCCAGACGTGGCAGATGGCCAGGGCGAGCGCGTCGGCCGCGTCCGCGGGCTTGGGCATGGCGTCGAGCCGCAGCAGCCGGGTGACCATCGTGCCGACCTGCTTCTTGTCGGCGTTGCCGTTGCCCGTGATGGCGGCCTTGACCTCGCTGGGCGTGTGCAGCGCGACCGGCAGCCCCCGCCGGGCCGCGCAGACGATCGCGACGGCCGACGCCTGGGCCGTCCCCATGACCGTACGGACGTTGTGCTGGGCGAAGACCCGCTCGACGGCGACCGCGTCGGGCCTGATCTCGTCGAGCCAGCGCTCGATCTCCGCCTCGATGACGACCAGCCGGGACCCGATGTCGTCGTCGGCCGGGGTGCGGACCACCCCGACCGACAGCAGGCTCAGCGGCGCGCCGGGACGGCCCTCCACGGCGCCGAGACCGCATCGCGTCAGCCCCGGGTCCACGCCCATCACCCGCAGTTGGGGCAACCGCACCGGCACGCCTCCCTGATCCCGGCGGCGCGGCCGCCGCTGCGCCGAACATCTGTTCGGTCGGTCACTCTATCGCGATCAGCGGCCGCGCGGGCGCGTCAGAAGTAGTCGATCATGTACGCGGCGCAGCCGAACGCGGCGTCCAGTGCGTCGTCGGCGTCGGGAGAGCCGCCGCTCAGCAGGCCGGCGCGGCGGAGCGTGGCCGTGGGCACGCCGGCGAACAGCGCGGACATCCCGCCGATCGTGAGCCGCGTCGCGTCCTCGTGTGCCCCCTCACCACGCGCCGCGTCGCGCCGCGTCACGGAGCCGGCGCCGCCGTCCACCCGCAGCACCCACGTGCCCGCGTTGCCCGGGCGCCGGGAGTCGGTCACCTCGACGGGGGTCTCGACGCGGACCCCCGCGGGGAAGCCGCGCCCCTCGACCGCGGCGGGCAGGTCGATCAGCCGGAACATCCACCGGGTCTGGGTGACCTCGTCCTTCGACCGCTCCCGCAGCATCCAGAGCACCGGGTCGGCGGGGTCGACGCAGGCGGTCACCGACTTCGCGACGGTCGAGGCGCTGCCGACCATCGACCACAGGGCCCTGGCCGTCGCCTCCGACCCCGCCAGCAGGTTGTCGACCTCGATGTCCCCGTCGCTCCACCGGTAGACGACGAACCCGTCCTCGGCCAGGTAACAGAAGTCGTCGTCGTCCTCCAGCCACAGCCGCCAGGTCCGCTCGTCGAAGCACAGCGGCCCGCTCGCGCGGGTGGCGGCGTGCACCCTGCCGATCAGGGCCACGAGCTCGGCCGCGTCGGCGGGGCCCATGCGGCGCAGCTTGACCGCGCCGGCCGCGCCGCCGGGGCCGCCCAGCGTACGCAGCGCCTCGGCGGGCACGGTGATCCGCTGGAGCACGCCGGCGTGCTCGTAGCCCGCGCTCCGGTACACCGGCGTGGTGGCCGGGTAGAGCGCGGAGACCGCGTGGCCGAGCTCCGCGCAGCGCTCGATGGCCGCGTGCGTGAGCGCCCGGCCCACACCCCTGCCGCGGTCCTCCGGCGACACCGTCACGCCCGCCACGCCGCCCATGGACAGCGGGCGGCCGTGCCACCACTGGACGTACGGGTTGATCCTGGCCGTGCCGACGAGACGGGGGCCGTCGAAGGCGCCCAGGTAACGGCCCTCGGGCAGCATCGGGGAGACGAGCTTGCGCCAGGTCTCGGCGCCGCCGCCGGACAGCGGGCCGAAGGCGCGCCTGCGGTTGTCGAGGACGGCGTCCAGGTCGTCGCTCGTGAGATGACGGATTTCCACAACCGGCCAAGCTATGCGGGCCCCGGCGGCCTCTGCCACCGGTTTTCCGCCCCCTCGCCGAGCTGGGGCCCGAAGCTCTCCGCCGATCCGGGGCCCGTGCCCGCCTCCGGCGTCAGGCCTCGACCTTCTCCATGACCTCGTCGCTCACGTCGAAGTTCGCCCAGACGTTCTGGACGTCGTCGCTGTCCTCGAGCGCGTCGATGAGCTTGAAGATCTTGCGTGCGCCGTCCTCGTCCAGCGGGACGTTGAGCGTCGGGACGAAGCTCATCTCGGCCGACTCGTAGTCGATGCCCGCGTCCTGCAGCGCCTTGCGCACGGGGATGAGGTCGGAGGCCTCGGAGATCACCTCGAAGTTCTCGCCGAGGTCGTTGACCTCCTCGGCCCCCGCGTCGAGCACGGCCATGAGCACGTCGTCCTCGGTCAGCGACCCCTTGGGGACGATCACGACGCCCTTGCGGTTGAACATGTACGACACCGAGCCGGGGTCGGCGAGCGAGCCGCCGTTGCGGGTCAGCGCCACGCGCACCTCGGACGCCGCGCGGTTGCGGTTGTCGGTGAGACATTCGATGAGGACCGCGACGCCGCCGGGGGCGTAGCCCTCGTACATGATCGTCTGCCAGTCGGCGCCGCCGGCCTCGAGGCCGCCGCCGCGCTTGCGGGCCCGCTCGATGTTGTCGATCGGGACCGAGTTCTTCCTGGCCTTGGTGATGGCGTCGAACAGCGTGGGGTTGCCGTCCGGGTCGGGCCCGCCGGTCCTGGCCGCGACCTCGATGTTCTTGATGAGCTTGGCGAAAAGCTTGCCGCGCTTGGAGTCCAGCGCCGCCTTCTTGTGCTTCGTCGTCGCCCATTTGGAGTGGCCGGACATCGCCTAGAGCTCCCTCACCATTTCGACAAAATACGAGTGCACTCGCGCGTCGCCGGTCAGCTCCGGGTGGAAGGACGTCGCGAGCAACGGTCCCTGTCGGACCGCGACGATCCTATCCCCAGCTTCGGTGCGGCCCAGCACCTCCACGTCGGGCCCCACGGACTCGACCCAGGGCGCCCGGATGAAGACGGCCCTGATCGTCCCGCGCCCGGCGAAGTCGAGATCGGCCTCGAACGAGTCGACCTGGCGGCCGAAGGCGTTGCGCCGGACCACCATGTCGATGCCGCCGAGCGTCTCCTGGCCCTCGATGCCGCCCTCGATCCGGTCGGCCAGCATGATCATCCCGGCGCACGAGCCGTAGGCGGGCATGCCCTCCTTGATCCGCAGCCGCAGCGGTTCGAGCAGCTCGAAGATGGTGGCGAGCTTCCACATCGTGGTCGACTCCCCGCCCGGGACGACCAGCGCGTCCACCGCGGCGAGCTCCTCCTGCCTGCGCACCGGCGTGGCGGCCGCGCCCGACTCCTCCAGAGCGCGGATGTGCTCGCGCACGTCGCCCTGCAGGGCGAGCACGCCGATCTTGGGTGCGGACGTCACGGTTTCCCTTCCTGTGGTGACCCTGTTCAGGGTATGGCCACGGTCTTGCGCGCCCAAAACGATAAATCAGGAGCGGCCCAGCTTGGCCAGGGCGGGGAGGGCGCGGGCGATGGCCGTGCGCTCCTCGGGGGTCAGCGCGCCCAGCCGGCCGGACAGGTAGGCGATCCTGGCCTGCCGTACGGCCCGGAGGCGGTCGCGGCCCTCGCCCGTCAGTTCGACGGTGCGCACCCGCGCGTCGGAGGCGTCGGTGCCCCGCGCGACGAGACCGGCCTCCTCCAGGCGGTTGACCTGCACGCTCATCGTCGGCAGCTGCACGCCGTGCTCCTCGGCCAGGTCGGTCATCCGGCACGCGCCGTCCTCAAGGGAGCCGAGCACGGAGTACTGCTGGGCGGTGACCGGCTGCCCCGCCGTCGTACGGCGCAGCAGCATCACGATGTGGCGCAGCTCGCGAGACAGGTTCTCGGCGAGCCGTCCGGTGTCGTCGGTCGTCATAGCAGGTCACCATAACGGTGGCCGGCCCGGAGCAGACGAAGCGGGCGGCGCCCCCGGAAAGGGGACGCCGCCCGCTTGGCGCACCTGAGCGCGCCGTCAGGGGCGCTCGGTCTCCTGCCGCACGGTCTCCTCCACCATGTCCTCGGCCGTGATCTCCCGCCGCGCCGCGATCGAGGGGTCGAGCGGGCGCAGGTAGGTCTGCTGTACGCCGGGCACCCTGTCCTCGATCACGAACGTCGCCCTGGTACGCACCTCGGAACCGGGAGCCGAGACGACGGGCACCACTTTGAAGTCGGCGGTCAGCGCGTCCTTGTCGATCTTCGTCAGGACGTAGCCGCGCTGGTTGTTGTAGAACTTCAGGTGGGGGTTGATCTTCAGGAACGGGTGCGCCGCCGGGTCGGAGTCGGCCCCGTCGCCGGTGGTGCTGATGGAGGTCGTCACCAGCTCGGACCCGACCGTGGGACCGGTCGGGTCGTCGTAGTCCAGCTTCAGGTCGCTCGCCCAGTGCGCGTGCACGTCTCCCGTGAGCACGACCGGGTTGCGCACGCCTGCGTCGATCCAGCCCTGGGTGACACGCCGCCGCGACGCGACGTAGCCGTCCCAGGCGTCCTGGCTGGTGATCTTCGCCGGCCCGGCGTTGTTGTCGCGCTGGGCGAAGAAGACCTGCTGGCCGATGACGTCCCAGCGCGCCCGCGACCGGCGGAACCCGTCGAGCAGCCACACCTCCTGCTCGAAGCCCATGATCGAGCGGGCCGGGTCGACCGCCTCGGGGCAGTCCTTGTAGCCGTCGCCGCAGCCCTGGTCGTCGCGGAACTGCCGGGTGTCGAGCATGTGGAAGTTCGCCATCGCCCCCCACCTGACCCGCCGGTAGAGCTGCATGTCGACGCCGCGCGGCACCGAGGTGCGGCGCAGCGGCATGTTCTCGTAGTAGGCGCGGAAGGCGGCGGCCCGGCGTTCGAGGAAGGTGGGCTGCTCCTCCGGGTGCTCCGGCATCTCGTCGGCCCAGTTGTTGTCCACCTCGTGGTCGTCGAAGACGACCAGCCACGGCGCGCCGGCGTGCGCGGCCTGCAGGTCGGGGTCGGTCTTGTACTGCGCGTGCCGCTGGCGGTAGTTCGCCAGCGTCGTCGTCTCCGGCCCCTCGTGGTCGCGCACGTTGCCGCCGGCGGCGACGTAGGTGTTCTTGGTGTACTCGTACTGGTAGTCCCCCAGGTGGAGGACCAGGTCCGGGTGGTCCTCGGCCAGGCGGCGGTAGGACGTGAAGTAGCCGTGCTCGTACTGCGCGCAGGACACGAAGGCCATCGTCAGCGGGCCGCCGAACGACAGCGGGTGCGGCGCGGTCAGGGCCCTGCCGGCCGGTGAGACGTACGGCCCGACCCGGAAGCGGTACCAGTACTCCCTGCCGGGTTCCAGGTGGTCCACCTCGACGTGGACGCTGTGCCCCCATTCCGGGCTCGCCTCGGCCACGCCCGCCCGCACGACGCGGCGGCAGCGCTCGTCGGCGTAGACCTGCCACTGCACGGAGAACGCCCGCTGCGGCATGCCGCCGAGCCCGTCCTCGGCCAGCGGCTGCGGGGCGAGGCGGGTCCAGATCACGAAGCCGGCGTGGTCGGGGTCGCCCGAGGCCACGCCGAGCGTGAACGGGTCGGAACGCAGGCCGCGGGAGGCGGGTTCGCCCGCCGCCTCGGGCGTGGGCGTGGGGGCCGCCGAGGCGGCGGCGGGGATCGCCGTGACGGCGCCCGCGGCGAGTCCGGTGACGAGGAAGGAACGACGATCGAGGCCGGGCAATTGGGCTCCCTGTGACGATCAGAGGCGGGACGCCCGCAGCCTGACGATCGATCGTGACAGGAGAGTAAAGATCGGCGGAACGATATCGGTCCCCCGAAAGGCGACATCACCGCACCGTCGCCCCAAATCCGGCATAAGGCCGCAAACAGCAAGAACGCCCGGCTGGGAGGTCCCAGCCGGGCGTCCGTCCCCTGGTTTCGGGGAATGTCTACCAGCCGCGCTCGGCGAGGCGGTGCGGCGCGGGGATGTCGTCGACGTTGATGCCGACCATCGCCTCGCCCAGACCGCGCGAGACCTTGGCGATCACGTCGGGGTCGTCGTAGAACGTGGTGGCCTTGACGATGGCGGCGGCGCGCTTGGCGGGGTCGCCGGACTTGAAGATGCCCGAGCCGACGAACACGCCCTCGGCGCCGAGCTGCATCATCATCGCGGCGTCGGCCGGGGTGGCGATGCCGCCCGCCGTGAACAGCACCACCGGCAGCTTGCCGGTCTTGGCGACCTCGGCCACCAGCTCGTACGGCGCCTGCAGTTCCTTGGCGGCGACGAACAGCTCGTCCTCGGGCAGCGAGGTGAGGCGCTTGAGCTCGCCCCGGATCTTGCGCATGTGGGTGGTGGCGTTGGAGACGTCGCCGGTGCCGGCCTCACCCTTGGAGCGGATCATCGCGGCGCCCTCGGTGATGCGGCGCAGCGCCTCGCCGAGGTTGGTGGCCCCGCACACGAAGGGGACGGTGAACTGCCACTTGTCGATGTGGTTGGCGTAGTCGGCCGGGGTGAGGACCTCGGACTCGTCGATGTAGTCGACCCCGAGCGCCTGGAGCACCTGGGCCTCGACGAAGTGGCCGATCCTGGCCTTGGCCATCACCGGGATGGAGACGGCGTTGATGATGCCCTCGATCATGTCGGGGTCGCTCATCCGGGACACGCCGCCCTGGGCGCGGATGTCGGCGGGGACGCGCTCCAGCGCCATGACGGCGACGGCTCCGGCGTCCTCGGCGATCTTGGCCTGCTCCGGGGTGACGACGTCCATGATGACACCGCCCTTGAGCATCTCGGCCATGCCGCGCTTCACGCGGGCGGTGCCGACGGCGGTGGTCTCGTTGACTTCGGAGGTGCTGCTGGACACGGTGATACCTCACGACGGCGGGCCTACGGAATCCCCTCCATGGTAGGCGCTGGCCGATCCCGCACCCGACGCACCCTTCTGTCAGAGTCGATCAGGCGTTTTGTCCATCATGGCGCGACATCATGGTGCGACGGGCTTGCGCGAGGCGAGCACGACCCAGACCTGGCCGCGGGCGAACGGCATGGGCGTGCCGTCGGCCATGGTGTAGGTGGTGCCCTCCTTCTCCGATGCGCGCGACCACTTCACCCGGTAGGCCTGGCCGTCCCTGAGCACGACGCCGGTGCCCTTGCCCACGGTGTGCACGAGCGGGGTGTAGCTGCCGGTGAAGTCGTGGAACTCCGAGCGGTCGGTCTTCACCCACTGGATGACGATCGTCGGGGCGCCCTGCTGGCCGCCCTCCGCCGCCATGTCCTTCTCGCCGTCCTGCGTCACCAGCCAGCGCTTCTGGGCGGCGGACCAGGCGAACGTGAAGCGGGCCGCCGGATAGCGGACGCTGACGCTCTTCTGCGGCGTACCCCCGGCCGGCGGTTCGTCGGAGAAGACGAAGCCGATGTCGTCCGCCTTGCTCGCCTGCGGCGCCTTGGCCAGCAGCTTCCTGGGACTGCCGATCAGGTTGTACGGCGCGACCCGCCCGGCCGCGCGGGTGTAGGCGCCGGGGACCCGGCTGTCGGACACGTCGAACAGCGAGGCCTTCTGGACGAAGGGGATCATCTTCGTCTGCACGCCGGAGTAGGCCAGGGCGGGCTTGCCGAACATCGGGAGGATGTGCAGGTCGGAGATGCGGGCGCTGCGGACCGGCCCCACCTGGGCGGGCAGCTTCGAGGAGAAGATCGCCATGAGCCGGGTGAGCCCGCCCTCGACCTGCTCGACGAAGACGACGTCGGCGCTGCGCAGGCCCATCTGCGGCTTGCCCGCGTGGGTATTTTCGATCTTCACCGCGAGGACCGGCTTGCGGGCGGCGACGGGACGGCCGGTGAACGGATGCTCGGGAGGCGGCGTCGGCGACGGAGACGCCAGCGGGCTCGCGTCCTGAGACTGGGCGGCGGGCTTGTCGTCGCCCGAGCACGCGGTTCCGGTCAGGATGACCGCCATGGCCAGCGTGAAGCCGATCCCTGCCCGCACCGTACCCGCTCCTCCCGGTGGAGAGCCCCCGCCGCCAGGCACGACGGACCTGGCCCACGCAGACCCGTTGACCAGCATGGCAATGAAACGGCATGAGCTTACCGGGATCAGACCGAAATGCCCGACAAAAAGTGACTATCCAGTAGCGAGTGATTCGGGCGGTTCGTCGTCGATGTCGAAGAAACGGGGCGGATCGGTGTGCCCGGCCAGGCGCAGCGTGCGGGCCAGCCAGCGCCGCTGCGCCGTACGGGTGACGCCGGCGGCGTTGTTGTAGAACCGGCGCGAGTAGACGACCTTCGCGACGGCCGTGTCCAGCTCGTCCAGCAGCGCCGCCCCCGCGGGATGCTCGGCCAGCTTCTCCCGGAACCGCTCCTGGTCGACCACCGCCCGCAACGTCCTCGACAGGTCGCTCTCGGCGTGCTCGCGCTCGTCCGGCCCCGCCGTACGGGCCTCGTGGGCGGCCGCGGCGAGCACCAGCGAGGTGGCGGGGTCGAGGATGCGCGAGCCGGCGAGCTCCAGGCAGACCGCGGCTCGGCGCAGCAGCGCGGCGTCGAGCGCGGCCTGCGCGGTCTCCAGGCGGATGTGGAGACGGTCGAGCCGCCCGGCCCGCCAGGAGACGTAGACGGCGAACAGCACGACGACCACGGCCGCCACGAGGATCAGGGTCGTGGTCACGCCGGCACCTCCCCGTACGCGGCCTGATCGCTGCGGATCGTCATGGCAGCACGTCCTCCACCACGCCCGCGCTGGCGTGGGCGACCGTCTCGTAGACGCGCACGACCTCCCGCGCGACCGTCGACCAGTCGTACTTCCACACCGCCTGGCGGGCCTCGTCGGAGAGCTTCGCGCGCCGCTCGGCGTCGTCGAGCAGCCGGGCGGCCTCCCCGGCCAGGGCGACGGGGTCCCCGGTGGTGAACAGCGCCCCCGCCTGCCCCTCGCCCAGCACGCGCCGGAAGGCGGGGATGTCGCTGGCGAGGATCGGCGCCCCGGCCGACATGGCCTCGGTGAGCACGATGCCGAAGCTCTCCCCGCCCAGGTTGGGCGCGCAGAAGACGTCCACGGAGTGGTAGGCGCGCACCTTGTCGGCCTCGCTGACCATGCCGAGCAGCCCGACCCTGTCCCGGTACTGCTTGGGCACCCGCCCGAGCACGTCGTCGGGGTCGCCGGGGCCGGCGATCAGCAGGCGCAGCGCGGGCCGCTCGGGGGCCAGCAGGGCGAACGCCTCCAGCAGCACGGCCATGCCCTTGCGCGGCTCGTCCATCCGCCCGAGGAAGCCGATCACGTTGCCGTTCGGGCCCCAGCCCGGCAGCGGCTCACCCTCGGCGTACCTGCGCACCGTGACGCCGTTCGGGATCAGCACCGCGTCGCCGCCGAGGTGCTCCACCAGCGTCTTGCGGGCGGCGTCGGAGACCGCGATCCTGCCTGTGATCTTCTCCAGCGCGCTCTGCAGCATCGGCGCGGCCACCGACATCGCCCGCGACCGCTCGTAGGAGGCGTGGAACGTCGCCACGATGGGCCCGCGGGCGACCCAGCAGGCGAGCACCCCGAGGGACGGTACGGCGGGCTCGTGCACGTGCAGCACGTCGAACCCGCCCTCCCTGATCCACTTGCGCACCCGGTTGGCCGACAGGAACCCGAACGCCAGGCGCGCGACCGACCCGTTGTACGGCACGGGCACGGCGCGGCCCGCCGGGGTCACGTACGCCGGCAGTTCGGCGTCGTCGGCCGCGGGGGCGATGACGGACACCTTGTGCCCGTCGTCGATGAGCGCCTCGGCGAGGTCCCTGATGTGCGCCTGCACGCCCCCGGGGACCTCCCAGGTGTACGGGCAGACGATGCCGACGTTCACGACCCGGCCCCGGCGCGGGGCTCCAGGTCGTCGAGCCACAGGCGCTGGAGCATGTGCCAGTCCTCCGGGTGCTCGGCGATGCCCTTCTCGAACACCGCCGCCAAGGCCTGGGTCGTCACACTGACCTTCTCCTCCCGCGTCCCCTCGGTCGGGACCGGGATCTCCTCGTGGATTCGGATGCCCCAGCCGTCCCCGTCGAACCACAGCACGGCGGGCAGCAGCGCGGCGCCCGTCTGGATCGCCAGCACGGCGGGTCCGGCGACCATGCGCGTCCTGGCGCCGAAGAACTCGACCTCGACGCCGGAGGCGGTCAGGTCGCGCTCGGCGGGCAGGCAGACCGGCTTGCCCTCGCGCAGCCGCTTGGCGAGCGTGCCGAACGCCATGGCGCTGCCGCCGTCCCTCGCGGTCAGCGGCAGCACCTCCATGCCGAGTTGCTCGCGGTAGGCCACGAAGCGCTCGAACAGCGACTCCGGCTTCAGCCGTTCGGCGACGGTGGTGAAGCGGTGGCCCATGTGGACCAGCCAGGCCCCGGCGAGGTCGTAGTTGCCCATGTGGGGCAGCGCGATCACCACTCCCCTGCCCCGGGCGAGGTTGTCGAAGATGTGCTCGCCCCCGGTGGCCCGGGTGCCGTCGAGGATGCGCTCGCGGGTGTAGGCCGTGAAGCGGAACGACTCCATCCAGTATCGGAAGTAGGAGCGCATGCCGGCCCGGCTGAGGTCGCGCACGCCGGGGTCGCCGGGGTCGCCGCCGACGACGCGGGCCAGGTTGGTCTCCAGGCGGAGCACGGACTTGCCCCGCCTGCGCCACAGCCGGTCGGCGAGCACCCGGAAGAACCAGGCGGCCAGCCGTTCCGGCACGTATCGGACCACGGCCCAGCCGACGGTGTACGCCGCCGCGACCAGCCGGTCGGCGAGCGGCGCCGCGCCGGGTCGCGGGGGCCGCCCGGGGGGTGGGCCGGCCGTGCCCTTCATCTGACCACCGCCTGTCTGTAGACGTGCACCATCCGCTGGACCACCGTGACGGCGCTGGCGGCGGCGAGCAGCCAGAGCCCGGCCGCCAGGACGTACGGCACGCCCAGGCCGGACAGGCCGGCCGCGACGAGCACGACCACGAGACGCTCCCCACGCTCGGCGATGCCGACGTTCGCGGTCATGCCGAGGCCCTCGGCCCTGGCCTTGGCGTAGGAGACCAATGCTCCCGCGACGAGACAGAAGAGCGCGACTGTCGCGAGGACGATCTCGGGTTCGTCCTTGAGGACGAAGTAGAGGATCAGCCCCGAGAAGATCGAGGCGTCGCCGAGACGGTCGAGCGTGGAGTCCAGGAAGGCGCCCCACGTGCTCCCCTTGCCCGTCATCCGGGCCAGCACGCCGTCCAGGAGGTCGGCGAGCACGAAGAACGTGATGACGAGCGTTCCCGCGAACAGATGCCCGAGCGGGTAGAAGACGAGAGCCGAGACCACCACTCCGAGCGTGCCGATCGTGGTGATCACGTCGGGCGAGATCCCCCAGCGGGCGAGGGCTCGCCCCAGCGGGGTCATGACTCGGGTGACGGCGGGACGCAGGATGTTCAACATCGCCGTCCGATCGTAGGCCATCCAGCGCCGCCGCACCTCGCAAGCACATTCCGCCGAAAAGTCTTGTGATATGCGCCACATGGGTAAAGGGTGAAGAGCACGCGCCCGCAGGACCGCGTGGAGATGTCACGGAGGTGAACCGCCGTGTCAGCCGCCGCACGGTCCTGGAAGGGCGAGGCCCCCGGGCGCGGACAGCGACGGCACGAGCGGCCGGCGCGGGGTGCGTGCCACGTGCCCATCCCGACCGCTCAGAGATTCGGGAGGCGATGTGGCCGAAAGATCAACCGGCGCGACAACAGGGGCCGCGGGCAGGGCACCCGCGGCCGATCGGCCGGACATGGTGCGCAATGTCGTGCTGGTCGGCCATTCCGGGGCCGGGAAGACCACGCTGGTCGAGGCGCTCCTCACGGAGACGGGCACCATCCAGCGTCCCGGCCGGGTCGAGGACGGCACGACGGTCAGCGACTTCGACGAGGTGGAGGTGCGCCAGCAGCGTTCCGTGAACCTGTCGGTCGCCCCCGTCGTCCACAACGGCATCAAGATCAATTTTCTGGACACCCCGGGGTACGCGGACTTCGTCGGCGACCTGCGGGCCGGGCTGCGCGCGGCCGACGCGGCGCTGTTCGTCGTCTCGGCGGCCGAGGGCGTGGACGGGCTCACCCGCATGCTCTGGGAGGAGTGCGCGCTCGTCGGGATGCCCCGAGCCGTGGTCATCACCAAGATCGACCACCAGCGCGCCAACTTCGACGAGGTCCTCGCCACCTGCCAGGACGCGTTCGGCGACGGCGTGGCGCCGCTCTACCTGCCGGTGGACGGCACCGGGCTGCTCGGCCTGCTGTCGCAGCGGCTGTTCGACTACGGCGGCGGGCGGCGGACCGAGCGGGAGCCGGACGCCGACCAGCTCGCGCTCATCGAGCAGTACCGCGGCGACCTCATCGAGGGGATCATCCAGGAGAGCGAGGACGAGTCCCTGATGGACCGTTACCTCTCCGGTGAGACGATCGACACCAAGGTGCTCATCGACGACCTGGAGAAGGCGGTCGCCCGGGCCGGCTTCTACCCGGTCCTCGCCACGGCGCCCGGCGTCGGCATGCTGGAGCTGCTGGAGATCGTCACGCAGGGCTTCCCCTCGCCCCTGGAGCACCCGCTGCCGAAGATCACCTCGATCGACGGCAAGCCGTGCAGGGAGATCACCGCCGATCCGGACGGCCCGCTCGTGGCCGAGGTCGTGAAGACCACGAGCGACCCGTACGTGGGACGGATCAGCCTGGTCCGGGTCTTCTCCGGCACGCTGCGACCGGACATGACGGTGCACGTCTCCGGCCACGGCCTGGCGGAACGGGGGCACGAGGACCACGACGTCGACGAGCGGGTGGGCACGCTGTCGTCGCCGCTCGGCAAGTCGCAACGGACCGTGGGCAAGTGCGTCGCCGGGGACATCTGCGCGGTCGCCAAGCTGTCGCGGACCGAGACGGGCGACACGCTCTCGGACAAGGACGACCCGCTGCTGGTCGAGGCGTGGACCATGCCGGAACCGCTGTTGCCGGTCGCCATCAGGGCCAGGTCGAAGGCCGACGAGGACAAGCTCAGCCAGGCCCTGAGCCGCCTGGTGGCGGAGGACCCGACCCTGCGGCTGGAGAACAACGCCGAGACCCGCCAGCTCGTGCTGTGGTGCATGGGCGAGGCGCACGCCGACGTCCTGCTCGACCGCCTGGCCAAGCGGCACGGGGTCGAGGTCGAGAAGATCGACCTGCGCGTGCCGCTGCGGGAGACGTTCGCCGGAAAGGCGCAGGGCCTGGGGCGCAACGTCAAGCAGACCGGCGGCCACGGGCAGTACGCGATCTGCCACATCGAGGTCGAGCCGCTGCCGTCGGGCGGCGGGTTCGAGTTCGTCGACAAGATCGTGGGCGGCGTGGTGCCGAGGCAGTTCATCCCGTCCGTGGAGAAGGGCGTGCGGGCGCAGATGGAGCGCGGGGTCGTCGCCGGCTATCCGATGGTCGACGTGCGCGTCACGCTCTACGACGGCAAGGCGCACTCGGTCGACTCCTCCGACATGGCCTTCCAGATCGCCGGTCAGCTCGCGCTCAAGGAGGCCGCGTCCAAGGTGGCGACGCACCTGCTCGAACCGGTGGACGAGGTCTCGGTGCTCGTGTCGGACGAGTACGTCGGAGCCGTGATGTCCGACCTGTCCTCCCGCCGCGGCAGGGTGCTCGGCACCGAGCCGGTCGGCACCGGCCGCACGCTGGTGCGCGCCGAGGTGCCGCAGCTGGAGATCACGCGGTACGCGATCGACCTGCGGTCGCTGTCCCACGGGGCGGGCACGTTCAGCCGCTCCTTCCTGCGGTACGAGCCCCTGCCCGCCCACCTTGCCGAGAAGGTGGCCGCGGCGGGCGAGTAGCGGCCCGATCGCAGCGATTCCGAGCGATCTGGAGACCCCGGCGGCCCGCCTCCCGTCCGCCGGGGTCTTCGCAGCTCACGCGCACCGTCGCCGACGCCGGGTTTCGCACGTCCGGGGTAAGGGGAGCCCCAGAGGGTGCCCCGCGTCACATCCGCATCACAAGTTCATTTCGTTTTTCTGGCTAAACCGCTCTTTTGCCGATGTAAGACTTATGGCCGGACTTACTGGCAAATCGGAGGGGTAGCCACGTGACCGAGCGGAGACAGGTCGTCCGCCCGTTGATCGCGACCACCGTCATCGCCGCCGTCGCCGTCGGAGCCGCCTACACGTTCGGCCCCGGCGCCCAGGCCGAGAAGGTCGGCGCCGAAAAGGCCGGCCGCACGGCGGTGCCGAAGGCGACGCGGCAGCACGTCGACGCGGAGACTCTCACGGCGGCGGACACCTGCGCCACCAGCGTGAAATACCCCAAGCGCCAGCTTCGGGGCGTCTGGATCGCCACCGTGCACAATCTCGACTGGCCGTCGAAATCGGGGCTGTCGCCCGACCGGCAGAAGGCCGAATATGTGAAGATCCTCGACAACGCGGTCAAGCGGCGTCTGAACGCGGTGTTCTTCCAGGTGCGGCCGGCCTCGGACGCGATCTACCGCTCGTCGATGGAGCCGTGGTCCCAGTGGCTCACCGGCACGGCGGGCAAGGACCCGGGCTGGGACTCGCTGCCGTTCCTGGTGGAGGAGGCCCACAAGCGCGGCCTGCAGTTCCACGCGTGGTTCAACCCCTACCGGGCGGCCGACTCGGCCTCCTCGAAGCTGCCCGCCGGGCACCCGGCGCTGCTGCATCCCGACTGGACCGTCAAGCACGAGGGGAAGCTGTACTACAACCCCGGCCTGCCGCAGGTGCGCGACTGGGTGACCAAGGTCGTGACGGACGTCGTCAAGCGCTACGACGTCGACGGCGTCCACTTCGACGACTACTTCTACCCCTACCCCGGCCAGGGCACGCGGTTCGCCGACCAGGCCGCGTACAAGAAGTACGGCAAGGGCCTGACGCTGGCCGACTGGCGGCGGCGCAACGTGAACCAGCTGGTCGCCCAGGTCTCGCAGGCGGTCCACACGGCCAAGCCGTACGCCGTCTTCGGGATCAGCCCGTTCGGCATCTGGCGCAACAAGGCCGAGGACCCGGCGGGCTCGGCCACCAAGGGCATGTCGGCCTACGACTCGATCTACGCGGACGCCAGGGCGTGGATCAAGGCGGGCTCGGTCGACTACGTGATGCCTCAGCTCTACTGGCCCCGGGGATTCGCCGCCGCCGACTACTCGGTGCTCGCCAAGTGGTGGGCCGACGCGGTGAAGGGCACCGACGTCGACCTCTACATCGGGCAGGCGCTCTACCGGGTGGGCACCGCCGACACCCCGGCCTGGACCAAGGCGGGCGAGCTGCCCGCCCACCTCACGCTGAACCGCAAGTATCCGGAGATCTCGGGCGACGTCTACTTCAGCGCCGCGCAACTGGTGAAGAACCCGCTGGGCGTGCTCGACCGGATCGTGAAGAGCCACTACGCCCACCCGGCGCTGCCGCCGATGCTCAGGCAGGGGTCCGCGCCCGCGGCCCCGCGCGGGGTGAAGGCGGCCGGCGGGACGCTGACGTGGCAGGCTCAGCCGGGCGCCCAGTCATACGGGATCTACCGGGTGACGGGCCAGGACGCCTCCTGCGCCACGGCGGACGCGCGCAACCTGGTGGCCGTCGTGCCGGCCTCCCAGGCTCCGTCGTACGCCGCCGGCGACCCGGGCGCCTACTACGTCACCGCCGTCGACCGCCTCGGCAACGAGAGCCCCGCGACCCGGGCGGCCTGACCCGGGCTGGGGCCCTCCGCTCCGCCGGGACGGGTCGTCGCGGATTGCTGCGCGGACGTCGGCGCGTCCGATAGCGTGGTCGCGAGTTTTTTCAAGATCACGACGGGGACCGCGCGTACCGGGACCGCGCGTACTGGGACGGGGGGTCGCCGGTGAAAGGCACGTGGGTGAAGCGCGCGGTCGTCGCCGTCGTGTTCGGCGTCGCGGTCGTGGCCTCCGCTCCCGCGGCGGCCGCGTCCGCCGGACTCGCGGCCGGGCCGGCGACGGCGGCCGGTGAACGGGTCGTGCTCGTCGGAATCCCCGGCCTGATGTGGAGCGACGTCACCCCGGCCGACACCCCGAACCTCTGGCGGCTCGCCGGCGACTCCGCCCTCGGCTCCCTGTCGGTGCGGGCCGTGCGCAAGGACACCTGCCCGTACGACGCCTGGCTCACGGTCTCGGCCGGGGTGCGGTCGGCGGTGGGGGGAGCGTGCGGCATGGCCCCCACGCCCAAGGCCGACGGCGAGGGTGCGGTGGTCCCCGAGTTCTCCTGGCTGTGGGAGGTGCGGGAGCAGCGCGAGGCGGGCACGCTCGGGCAGGCCCTGCACGCGGCCGGGCGGACGACGATGGCCGTCGGCCCGGGAGCGGCGCTCGCGCTGGCCGACCGCGAGGGCCGGGTGGACGCCTACGCCCCCTCGCCCGCCGAGGTCACGCAGTGGTCGCGCGGCGACGTGGTCGCCGTGGAGATTCCCGACCTCGTCGCGCCCTACGTCTCCGGCGACCGGCTGAGCGACGTACCCGAGCGCCTGTCCGCGGACACGCGGCGGGCCGCGGCGCGGGCGGCCGACGCGAAGCTGGGCTCGTTCCTGCCGCGGCTCGGATCGGCGACGGTGCTGGTCGCCGGGCTCTCCGACCACGGTTCCGTCCCCCACCTCAGGACCGCCATGCTGCGCGGTCCCGGCAGTGGATCCGGCGGTGGACTCGCCGGTGGACCGGCGCGGACGCTCGGCGCCCGGTCCACCCACAGGGACGACATGATCATCCTTCCGGATCTCACCGCCACGATCCTGGCCAGGACCGGGGTGGCCGCTCCCCCGGCCGTCGTCGGCGTGCCTGTCGAGACCCATGCGACGGGTGGAAACCTGGACGAGCGTGTGGCGGCCCTGCGCACCGCCGACGTCGCCGGGCAGACGATCCGCGACACGACAGGCGTCTTCTTCACCACGCTCGCCGTGCTCCAGGTGGTCTTCTACGTCACCGCGTTCCTGCTGCTGCGCCGCCGCGACGGGCTGCCCGCAGTGCGGGCCGCCGCCGTGGCGCTCGCCTCGATCCCCGTGTCGACCTACCTCGTCAACCTCACCCCGTGGGCACGTGCGGCACAGCCCGCGGTCACGCTCTTCGCCTCGATCGCGGCGATCGCCGCGGCGCTGACCGTGGCGGCCCTCGCGGGACCGTGGCGGCGGGGCGTGCTCGGGCCGCTGACCGTGATCGCGGCGGTGACCGCCGCGGTGCTGCTCGGCGACCTGCTGACCGGCACGCCCCTGCAGCTCAACAGCCTGATGGGCTACACGGGCGTGGTCGGCGCCCGCTACTACGGACTGGGGAACATCCCCTTCGCGTTGCTCGCCACGGCCGTGCTGCTCGTCACCACGGCCGCCGCCGATCGGCTGGTGAGAGCGGGCCGCAAGGCCGTCGCGGTGGCCCTGGTCGCCGCGCTCGGGGCCTTCGCCATGCTGCTCGACGGCTGGCCGGGCGTGGGCAGCGACTTCGGCGGCGTCATCGCCTTCGTCCCCGGCATCGCGGTCACCGCCCTGATCGTGGCGGGCAGGCGGGTGTCGATCGTCAAGCTGGGTGCGTTCTGCGCCGCGGGCGGCGTTCTGGTGATGGCGATCGCCTACCTCGACTACCTGCGCCCCCCGGCCAGCCAGACGCACCTGGGCCGCTTCGTGGGGCAGGTGGCCGACGGCACGTTCCTGCCGGTGATCTCCCGCAAGCTCGGGGCCATGCTCTCCACGCTGCTCAGCCCCAACCTGATGCCCGTGGTGATCGCCGCGTTCGCGTTCCTCGTCTTCGCGTTGCTTCGGCCGGGGGCGGCGAGCGCCGGCGTCCTGCCGATCGCGTTCGAACGGGCGCCCATGCTCAGGGCGGGCCTGCTCGGCGCGCTCGTGAGCGGCCTGGTCGGCATGCTCGTCAACGACTCGGGGGCCGCGGTGCTGTCCATGGCCCTGGCTCTGGCCGTGCCGCTCGTCCTCAGCGCGGGCATCCGCGCCCTGCAGCACGGCGAGCCGGTCCCGGCCGCCGGATCGCCGGGCCTGCCGCCGAGCCCCGCGGCGGCCTGACACCGCTCGGGCGACCGGCTCCTGTCCGAGGAGCGGTCAGGAGGTCGCGGGCCAGGCGTCGGCGAGCAGGTCACGCGTGTCGCGCAGCAGCTGCGGCAGCACCTTGGTGCGCCCGACCACCGGCATGAAGTTGGTGTCGCCGCCCCACCGGGGCACGACGTGCTGGTGAAGGTGGGCGGCGATGCCCGCGCCCGCCACACCGCCCAGGTTCATGCCGACGTTGAAGCCCTGCGCCCCGCTCGCCTTGCGCAGCGCCTGCGTCGCGCGCTTGGTGAAGTCGGCCAGCTCCGCCGTCTCGGGCCCATCGAGGTCGGCGTAGTCGGACACGTGCCGGTAGGGGCAGACCATCAGGTGCCCGGAGTTGTACGGATAGAGGTTGAGCACCGCGAACACGGCCGATCCCCGGGCCACGATCAGCCCGTCCTCGTCGGTGAGCTTGGGAATCTCGCAGAACGGGCAGCCGTCATCCGCGCCGGACCCGCTGGGCTTGTTCTCACCCTTGATGTAGGCCATCCGGTGCGGGGTCCACAGGCGCTGGAAGCTGTCGGGAATCCCGGCGCCCGACTGCTCGATCGGCTCTGAATCCACGTCCGCGATCTCCTCCGCTCCCGTTGTCCCCGTGCACTGTCGCATTTGGTACTGGGCACTGGCAGCAGCATATGACCTCGCGGATCTCCTCTCACCGGCCGGGTTGCACCAGGCCGACGACCACCGGGCCCACGACCACCGGGCCCACGACCACCGGGCCCACGACCGACGGCCCACCGATATCCGCGGACACCGGGCGGCCCGCTCGGTCATCGGGCAGAATGCACCTGCCGGACGCCCCACCCCCGAGGAGCCGTCACATGAGTGAGACCGCCGCCGTCGAGGAGCGAGTGGAAGAGCAGACCGACGCGTACGCCGAGGGGAGCCTCGACGACCCGGCGGGCCTGGAGGCGGCCGACCCGGCGGCGCCGGAACACCCCCTGCGGACGCCGAGGCCCGAGGCGCCGACCGCCGACGTCCTCAAGGGCCGGATCAAGGTCGCCGACGAGGTGGTGGAGAAGGTGGCCGCGCTGGCCGCCCTGGAGATCCCCGGCGTCGCCGACCTGGGCGGCGACCTCGAGCGCGCCTTCGAATCCGTACGTGACCGCATCGGCGTGGGGACCAAGCGGGCGACGCAGGGCGTGCAGGCCAGGATCCAGGACCAGCGGGTCTCGGTCGACGTGACCATCGTCATCGTGTACGGCCACGTGGTGATGGACGTCGCCACCGAGGTCAAGGTCAACGTCGCCCGGTCGGTGAGCCGGATGCTCGGCATGCGTGTGGTTGAGGTCAACGTGACGGTCGACGACGTCCGCCTCCCCGGCCAGGACTCCCCCACCGGGGACGCCCCGGCCGCCTGAGCCGGCCCAGCGCCGCCGGAGAACCCAGCGCAGCCAGAGGACTGCCCCCGCGACCGGGGAGATTCACCTCGCACTGCCGGGAGAAGCGAGAACGCGGGGGCCCCAGGTGGGGGCCGCCCGCGTTCGGGACGACGACGGGTCAGACCTGGATGCGGCGGCGGACCGCGTCGACGATCTCGGCGACCGCCTGCTCGACCGGCACGCCGTTCTTCTGCTCGCCGCTCCGGTAACGGAAGGAGACCGCGCCGGCGGCGATGTCGTCATCGCCGGCCAGCAGCATGTACGGCACCTTGGCCTTCTGCGCGTTGCGGATCTTCTTCTGCATGCGGTCGTCGCTCTCGTCGACCTCGACCCGGATGCCCTCCTCGCGCAGCCGCTTGGCGACGTCCTGCAGGTAGGGCACGTGGGCGTCGGCGATCGGGATGCCGACCACCTGCACGGGGGCCAGCCACGGAGGGAAGGCACCCGCGTAGTGCTCGACCAGCACGCCGAAGAACCGCTCGATCGACCCGAACAACGCCCGGTGGATCTTGACGGGCCGCTTCCTGGTGCCGTCCGCGGCCTGATATTCCAGCTCGAACAGCTCGGGCAGGTTGAAGTCGAGCTGGATGGTCGACATCTGCCAGGTGCGGCCGATGGCGTCCCGCGCCTGCACGGAGATCTTGGGGCCGTAGAAGGCCGCGCCGCCCGGGTCGAGCACCAGCTCCAGGTTCTCGGACTCGGCGACCTCGCGCAGCGTCTCGGTCGCCTCCTCCCACACCTCGTCGCTGCCGACGTACTTCTCCGGGTCCTTGGTGGACAGCTCCAGGTAGAAGTCGTCGAGGCCGTAGTCGCGCAGCAGATCGAGCACGAACCGCAGCAGCGACTTGAGCTCGTCACGCATCTGCTCGGGTGTGCAGTAGATGTGCGCGTCGTCCTGGGTCAGCCCGCGTACTCGGGTCAGGCCGTGCACCACGCCCGACTTCTCGTACCGGTAGACCGTGCCGAACTCGAACAGCCGCAGCGGCAGCTCGCGGTAGGACCGCCCGCGCGCCCTGAAGATCAGGTTGTGCATCGGGCAGTTCATCGGCTTGAGGTAGTAACGCGCGCCCTCCAGCTCCATGGGAGGGAACATGCCGTCGGCGTACCAGTCGAGGTGGCCGGAGATCTTGTAAAGATTCTCCTTCGTGATGTGCGGGGTGTTCACGAAGGAGTAGCCCGCCTCCTCGTGCCTGCGGCGCGAGTAGTCCTCCATGACCCGGCGGATGACGCCGCCCTTCGGGTGGAAGACCGGCAGGCCCGAGCCCAGCTCGTCCGGGAAGGAGAACAGGTCGAGCTCGGCGCCCAGCTTGCGGTGGTCGCGCTTTTCGGCCTCCTCCAGGAAGTGGAGGTACTCGTCCTGCTTCTCCCGCGACTCCCAGGCGGTGCCGTAGATGCGCTGGAGCTGCGGGTTCTTCTCGCTGCCGCGCCAGTAGGCGCCGCCCGACCGCATGAGCTTGAACGCCGGGATGACCCGGGTGCTCGGCAGGTGGGGCCCCCGGCACAGGTCCTTCCAGCACAGCTCGCCCGTCTTCGGGTCGAGGTTGTCGTAGATGGTCAGCTGGCCGCCGCCGACCTCGACGCTCGCGCCCTCGGTGGACTCGGCCGCGCCGCCCTTGAGCCCGATCAGCTCCAGCTTGTACGGCTCGGCGGCGAGCTCGGCGCGGGCCTCGTCGTCGCCGATCGGACGGCGCCGGAAGGTCTGCCCCTGCTTGACGATCTCGCGCATGCGCTTCTCGATGCGCTTGAGGTCGTCGGGAGTGAACGGCTCGCGGACGTCGAAGTCGTAGTAGAAGCCGTTCTCGACCGGCGGGCCGATACCCAGCTTGGCCTCGGGGAAGATCTCCTGGACGGCCTGGGCCATGACGTGCGCGGTGGAGTGGCGCAGGATGGCCCGGCCGTCGGAGCTGTTGATCGCGACCGGCTCGACCACGTCGCCCTCGGCGACCTCGGCGGCCAGGTCGCGCAGCTCGCCGTTGATCCGGGCGGCGATCACCGACCTGCCGTCGGCGCCGAGTGCCTCCCCGGCCGTCGTACCCGCCGCCACCACGCGCTCGGCTCCGGCGAGGGTGATGCGTATCTCAAGGGCGGCGGACACGGTGGCTCCTTAGGACAGGGTCGACGCATGGATCTCGGTGGCCGCGCGCACGCGAGGCGGCGGCTCCGGTCCCATCCGATGCTACCGGTGCCGTCGCCCCCGAATGGCGGTGATGCGCCGCGCCCGCCGCCGAACCCGCTCCCCGGAATCAGTACGGCCACGTCCAGTCGCGGATCTCGGCGGGGTCCTCGCCGAACTCGCGGGTGTGGGCGCGGGCGCGCAGCCGGGCGTCGGCCATCCGCTGGCGCAGGTGGGCCGCCCTGCTGCCCAGGCCTGGCACCCGGTCGATCACGTCTATCACCAGGTGGAAGCGGTCGATGTCGTTGAGCATCGCCATGTCGAACGGCGTGGTCGTGGTGCCCTCCTCCTTGTAGCCGCGCACGTGCAGGTTCTCGTGCCCGTTGCGCCGGTAGGTCAGGCGGTGGATCAGCCACGGGTAGCCGTGGAAGTTGAAGATGATCGGCCGGTCGGTGGTGAACAGCGCGTCGAACTCGGCGTCGCGCAGGCCGTGCGGATGCTCGGAGGCCGGCTGCAGCCGCATGAGGTCGACCACGTTGATCACCCGGATCCGCAGCTCGGGCAGGTGCTCGCGGAGCAGCGCGACGGCGGCCAGGGTCTCCAGGGTGGGCACGTCACCGGCGCAGGCCAGCACGACGTCGGGATCCGTGCCCTCGTCGGTGGAGGCCCAGTCGAGGATGCCCAGCCCGCGGGTGCAGTGGACGATCGCCTCGTCCATGCTCATCAGGTCGAGCACGGGCTGCTTACCCGCCACGACGACGTTGACGTAGTCGCGCGAGCGTAGGCAGTGGTCGGCGACCGACAGCAGGGTGTTGGCGTCCGGCGGCAGGTAGACGCGGACGACCTCGGCCTTCTTGTTGACGACGACGTCGAGGAAGCCGGGGTCCTGGTGGCTGAAGCCGTTGTGGTCCTGGCGCCAGACGTGGGACGACAGCAGATAGTTCAGCGAGGCGACCGGCCGCCGCCAGGGGATCTTGCGGGAGGACTCCAGCCACTTGGCGTGCTGGTTGAACATCGCGTCCACGATGTGGATGAACGCCTCGTAGCAGTTGAACAGCCCGTGGCGGCCGGTCAGCAGGTAGCCCTCCAGCCAGCCCTGGCACTGGTGCTCGCTGAGCACCTCCATGACCCTGCCCCGGGGACCGATGTTCTCGTCGGTGGGCAGCAGGGCGGCCTCCCACTCCTTGTCGGTCGCCTCGAAGACGGCGGACAGGCGGTTGGAGGCGGTCTCGTCCGGGCCGAGCAGCCGGAAGTTCGTGGGGTTGGCCGCGATGACGTCGCGCAGGAACGCCCCGAGGACGCGGGTCGGCTCGCTGGAGGCGCTCGCCGGGGCCTTGACCTCGACCGCGTAGTCGCGGAAGTCGGGCAGCGTGAGCGGGCGCAGCAGTTCCCCGCCGTTGGCGTGCGGGCTGGCGCTCATCCGCAGCGGCCCGTCCGGGACCGTCCGCGTGATCGTCTCGACCGGCCGGCCGTCGGCGTCGAACAGCTCCTCCGGGCGGTAGGAGCGCATCCACTCCTCCAGCATCGCCAGGTGTGCCGGGTTGTCGCGCACGCCGGCGAGCGGCACCTGGTGGGCGCGCCACGTGCCCTCGACCGGGAGCCCGTCGACCTCGCGCGGCCCGGTCCAGCCCTTCGGCGTACGCATAATGATCATCGGCAGCGGGCCGCCGTCGGCCATCTCGTCGAAGACGGTGTCGAGGGTCGCGGCCATGAGCTCGTGCATCTCCGCCGGTTCCTGGCCGGAGACGATGTGCGGCCGGTAGCCGTACCCCTCGAAGAGCTTGACCAGCTCGCCCTCCGGGATCCTGGCCAGCACGGTCGGGTTGGCGATCTTGTAACCGTTCAGGTGCAGGATCGGCAGGACCACCCCGTCGGCGTCCCGGTTGAGGAACTTGTTGGAATGCCAGCCGGTGGCGAGCGGGCCGGTCTCGGCCTCGCCGTCGCCGACGACGCAGGCCACCACCAGGCCGGGGTTGTCGAAGGCCGCGCCGTACGCGTGGGAGAGGGCGTAGCCGAGCTCGCCACCCTCGTGGATGGAGCCCGGAGTCTCGGGGGCGACGTGGCTGGGGATGCCACCGGGGAAGGAGAACTGGCGGAAGAGCCTGCGCATGCCCTCGGCGTCCTGGGTGACGTGGGGGTAGCGCTCGGTGTAGGTGCCTTCGAGCCACGCGTGGGCGACCGCCGCCGGGCCGCCGTGACCGGGGCCGGCGATGTAGATCATGTCCTGGCCGCGCTCCCGGATGATCCGGTTGAGGTGGGCGAAGCAGAAGTTGAGCCCGGGCGTCGTGCCCCAATGGCCGAGCAGCCGCGGCTTGACGTGCTCGGGGCTGAGCGGCTCGGTCAGCAGCGGATTGTCCATCAGGTAGATCTGGCCGACGGACAGGTAGTTCGCGGCCCGCCAGTAGGCGTCGATGTTCCCGTATGCGTCCATGCCCCTGACACTTTCCCAGCAGCGGCGGCCGAACCAGGGTCTTTCGCCCACAAAACAGCGTGCCCACCGACTGTAGTCTTGGCGCCATGTCCGGCACCCGATGGCTCGACGAGGAGGAGCAGCACACCTGGCGTTCCTACCTGCGGACGAGCCAGCTCCTGCAGGAGGCCCTCGAACGGCAGTTGCAGCGCGACTCGGGCATGCCGCACGCCTACTACATGATCCTTGTGGTCCTCTCCGAGTCGCCCGGGCGGACCATGACGATGACGGAGCTGTCCGCCATCCTCCAGTATTCGGTCAGCCGCCTGTCCCACGCCGTCTCCCGGCTGGAGGAGAAGGGCTGGGTGCGGCGGCTCAAGCGGCCGGAGGACCGGCGCACGACCGTCGCCGAGCTCACCGACGAGGGCTTCGCCGCTCTCGTGGAGGCGGCGCCGGGCCACGTCGAGGAGGTCCGCCGGGTGCTGTTCGACCCCCTCACCCCCGGCCAGGTGCGGCAGTTCGGCGAGATCCTCGACACGATCCTGTCGGCCATCGAGTACCAGAGGGCCGCGGAGGCCGGGCGTCCCCCCGCACTCGACGCCGCCCCCCAGTGAATCCGGCGCCTTCGGCGGTCTCGGACGGACCGTCCGCGTCGTGACCGGCGGCGCCGTGGGCGCCCGCCTGCGGGGACGGATCAGGTTCCGGGTGGGTCGGGGTGGAGCATGAGCAGCACGGCCCGGTTGCGCTCGTCGTGGCCCTGGTAGACGTGGGGCCGGGAGGCCTCGAACCGCAGCGAGTCGCCCTCCGCCAGGTCCACCGGCGCGTCGGCGGGCCCCGCCGTGATCCGGCCGCCCGTGAGGACCAGGCACTCCTCGACGCCGGGCAGGTGGGGCTGCGACTCCTGCCCGTCGGTGGCCACCTCGATCGCGTAGACCTCCACGGTGCCGCGCAGCCGGATGCGGTGCAGCAGGCGGGCGCCCACGGCGTCGCCGGTCACAGCGGGCCGTTCGTCGCCCGCGCGCACGACCTCCACGACGGGAGCCGGCGGTTCGATCAGCTCCCCCAGTGAGACCTTGAGCGCGGCGGCGAGGGCCCACAGCGTGCCGAGGGTGGGGTTGCCCGCGCCCTGCTCGATGCCGTGCAGCGTCGTCTTGCTGACCCCGCCCGCCGCCGCGAGGTCCGCCAGGGAGATGCCGGCCGCGTTCCGCAGCCGGTGGACGTTGTCGCCGACCACTTGCGCCATGTTCACACGTATCAGCATAGTGGTACGCCGATATCAACATAACGAACGGAGTTCCCATGACCGTGTCCCGGCTCCGCGACATCCCCGGCATCGGGGTCGACGTCGTCGGCGACGCCGCCGACGCGGCGGACGATCCGGAGTTGCTGCGGCTGGAGAACCTGGACACCGACCTCCGGCCGCCCGCCGTCGCGATCGAGGCGACCAGGGCCGCCCTCGACGACGACGCGGCCAACAGCTACCTGCCGTTCCAGGGCCGCCGCTCCCTGCGTGCGGCCGCCGCCGCGCATGTGGGCCGCATGGCCGGGCGTACGTACGACCCGGACACCGAGTGCGTCAGCGTCGCGGGCGGGCTCAACGGCGTGCTGAACACGCTGCTCGCCACCGTCGAGCCGGGGCGTGAGGTCGTGCTGTGCGACCCCGTCTACGCGGGGCTGGTCAACCGGGTGCGGCTGGCGGGCGGCGTCCCCCGCTTCGTGCCCGCCAGGGCCACGGCCGGGGGCTGGACGCTCGACCCGGAGGAGCTGGCCGCGGCGGTCACCGGGCGGACCGCCGCGGTGCTGATGATGAGCCCGCTCATGCCGACCGGGCTCGTGCTCGACGACCGCCACTGGGCGGCGCTCGCCGCCGCCTGCGAGCGGCACGACGCCTGGTTGATCTACGACGCCGCGATGGAGCGCATCCGCTTCGACGGCCGGCCGCCGAGCCATCCCGCCGCCCGGGACGACCTGGCCGGCCGCACGATCACCGTCGGCTCGGCGTCCAAGGAGCTGCGGCTCATCGGCTGGCGGGTCGGCTGGGTGGTGGGGCCGGCCGCCGTCCTCGCCGACATCCGCCTGGTCGGCCTCACCAACGTCGTCTGCCAGGTGGGGATCGCCCAGGAGGCGGTGGCGGCCGCCCTGGACGCACCGGACGCCGAGGCGGACGTGGCGGCGGCCACCGCGGTGTGGGCGCGCCGCGGGGACGCCGTCCTCCGTGAACTGGCCGGCTATCCGGTCGTCCCGCCGCACGGCGGCTGGTCCGCCCTGGTCGACACCCGCCCGCTCGGGCTGACGCCCGCCGAGCTGGCCCGGCTGTTGTTCGAGCGCGGCAGGGTCGCCGCCACGCCCATGGACGGCTGGGGCCCGTCGGGGGCGCACTACCTGCGGCTCGTGTTCGCCAACGAGCCGGTCGAACGGCTGGCCGGGCTCGGCGAGCGCTTCCGCCGCGCGATCGGCTGACCCGTCAGGCGTCCGGGTTTCGGCGCGCGATTGCGGCGTTGAGCGCGGTGGCGAAGACCGTCCACCCGGCGTACGGCAGCAGCAGAAGCCCGGCCGTGCGGTCCTGGCGGAGGAGGCGGCGGGTCAGCAGCGCGTTCGACACGTTGAGCGCGAGGATCTCCGCGAGCGCGAGGCGGGGGTTGCGGGCCTTGAAGAACAGCGGCGGCCAGGCCGCGTTGAGCGCCAGGTTCGCGGCGAGCGCCCGCCGCAGGGCCGGCCGGGAGCCGTCGTCGCCGTGCGACAGCGCCCGGGCGGAGGCGTAGGCGATCGTCGCGTAGAGCGGCGTCCAGACCAGGCCGAACGCCTGCGGCGGCGGCTGCCAGGAGGGCTTGCGCAGCCGGGCGTACCAGCCGGAGCGAGCGTCCGTTGACAGGCCGCCGACCGCGGCGGTGGCCGTCACGGCGAGGGCCGTGCGCAGCAGCGTCTTCTTCGATGTGCGTCTCATGCGTCCTCTTTCTTCCCGGTGGTCCGCGCTCATGCGGGGATGTGGTTGCGCAGGCGCAGCGCGTCGGGATACGGGGACAGGTAGGTCTGGTCGCGGACGTACCGCGCATGAACGGACCGGGCGTGGACGTACTGGGCCCCCGCGCCCCTCGCGTGGTGCCTGAGCAGGGCGAGCGGCACCGCGAGGGCGACCCTGCGGGCCTGATACGACGCGATCACCTCGGCCAGGTCGGCCCGGCGGACCGGGTCGAGTTCCCGGCCGATCATGCCGAGACAGTGGTGCAGGACGTTGACGTTACGCCCGACCGTGGCCGTGGCGACGAGGGCCGCCCGGAACGCCCGGCCGTACTCGCGGGCCAGCGCCTCCCGTGGGCGCTCGCCCGCCGCGGCCACGAGCCGCCCGATCTCCCGGTACGCCGCGGGCGCGTGGGCGAGGATCTGCATCTTGTGCCGGGTGTGGAAGGCGACCAGGTCGCGCGGGCGCCAGTCGCCGGCCAGCAGGGCGCGCAGGCGGGCCGAGGCGAAGATCCGCTCGATGAACGCCTCCCGCAGCACGGCGTCGTGCAGCCGGCCCTCGTCCTCGACGGCCAGCTCCGGGCGGGCCGCGGTGAGCGCGGCGGCGAAGACGCCCTTCCCTCGCCGGTCGGCCGCGGCGCCGGACTCCGCGTACACGGGGATTTTGTGCAGCCCGCAACTCGGGCTCCTCGCCTTGAACACGTACCCGTCGACGTCGGCCAGACCGGCCGCGCGATCGGCGGCGAGGGCGGTCATCGGCGCGGTCAGGTCCTCGCGCGTCCGGCGGGTGACGAGCCGGGGCCCCTCCGGGGAGCGCTCCAGGCGGAGCGTCTCGCGCGGGGCGCCGAGGCCGAGCTCGATCTCGGGGCAGACCGGCACCCAGTCCACGTGCTCCGCGAGCTCCGCGGTCAGGAACCGGTCACGGCTGTGGCCGCCGTTGAACCGCACGGGAGCGCCGAGCAGGCAGCTCGACACGGCCACCCTGGGCCTGATCGCTTCCACAGGCTCCATGATCAGGCCGCCGGCCGCAGCAGGGTGGACAGACGGTGGAGGCCGCGGGCCGTGCGCGCCTTGACCGTCCCGAGCGGGACCCGCAGGTGCTCGGCGATCTCCCGCTGCGTCAGGTCCCCGTAGTAGGCCAGCTCGATCGCCTGGCGCTGCACCTGCGGCAGCGAGGCCAGCGCGCGGCGGATCCGGTCGCGGTCGGCCAACTCGTCGCCGTCCAGCCGGCCGTCGCGCCCCGCCGGGTCGGGGACCGCCTCCAGCGGCACCGTCGCCGGCGCACGCGCCCGCAGGTGGTCCACCGCCCGGTTGCGGGCGATGCCGAACAGCCAGGCCGACAGGCTGCGGCCCGGGTCGAAGCGGTGCCGGAAGCGCCACACCTCGGTGAAGACGACCTGCAGGACGTCCTCAACGTCCTGGGGCGGCACGAGTTTGCGCAGGTAGGAGCGCACGGCCGGCGAATGGACCCGGTAGCACTCCCCCAGCGCTCCCGTGTCCCCCGCGGCGAGGCGGAACTCCAGGGTCTCCTCCATCGGCCCCCCTTGGGCAGAAGACTGGACGAGAAACTTATTCAAAACCTATTCATACCTGCCCGCGTCAGCAACGGACAACCATGGGGGCCGAACACTGGATCAAAAATGCGCCAAAGAGGGCCGAATCACCGCAGAGTGGTCATTACCGCCGAGAGGGCGTCACGAAACGTGTTCGCCCGGACGACCTGGGTGGGCAGGCCGTCCCACCATCCGGGACCGCCGACCACGACGCGGCAGGCGGGGCGGAGCCCCGGCAGACCGGCGAGCGGGGCCGGATCGCCCGTCTCCCGGATCTGCGACCACACGAACACCGCCGCGGGACCGAGGCGGCGCATCGCGTCCGCCAGGGCGGTGTACGGCGTGCGCGCCCCGAGCACGCGGGTCTCCACCCCGAGCACGCCGAGCGCGGCGGCCAGCGCGTGGATCGGCAGCACGTGCTGCTCCTCCTCCGCACCGGCCAGCAGGACAGGACGGGGATGCACGGGCGAGGGCGCACGCGCGGAGAACCGCGCCAACGCGGCCTGGAGCCGGTCGGAGAACAGATGCTCCACGTCGATCCCGGCTCCGGTGTCCTGCTGCCTGCGGGTGACGGCCGCGAACACCGGCAGCACGAGCCGCTCCCACGTCCACACCACGCCGTGCGCGGCCAGCGCCGCGTCCAGCCCCGCGTTCACGGTCGCGGCGTCCAGCGCCGTCGCCGCGCGGGCCAGCATCGCCGCCGACAGCAATCCGGGTTCCGGGGCCGGCCGTACGGCGGAGGCGGACGGCACCGAGGTTTCCGACGGCCTGGGGGTCTCCGACGGCCTGGGGAACTCGAACGGCCTCGGGGACTCGAACGGCCCGGGGGACTCGGGTCGTCCGGGCGGCTCCGGTGGCGCGGCGGCTCCCTCCCCTGCCGGGGACGCCGCCCGCTCCCCGGGCGCGGGCCTCGGCCGCAGCGCCTGCCTGGCGGCGTCGGCCGGCGGCATCCCGGCGCGGATCAGCCGGTTCATCTCCTCCAGGCGGCGCAGGTCCGCGTCGTCGTAGCGGCGGTGCCCGCCGGGGCTGCGCCTGCTCGGGCCGATGCCGTACCTGAGGTTCCATGTGCGCAGCGTGGACGCGGGCACGCCGAGCCGCCGGGAGACGGCCCCGATGCCGTAGCCCGGCTCCTCCTCGGCGGCCGCGTTCTCACCGGCCCCCGACCCGCCCTCGCGCGTCACGTGCTCACCCCGTGTCCATCCGGTCGTCGCCGCGGCCCGCGCACGGCGCCCGTGCCCGCCCCTGACCTTGTTTCGGCTCGGGCCACCGGCACGGATGCAACCGCCGGAGCGGGCGGGCGCGAAAACTCTACTGACGGCGCCGCCGATCACCGTAACGATCGAAGGAGCAGTGCGCATGCTGACGTTGACCCGCGAGACCGGCAGCGTTCGGGACGAGACGCGGGAGCCGTTCGATCGCCACCTTTCCGACCTGTTCGACCGCGCCCTGGACGAACTGCTCCAGCGGGAGATGAGCCGGTTGTCCTTTCTGGGCGCCGACGACCGGGAGGTGCTGCGGCGTCACCTCGCCGACTTCGTCGCGCGCGGCGGCAGGCGGCTGCGGCCGGCGTTCGTGTACTGGGGCCACCGGGCCTCCGGCGGCTCACCCGACGACCTCGGGGCCGTGCTGGCGGCGGGCTGCTCGATCGAACTCCTCCACGCGTGCGCGCTGATCCTCGACGACGTGATGGACGAGTCGCCCCTCCGGCGCGGCCGGGCGACCGCCCACGTGGCGCTCGCCGAGCGCCACCGGGAGCTCGGCTGGGCCGGGTCGCCGCGGCGGTTCGGGGAGTCGGCCGCCATCCTGCTCGGCGTGCTCGCCTTCACCTGGGCCGACTCCGCGCTGCTGGCCGACCGCCGCAGGCTGGCCGACGCCCTGGAGGTCTTCACCCAGCTGCGCGTGGAGCTGGTCGCCGGGCAGTACCTCGACCTGACCTGCGCCGCCCGGGGTGGCGGCGACCGCCGGGAGGCACTGCTGATCTCCACGTACAAATCGGGCAAATACACGGTGGAACGGCCGCTGCACCTCGGTCACGCCATCGCGGGAGGCGAGCCCGGGCTGCGCCGGGTCCTCAGCGCGTACGCGCTGCCGCTGGGCGAGGCGTTCCAGCTCCGCGACGACGTCCTCGGCGTCTTCGGCGACCCGGCGCTGACCGGGAAGCCCGCCGGAACCGACCTGCTGCAGGGCAAGCGGACCTACCTGCTGACGCTGGCGCGCGAACGCGCGGACGGCCCGGGAGCGGCGCTGCTGGACGCCCTGCCGGGGACGGGCGAGGCGCGGCCGGACCACCTGGCCGCGGCCCGGGAGGTGATCGTCGCGACCGGCGCACTGGAGGCGGTCGAGCGGCGCATCCGCGGCCTGACCGACTCCGCGGGCGAGGCGCTGTCCGGGGCGGACATGCCCGCCGACGCCCGGGCGGCCCTGCTCGGCCTCACCCGCCGCCTGGCCCAGCCCGGCCCCGCGGCTTCGCCCGATCAAGCCGGCCGCGCGGCCTCGTCCTGCCCCGCTTCCCAGCCCGGCTCCGCTCCTCTGGCCGGCTCCGCTCCTCTGGCCGGCCCCGCTCCTCTGGCCGGCCCCGCGGAGCCGGCTGCCGGCGGGGCGGGCTGATGACCGCGGGCGGGCCGGTCGTGGTGATCGGCGCCGGGCTGGGCGGCCTGTCCGCCGCGATGCGCCTGGCCGGGGCGGGCCGTGAGGTGACGGTCGTGGAGGCCGCCGACGTGCCGGGCGGCTGCTGCGGCACGGCCACCCTGGGCTCCCACCGCTTCGACACCGGCCCCTCGGTGCTGACCATGCCGGGGGTGCTGGCCGACGCCTTCGCCGCCGCCGGGCAGGACCTGGAGCGCTGGCTGCCACTGCGGCGGCTCGATCCGTACTACCGGCTGACCTTCCACGACGGATCGCGGCTCGACGTGGTGGCGGGGGCCGACGCGATGACCGAGCAGGTGCGGGCGCTGTGCGGGCCCGCGGAGGCCGGGCGCTACCGGCGGTTCCGGCACCTGCTGGGAGAGATGTTCGAGGCCGAGTGGGGCGCGTTCATCGACCGGGACATGACCCGGCTGCGGGCGCTGGCCCGGCCGTACGCGCTGGCACGGCTGGCCGCGCTCGGCGGCTTCCGCCGGCTGGACGGGCTCGTGCGGCGTCACCTCACCGACGAACGGCTGATCAGGGCGCATACCTTCCAGGCGCTGTACGTCGGCCTGTCGCCGCGCCGCGCCCTCGGCGTGTACGCCGTGATCGCCCACATGGACACGGTCGGCGGGGTCTACTTCCCCCGGGAGGGCGGCATGCACGCCGTCCCCCGGGCCATGGCCGCCGCCGCGGAGAAGGCCGGGGCGGTCTTCCGGTACGGCGTGCGGGCCACCCGGATCGAGACCGACGGGGCGGGGGTGGTCGCCGTCCGCCTCGGCACCGGCGAACGGCTCGCCGCCCGGCACGCCGTGGTGGCCTGCGACCTGGTCCGGGCGCACGGCCGGCGGGGCGGCGACGGCCTGCTGCCTGAGGAGGCGGCCGACTGGCGGCTGCGGCGGCCCCGCTTCTCCCCCTCCTGCCTGGTGGCGCACTTCGCGCTCGACCGGCGCCCGGAGGGGCAGGCTCACCACACCCTGCACTTCGGGCGGGAGTGGGAGACGACGTTCGCGGCCCTGGAGGCGGGCGGGCCGCAGCCTGACCCGAGCCTGCTGGTGACTTGCCCGGCCGACGGCGGCCCCGCCGTGCTCAGCGTGCTGGAACCCACCGCGAACACCCGGGGCGGCGCCGACTGGACCACCCTCACCCCCCGTCTCGTGGACCGCATGGTGGGCCGGCTCGCCGGCCTCGGGTACGGCGACCTGTCCGGCGCGCCCCGGCTGGTGTTCGATCCCCCCGCCTGGCGGCGGCGCGGCCACGCGGCCGGCACGCCCTTCGCGCTCGACGCCCGGTTCACCCAGACCGCGTGGTTCCGCCCGTCCGGCGCGGCCCGGCGGGTCCCCGGCCTCCACTTCGCCGGCATGTACACGGCTCCCGGGGTCGGGGTGCCGCCCGTACTGATCTCCGGCCGTCTGGCCGCCGAACGCATCCTGGAGAGCGCCCCATGAGCACGCTGAGCACGCCATCCCCGGCGCCGGCCGCGACGCTGACGGCCGGCTACGAGCGGTGCCGCAGGCTGCACGCGAGCTACGGCCGCTCGTACTACCTGGCCACCCGCCTGCTGCCCGCCTGGAAACGGCCACACGTCCACGCGTTGTACGGCTTCGCCCGCTACGCCGACGAGATCGTCGACTCGCTCGCGCTGACCGGCGACCGGGCCGCGGCGCTGGAGCGCCTGTCCTCGCGGCTCGCCGCCGCGCTCGACGGCGAGCGCGTCCACGATCCGGTGCTCCCCGCGTTCACGCACACGGTGCGGGCGTTCGGGATCGAACAGGCCGACGTGCGGGCGTTCCTCGCGTCCATGCGCGCCGACCTCACCGTGGACCGCTACGCGACCTACGACGACCTGCTGGGCTACATGGAGGGATCGGCGGCGGTCATCGGGACGATGATGCTGCCGGTGCTGGAGGCCCTGCCGGGCGAGGAGGCGCGGGCCCGCGAGCCCGCCCGCCAGCTCGGGCTGGCCTTCCAGCTCACGAACTTCATCCGCGACGTCCGCGAGGACCTGGCACGGGGCCGCGTCTACCTGCCGCTGTCGGACCTCGACAAGTTCGGCGTGACCGAGGCCGACCTGGCCGCGCCGTACGCCACGCCGGCGGTGCGGGAGCTGGTGGCCTACGAGTGCGACCGTGCCCGCGACCACTACCGGCGGGCCCGCGACGGGATCGCGCTGCTCGCGCCGTCGTCCCGGCCGTGCATCAGGGCCGCGTACGAGCTGTACGGCGGCATCCTGGACGAGGTCGAGGCGGCCGGGCACGACGTGCTGGTGAGGCGGGCCAGGGTCTCCCGGCGGCGCAGGCTCGCGATCTTCGCCCGGCACCTGCTCGCCGCGCGTGCCGCCGTGCAGGCCGAGCGCCGTGTGGAGGTGGCCTGACGTGGAGCCCGGACAGGACGCCGCGCCGGGCGCCGGTCCGGTCCCCGGGCCGAGGATTCCCGCCCGCGAGCGGGACGTGATGTCCCGGCCGGTCGTGGTGGACGCCATGGGCGGGGACCACGGGCCCGCGGAGATCGTGCGGGGGGCGGTCGAGGCGTGGCGGGAGCACGGCGTGCCGGTGGTTCTCGTCGGCCAGGCGGGAGTCGTACGCGGGGAACTGGCCCGGGCCGGGGCGGCTGGCGAGATCGACGTCGCGCACGCCGCCGACGTCGTGCCGATGACCGAGCGGGGCGCGGGTGCGGTCCGCATGGGCTGCTCCAGCCTGGCCGTCGGTTTCGACCTCGTGCGGGACGGAGCGGGCCCGGCCTTCGTGTCGGCGGGGTCCACCGGGGCCGTGGTCGCCTGCGCGGTCGACCGGCTGGGCACCGCGCCCGCCGTGCTGCGCCCCGCGCTGGCCGTGGCGCTGCCGACGACGGCGGGCGGGGCCACCGTGCTGATCGACGCCGGCGCGACCGTGGACCCGACGCCCGAGATGATGGCCCAGTTCGCGCTGCTCGGGGCGTCGTACGCGCAGCTCGTGCTGGGCGTGGCCGACCCCCGCGTCGGGCTGCTGTCGATCGGCTCGGAGCCCGGCAAGGGCAACCGGCTGACCCGCCGGGCCGAGATCCTGCTGCGCGGCATGCCGCTGCGTTTCCACGGCAACGTCGAGGGCGGCGACGTGCTCACCGGGGCCGTCGACGTGGTCGTCACCGACGGCTTCACCGGCAACGTCCTGCTGAAGAACGTGGAGGGGACCGTGCGCGCCACGCTCGCCCTCGCTGCGGCGGAGGGCGTGGCCGGGTCCGCCGGCCTCGGCCGGGTGGCGCGACGCTACGACCCCGAGACGCACGGCGGCGCGGCCCTGCTCGGGCTCACCCGCACCGTCGTCGTGGCGCACGGCTCCTCCCGGGCCGCGACCATCGCCAGGGCCTGCGTGGTGGCGCGCGACCTGGCCGAGGGCGAGGTCGTGGCCCGCCTCGGCGACCGTCTCGCCATACGCCCCGGGCGGTGACCTCCCGCGCGGCCGGACCCGGCTCCGGCTCACGTTCCGGCTCACGAGGACGCCCAAGTGGCCCGTGGGGCTGCTCACGGACCGGCGAAGGGACCGGCGAGGGGGTCGGCGCCGTCCCAGGTGCCCGCGCTCGCGTACGGGATGAACCGGGCGAACAGCTCTTCCGAGTACCAGTCGTGAGCACGGACCCGTTCGACGACCTCGCGGTGCGCCCGCCCGGCGTAGGCGAACGCGCGTACGGCGGCGGCGTCACGCCACAGGGAGAAGGTGGCCTGCCTGGCCAGCGGCCACTCCCCCAGCCCGACGGAGGCGAGGCAGCCCTCCTGGGCCCGCAGCCACCGGTCGACGGCGAGTGCGGACCGGTAGAACGCCGGCAGCCGCGACGGCCGGATCGACGCCCGGGTCAGCACCGCCACCGGACCGCTGTGCGGCTCGCCGTCAGGGCCGCCGGTCACGGGGGCGAACGGCTCGACGCCGTTCCAGCGCCCGCGCGATGCGGTCGGCGCGAGCCGTACGTGCCAGGTCTCGATCGCCTCGCGCCGCCACCTCGCGGGGATCGGCGAGCGTGCCAGGAACTCCTCGATCGCCCGCTCGTCCCGCCAGACGGCGAGCAGCGCCCAGCGGCGCAGGTCGGCGCCGAGGGTCGTCGACGCCCCCCGGCCCGTGCCGAGCAGCCGCCAGAACAGCAGGCCCCCGGTGCGGCGCAGCACCGGGCGGTCGAAGGCCATGTGCCGCATCGCCCCCCGGTCGGCGTATCTCTGGAGGTGGAACGTGACGACGCTCCCGCCGCTCGTCCCCATGCTGGTGGCGCTCATCGGCGGCTACCTTCTCGGCTCGATCCCGGTGGCGGTGCTGGCCGCGGGGCGGCGGGGCGTGGATCCCCGGGAGGTGGGCGACCGCAACCCCGGCTTCTGGAACGTGCGCGAACGGCTCGGCCGCAGGGCCGCCGCGCCGGTCTTCGCCGGGGACATGGCCAAGGGCGTGCTCGCCGGGCTGCTCGGGCTGCTGGCCGGAGGCGCGCACACGACCGGGCTGGGAGTGGTCACCGGCCCGAGCGCCACGGCCGCATACCTGGCGGTGGGGGCCGCGATGATCGGGCACGCCTGGCCGGTCTTCGCCGGGTTCCGCGGCGGGCGGTCGGTGCTGACCTTCGCCGGCGGCATCGCGGTGATCTGCCCGCCCGCGTTCGTGCTCGCGCTCGCACTGCTGGCGGTGACGTTCCTGCTCACGCGGTCGTTCGCGATCGGGGCCAGGGCCGGGGTCTTCGCGATCCCGCTGCTGCAGCTGCCGTTCGCGCCGATCGGCCACGTCGCCGCGACCGGTGCGCTGATGTGCCTCATCGGGCTGCGTTTCGGTCAGGCGGCGCTGGCCGCGCGCCGCGCGTGACGGCATCGGCGCAGGCCGGGCGGCCGAGGCTGTAGGCGCGGCTCCGCCAGGTCCTGACGGGCCGCAGCGTCGCCTGCGTCAGCCGTACGGCCGTGGCCGGGTCGAGCAGGAACGACAGCAGCACGCCCGCGCCCGGCCGCGCGTAGCTGCGCCGCAGCGCGGTGGTGAGCAGCACCCGTACGGCGAGCAGCGTCAGGTCGAGCCGGGTCGGCCGCCCGGCGGCCAGGCGGAGCGCCGGCAACGCGGCGGCGAGCCAGACGACGGCGAGATCGGCCGCCTGCCAGGCGGGGCGGGTGACGTCGCGCAGCGGCAGCGAACGCCCCCACTCCCGCCACACCTCGGCCGCCGACTCGTGCATGTCGACCTCCAGCAGGCCCCCCGCGTCGAGGAAGCCGACCCTCCAGCCGTCTGCGGCCAGGGTCCTGGCGAGGGCGACGTCGTCGGTCATGTGGCCGCGTACCCGGGCGAAGCCGTCGGCCCGCCGCATCGCCTCCCGGCGGAAGGCCAGGCACTGGCCGTTGGCCACCACCCGGTGGGGCGGCGGCGGGGCCGGGGGCCCGATGGGGCCGAACCGGTAGACCAGCGTGGCGAGGAACGACGCGTGCAGCGCCTGCTCGGCGAGGCCGTCGCAGACGAAACGCGGGCCCGCGCTGACCAGGTCGTGATCCCCGAGGGCGGCGTCGAGCGCGCCGAACAGGCCGGGCCGGGGCCGGGTGTCGGCGTCCAGGGTGACCACGATCTCGCCGCGTGCCTCCCGCAGGCCCTGGTGCAGCGCCCACTGCTTGCCCACCCAGCCGTCCGGCAGCGGACGTCCGCGCACCACCGTCGCCCCGCAGGCGGCGGCGATCCGCGCGGTGCCGTCCGAGGACTCGTCGTCCACCACGATCACCTCGGTGACGGCGGGATCGGCCAGCACCGCCCGCAGGCAGGGGCCGAGCCGCCGTTCCTCGTCCCTCGCCGGGATGACCACCGAGATCCCCGGACTTGCACCCCCCGGGGTTCCGCCGCGGCCGATCCACGCCGCCGAGCCGCCGCCGCCGGTGCCGGTGCCGGTGTCCGGAGACGTGTCCGGCACAGGCGCGGCGAGCGGAGGGAGGCGCCGGCGGCCGCGGGCGAGCCGCACCAGCACGACGACTGCGGCGACGGCCTGGGCGGCGGCGAGCAGCCGTGCGGCGGCCCCGGCCCGCGGGCGCCCGGCCGTCCTGGCCGTCCTGGCGGTCTTGGTCGTCCTGGCCGTCCTGGCGGTCTTGGTCGTCCTGGCCCTCACCGTCTCGTCTCCTCCGGCCGCCGCGTGGAACGCGGGAAGTCCCTGCGCGCCAGCGCGGCCACGATGCGCCCGCCCATCGCCACCAGCGGCAGCCCGCCCCCCGGATGCGCGGACCCGCCGACGAGGTACAGCCCGCGCCGCGGCCCCCGGTTGCCGGGACGGCGGAAGGGCGCGAGCGGGCCGCCGTACGCGCCGCCGTAGATCGCCCCGCCCCACGCGCCGTACCGGTCGCGCAGGTCGGCCGGGGTCAGCAGGTCGAGGAAGCGCAGCCGTCCGGACAGGTCGTGCCCCCGGCTCGCCAGCCGGTCGAGGACGAGCTCCGCGTACGCCTCGGGCGGCGTGGGCCAGCGCCCGGGGTCGCCGGCGGGGACGTTCACCAGCATGCTCCAGCTCTCCGCGCCGGCGGGCGCCTGGGTGGCGTCGGCCACCGCCGGGCAGCCGATGTAGACCGTGGGGTCCTCCGGCGGCCGCCGCCGGTCGAAGATGTCGCCGAACTCGCGCCGGTAGTCGGCGGAGAACACGACCGAGTGGTGCGGCAGGCCCTCGGTCCGCCCCTCCACGGCGGCGAGCATCAGGAAGGCGGACGACGACAGGCCCAGCCGGGCGATCCGGCGCAGGCGGGCGCGGTCGGGCAGGAGCCGCCCGTAGAGGGAGGCCGCGTCGGCGTTGACGATCACGATGTCGGCCCTGACCGCCTCCCCGAGGGCCGTGCGGACGCCGCCGACCCGCTCCGTGTCGGCGATGACCTCGGTGATCTCGGTCTCCAGACGGATCTCGACGCCCGCCTTGTCCAGCGACGCGGCCAGCGCGTCCGCGAGGCGGGGCAGCCCGCCCCGCACGTACCATCCGCCGTCGCCGTGCTCGATGGCGGGGACGCAGCCCAGGGCGGCGGGCGCCCGGTAGGGGTTCGACCCGGCGTAGGTGGCGTAGCGGTCGACGTACTGGCGCAGGCGGGCGTCCCGGAAGAATCGGGCCGCCAGAGCGTGCAGGGTGCGGCCCGGCGCGACCGCGAGCAGGTCGCCCGGCCGGGGGCGCGGGAGAGGGCCGCTCGGCTGCCCGCCCGCCGGTCCGCCGGGGCGATCGCCGGGCCGCTGACCCGCCGACCGGAACGGCGGCTCGACGACGGGCCCGGACGGCGGTCCCGCGAAGAAGGTGCGTGTGGAGGCGTCCAGGCAGCGCCCGGCCCAGCGATGGAAGGCCCGCCAGTTGGGGCCCTCGCCCGGCGCGAGCCGGTCCACCGCCTCCGCCGTACGCTCCGGGTCGCGGCAGGTGGACAGCGTCGAGCCGTCCGCGAAGCGATACCGGCACAGCTCGTCGAGTTCGAGCAGGTCGAGCGGCACGCCGAGGTCCAGGAAGAGGCCGGGCAGCGTGAGCAGCGAGGGGCCGATCGAGAACGTGAAGCCGTCCCGCCTGTGCTCGGCCAGCTTGCCGCCGAGCCGGGGCAGCCGCTCGTAGATCCGCACGTCGTGCCCGTCCCGCGCGAGCAGCAGGGCGGCCACCATGCCGCCGACACCGCCCCCGACCACGATCACCGCCGCCACGCGCGCCCCCAGGCGAGCAGGGCGAAGGCGCCCATCGTGAGCCCTCCGGCGGCGGCCACGAACGGATCGGGCGGCCGGAAGACCACGGCGAAGCCGACGGTCTCCATCATCGCCATGACCGTGTAGAGCGCGACGAGCCCGGTCGTCCCCGCCGCCTCGGCGCCGCTCACGGGCCGGTTCGTGGCGGCACGGCCCGTGACGCGGTCGAGAAGCACCATGACCAGGAGAGAGACCACCAGCCAGCCGGCGAAGTTGGCGAGCGGCACACCGCGGTACGGTCCCGGCTCCGCCCAGACCCACAGTCCGAGCCTGAGCATCTGCGGGTCGAGGAACAGGTCCCACGCGGTGAGCGCCAGGGCTCCGGTGAGGATCGGCGTCAGCCGGCCGCGCGGCGCCACGCGGCGGGCGACGGCGTGGGCGGCCAGGCCCATGCCGCCCCAGGCGAGGGCGACTATCAGCGGGACGCCCCCAGGCCGCGGCCACAGGGCGTCGGTGTAGCGGTAGTCGCCGAAGGGCAGGCCCGTCCTCGTGCCGATCCACTCGGCGGCGTAGCCGGCCGCCACCGCCGCCGCGAACGCGCCCGCCGCCCTGCGCGGGGTGTGCGCCGCCGCCGCGAAGGCGAGTGCGCCCACCGCGAGCAGGACCACGACCGCGGTGGTGAGGCGCAGGTCCTGGGGCCGCAGTCCCGTCGCGATCTGGGCGGCCACCATCGCGGCCAGCGCGGCCACGCCGGCCGCGTTCGGCCACGCACCCCCCAGGCGCGGCGCGCCCGCCGGCGTCCCCCTCCCCGGCCGCCGGGGCGACCGCGACGTGTCCGGTGGCTTCGGCGGTTCCGGCCCAGGTGACGGACCGGAGAGCTCCGGCCCGCTCGCCCGCCGCCGGGGCGGCCGCGAGCCGCGCCGCTCCGACGGCGCGCCGTCAGCCTCGGCCGCGCTCTTCGCCGCGCTCTTCCGTGTGGTCTCCGACGTCTCCACGTAGGGTGATTCGAGCGCGTCCCCCTGATCGGATGCGCTCGGCCCCACACGGGTGCGGCCGGTGGAGATCGGCTACGGCCGGCCGCCGGGAACGCCCCCGCGATACCGGCCGGGTCGTCACCAGCGGTGGTGGACCTGCGGGCGGACCAGGTCGTCGTAGACCTGGCGGACCGCGTCGTGGGTCTCGGCCGGCAGCGGCGGGAACTGCGCCGCCGCCGCGTTGGCCTCGGCCTGCCGGGGGTTGCGGGCGCCGGGGATCACGACGCTGACCCCGGGCTGGTCGATGATCCAGCGCAGCGCGAACTGCGCCATCGTCATGCCCTCGGGCACGAGGCCGCGCAGCCGCTCGACCGCCTGGAGGCCCACGCCGTACTCCACGCCGGAGAAGGTCTCGCCGACGTCGAACGCCTCACCCTGGCGGTTGAAGTTGCGGTGGTCGTCCTCGGCGAAGACCGTCTGCGGGCCGTACTTGCCCGACAGCAGGCCGCTCGCCAGCGGGACCCGGGCGATGATGCCGACTCCGGCCTTCTCCGCGGCGGGGAGGACCTCGTCCAGCGGCTTCAGCCGGAAGGCGTTGAGGATGATCTGGACGGTGGCCACGCCGGGGCGCGCGATCGCGGTCAGCGCCTCGGCCACCGTCTCCACGCTCACGCCGTACGCGGCGATGCGGCCCTCGGCGACCAGCGTGTCGAGCGCGTCGAAGACCTCGTCGGTCTCGAAGACGGCGCTCGGCGGGCAGTGGAGCTGCACCAGGTCGAGCGTGTCGACACCCAGGTTGGCGCGGGAGCGGTCGGTCCAGGCGCGGAAGTTGTCCAGCGTGTAGGCGTCGGGCGTCTGCTGCACCCTGCGGCCCATCTTCGTGGCCACGGTCAGGCCGGACCGCTCCTTGATCAGCTTCCCGATGACCCTCTCGCTGCGGCCGTCGCCGTACACGTCGGCCGTGTCGATGAGGGTGGTCCCGGCGTCGACCGCGGCGTTGAGCGTGGCCAACGCGTCGGCCTCGCTCACCTCGCCCCAGTCGGCCCCGAGCTGCCACGCTCCCAGCCCGACGACGCCGACCTGCCTGCCCGTCCTGCCCAACACGCGCTGTTCCATGAGGTCAGATCGTAGCGGGGCAGCTCAGGCGGAGGCCGCTCCACCCGCCAGGTGGTGCAGGAACCAGTCGCGGGCGAGCCGCGCTACCGTCTCCAGTGCGCCCGGCTCCTCGAACAGATGCGTGGCGTGGGGCACGATCTCCAGCCGGACCGGCGCGGTCATCGCCCGCATCGCCTCCCTGTTGAGGTCGAGGACGACGGAGTCGCGCTCCCCCACGATCAGCAGCGTCGGCTGGCGCACCGAGCGGAGCGCGCCCGCGGCGAGGTCGGGCCTGCCGCCCCTGGACACCACCGCGGCGACACCGCCGGGCCGCGTCGCCGCGGCGACGAGCGCGGCGGCGGCGCCCGTGCTCGCGCCGAACAGGCCGATGGGCAGGCCGCCGACGACCTCGTCCTCGGGCAGCCGGTCGGCCAGCGCGCCCACCCTGTCGGCGAGCAGGCCGATGTCGAAGCGCAGGTGGCCGGTGACCGCGTCGACGCGCTCCTCCTCCACCGTGAGCAGATCGGCCAGGACGGTGGCCAGCCCGGCCCGCTGCAGCTCCCTGGCGACATACCGGTTACGCGGGCTGTGCCGGCCACTGCCGCTGCCGTGGGCGAACAGCACCGCTCCCCGGGCCTCCCGGGGGACCGCCACGTCGGCGTCGAGCACGACATCGCCGACCGGGATCCGCACGCTGAGTTCGACTTCGCTCATGACGCCCGCCCCCTCGGCCGCGCCCTGCTGAGCGGCACTGGACAACCAGGATGGCGCTGCACAACCGGGACGGCACTGGACAACCGTGGGGCCTACCCCCGGCCGGTCGAGGCAAACCGGGGACGACGTGGCCTCCGCGTACGGAACGGGCGGCGTCAGCAGTGGTGTCAGGAGCGGCGCGAGCGCATCGCCTTGAGCACCCGCACGCCGCCGTCCTCCCCGGCCTGCGCGCCGCGGGACGCGCCGTCCACCAGGCGCCGGTACTCCTCCGACTCCACGGGACACAGCGCGATGCGGCCGTCCCGGTCGAACAGCAGCCCCCAGCCGTACCTCTTCGGCAGCGGGGACGCCCTCAGGCACGCCTGGGAGCGGGAGAAGAACTCCTTCCTGAGCTCCGCGCGCCGCTCGGCGGGCAGGTCCGCCGGCAGGTCCTGGCGGCGCAGCCAGGTCTCGAACAGCACGTCCTCCTGCGTCAGGCCGTACGGCGCGCCCGAGATCAGCTCGTATTGGAGGACGGCGACAGTGGGCTTGCCGCCCCGGGCCCCGGGCACCTCCGCGGCGGTCACCGGGCAGTCGTCGGCGACCGCGATGAGCGTCGAGTAGTAGTTCAGGTCCTCGGCCATGTCTCCACTATGCGGCAGGAGATCGACGGCTCATCCCGCTCCGGGCGCGTCTCCGGAAGGCCTGCCGAAGGCGGCAGGCGGGCGGGCCTCGGAGATGAGGCGCACCTCCTCGGGCAGGCCGCTCACGTACACTTCGCCGCTGTCCTCCCGGGCCTCCAGATCGACCCGCGCGCCCGCGATCGGAAAGCCGGAGATGCGTAGCTGCCCGAACCCCCTGGGCAGCACCGGCGCGATCCACACCTTGCAGTGCGGCACCCACGGGTCCACGCGGAGCAGGAGCCGTATGAGCTGGATCGGGGTGGCCGAGGCCCATGCCTGCGGTGAGCACGAGGTCGGGTACGGCACCGGCATGTGGAACTCCCCGCGGTCGAACCCGCAGAAGAGCTCGGGGAGCCGGTCGCCGAAGGCGCGGGCGGCGTCGAACAGGCCGGTGGCGACGCGCTGGGCCCCCTCCACGAATCCGTAGCGCATGAGCCCGGACGCCACGAGCGCGCTGTCGTGCGGCCAGACGGACCCGTTGTGATAGCTCATCGGGTTGTAGGCGCCCATATCTGAGGCGAGGGTGCGGATGCCGAAGCCGGTGAACATCCGGGGCGACAGCAGGTGCTCGGCCACGGCCGCCGCCTTGTCGCGGTCGACGATCCCCGACCACAGGCAGTGGCCCATGTTGGAGGCGAGGGCGTCGATCGGGCGGCCCTCGTGGTCGAGCCCGACGGCGAAGTAGCCGCGGTCGGGCAGCCAGAACCGTTCGTTGAACCGGGCGCGCAGTTCGGCGGCCCGTTCCCGGTAGCGCCGCTCGGTCTCGGTGTCGCCCGCCTCCTTGGCGAAGTAGTGGCGGGCGATGCAGGCGGCGTAGACGTATCCCTGCACCTCGGCCAGGGCGATGGGCGGCCGGGCGATCGTGCCGTCGGCGAAGTTGATGCCGTCGAAGGAGTCCTTCCAGCCCTGGTTGAGCAGGCCCTGGTCGGTCTTCCGCTGATACCACAGGAACCCGTCACGCATGCCGTACCGCTCGATCCACTGCAGCGCCGCGTCCGCGTGCGGGAGCAGCCGCTCCACCGCCGCCCGGTGCAGGCCCCAGCGGCGCAGCTCGCCGAGGAGGATGACGAACAGCGGGCTGGCGTCGACCGAGCCGTAGTAGGCGTGCCCGCCGGACGACGTGTCGTCCTGCCTGGCGCCGTAGCGCAGCTCGTGCATGATCTTCCCGGGCTCCTCCTCGGTCAACGGGTCGATCTTGGTGCCCTGGAGGGCGGCCAGCCGGATCAGCGTGCCGTGCGCCAGTTCGGGGTCGAGCGCCAGGGCCATCCACGCGGTGAGCAGCGAGTCGCGGCCGAACAGCGTCATGAACCAGGGCGCCCCGGCGGCGACGGTGGACGGCAGCTCGGGATGCTCGGGGTCGAACAGCCGCAGCGCACCGAGGTCGTTGTGGGACTGGCGCAGGATTCCCGCCAGAGCGGTGTTGGTCGTCGTCACCTTGGGCAGGCGCCTGTCCCACTCGAACAACTGTCCCGCCCGCCGGGCCAGCGCGGGCGACAGCCGCTTCTCCGAGTACCACGGCTCGGTCTCGGCCCCGTCGATGATCGGGTTGGCCTGCACGCAGGCCGTCCACTCGCCGCGCGGCGGCACCACCACACGGAAGATGATCAGGCGCGGGTTGAGCACCGGCAGCACCGGGGTGCCGTCGGCTTTGGCGACCACCCGCACCCCCCTGCCCTTGCTGACCGAGAACATCCGCAGCGACCGCTCCTCCGCCGCGGTCGTCACGTCGGCCACCCAGTGCACCCGGTGGGTCTTCACCTCGAACAGGTCGCACACGTCGGAGCCGACGTGCAGGGTCACCATGCAGCCGGCCGGCTCATGGGACATGTTGCGGATGGTGAGGTCCTCCGACAGCCCGCCGCCGACGTACCGGTCGCGCACGACCAGCAGTGTGCTCTCCGCCTGCCCCGGCCGCGGCTTGGCCCGGCCGACGAACGTCGCGTGGTACGGCTCGCCCGGCAGGACCTGCAGCTCCTCGATGGGCCCGTCATCGATGCGCAGCTCCCAGTGGGACAGCAGCCGGGTGTCGGCGTAGTAGATCCCGTGCGCCGATCCGGGGAAGATGTCGCCGCTGCGGGCCGACACGCAGAACGATCCCCCGGCCACGAGCGTCATGGCCCCACCGCCGATGGCGCTGGGCTGCCCCTCGAACGTCCACCCGCCCGTCATCCGATCACCCCGGCCCGGTCCCTCGGTCCCGACGGTTGCCCTCATACCCGCAGGTCGAGCCGGTTTTCCCCGAGTTTGCAGTCTTATATCCGCATTGAGTGGCCCAGAGTGCCCTTTACTCCCCTATGACCTGCCGTTTCCTACTCTTCCGGCATGCGCAGGTGGGTGAGCTCGGAGGGGCACGAGGTGGACCCGGTCGTCATCGAGGGCCGCCCGCTGCTGCGCGTACGGCACCTGGGCTACCACATCGGCTACTGCGCCTCCGTCGCGGAGGTGGCGGCCCACGTCGATCTCGCCGACCTGGTGGAGGTCGTCGACCTGCGTCACGCCGCCAGGGCTCGCGGACAAGGATGAGGGGTGAGCCGGACCGGCTCACCCCTCCGTCGCGCCACCGCGTCGCCTCACCTCGGCGCGGGCGCTCAGTCCCAGCCCGGCATGTTCCAGAAGTCGTCGGCGGCCGCCTTGGGCTGCGCCTTGACCTGGGCCCTGGGCTTGGCCTTGGCGACGGCGGGCTTCGCCTTGCCGGCCTTCGGCATGCCCCAGCCCTGGAGCGGCCGCGCCCAGGCGCCGGCGTCCTCGTCGTCGGTCTTCGCGCTCGACGGCTTACGGCCGAAGTCGTTGCCGGACATCTTGGTGTACGTCGGCTGGTTGGACGTGGGGTGAAGGAAGACGTCCTGCGGCGAGCCCTGGCTGTTGTTCTTTCCGGTGGCGGGCATCGTGAACATGGAGCCCGGCTGCGATCCGTTCGCCTGGTTCCCGTTCATCGGGCCGCCGGCGGGCCTGCCCCCCACCACCGGGACGCCGGCCAGCGAGTTGCCTCCGGCGGGACCTCCGGCCGGCTGCGTGCCGGCCTGCCGGCTGTCGGCCGTGCCACCGCCGGGCGCCTGCCTGCCGGTCATCGAGCCCTTGGGGCTCTGGCCGTTCGCCGTCGGTCCGTTCGCCCGGTTCTCGGCCTCGTCGTCCGCCGAAAGGAACGGGTCGACCTTCGCGCCCTTGTCCAGAATGTCCAGGGCCTTGGACGCGACGAAGTCGGGCTCCTCCGGGTGGTTCATCGCCATGGCGGCGATCTGCTTGCCGGGCGACATCGGCTCCTTGGCGGACAGCGGAGCCGGGTCCGCGGGAGCGGGACCCGACAGGAGAGCCGCGGCGAGTACGGCTGTACATATAGGCATGAGAATTTCCCCCGAAATCTTGCGGACGGTACAAGAACGAAGGTAAGCGCACGATGCCGGGCCATCACGGACCCGATGCTCAGTGTCCGGTCAAATAAGAGGATCAGCCGCTTCAGGACATAGATCCCCAGGCCACCCCTGCTCCGCCGATTACAGGCACAGGTGACACGGAGCGGCGCCGAGTAGTGATCTGTCCTCAGCCAAGGATGAAGACGCCCCCGGCGGCCGTGGCGAGGTCGGGACCGAAGGCGGCCGCCGGCGTGTAGGCACCGGGCTCGCCCGCGCCGCGGGCGAGCCGCACGGCGGTTTCGGCGGCGATGTCGGCGGTGTAGTCCATGCCGTCGCCGGCGCGCACCCATCCTTCCCGGCCGGCGCCGTCCGGCCAGGTGACGACCGCGTGTCCCCAGGAGTGTCGCCGGGGGCGGGGGACGGCCTTGAGCGGCATGCGGGCCATCCCGCGGACGGCGAGGCGTCGCACTGCCGGGACGGACAGCAGCATCCCGAGGAGGGGGAGCACCGCCCGGACGGCCGGGGCGGTCGGGGCCAGGGCGGAGGTGACGGTCACGCTCGGCGCTCCGCTCGCCCGCCGCGCGGCGAGGAGCTCGCCGGAGGGCAGGCCCGAGGTCTTCACCGTCTGCCCGCCGGGCAGGGCGAGCTCCCGCGGGTCCGCGCCGAGCCGGGTCCTGACCAGGCGGCCGTCGCTGAAGCGACGTCCGCCGGTGGTCAGCACGTCGAATCCGGCGCCGGTCACGACGCGAAGGGGCGGACGGACTTCGCGTCCTGCTTCAGAACCGCCGCAGCGTACCTCCGGGAGGCGGTGGCCACGGACACGCGGCCGTCCCGGCCGTGACCGCCTTCCCGGGGTCAGGCGAACCCGCGACCCGTCCAGCGCAGGGAAGAGGTGGGAAAAAGAGGTGGGAACGGCACGGGGGTGAGCCGCGAGCGGCTCACCCCCGTCACAGCTGTCGCGGGACGACGGCCGGTTACCTCGGCATGAGGACCTTGTCGATCTGGTAGATAGTGGCGTTGCTCGTCGCGATGTTCCCGCAGGTCACAGCGGCGTCGTTGACCTTGAGGCTGGAGTCGGACCCCGAGACGGTGAGCTTGCGCCCCTCGAGGGAGCTCAGCTGGCCGTGCATGTCCGCCGGTGCCTTGCGTCCCTTGACCACGTGGTAGGCCAGCAGTCCCCTGAGCGACTTGCGGTTCGACATCAGCTGGTCGAGCTGGCTCTTCGGAATCTTGCTGAACGCGTCGTTCGTGGGCGCGAACACCGTGATGTCCTGGGCGGAGTTGAGCGTCTCGGCCAGCCCGGCCTTCTTCACGATGCGCGCCAGCGTGGACAGCGACGGGATGTCGGAGAGCGCGGTGCCGACCGGCACCTTGGCCAGCTCGGCGGGGCTGCCCTTGCCCGAGGCGGGCAGCGAGGAGCAGCCCGCCCCGACGGGCGACCCGGAGACCGACGGCGACGCCGACGCGGTGGCGCTCTCGCTCGCCTCGGCGCTTGGGGTCTCGCTGGTCATGTCCGTGGCGGTCTCGTTGGCCGCGACAGGAGCCGCGGAACTGCCGCCGCCCTGGCTGCCGCACGCCGCGGACATCGAAAGCGCCGCGGTCAGGGCGGCAAGGGCGAGCAGACGGGTATTCATGATCGTGTTTCCTTAGTCGTGGAAAGGTCGTTGCTGGGTGGCGACCCCTGCGGACGGCGACACCGGAAGAGCCCGCCACACCGGCTCAGGACCGGTGTGGCGGGCCGTTCAGACGGGCCGGTCACACGGGCCTCTTCCATCAGGCCGTCTGGGGCGGGCTCACCAGTCGCTCGGCCGCTGATGCCGGCGGGGCCGTGTGATCGTCTTCTGGCGCGCCGTCTTCGGCTGCGCCGTCGTCTGCTCCGCCCTCGGCAGCGGATAGGTCCTGGTCGACTGGACCCCCTGCACCGGACCGAAGGTGAACGGCTGCGGCGCCTGTCCTGGCTTGCCGGAAGTGAAGACGGGCTGGATGAAGACGTCGCGCGTCTTGGGATCGATCACCGGAACATACCTGGTCGCGGTATCTCCTCCGGCTGCCCCGTCGTCCGCCCTGTCACCCGCCGTAGCGGAGGGCCGCCCGCTGCCCGCGCCCGGCCTGGCGGACGCGCCGGAGGCTCCGGGCTCGCTCGCCCCGGCCGGCGATCGGGGAGCGGCGGCGTTGTCGTCGCGCCTGCCGTCCATCCCGCTGGGAGCCATCCAGGGCGGCGCCTGGGGGAGGGTGAACGGAAACTCCCCGGCCTGGGGCGCCATGCCGGGCGGCGCGAGTTGCGGCCGGCCCGCGGACGGCGGCGCGGCGTTGTTGTCGTCCGTGGCTGCCCTCGTCCCGGGCGGGGCCGGGTCCGGCGGCACGGCGGCCGGCCCGGAGAGCAGGGCGGCGGCCAGTACGGCTGTACAGAGAGGCATGAGACTCCCCCGAGGTCATCGATGGTACGAGCACGACGGTAAGCGCCGCACCGGGGAGTGATCACGCATCCGACGACCAATGTCCGGTCAAGCATGGCGATCGGGCACTTCACCCGCAAAGATCCCATCGCGCCCGCAAGCAGCCTGGGCACGCCGCCGGAGGAGGCCGACGTGGGACACCACCGAAGACGCCCGCGTCCGCGCATGACGCCGCGGGGCCCCACGGTGAGGAGCGCGCCGGGCTCAGTCCGGCAGCCTCACCTCGATCGGCACCACGATCGGCGGACGCGAGGGCGCGTGCGGCACGGGCCGGCGCTCGAAGTAGTGCTCCAGGGCGTGCCGCAGGCGGTCGAGCGCCTCGTCGACCGTGTGCCCTTCGCAGGCCACCTCGACCTGTACGCACCGCGCGCAGTACAGCCCACCGTCCTCGGCAGTGACGGTCGCGGTCAGCCGCACGGTCCGTCCCATGCTCCCACCGTGCGCGGCGGCGGACCGGGGTAATCCCGGCGCGCGGGCAACAGTACGGAGATTCCCCACCCCGGCGGCTCCGGCCCGCACGCGCTTCGCGCCCGAATTTTGCCTGATAGGGAGGCACGGCGACGTGCTGCCGAGAGGAAGGCGCGTTTCCCCGGGTAGGGGCGGGCGCATGGGCAAGAAGGACAAGAAGGAAGAGCCGTCGGTGGGCGACGAGGTCACCTGGAAGAGCCACGGCGGCGAGGCGGTCGGCAAGGTCGAGAAGAAGATCACCGAGCGCACGGAGGAGGCGGGCCGCACCGTGGCCGCCTCACCCGAGGACCCGCAGTTCCTCGTGCGCAGTGAGAAGAGCGGCGGGACGGCGGTGCACAAGCCGTCGGCCCTGCATCCGAAGGACTGACGTGACGGCCGACAGGAGACAGACCGCGGCCGAATTCGGCGAGGCGGTCAACATGTCCGCGGCCGAACTGGAGCGATGGCTGCGCGAGGAGCGGTCGAAGGAGGTCGGTGACAAGCCGGACGGTGGCGAGTCGACGGGTCACGAGTCCGGCCGGCACATCGTGGCCATTCTCCGCAAGCACAAGAGCGAACTGGACGACGAGGACTACGCCCACATGCGCAAGGTCGTCGGGTACGTCCACCGGCACCTGGCCCAGCGTCCCTCCGGTGACGTGCGGGAGACACGCTGGCGGTACTCGCTGATGAACTGGGGCCACGACCCGCTGAAGTAGGGCCCTCGGAAGGGCGGGGCCGCGGGCGCGCGCCTGGGGGTCGCGCCCGCCGGGCCGTCTCCTGCCGCGCTAGTTGAGCGTCTTCTTCCAGTGGAAGCCACCGGGCAGGTTCACGGTGAGGGTGCGGCGCCCGTCCGCCGTCTTGGTGACGCGGAAGGCCCGTCCGCCGAAGCTGTGACCGACGCCGCCGCGCGAGAGGTTGAGCCTGAACGGTCCCATCTTGATCGATTTTCGGTAGCTCCAGCCCATGGTTCCTCCATGAATTTTCCGTGCCCTCGCGACTACCCCGGAAGACGATCAGCACACCGGCCGACCGGATCTTCTCCGTTTACGACCGTGCTGCCGGGTATGGCCAGCAATGAGCCTTTCGACCGTCAGGAACGCGATCGGATCGCCGGCCGGGCGACGGGGCTCACGGACCCGACCTCATCGGCGGGATCTCCGGCTCCTCACGGGGACGCCCGCCCGAGACCGGAAGGAGCGACGCCATGGGACACGCCGGAGTGATGCTGGAGACCTACCCCGCCGACCTCGGCGGCGTGGACAGGCAGGTGCTCGCGAACTGCATCGAGGCCTGCTTCGACTGCGCGCAGACCTGCACGGCCTGCGCCGACGCCTGCCTGAGCGAGCACGCGGTGGCGGAACTGGTCCGCTGCATCCGCACCAACCTCGACTGCGCCGACATCTGCGCGACGACGGGCCGGGTGCTGTCACGGCACACGGGCTACGACGCGAACCTGACGCGCGCCCAGCTCGAGGCGTGCGCGCAGGCGTGTCGCAGTTGCGGCGACGAATGCGGCCTGCACGCCCACATGCACGAGCACTGCCGGGTCTGCGCCGAGGCGTGCCGCCGCTGCGCCCAGGCCTGCAACGAGTTGCTGGCCTCGCTCGGCTGAGCACGTCCGCCCCGGCGGCGTCGTCACGACGTCGTCACGACGTCCTCACGACGCGGTCCCGCCCGCGCCCGCCGCACGTTCGCCGGTGCGATGTCATGGCCGCGAGAGGGACCGTGTAAAAACGGTTCCTATGGCAAAGGAAGCGGACGAGGAGCCGACCGGCGACGACCTGGATGCCGTCACCGCCGCCGTGCTCACCGCCTCGCGTGTGCTCGTCGCGATCTCAGCACGGTCCCTCGCCGCCGCGGAGGACAAGGTCACCCTGCCGCAGTTCCGCATGCTGCTGGTGGTCGGACAGGGCGAGACCAAGCTGGTGACGCTGGCGGACAAGCTCGGCGTCAATCCGTCGACCGCCATGCGCATGGCGGGCCGCCTCGCCGTCGCCGGCCTGCTGAAGCGTGAGGTGAATCCGCAGAACCGGCGGGAGACGCTGCTGCGGCTGACCGACAACGGACGGCGGATCGTGGAGGAGGTCACCGCCCGTCGCAAGGAGGAAATCGCCGCGATCCTCACGCGGATGCCGGCGTGCCGGCGGCAGGCCCTCATCACCGCGATGCGGGAGTTCAACGACGCGGCGGGCGAACCGCCCGCCCGCATCGCCTTCCCGCTCGGCTGGCCCGGCCCGTCCTCCTGACCACGCCGCACACGGTTGCTCACCGCGCACACGTCGGCCGGGGCGGCCGCGCCGCCGGCCGCCACGTCGACGGCCCTGCCGCGGCGGACAGGCGGGCCTCCGATGTCGCGTCCGTGTGCGGGTCCCGGCGGCCCGCGGGCCCATCGCGGGGCCCCCAGCGGGTCAGCCCGCGGTCAGCAGCCGGAGGCGGCGCAGGCCCCGGGAATGAGCCCGGGGGCTCCGTCGGCACCCGACGGCACCTCGCCCCGGTCCTGACCGCCACCGCCCTTCGAGGCGCCGCCCGTCTTGCCCGACGAGCCGGTCCCGGCCCCGCCCGCGCTCTTCCCACCGGAGGAGGAGCCGCCGCCAGAGGAGCCGGAGGCGGTGTCCGCGCCGCCCCCGCCGGGCGCCTGCGCTCCGCCGGAGCCGTCCCCGCCGGACCCGATCGCGCCCTGGTCTCCTGAGCCCTGGTCCTCCGCGCTCTGGTCCTCCGGGCCCTCCGCGGCGGCACCGGCGTCGTCACCGGCGGAATCGGCGGAACCGCCGTCCTGGGCGGGGGCCGACTGCCGTACGCCGCCCGCGGCGGGCGGGTCCGCTGGGCCCGAGCCGCCGCGGAGCGCGAAGCCCGCTCCCCCCGCGGCCAGCACGGCCACCAGGGCCGCGGCGGCGATGACGACGGGCTTCCTGCTCTTGGTGGTGGAGGGCGGCTCCTCCTCGCTGGAGAGGATCTCCTGCCGGAACCGATCACCCTGGCTCGTCTGTGACGGGACGCGCCCTTGCATGTGAGACAACTCCCAGCGGTCGTTTCGGGGGAAACCTCCACGGCTTCCGCGGGTGGCTGCCCACATTAACCCCACTGGTGTCCTAATCTCACAAATACCTGCAAACAATCATGAATCTCCCAGGGTTTCCCTCGATCGCGCCCTGCGTACCACGTCAACGGCTGTGCGTCGCGGCGCTGTGGTAGTCGGTGTACGTGTAGGGGTTGTCGAGGATCTTCGTCTCGGGGATGTCGGGGTTCATCCCCTTCTGCCACGCCTCCTCGCCCAGCGTCGAGCGCAGGTACTCGACGGTCCGCTCCACCTCGCGGCGCGCCGCGGCGAGGTCCACGCCGACCAGGCGGTGCTCGTGCTTCACCACGCGGCCGTTCACGAGGACCGTGTGCACGTCGCCGCGCTGCGCCTGGAACGCGACATGCCCGTACGGGTTGAGCAGCGGGAACGACACGGGCGAGGCGTCGTTCTTGATGAGCACGATGTCGGCCTTCTTGCCCGCTTCGATGCTGCCGAGGTCGTCGCTCCGGCCGATGGCGCGGGCGCCGCCGCGCGTCGCCCAGTCCACCACCTGGTCGGCACGGAGGCTGCAGTGGGTGATCGTCTCCCCCCTGGCGTGCGCCTCCATGTGCTCGCGGGAACGGTCGGCGCCGAGCGTGGTGCGCATCGCCGAGAACAGGTCGCCGCTCCACCAGACGCTGGTGTCCATCGACAGGGAGACCGGGATGTCGTGCGCGCGGATGGCCCAGGTGGGCGGGTAGCCCTGGCCCGCGCTCTGCTCGCTCTCGGTGGAGACCGAGATCGAACCGCCGGTGGCGGCGATGCGGTGGTAGGAGTCCGCCGACAGCGAGGCGGCGTGGACGTAGACCGTCTCGGGCGTCATGAAGCCGTGCTCGTACATGAGGCGGATGCCGTCGTCGCTGGTCGCGCCCCACACACCCGCATGGGTCGTGACCGGGACGCCGAGCTCGCGGGCCACTTCGAAGGCCGGCTTCTCGGGAAAGGCGGGGTCGCCGGTGACGTCGAAGGCGATCTGGAAGCCCAGCATGTCGTCGCCCGTGATGCGGCGCCGGACGAAGTCGCGGAACTCCGGCGCGCCGGTCCACTCGGCCGGTGGTGCCTGGATGTTGCCGTAGGCCAGCACGAACCGGCCGGGCACCGCGTGCAGCGCGTCCACGGCCGCGTCGGCGTGGTCCACGGTCCGCAGCCCGTGCGACCAGTCCACGACCGTGGTGACGCCGGCGTCGATCGCCTCGATCGCGGCCAGCAGGTTGCCCGCGTGCACGTCCTCGGGCCGCCACAGCTTGCCGTACTCGAGGTAGTACCAGACGAAGTACTGCGTCAGCGTCCAGTCGGCGCCGTAGCCGCGCATCGCGGTCTGCCACATGTGCCGGTGAGTGTCGATCATGCCGGGCATGACGATGCCGCCGGTGGCGTCGACGACGACGGCGCCGTCCGGCGCGGGAAGGCCGGACCCCACCTCGGCGATCCGGTCGCCGACGACGAGGACGTCGGTGCGAGGGAGCACGCTGTGCCCGTCGTCCATCGGCAGCACCGTGCCGCCGCGCAGCAGCACGGGCCGGTCCGGTCCGAAATCGGTCGGCTCGTTCATCGTCGAACTCCTCACCTTCCCACTGGCCGAGCGCGCTCAGCGATGGCGAACAGTTGTCCGCTATACGGTCAGCGCTGCTTCCGCTGTTACTTTCCCGAGCACCGTCCCTGCTGTCAACCATGGGTTTCCCGCCTCGTCCTCCCATGAAAAGCCGGTCGAGCATTTGACGCGTGGACCGCCTGTGCCAGAATCGGCTTCACGGACTTATGTCCGTTCAGCGGACACTGCGGCAACACCAAGGAGGGGGAGCCGGATGACAGACGACACCGCGCCCGAGCGGGGAGGCGGGCCGCTGTCCGGCGTGCTGGTGGCCGACTTCTCGCGGGTCCTGGCCGGGCCGTACGCCACGATGCTGCTGGCCGACATGGGCGCCGAGGTCGTCAAGGTCGAAGGACCCAAGGGAGACGACACCCGCACCTGGATGCCGCCGGTGCGCGGCGACGTGTCGACGTACTACCTGGGGGTCAACCGGGGCAAACGGTCGATCGCGCTCGACCTGCGGGACTCCGGCGACGCGAAGGCGGCCCGGGAGCTGGCCCGCCGCGCCGACGTGCTGGTGGAGAACTTCAAGCCGGGCGGGCTCGCCAAGTACGGCCTCGACTACTCGTCGGTGAGCGCGGCCAACCCCGGCGTGGTGTACGCCTCGATCAGCGGATTCGGCTCCGGCGCGGGCCGCGACGTGCCCGGCTACGACCTCATGGTGCAGGCCATGTCGGGGCTGATGAGCCTCACCGGCGACCCCGGCGGCCCGCCCTACCGCGCCGGAATCTCGGTCTTCGACGTCATGGCGGGCAACCACGCCGCCATCGGCATTCTCGCCGCCCTGCGCCACCGCGACGCGACCGGGCAGGGCCAGCACGTCGAGGTCAACCTGCTGTCCTCGGCGCTCACCGGCCTGGTCAACCACAGCTCCGCGTACGTCGCCGGCGGTGTCGTCCCCTACCGCATGGGCAACGCGCACCCGAGCGTCTTCCCCTACGAGCCGCTGCCCACCGCCGACAACGACATCATCGTCGCGGCCGGCAACGACGGCCAGTTCCGCAAGCTGTGCGAGGTGCTCGGCATCCCGGAGATCGCCGACGACCCGCGCTTCGCGCGCAACGCCGACCGGACCGCGCGCCGCGAGGAACTGCGGCCCATCCTGGTCGGACGGCTCGCCACACGGGGCGCGCTCGAGTGGTTCGAGCTGCTGGTCGCGGCGGGGGTGCCGTGCGGGCCGATCAACACCATCGACGGCGGGTTCGCCATGGCCGAGCGCTTCGGGCTCGACCCGATCGTGGAGGTGGGCGAGGGCGACCGCGCGGTCCCGACCACCCGCCACCCGATCCGGTTCTCCGCGACCCCCGTCGCCTACCGGCTGCCGCCGCCGGAGCTGGACGAGCACGGGGACGAGCTGCGCGAATGGCTGACCAAGGAGGAGGACGACGATGTCTGACGGGCCGGAGATGATCGAGCGGCCGTCGTATCCCACCGCGTTGGGGGCGTCCTCGCTCAGGTCGATCACCCTGCTGGGCCGCGACCTCGCCGAGGACGTGATGGGAAAGGTCGGCTTCGGCGAGCTCGCGTTCTGGCTCGCCGCTCAGCGGCGGCCCACGCCGGGCGAGACCCGGGTGTTCGAGGCCGTGCTCGCCGCGCTGGCCGACCACGGGTTCACCCCGACCGCGATCGTCACCCGGCTGACGTACCTGTCGGCGCCCGACTCGATCCAGGGCGCGCTCGCGGCCGGGCTGCTCGGCGGCGGATCGCGCTTCCTCGGCGTGACCGAGGACTGCGGCCGGTTCCTGCACGATGTCCTGGCGGCCAACGACGGGCCGCCGCCGTCTGACGACGCCGGCTGGGACGCGCTGGCCCTGGAGACCGTGCGGGCCCGGCGGCAGGCGCGGCGGTTCATCCCCGGCCTCGGCCACCACGTGCACAAGGAGGGCGACCCCCGCACCCCCCGGCTGATGAAGATCGCCGCCGAGGAGAACGTGTTCGGGCCGCACCTGTCGCTGTTCGCCGCGATCGGCCGCGTGCATCCCGAGGTGCTGGGCAAGAAGCTGCCGCTCAACGGCGCGGGCGTCTGCGGCGCGGCGCTCGCCGACCTCGGCCTGCCGCTGGAGTTGCTGCGCGGCTTCGCCCTGCTCGCCCGTACGGCGGGCCTCATCGGCCAGCTCGCCGAGGAGCTGCGCCGCCCGGTGGCGAACGAGATCTTCCTGTCGGTGGACCTCAACAACCGGTCCGTCGATCCCGAGCCCTACGCCCCTGACGCCACTGGAGGTTCGCATGGCTGAACTGGTCGCGGTGATCGCGTCCACCCATCATCCGTTCTACTACCGCGCCAGCACGGCCACCGGCGAGGACCGCCCGCCGTTCGCCGACGAGTGGGTGCGCAAGGTCGAGGCGTTCCGGGAGACGTTGACGAAGGCGCGGCCCGACGTGCTGGTCATGGTCGGCTCCGACCACTTCCACCAGCTCTGGCTCGACAACATGCCGCAGTTCCTCGTCGGCAAGGCGCCCTTCTACGACGCGAACTGGTACAACGAGGAGCGCGAGTTCGGCCTGCCCCGGATGTTCTTCACCGGCCAGGAGGACCTGTCGGCGTACATCCTGCGGGAGGGCCTGGACGCGGGCTTCGACCTGGCCTTCTCCAACGAGCTGCGGATCGACCACTCGATCACGTGCCCGATCGTCACGCTGCGACCGCAGAACGACCTGCCGATCGTGCCGATCTACACCAACATCTTCGCCCCGCCGCTGCCGCGGCCGAAGCGGTTCGTGCAGCTCGGCCGTACGATCCGCGAGCTGGTGGAGTCGTGGCCGGCGGACAGGCGGGTGGCGGTGATCGGCACAGGGCATCTGTCGCTGGAGCTCGGCGGGCCGCGCCAGTTCGGCCCGCACGGGCCCGATCCCGAGTTCGACCGCAAGGCGGTCGAGTGGATCTCCTCCGGCGACATCGAGGGCTGCCTGTCGGAGGTCACCCTCGACAGCCTCCACCTGCCCGGCAACGCCACCCACGGCTTCATGGACTTCATGCTGATGATGGGCGTGGCCGGCGAGGGCGCCAAGGCCGACTACGTCGACACCTACGACCTGTTCCACACCATGGAGGCCTACTTCACCTGGTATCCAAACGGAGGCGTGGCGTGAGCAAGTACCTGCTGAACAAGTTCCTGTTCACCGTCGACCGCGATCCGGAACTGGTCGAGCGCTACCGCGAGGACCCCCGGGGCACGGTGGGGTGGTGGGAGGCCGAGCACGCCAACCGGCTGCTGAGCTGTCACGGCGGGGAGGCCTCGACCTGGCTGCGCTTCGAGGACGCCGAGCGCGAGGCCCTGGCCTGCCACGACTACCCCCGGCTGTTCGAGCTGGGCGCGCACCCGTTCCTCACGCTCACGCTGTTCATCGCGATGTTCGAGCGCGACCACGAGCCGCTGGGCTTCCAGACCGAGTACGCCCGGCGGCTGGCCCACATGACGATGCCGTACCCCGACATCGCGACGTGATCGGACCTGCCCGCCTCCCGAAGGCGGGCCGGGCGGCGAGGCGCCGGGCACGCCGTGCGGGGCGTGCCCGGCGGCTGCCGCCGATGACGATGTGCCTCAGCGAGATGTGCTTCGGCGAGATGTGCTTCGGCGAAAGGTGGAACATGCGGGCAGCGCAGATCGTGGAACCCGGCAGGCCGCCGCGGGTGGCCGACCTGCCCGTGCCCGTCGCCGGGCCCGGCGAGACGCTGGTCGAGGTCGGCGCCGCGCCCGTCACGCCGCTCGACCTGCTGTGCGCGACCGGCACGTCCTACTTCGGCAGGCCGCGCACGCCGTACGTGCCGGGCGTGCAGGGGGCCGGCGTCGCGGACGGGCGGCCGGTGTGGTTCGCGACCTCGGCCGGCATGGCCCCGGGCGACGGCAGCATGGCGCAGGTGGCGGCCGTGCCCGCGCACGACCTCGTCGAACTGCCGGCGGAGGCCGACCCGGTCGCGGTGGCCGCGCTCGGGCTGTCGGCCGTCGCCGCGCACATGGCGCTGACCTGGCGCGGCGAGCTCGCCACCGGCGAGCAGGTGGTGGTGCTCGGGGCGGGCGGAGTCGTCGGGCAGGCCGCCGTGCGGATCGCGCGCATCGCCGGTGCCCGCAGGGTCGTCGCGGGCGCCCGCTCCCCCGCCGCCCGCGAACGCGCCCGGCAGGCGGGCGCGGACGCCGTGGTGGCGCTCGACACCGGCGACGTCGCCACGCTGGCCGCCCGCTTCGCCGAGGCCTGCGACGGGCCCGCCGACCTGGTGCTCGACCCGCTCTTCGGCCCTGCGGCCGCCGCCGCGGCCCGTGCCCTGCGCCGGGGAGGCCGGTGGGTCAACCTCGGTTCCTCGGCGGACGAGACCTGCCCGATCGAGTCTTCCACGCTGCGCGGCAGGTCGCTGCGGCTGCTGGGATACACCAACAACGAGCTGACCCCCGAGCAGCGGGCCGCCTCGATCGTCTTCGTCGCCGAGCAGGCGGCGCTCGGGCGGCTGACCGTCGCCCACGAGACGGTCCCGCTGGAGGAGGCCGGCGCCGCGTGGCGGCGTCAGGCGGCCGGAACCGCCTCCGGCAGGATCGTCCTGATCCCCGGGGCGGCCTCCTAGGAAGCCGTGACCCGCGGCTTCCTAGGAAGCCGTGACCTGCGGGACCGACTCGTAGAGCGCCCAGTCGGCGCTGATCGCGCCGGCGGTCTTCAGCAACAGCGGCAGGTGCTCCTCGGTCAGTTTCTCCAGCGAGGTCTCGGCGGCGTGGCTGTTGACGTTCACGGCCGCGATGACGGCGCCGGAGCCGTCGCGCAGCGGCGCGGCCACCGACCGGATCCCGAGGGCGAGCTGCTCGTCGGTCAGCGCCCAGCCCTTCGCCCGCACCTCGCGCAACACGGCGTCGCGCTCCCGCGGATCGGGCCGCCAGCGCGGCTCGATGCCCGACCGGCTCGGCTCGGCCAGCACCCGCTCCAGCTCGTCCGGCGGGAGCGCGGCCAGCAGCACCTTGCCCAGGGACGTCTGCATCGCGGGGAACCGCGTCCCGATCTGCACCGAAAGGGCGACGATCTTCGGCACGGCCACGCGGGCGACGTACACGATGTCGGACCCGTCGAGCTGGGCGACCGACGACGACTCGTGCGTCTGGGCGACCAGCCGTTCCAGGTGCGGCCGGGCCACCTCCCACAGGCCCGTCGAGCGGACGTAGGAGACGCCGAGTTCGAGCACCCGCGGGGTCAGGGCGAAGCCGCCCTGCGCCGAGCGGGCGTACCCCAGCTCCTGCAAGGTGAGCAGGATGCGCCGCGCCGTGGGCCGGGCCAGGCCGGTCGCCGCCGCCACCTCGGTCAGGGACATGACCGGGCGCCCCGGCTGGAACGCCCTGATGACATCGAGGCCGCGCGCGAGCGCCTCGATGAAGTCAGGTCCGGTGTCGCCTCGTGCCATGGACGCCTCTTCCACTCGAACTCGCCGAGTCAACTTTAGACCCTGCTCGCGGTTCGCTGTCCGCCTGACGGCGGTCCGCGTAGTCCGAGATGCCCAGCTTCGCATTACCGTAACAGGGCGGTCGGCGAGGACACGTCCTCAACATGACCGCCCAGCGGACCACTGTCCGCTCAAGTGGCGCCCTGACGGCGCCATGACAGAGCCGCGCGTCAGGCGCTCCCGGCCGGCAGGGGCTGGCCCGTCTCCAGCAGGGTCTTGAGCGCGGACAGCACCTGGGGCCAGCCCTCGCCGACCATCTCCCGCACGGTGCTGCCGGGATCGAAGCCGTCGTGGACGACCGTCAGCTTGACCGTCTCCCCCATCGGCTCGATCTCGAACGTCACCCGTGACCTGCGCTCCGTCTTCAGCCTGGCGAGCACGTCCTCCCCCAAACCGACCGCCTCGGCCCACTCGGGCGTGAAGGAGTGCCAGGTGTACGAGAGACGGCGGCCGGGTTCGGATTCGACGACGACCTGCTCGGGATCGGCGATCGCCACACCGCCCTGATGCCACGTCATCGGCGCCCCCGCTTTCCAGTCGGCGTCGAAGGACAGGCCCCAGTAGCGCCGGGTGAAGCCGGGGTCGGTCAGGGCCTGCCACAACCGCTCGGGCGTGGTCCTGATGTAGGTGGTGTAGACGAACTCGGGGTTGCCCATCGGTTCCTGCTCCAATGCGTTCTTGAGATCGGCGAGAGCACGGGCCCGCTCGCGGTCGAACCTGCTCATCCAGCGGTCCGCGATGGCGTTGATGGGCACGGCGTTGAGGTAGTGCAGTTTCTCCCGGCCACGCCACACCGTGGTCACGAGGTCCGCCGCCTCCAACACCGCCAGGTGCTTGCTGACCGACTGCCGCGCCATGTCCAGCCCCGCGCACAGTTCACGCAGCGTCTGGCCGTTGCGGGCGTTCAGGCTGTCCAGCAACCGGCGGCGGCTGACGTCGGCCAGCGCCTTGAACACCTCGTCCATCTTCCCCATCCCGAACATGCAGCCTTGTGGCTGCATGGACCATATGCAGCCACACGGCTGCATGTCAACGCCGCCCACCGGCCACCCGCGGGGCGCTCAGCGGACAGGGACGCGTACCGCTCCGCCGCCTCGACTTTCACCACAAAGGGGGTGAATACGGCATCAAGTGATGTTCCATCTTTATGCCACGCTTTGGAATTAGTCGGTCATTCGCCGCCCCGGCCGCCATTATTGGCGCCACCATATCCGAATCGACACAGGGCGTGACCAACCGTGTATGCACACGTCATTGGCCGGACGGCAATGGTCTTTTACGGTGAGGTTCCCGCCGTCCCGTGGAGGCATTCCGTGGAACTCGTCGGAGCGTGGTCCCGGCGCCTCGCAGAGCGTCTGACACCTCATGAGATCGATTTCGCGGCAGAGGTCGGCGCCGCCTATGCCGAAGGCGGGGAACGCCGCCGCCGTCTTTTCACCACCGGAGACGGCGGCGAAACCGGGGGATTCGCGTCCGGCGCGGGAATAGGCGAGCTCCCGGCCATTCTCGACGCGCTGCGCGCCGCCGCCGATCACCTGCACACGTTTCTCGCGGACGGAATGATCGGAAACACGCTCGCCGTGTACGCCCTCATCGAGTCGCGACGTAGCGGCAGAACCCCTTCGCTTGAGCGAACCGCCGCCACCGGCGGCCCCTCGTCGCCGCCTGCCCAGATGAACCCCGACCAGGGGCGCCTGCTCGACCAGGCGATCGCCGTCCTGACGGAGCGCCTGATCGCTCACGGTCTCAGCAGGGAGAGGGCCGAGCAACAGACCTACCGGCTCCTGGAGACGGTCTTCGAACCGGGCAACACCCCGGAGGAGATCCAGGCGCTGCTCGCCGCTCTTCTGGCCACGTCCCCCGCGCTGCCTCTGCCGGAACACCGGCTCGGCGGGCCATCGCGTTCCTGGATGCTGCCGCCGTGGCTCTGGTTCTACCTGATCGCCTACCTTCTGGTCGGAGTGCCCGGGCTGATCGGCGACTGGATCCGCCAGGCCACCGACTACCGGACCCTGATCACGAACAGCCCTATGGGCGTCGCCCGCACGGCGGGCATCGTGCTCGGTGTCGCGAGCATCGCCCAGCTCTTCCCCGCGCTGATCCTGCTCGGGGCGATGGCGAGCCTGCTGCTGCCGGGGTTCCGCGGAAGAAGAGTGGAGCGGCGGCACGATCTGAGAGTCAGCGACAACCCGGTCATCGAGGAGATGGCCGCGTTCGTACGGCGGCAGGACCCTTCCGTCGAGATCAGGTTCAGCGAGAGTAACCGCATGACGGCGCGCGTCTATCCGGTGGGCTGGAAGCAGGCGCGGATCGCCGTCTTCCTCCCGCTGACCGTCCTGTGGCGGGCCGACCCCGAAGCGGCCGAGGCCGTACTGCTGCACGAGATCGCCCACCGTCGTCAACGCGATCACCACGTCGTCGGTCTCGCGAGCCCTTTCACCTGGCTGGTGCGCGTCTGGGGCCCGATCTTCGTAGTGGTCGGGCTGCTGCCGATCACCCTGTACGTCACGCTCGGAGGCGCGGCCGGGCGCCTGCTGACCGGGCAGCTCCTCGTCCACGCCGCCGTCGTCCCGAGGATGCTGCTCCTGCCGGTCGTGGCGCTGTGGCTGGCGGAACTCGGCGCGGATCGGCTGGCGGTCCGGCAGCGTGGCGCCGACGCGCTCATCCGGGCACTGGCCCTCGAACGGACCCTTCCCGGCGGCCGGCTGAGACGTGTCAGCAGAGTGCTCACCCACCCGCCGGCCGCGTTGCGCCGGAAGGTCGCCGGGGGGCGCTTCTGCGGCCTCACGGGGCTGGCCGTGGCGTGGCCGGCGACCTTCGTCGTCCGGCTCGTGCTGGTGTCGGCCCTCGCTCTGCCCGCGTTCATGCTCACCGGCGAGGACATCGGCGCCGCGATCGCCCACGTGTTCCAGAGCATCGTCAAAGGGCTCGCCTTCGACCGGCTCCTCCTGGGCGGGAGCACGGTGCTGCTGGTCGTCTGGCCGTGGATCGTACGGACACGACACGCCGGCGATCGCAATTCTCAGTTCGCTCCCTATGCACTGGCCGCCGTCCTTCCTCTGGCGCTCTATATGACGAGTTTCATCTGAAACACGGCCCTTGATCGACGGTACGACAAGGAGGGAATTCTCCATGAGCAGAAAAGCACGGAAACGCGGATCAGCGGCTGCCGTGTCGGTGACCGCGGTGCTCGGGGCGGTGATCCCGGCCGGCCCGGCGACCGGCGCGCAGTCCGCGCTACAGATCTATCGCGGCACCGCCACCGTGGTGGTCGACTCATACGACTACTGCGGAGGTCCCCTCTCGGGCGAGCACCGGTTCATCGGCACCAGCCGATACAGGATGGCCGCGAAATTCATCACCGGCCCACCCAAGTCCGCCGCGGGCCGGGTCGAGCGCAATCCCTTCTACTGGGAGTTCTACGTGGGGAACATCGGAGCCGTCGGATCTTTCCAATTCGGCTCCGCCCACGTCGTCACCGCGTCGGCCCGCGATCTCGGCGGCAACGTACGCGACCCGAACCTCTTGCTCGGCTACTGGGTCACCGGCCGATCGGGCACCTCCTGGTCCGGCAAGCTGGTCGACAGCCATCGCGCCGAGGGGGCCACGTTCAACCACTTCTACGGAGAGAAGACCATCGTCCCTTGCCGTAATCTCGGCACGTCCCCCTTCCTCTACGCCGTCAACGCCGGGGCGACGGTATCGGGCCGAGTGAGCTCGGGGAGCGCGGCGTTCACCATCCGCGGCTCGACCTACGGCGACAACTACCGGTTCCGGATCACGTTCGGCTGACGGGAACGTTCCGCGGGACGGGGTACGACAATCCAGGACCCCACCACGCCCGGGCGTACGGAGGTGTCGGCCTATGAAGGGACGTGTTCTGCCGGCGGCCCTGCTGACGGCCGATCTGCTGGTCGGCCTGGGCGGCGCGTACGGCTCCGCCGCCTGGCCCGGGGCATCGTCTTCACCCGCCGCGCTCACCGCGCTCACCGTGCTCACCGGGCCTGCCGGCACGACACCGGCGGCCGTCCACAACGACCAGGACGTCATGTTCGCCCGGATGATGATCCCGCATCATCGTCAGGCGGTGGAGATGGGAAGGTTGGCCGAGGGCCGCGCGGCGGACGCCCGGGTCGCGCGGCTCGCCCGGCGGATCGAGGCCGCGCAGGCTCCCGAGATCCGGACGATGAGCGGCTGGCTCACGGCCTGGGGCGAGCGGGTGCCCGGTGAGAGCCCCGCGCCGGAGCACCACGCCATGCCCGGAATGATGTCCCCCGAGGACATGCGGCGTCTCGCGGGGCTGTCCGGACGGGCCTTCGACCGGGCCTTCCTCACGATGATGATCCGGCACCACGAGGGCGCCGTCGCCATGGCGCGCGACGAGCTGCGCACCGGGGTCTACGAGCCGGCCCGGCGGATGGCGGCGTCCATCGTCTCCAGCCAGTCGGCCGAGATCAGGGAGATGAAGGGCCTGCTGGGTTAGCGCGGCCCGAGTCGACGACGTGCCACGGTGATCCGCCGCTCAGGAAGGCGGCGGGACGTGACCGTGGGGGGTCGTCGTGGAAGGTCATCGTGGGAGGTCATCGCTTGCGGTGCCGTCCGCCGGACGTCGCCGCCGCGGCCTTGAACCGGAGCCCGGTCACGGCGGTGGAGACCACCGCGAACAGCAGACCGGCCGGCAGGACGGCGTCCCCGGGCGACCACACGACGTCGAGGGACTTCCCCTGCGTGGCCGCCATGTTCCTGGTGGTGGGCGCCGCGGCGCGCTGGACGCTCGCGTTGACGGCCGCCACGGGCTGGATCGTCACCGGCGCCTTCGGCGCCACCTTGACCTTGCGCGGCAGGCCGTACCCCACGATCTTGCTCTTGTCGCGCACCTTGCGCTTCAGCCACACGCCGTCGACGTTGCCCTCGATCGTGTGGACCTTCCCGCCGGCGACCTTCTCGACGATGCCGACATGGTCGATGTCCCCGATCTTCTTGGACCCCGACCAGTCGAAGAAGACCACGGCGCCCGGCTCGGGCTTGTCGCTCCAGGCGTGGTGCTCCTTGAACCACTTGGCGTGCCGCGTGGTGAGCGCGAACTCGCCGACGTGGCCCTGCACCCCGGCCCGGTCGGCCGCCCAGGAGACGAACATGTCGCACCAGGGGGCGGTCTTGAAGTCGGAGTCCTTGGCGATGTTGTCGGCGTACCACTCGCCGAACTTCGTGTGTTTCCCTGCTCGTTCGCGGTAGCCCAGTTCGGGGCGGACGGCGTCGAGCAGCTGTCGAGCTATCGGATCGGTGGAAATCGGAGGCTCCTCATGGCGCGCTTCGAGACATGACGAACCGGCCCGCGGGGCGTGGCGGCATGACGGCATGACCGTCCGAGGACACGGCCGCGGCGGGGCGGAATCAGAAACGGGAAATGTGGCAGCCCGTCACGGGCGCGCCATCACCCCGGAAGCCTGGAGACGTTCCAGGGCGGGCATGTGGTCCGGCGACACGACGCGGACCGGGTGGGCAGGTGGAGCCGACACTCCACGCGCTCTCCTCTCCTTGGCCGCCTACCGGGTTAGCTGACGGGTTCGGGCCAGGAGTAGCCCTACCGGATGGTCCGGATTCACCCCAAGAGACGTGGGTCCCCGGTTCCCGGGATCGATGACTTCCGGGATTCGGCGGTCGCCGGTCGTCCTCGGGTTGAGGACCGCGCACCGGCGAGACACACGGGAAGCTTAATAGATAACAAGTAAGACACGACCAAAAACCCGGCAAAGAGCATCATTCTGGCCGCCGCCGTTCCGTGCTTCCGCAGGTCCTCACGGTCGCGGGCCGCCCGCGGTGAGATGCGCCACACAGCGCCGTACGGGCATGAGCGCCCGTACGGCGGGCGGGGCGAAGACGACACGGCCAGGCGGCCGTACCCCCGGACACGCCGTCGCGCCCGGCGGGCGGCGGTCCCCCGCCGGGCGCGATCAGACGGCGCGGGTCAGACTTCGAGCGACATGTACAGGCGGGTGCCGGCCGGCCGGAAGCCCACGCGTTCGTAGACCCGGCGGGATCCCTCGCCGCCGTACTCCAGCCACACCGACCGTGCTCCCCTGGCGAGCATCGCCTCGGCGAGCGTGGCGGTGACCGCGGCGGCGATGCCCCGCCCCCGGAAGCCGGGGCGGGTGCCGACGCCGGCGAGTTCCGACGTCTCCACGGCCGGAGCGGAGCACATGGCCGCTCCCGCGCAGCCGCCGCCTGGCGCCCGGACGAACCGGACCGCGCCGCCGCTCTCCTCCGTACGGCGCAGCCGGGCCGCGCCCTCCGGCGACGAGGCGAACTCCCCGCCGAACGCCTCCGACAGGGCGGCGTCGATCGCCGTGTAGTCCTCGTCCGTCGACGGCGTCTCCACCGGGAGAGCGGTTCGCGGCCTCGTCAGCGTGGCCGGGATGCAGACGAGGTAGTCGTGCACCGCCTCGACGGTGAACCCCGCCTCGCGAAGTGCGGGCTCCACGGCGGGCGCGGCGTCCGGGGCGAACTCGAGACGGGGCTTGAGCCCGCGCTCGCGGAACGACCCGATCAGCGCCGCGACGTCCCGCCCGCCCGGCCGGGCGCCGGGCAGGGGTGTCGCGTAGTTGACGTACGGGCTGGTGGTGCCGGGCTCCACGCCGAGGACGAAGCCCCCGATCTCGACGACTTCGGGACGGCGGCGAAGGTTGGCCACGGCGAAACTCTGGACATCGATGCCCACGGTGATATCGACCTCACGAATGACAAGGTGGAGCGGTTCGCCCGCCGCGCGGAGCGGAGGGTGAACGCGCATTTGAAGCCATCCCGGACGGGATGGAGAAGGTGCGCAGGGCACCGTCACGTGGGGCCGCCGTGAGACGTGAAGGCAGTGAGCCGATGACGCGGGAGGCGTACCGGTCAGTGCCGACGGCGGCCGCTGTGGGACGCCGAGAACATAGGCTTCATTCCTTCGCTGTTACCTGTGTGAAGCGCGCTCACTTTCCCACGCGGGTCGCTGAGCGCGCAAACCGTTATTTCCGGCCGGTCAGCGCGTCGCGGGGGCGAGCATGCCGACGAGGTCGGAGGCGTCGAGAGGGCGGATCACGGCGGGGTCGAGACGGGCAGGGTGCAGGGCGTAGACCTGTGCCCCCTCGCTCACCCGCACGTCGTCCTCCAGCACCACGGCGAGACCCGCTTCCGCCGCGCCGGCCTCCGTCGGCTGATCGGCCGCCTGCCGTACGCCGAGGCGGGAGGCGAAGGCGGCGGCGTCCTCGCCGGGACGACGCGCGTGCCGGCTCACGGCGCCGTCGCGGTGCCGTACGACGACCTCGCGGGCGCGGGCGGCGGCGTGCCAGCAGGCGACCTCCCACAGGGTGACGCGCTCGCCGAGACCGTAGGCGTCCTCGGCGGCCGCGCCCAGACGGGCGAGCTGCTCCTCGTGTTCGTACACGTTGTGGAACCCGCCGAACGCGGACACGTTGAGGTCCACCCAGCGCATCGTGCGCGACCAGAGGTCGGCGACGAGCGGGACGAGGATCTTGGCCGGGCCGGTCAGGTCGAAGCGCTGCCGTACGGCGAGCGGGTCGAACAGGCCGTCCGGATCGTCCATGAACCCGGCGAAACCGCGGGCCAGTTCGTCGAACGGCACGTCGTTGTAACTGAACACGACGGGCACCACGTAGCGGCCGCCTGTCGCGCGCAGCGCGGCCACGTCGAGGTCCACGAACTCCGACGCGCCCAGCGGCTCGGGCGCGGAGGTCAGATCCCCGGAGTGGACGGCGGCGCTCGCGCCGAGCCGCAGGTTCGTGTAGTCGCACAGCCCGACGAACTCCCACCGCGCGTCGAACACCGCCACCGACAGGTCCAGGTCGATCATGCGATCCGCGGGCTCCGCCCAGTGCAGGAACAGCCGGATCCGCGCACCGTCCGGGAGCGGCCTGACGCTGCCGCGCGGCAGCCGTACCAGCGAGGCCGAGGCGGACCGCTCGGCCTCCGGCGCGAGCAGGTCGGCCAGCTCCTCGTCCAGCAGCGCGGTCTCGACGGGCGGCAGCGCGGCGGCCCGGCGCAGCATCTCGCCGGTCAGCACGGCGGACAGGGCGGCCACGGTCTCGGGGGCGAGCTCCTCGCGGGCGTCGGGCTCGGCCCAGATCCGCGCCGCTCCCCCGCGCGGCAGGAACATGCGGGTCCCGCCGGGTGGCGTACGCAACTGGCCCAGGGTGGCGATCAGCACGGCCGGGGAGACGTGCGGCGCGGCGGCGCGCAGGGCCTCGGCGAGGTCGGCGGCGGGCAGGCGGCGGGCGAGATCGGCGGTGCGCCGCAGCAGCTCTCCCGGCCGGCGCGCCAGCAGGGCGAGGGCCTCGCGGGGATCGGTCCGCAGCGCGGCCTCGAACCGCCCCGCGAACGTGCGGGCGCGCAGCCGTACACCGTCGAACGACAGCAGGTCCCCGTGGGCCGCCGCGCGCTCCAGCAGGACGTCCGCCATCGGCGTGCCCTTCCGCAGCGGGGTGCCGCGCAGCACGGCGAACGCCAGGGCCGCGTCCGGGTGACGCCGGTGGAACTCGTGCGGGTGCAGCACCTCCGCCATGTGCCGCCACTGCGCGGGGTAGCGGTGCAGGTCCTCGATCAGGTACGGCAGCGCCTGCCGGTCCAGCGCGGCGAGGAGCGCGCGGCGCACCGGCCGGGACAGGCTCGTGCGGCGCGGGAGGCGGGCGCGCAACCCGGGGTCGCCGCCCATGAGGGCGTGGAGCAGCCGCAGCACGTCGGTCGCCGTGTCGGCGTGCCGAGTGAGCAGGGCCAGGTCGCCGTGCCGTACGGCCGCGGCCAGGACGACGGCACGGGTCTCGCGGGCCGGGATCCGCTCGGGAAGCCAGCCGGCCGACTCGGGCCAGAAGCGATCGACGATCTCGGCGACGACCGCCCTGTCCTCCGCGCGCGGCGCCGCCTGCCGGGACAGCAGCGGACCCAGCAGGTCGCGGGCCCGGGTGGCGGGGTCGTCGCACAGCCCGAGCAGGGTCAGCGTCTCCGGCACCCGGCCGCTCCACCTGACGGCCGGGGCGTAGACGTCGTCGGCCGGGCGCAGGAAGGGATCACCGGGGTCGATCCGGCGATGGCAGATCGGGCAGGCGCTGTAGTCCGCGCCGTCCCAGCACGCGCGGCAGACGAGGTGCGCGCACGGCGACACCGGATGGACGGCGGCGACCTCCCCGCACAGCACGCACGGCTGCTCCGGCCGCTGGAGCAGCACGGAGAACACCCTGCGGACGAACATCTCCACCGTGTCGGCGGGGACCGACTCCGGGAAGCGGCGGAACAGCGGCGTGTGCACGACGCGCCCGCCCAGCTGAGCCGACAGGGCGGAGACGAGCGCGCGGCCCGCCTGCCCGAGATCCCCGGCGTCCAACTCGGCCATCCGGGCACGCAGCGGCGCGCTCAGCACGTGCCCCAGCTGGAGCAGGTCGGCCTCCAGCGCGACCACCCCGTCGGCGACGGTGGCGAGGGGCCGTTCCCGGCGGGACGAGCGCGACGAACGGCCGGCGCCCTCGGGGCCCGGGACGGCGGCTTCCCGCTCGACGGCGGGAACGAGGGCGGCGGGGACGAGAAGGTCGGGGGCGACCAGCCGCTGCCGCAGCAGCAGCTCCGCCAGCCGGTCCAACGGGCATCCTCCCTGGGTACGAGCGATCGGACGGGCACCGGGAAAGTGAGACGGGGCGGAGAACGGACGCACTAAAGCGATTAAAAGATCGAGAAGGAAGCACGTCCAGGAGCCGCCCCTTGGCCCGCCACCCTAGCCCGCCGCCCGATCTTGTGTCGTCCCCTTTTTGTTCGCGACCTCCCTCGCTTGGGATTCGGCGGCCCGCGTGGCGCTCACGTACGTCGCGGGACGGCAGGTGTACGCGGCATGACCCGGTTCTGTCCCGCACTCGGGGATGTCGGCCGGAAGGCGGGGAAGGGCCGGCGAGAGGACGGCGCGACGGGATTCGCCGTCGCGCCTCCACATTGGAGGGAAGCCATGTCCCCGCTGTCCGTAGTCTCGCCGCCGCCCGGGGTGTTCCTGCTGTTCGGGCAGGTCGCCGACCTGGGCTGGGTCGCCGTCAAGACACTGCTCCTGTACGCGACCGCCGTCGCCGGGCTGCGCCTCACCAAGCGCCGCATGATCGCCGAACTGTCGCCGTTCGACTTCGTCGCGGCGGTCGCGGTGGGCGCGATCGTGGGCCGCACCGCGACGGCGTCCGACACCTCGTATCTCACCGGGGCCGCCGCCCTGCTCACGGTGATCGCCGTCCACGCCGTCGTGACCCAGGTGAGGTTGCGGTCCCCGTCACCGCACTGGTTCGACCACAAGCCCCGGATCCTGGTGGACGCGGGCGAGATCCAGCGGGGGCAGCTGCGGCGGTGCGGTCTCACCGAGCCCGACCTGTACGTGATCCTGCGCCAGCACGGCGTCGCCTCGCTCTCCTCGGTCCGATACGTGATCTTCGAGCCGAAGGGGGCGGTGAGCGTCGTCACGAAGGATCGTCCGGTGGGCGACGTCACCCGGCAGGGGCTGCGGCACCCGCCGCGCATGTGACGAGGTGGACACGGCGGGGCGAAGGAGCCCTCCCCCGCCGGTCACCTGCCGTACGCCGCCTGCCGAGGCACGGCGGCTACCATTCGCCGCCCGGTGCGCCGACCCCCCGCCGCCGGCCGCCGTGCTCGTGCTGCCGGTAGTTCGCGGCGAACGCCAGCGCGCCGAGGCCGAACAGGAAGATGATCGCCCCGGTGACCACGTTGTCCCAGATGGTCGCCGTGGTCGCCGGCTGGCCGCGGATCACCCACGGCGCGATGATCGTCCAGACGCCGAGCACCGGCACCACCCAGCTCATGCCGTACGTGCGGCCGAAGGCGGACGCGCAGCCCATCGCGAGCGCCGCGACCGTCAGCCCGACGATCAGGTTGTTGATCGCCAGAGCGCCGAGACCGCTGAAGCCCACGATCCACGGCGAGATGGCGAGATAGACCCCGGCGAGGAACGTCACTCCGTCCATTACCTGCGCGGGAGCGGTCGATCCCGCGCGGTCGTACGTCTGGCGCAGCTCCGTCACGTCCGGGCGGCGTGCCAGACCTGGTCGCACCATGTCGCGTCACCTCTTCTCCCAGACGGGCCGGGCGAAGACCCGGACCCCTCGGTTGCATCATCCAACGCCGCAGGTGGCGGAGGGGAGGTCGCGAGATGCGCAGGAAACAGATGGAGGATATCTGTCAGTCAGATGTCCCCGGCGGGGCCAGCGCCTGGGCCGCGTTCACGATGGAGACGTGGCTGTACGCCTGGGGGAAGTTGCCGGCCTGACGCCCCTTGCGGACGTCGTACTCCTCCGACAGCAGGCCGACGTCGTTGCGCAGGGACAGCAGGCGCTCGAACAGGCGCCGCGACCGTTCGCGCCGGCCGAGCAGGGCGAGCGCGTGGGCGAGCCAGAAGGAGCAGGCGATGAAGACGCCCTCCCCGCCCGGCAGTTCGTCCACGTCGTCGGCCTCGGGCCGGTAGCGCAGGACGAGGCCGTCCTCCGTCAGTTCGCGGCACACGGCGTCGACGGTGCCCGCCACGCGAGGGTCGTCCAGGGGCAGGAAGCCGAGCCGGGGAATGAGCAGCAGCGCGGCGTCGAGGCCCTTCGACCCGTAGAACTGGGTGAAGGTGTTGCGGTCGGGGTCGTAGCCGTGCGCGCACACGTCCCGGTGGATCTCCTCGCGCAGGGCGCGCCAGCGGCGGGCGGGACCGTCCTGGCCCTGCGTCTCGACCGAGCGGACCATGCGGTCCGCCGCCACCCAGGCGAAGATCTTGGAGTGGACGAAGTCGCGGCGCGGGCCGCGCACCTCCCACAGCCCGTTGTCGGGCTCCCGCCACGCCCCCTCCAGATACTCCATGAGCGCGCACTGCAGGTCCCACGCCTCCTCGTCCGGCCGCAGGCCCGCCTCCCTGGCCTGGTAGAGGCAGTCGATCACCTCGCCGTACACGTCGAGCTGGAACTGCCGCGAGGCGGCGTTGCCGATCCGCACCGGCCGCGAGCCCTCGTATCCCGGCAGCCAGTCGACGGTCCACTCGGGAATGTGCCTGCTGCCGTCGACCGTGTACATGATCTGCAGGTCGGCCGGGTCTCCGGCGACGGCCCGCAGCAGCCAGTCGCGCCAGGCCGTCGCCTCGTCCGCGTATCCCGCGCCCATCAGCGCCTGAAGGGTGAACGACGCGTCCCGCAGCCAGCTGTAGCGGTAGTCCCAGTTGCGCGGGCCGCCGATCTGCTCGGGCAGCGAGGTCGTGGGCGCCGCGACGATGCCGCCGGTGGGGGCGTACGTGAGCGCCTTGAGCGCGAGGAGGCTGCTGCCCACGGCCTCGCCGTACCTCCCCTGGTAGCCGCACCGGCCGAGCCACTGCTTCCACAGCCGATCGGTGGCGGCCAGCTCCTCGTCCGCCTCCAGCCGCCGCGGCCGGCCCTGCCACGACTGCTGCCAGGTGAGCACGAACGGCACCCGGTCTCCCGCCGCGACGGTGAAGGAGGCGGTCGTCCCGCGGAGGCGGGAGTCGTGGGTGAGCTCGACGGGCGACTGGAGCCAGGCCGCGTTCGGACCGGCGACGACGGCCAGCTCTCCCTCACGGTGCCGCACCCAGGGGATCACGGCGCCGTATTCGAAGCGCAGCAGCAGTTCCGTGCGCATCTCCACCCGGCCCCGCACGCCTTCCACGATCCGTACGAGGTCGGGCGCCTCCCCGCGCGGCGGCATGAAGTCGAGGACCCGCACGCACCCGCCGGGGAGGTCCCAGGTCGTCTCCAGGACCAGCGTGCCGTCGCGGTAGCGGCGCCCGGTGCACGTCCCCTCGCCCGCCGGGGCCAGCAGCCAGCGCCCCGCCGGGCGGCCGCCCAGGAGCGCCGCGAAGCAGGCTCCGGAGTCGAACCGCGGCAGGCACAGCCAGTCGACCGAGCCGTCGCGGCCGACCAGGGCGGCCGTGTGCATGTCGCCGATGAGCGCGTAGTCCTCGATGCGCATCGTCCTCCCCCGTCGCGACGCGAGCGGGACTTACCCGGTCATCAGGGGACGAACCCGGCGATCAGCCGAGGACGTACCGCTCGACGAACTCGTTGGCGAAGACGCCGCGCGGGTCGTAGTGCCGCGCCAGCGCCGCGAAGTCGTCCAGGCGCTCGTAGCGGGAGTGCAGGACGTCCGCGGGAAGGGTGAACAGCTTCCCCCAGTGGGGCCGCGCGCCGAACGGCGCCAGGCACTCCTCGATCGCGGTGAGCACGGGCGTCACGGCGGCGGTGTCCTTGATCCAGGTGAAGTGGAAGGCCACGGTGTCGCGGCCCTGGCTCGGGCTCAGCCACAGGTCGTCCGCGGCGATCGTGCGGATCTCGGAGATCTGCAGGACCGGGGCGATGCGGTCGCGGATCCCGTCGAGGGCGCGGAACGCCGCGGCCGCGTGCCGCCGGGGCACCATGTACTCCGCCTGGAGCTCCTCGCCGCTGCTGGGGGTGAAGTCGGGCCGGAAGTGCGGCAGGCGCTCGAACCAGGGGCCGGGGACGCCCATCTGGGCCGTGCAGTGCACCGCGGACATGCCGGGCACGGGGTGCCTCGGGCCGTCGGCCGGCGTCGCCCCGAAGAAGCCGCCGCCCGCCTCGGCGAGGTCCGCGCCGGCCCGCTCCTTCACCCAGACCTGGTTGATCCGGGAGGTCCGCCAGTCGGTGAACAGGCTGACGCTGTACGCGGCGGACATGACGGCGTCGAACTGGTCGTCCAGCACCTCGGCCGGCAGGCCCTCGTACACGCGCTGGCGGACGTCGAACGACGGCACGACGTCGAGCGTCATGGCGACGACGACGCCGAGGGCGCCCAGCGCGACGACGGCCCCGGCGAACCGGTCGCCGTCCGCGTCGCGGCTCAGCGTGACGAGGTCGCCGTCCGCGGTCACCATCTCGATCGCGCGTACGGAGGTGGCGAGACCGCCGTTGGCGTCGCCCGAGCCGTGGGTGCCGGTCGCGCAGGAGCCCGCGACCGAGATGTGCGGCAGGGACGCGAGGTTGGGCAGGGCGTAGCCCTTGTCGTGCAGACGGCGGCCCAGCTCGCCGTACCGGACGCTCGCGGCGACCCGCACGGTGGACGACCCGCCGTCGATCTCGATCTCCGGCGGCAGCGCGTCGAGCGAGATCAGCGCGCCCGGGGAGTCGGCGATGTGATTGAAGGAGTGGCCGCTGCCCAGCACGCGGGCCTTCTCGCTCCGCGCCACCAGGGCGCGCACCTCCTCGACCGAGGAGGGCCGCTCGACCGCCGCGGCCGCGAAGCTGATGTTGCCTGCCCAGTTTGTCACCAAATGAGTCACAGAGGAGTTCTACCGGAACATCGCGCCCGTGTGCTCCCGCTGACCGGAACTCTGCGGGGCGTACGGTCAGGCGCCGCGGCCGGGGAGGCTGGCGAGATACCAGTCGACGAGCTTGAGCCGCTCGTCGGCCAGCCTCGCCTCCACCTCGGCCTGGGTCTTCGGCGCGCCCAGCAGCACGTCGTCGCCCGGCCGCCAGTTGGCCGGGCAGGAGACACCGTCACGGTCGGCCGTCTGCAGCGCGTCCACGAGCCTGAGGATCTCGGGGACCATCCGCCCCGCGTTCATCGGGTAGTAGAGGATCGCGCGGACGACCGACTCCGGGTCGATCACGAACACCGCGCGGACCGCCGCCGTCGCCGACGCCTTCGGGTGGAGCATGCCGTACGCGCGGGACACCCGCGTGTCGAGGTCGGCGATGATCGGGAAGGGGATCCTCACGCCGAGCCTGTCCTCGATCGCCCGCGTCCAGGCGAGATGGCTGTGCACGGAGTCGACCGAGTTGCCGAGCAGGGCGACGTCGCGGGCGGCGAACTCCTCCGCCAGCTCGGTGAACGCGACGAACTCGGTGGTGCACACCGGGGTGAAGTCGGCCGGGTGGCTGAACAGCACCAGCCACCGCCCGGCGTAGTCGGCGAGCCGGACCGGCCCGTGGGTGCTCTCGGCCTCGAAGTCCGGCGCCCTGTCGCCGATGAGCGGAAGCCGGGTGGGTTCCGCCTCCGGCGTCGTCGTGGGGTTCACCGCAGAGGTCGCGGCAGAGGTCATGGTCGCTTCCTTTCCGCGTCACGCCGCCCGGAGTGGGGCCGGCCCGCGAGTGCCGGCGCGGATGCGAGGCGGTCGCCGCTCTCGTCGCGGCGTCCACGCGTTCGTCCACCGCGTCGTCCACCGGGCCCGTACCCGCGAAGACCGGTGGCGACCACGACTGTTTCGCCCCGATTCGGTAATGCCGCAGGTCATGAGGGTCCGTGCCGGGCGGGAATGAACGAGGGACGGGAAGGGGGACGCCATGCCGACGACCGGGGTCAGCCATCCGCTGTTCGCCCGCTTCTACACGTGGTTCAGCCAGGTGCTCGACCGGCAGGGCATGTACGGGCAGCGCGAGGCGCTGGTGGCGGGGCTGTCTGGCCGGGTGATCGAGGTCGGCGCGGGCAACGGGCTGAACTTCGCCCACTATCCGCCGTCCGTCACCGGCGTGCTGGCCGTCGAGCCCGAACCGCGGCTGCGGGCGGTCGCCCGCCAGGCGGCCCGTGAAGCGCGGGCGCGGATCGAGGTCGTCAGCGGCCTGGCCGACCGGCTCCCGGCCGCCGGCGGCGGGTTCGACGCGGCGGTGGTGTCGTTCGTGCTGTGCTCGCTGCCCGACCCCGTCACCGGGCTGCGGGAGATCCGCCGCGTGCTGGTCCCCGGCGGGCGGCTGCGCTTCCTCGAACACGTCCGCGCCGGGCCCACGGGCTGGGCCAGGGCGCAGGACCTGCTGGACGCGACCGTGTGGCCGTGCCTGACCGGCGGCTGCCACACGGGCCGCGACAGCGTGGCGGCCGTCGAGGCGGCCGGCTTCACCGTCGAGTCGCTGGAGCACTTCGTCTTCCCCGCCCGCGTCCGCAGCCCCATCTCCTTCTGCGTACGCGGCGAGGCCCGGTCCTGAGACGGGGGTTCAGCGGGTGTCCGGGCGGCTCGCCAGGGCGTCGTACCGCCGGAAGGCGGACACGCCGAAACCGGTCACCAGGACCAGCAGGGCGCACACCAGGCCGCCGCCCGCCCAGGAGGGCACGAGCCCGAAGGCGTCCGCGGTGGCGCCCGCCCGCAGGTCGCCCAGGCGGGGCCCGCCCGCGACGACGACCATGAACACCCCCTGCAGGCGTCCGCGCATCTCGTCCGGGGCGTAGGTCTGCAGGATCGTCTGCCGCCAGACGGCGGAGGCGAGGTCGGTCGCGCCGCCGATCGCCAGCAGCGCCACGACCAGCCACAACGGCTGCGCCAGCGCCGCGGCGGCCACCGTCACGCCCCACAGGGCGATCACGAGCGTGAGCGCCACCCCCTGGCGGCGTACGCGGCCGACCCAGCCGGAGAAGACGCCGGCGACGACCGCCCCGATGGCGATGCTCGCCGACAGCCAGCCGAACGCCACCGCCGACCCGCCGAAGCGCTCGGCCGCCATCTCCGGGAACAGCGCCCTCGGCATCGCGAACGCCATCGCGATGATGTCGACCACGAACGACATGAGCACGACGGGCCTGCTCACCACGTATCTGAGCCCGTCGACCACCGAGCGCAGGCCCGGCCGGGAGATCTCGCCGACGGGCGCCAGCGTCGGCAGCCGTACGGCCGCGTAGAAGCCGGCGCCGAACAGGACGGCGTCGATGAGGTACGCGGTGGCGTACCCGCCCTTTGCGAGCACCACCCCGGCCAGCAGCGGCCCGACCACCGTGCCGATGCTGCTGACGAGGAAGTTGAGAGTGTTGGCCGCGGGGACCCGCTCGGTGGGCACGATGCGGGGAATGATCGCCCCGCGCGTGGCCGAGGTGACGGCGAAGCCGATCGACTGCAGGGCGATGACGGCGAGGATGAGATAGACGCTGCCGAGCCCCGACCAGGCGTGCAGCAGCAGGGCGACGGTGGACAGCCAGGCCACCACCGAGCCGGCCAGCAGGAGCCGGCGGCGGTCCATCGCGTCGGCGACCGCGCCGCCCCACAGGCCGAAGACGACCAACGGGACGAGACTCACCGGCCCGAGCAGGCCCACCCACAGGGACGACCCCGTGAGGTTGTAGACCTGCCCGCTCACGGCCACCGAGGTGAGCTGGAAGCCGATGAAGGAGACGCCCTGCCCCACCAGCAGCCGCCGGTACGCCGGAATGTTCAGGGGCCGGGTGTCGAGGGCGACACGCTTCAGAACTGCCTGTACCCCCGCCACCCTCTACCTCGCCGATCTGGGCATATAGAACATTCGGGGTACTTTACTCTGGCTGCCCGCGAGGCCCGCAGCGGGCCGCCGCTCCTTCCTGGAGCGCCGCCGCCTTCCCGATCAACCAGCGGGGAGCGATCTGATGAGCGCGGCGATGGCGTCGAGAACGCGGTCGAGCCCGCGCCGGAAGCGCTCCTCGGGGGCGAGGCACGTAGTCGTCGAGCATGCCGACCAAGCCGGCGATCCCGTCGATGCCGAGCCCGGTTTCGTCGAAGGCGCCGAGCGCGAACTCGTGCACGCGCAGCAGGTGGGGGCCCAGCGTCGGCCGGCTGGTGAGCAGCGGGATCAGCCAGGTATGACGTAGGCCGGCGGCGCGGATCTGCCGGGCCAGCAGTGTCAGATCGCCTCGCCAGTCGCCGGACGGGCCGTCGGGGAGCTCGATCTCACCCGTCGCCAAGTCGATCATGAGGTCGAACAGGTCGTCACGGCGGGGCACGTAGCGGTAGAGCGACATGGCGCCGGTGCCCAGCTCGCATGCGATACGGCCGCGCGATCGCCACCCGGCTCGCCCGCGAAGGCGCCCGCGTGGCCGTGCACTACGGCAGCGACCACGCCGCCGCTGAGGAGACCGTCACCACCGTCCAAGCAGCCGGCGGACACGCCTTCGCCATCCAAGCCGAGCTGGGCGGGCCAGGTGACGCCGAAGCCCTGTGGGCCGGCTTCGACGCCCACGCCGACGGGCTGGACATCCTGGTCAACAACGCGGGAATCCTCGGCGGCCAGACCGAGATCGACGGCGTCACCCGGGAGGGCTTCGAGCGCCTGTTCGCGGTCAACACCACCGCCCCGCTCTTCATCACCCCGCTCGCTCTGCCACGGCTGCGCGACGGGGGGCGCGTCATCACCGTGGGCACGATGCTGACCCGGGGAGCGGCCATGCCCAGGGCGATCGACTACGCCATGTCCAAGGCCGCGCTCGACGTGCTCACCACCGCTCTCGCCGAGCAGCTCGGGCCACGCGGCATCACGGTCGACATCGTGGCCCCCGGCGTCGTCGACACCGACATGCACCAAGGACGCCTTGCCCTCGTCTGCTCGCACGACTCGGCGAGCGGACGAGCGCCCGGCTTCGCTACGCGCAGGGCAGGGGTCACCCCTCGGGATCCCTCGACGAGCACCGACGGCGGCAGAAAGATTTAGGCTTTGCGCCGAATGTTTCTGTCGAGAAATGCGCGCCGGGAGGGGGACCGGTCAACGGGCCCATGCCGGGTGGGGCCCTCACGCGCGTCCGCCCGGCGACGCGACCGCCCACACGTCCCGCATGTCGGGACCAGGATGCCCGGTCGTCTCGCCCGCCCTGACAGCAGGGGGGTTCCGCGGGGCACGGCACCTGGAACTTCCGGCGCGAACAGCCCGCACCCGCGGCGCACCTTCCGCGCCTCAGCCGGGCGGCGGACGTGGCCGGCTCCGCCGGCCTGGGCGCCAGGAGCCGGAGGAAGGGCCCGGCGCCAGAATTTCTGTCTGTGTTCCGAAACTTCAGGTCACGAGAAGGTCACGCCACGAGCGGGGCGGTGCTGCCGCGCACGACGAGGCCGGTGGTGAGCTCCAGGCGGTTCTGCGGCGGGGATTCCCCGCGGGCGATGGCGACCACCATGGTCGTGGCGGCGGCGGCCATCTCGGTCAGCGGCTGGCGGACCGTGGTCAGCGCGGGGATGAGCCACTGCGCCATCGGCAGGTCGTCGAAGCCGACCACGCTCAGCTCGTCGGGGATGCGCAGCCCCATCTCGTGGGCCGCCTGGTACACGCCCATGGCCTGCGCGTCGTTGAAGGCGAACACGGCGGTCGGGGGCCGGGGCAGCGCGAGCAGGGAGCGGGCGTTCGCCAGGCCGTCCTCCGCGCTGAAGTCGCCCTGCCGGACGAGCTCCGGATCCGTCGGCACGCCCGCGGCGTCCATGGCCGCGCGGAACCCGTCGAGCCGCGCGCGGCTGGAGAGGGCGTGGGCGGGACCGGTGATGAGGGCGATGCGCCGATGTCCCAGCTCCAGCAGGTGGCGCGCGGCCGACAGACCGCCGCTCCAGTTGCCCGCGCCCACCGAGGGCAGCTCGTGCCCGGGATCGCCGGTGGGATCGACAAGCACCACGGGGATGTCCCGGGTCCTGAGCTGCTCGTGCTGGGCCCGGGTGAGGCCGGAGAAGACCACGATCACGCCGTAGGGACGGCGGCCGATCACCCCCTCGATCCAGCCACTGGCGGGAGGGTGTTGGTCCTGCAACTCGGAGACGACCACCGCGAGGCCGTGCTCGCGCGCCACCTGATCGACCCCCTTGATGACCTCCATCGCGTACGCGCCCTCCAGCTCGTTGAAGACCAGTTCGATGAGAGGAGCCGCTGTGGGGCGCTTCTTCTGCCGGCGGTACCCGTGCTCGCGGATCAGGTCCTCGACCAGGGCGCGGGTCTCGGGGGCGACCTCGGACCTGCCGTTGACGACCTTGGAGACGGTCGCGGGGGACACCCCCGCCAGCTCGGCGATCTGGGCGATGGTCAGCGGCCGGGAGGGCGTGCGGTCCGGCGGTGTCGGCTCCCTGGTCGTCGTCATGGCCGCAGTTTAGCCCGAACTTTCGGACACCAACCCGAATGTTTCGGATGTCTCACCGCCCGATCCTTGACGGCCTCCGACGCACCGGCCTAGAGTCCACATAAACTATCGGTCCTGATTCGGAAACTTTCGGACCACAGTTTCAGACGACAGTTCGGATGAGCAGGGGTTCGGATGAGCAGGGGGCGCTCGATGCGGTTGCTCGCGTACCGCCGTCTGCCGCCGCCGCGGCGCGGGTACGGCCGGGCCGATCGTCACCTGGGTCCCGTACGGCGTCTTCCGGGGCCGAGGCCCACGCGACGGATCGACAAGCAAGGGATGTCATGACATTCGTAGACGCGCCGGGGCTCGCGCCCTGGCGGGACGGCGACCGGCCTCTCGACGAGCGCGTGGACGCGCTGCTGGCCGAGATGACGCTGGAGGAGAAGGTCGCCCAGCTCGGATCGGTGTGGGTCGACATCTCGCCCGCCGGCTCGGAGGGGACAGGCGGCAACGTCGCGCCGCTGCAGGACCTGTTCATGAAGGACGGCGCGGACCTCGCCGACCGGATGCGCGACGGGGTCGGCCATCTGACCCGGGTGTACGGCACGGCGCCGGTGAGCCCGGCGGAGGGGGCGGCCGGGCTGCGGAAGCTGCAGGAGCAGGTGATCGCGGCCAACCGGTTCGGCATCCCCGCCATCGCGCACGAGGAGTGCCTGACCGGGTTCGCCACCTACGGCGCGACCGCCTACCCCACCCCGCTGGCCTGGGCCGCGACCTTCGACCCCGCGCTGGTGGAGCGGATGGCCCTGGCCATCGGCGACGACCTGCGCGCCGTCGGCGTCCACCAGGGCCTGTCGCCCGTCCTCGACGTCGTGCGCGACTACCGGTGGGGCCGGGTCGAGGAGACCCTCGGCGAGGACCCCTACCTGGTGGGTCAGATCGGCGCGGCCTACGTGCGCGGCCTGGAGAACGCCGGGATCATCGCGACGCTCAAGCACTTCGCCGGATACGCCGCCTCCCGGGCGGGCCGCAACCACGCCCCGGTCAGCATCGGCCCCCGCGAGATGGCCGACGTCATCCTCCCGCCGTTCGAGACGGCCATCCGCGACGGCGGCGCCCGCTCGGTCATGAACTCCTACACCGACATCGACGGCGTGCCCGTCGGCGCCAACGCCGGCCTGCTGCGCGGGGTGCTACGCGACCAGTGGGGATTCGACGGCACGGTCGTGGCCGACTACTGGGCGGTGCCGTTCCTGGCCATGAACCACCACGTCGCCGCCGACGAGGCGCACGCCGGCGCGATCGCGCTGCGCGCGGGCATCGACGTCGAGCTGCCCGAGACGGTCGGCTACGGCACCCGCCTGGTCGAGCAGGTGCGGGCCGGCCACGTGGAGGAGGCCCTGATCGACGAGGCCGTGCGCCGGGTGCTGCGGCAGAAGATCGAGCTCGGCCTGCTCGGCGACGGCCCCCTCGTCCCCGAGGACGCCGGCGACGTCGACCTGGACAGCCCCCGCAACCGCGACCTGGCCCGCACCGTCGCCGAACGCTCCGTCGTGCTGCTGAGCAACCCCACCGGCGCGCTGCCGCTGGCCTCCGGGACGACCGCCCGCATCGCCGTCATCGGCCCGTGCGCCGACGACCCGCAGACCCTGCTCGGCTGCTACGCCTTCCCCAACCACGTCCTCGACCGCTTCCCCGACCACGGCATGGGCCTGCCCATCGCGCCCGTCCTGGATCTTCTGCGGGCCGAGTTCCCCGATGCCGACCTGCGCTACGCGCGGGGCACCGACGTGTCGGGCGACGACACCTCGGGCATCGCCGAGGCCGCCGCCCTGGCCGGGCAGTCCGATCTCGTGCTGCTGTTCGTCGGCGACCGGGCCGGGCTGTTCGGCAACGGCACCTCCGGCGAGGGCTGCGACGCCGCCCACCTCGCCCTGCCCGGAGTCCAGCCGGAGCTGGTCGAGGCGGTCCTGGCCACCGGCACGCCGGCCGTCCTGGTCGTGGTGTCCGGCCGCCCGTACGCGATCGGCGCCTACGCCGACCGTGCCGCCGCCGCGCTCCAGGCGTTCCTGCCGGGCGTGGAGGGAGGCACGGCGATCGCGGGGGTGCTCAGCGGCCGGGTCGAGCCCTCGGGCCGCCTGCCCGTCCAGATCCCCGGCTCCCCCTTCGTCAACCCCTCCACCTATCTGCAGCCGCCCCTGGGGCTGCGCACCGACGGCATCTCCGTGTCCGACCCGACCCCGGCCTTCCCCTTCGGCCACGGGCTGTCGTACACGACGGTCACCTACGACGCGATGGCGACCTCGGCGGATCGGTGCCCCACGGACGGCACGGTCGAGGCGCGGGTGACCGTCACCAACACCGGCGCCAGGGCGGCGGAGGAGGTCGTGCAGCTGTACGCCTCCGACCCCGTGGCGCAGGTGGCCCGTCCCGTCGCGCAGCTCGTCGGCTTCGCCCGGGTGCCGCTCGCGCCCGGGCAGACCCGCGAAGTGGTCTTCGAGATCCCCACCGACGCCTTCTCCTACACCGATCCCGGCCTGCGCAGGATCGTCGAACCGGGCGTCATCGCGCTCACCGCCGGCCCGTCCGCCGCCGATCGCCCCCTGCGATCCGAGATCCTGCTGACCGGCGACACCGTCGTGCTCGGCCGGGCCCGGCGGCTAACCACCCACGCGCGGGTGCCGGAACCGGCCTCCTGACCGTGACACGCGTGCGGCGGGCGGCCGGGCCGCCCGCCGCGCCGCCGTCCCGCCGCCGCGCTCGGCGACCCCCGCGTTCCCCGGCCGGGGGAAGACACGCCCCACCGCTCCTGTCCGCCGCTGCACCCCTCCGGGGCAGGAAACAATGTGAACCGCCCCGTGAAAGGAGCCTCCCCGATGGCTCGGACCGACCTCGACGCGCTCGCGCTCAACGCGCTCACCCTGGAGCAGAAGGCTTCACTGCTGTCGGGCCGGGATTTCTGGACGACCAAGGCGCTCGAGGAGGCCGGGATTCCGTCCATCACGCTGTGCGACGGGCCGCACGGCGTACGCCGCGAGGCCGGCGGCTCCGACCACCTCGGCATCAACGAGAGCATCCCCGCCACCTGCTTCCCGCCCGCGGCGGCGGTCGGGTCGAGCTGGGACCCCGAAGTGGCCGCCCGGATCGGCGCCGCCGTCGGCAGGGAGGGCCGGGCCCTCGGCGTGGCGGTCGTGCTCGGCCCCGGCGTGAACATCAAGCGCTCGCCGCTGTGCGGGCGCAACTTCGAGTACTACTCGGAAGACCCCCTGCTCTCGGGCGTCCTGGCGGCGGCGCACGTCGCCGCGCTGCAGGCCGAGGGACCCGGCGCGTCGGTCAAGCACTTCGCCGCCAACAACCAGGAGACCGAGCGCATGCGGGTCAGCGCCGACGTGGACGAGCGCACGCTGCGCGAGATCTACTTCCCCGCGTTCGAGCGTGTGGTCACCCAGGCCAGGCCCGCCACCGTGATGTGCTCCTACAACCGGGTCAACGGCGTCCACGCCTCGCAGAACCGGTGGCTGCTCACCGACGTCCTGCGCCGCGAGTGGGGCTTCACCGGCGTGGTCGTCTCCGACTGGGGCGCGGTCCAGGACCGCGTCGCCGCGCTGGCCGCGGGACTGGACCTCGAGATGCCGGGGACCGGCGGCGTGAGCGACCGGCGCATCGTGGACGCGGTCCGCGCGGGGGACCTCGACGAGGCCGTCGTGAACGCGAGCGTGCGCCGCGTCGTCGCCCTCACCGAACGCCGCAGCGGGGTCTCCGGCGCGTTCGAGACCGACGCCCACCACGCGCTCGCCCGCGAGCTCGCCGCCGAATGCGCCGTGCTGCTCAAGAACGAGGACGGCACGCTCCCCCTCTCGGTGGAAGCCCGCATCGCCGTGATCGGCGAGTTCGCCGTCAGGCCCCGGTTCCAGGGCGGCGGCAGTTCCCACATCAACGCCACCCGGGTCGACGCGGCGCTCGACGCGATCCGCGCCCTCGCCCCGGACGTCGCCTACGCCCAGGGCTTCTCGCTGGACGGATCGGGCGACGCGCGGGAGCTTCGCGAGGCGGCGGCCGAGACCGCCGCCTCCGCCGACGTCGCGGTCGTCTTCGCCGGCCTGGGCGAGCGGGAGGAGTCGGAGGGCTTCGACCGGGAGACGATCGACCTGCCCGCCGTCCAGGTCGAGCTGATCCGCGCCGTCGCCGCCGCGGCCCGCCGTACGGTGGTCGTCCTGTCCAACGGCGGCGTCGTCTCTCTGGAGGGCTGGCACGACGACGTGGACGCCGTGCTGGAGGGCTGGCTGCTCGGCCAGGCGGGCGGCTCCGCCGTCGCCGACCTCCTCTTCGGCGTCGTGAACCCCTCCGGGCGCCTCGCCGAGAGCATCCCGATGCGGCTGAAGGACACGCCGAGCTACCTCAACTTCCCCGGCGAGGCCGGGCACGTGCGCTACGGCGAGGGGGTCATGGTCGGCTACCGCTACTACGAGACGGTCGAGCTGCCCGTGCGTTACCCGTTCGGCCACGGCCTGAGCTACACGACGTTCGCGATCGGCGACCTCACGGTCGTTCGCACGGGCGACGACAGGGCCACCGTCACCGTGAGGGTGACCAACACCGGCGATCGGCCGGGCAAGCACGTGGTGCAGGTCTACGTGTCCACCGCCGCGGGTCCAGTACGGCGGCCCGTTCGGGAGCTGCGGGCCTTCAGGAAGGTCTCCCTCGCCCCCGGCGAGTCGCGCACGGTCACCCTTCCTCTCGACCGGCGGGCGTTCGCGTACTACGACGTCCCGCTCGGCCGGTGGGTCGTCGCGCAGGGCGACTACACGATCCAGATCGGCGAGAACGCCTCGTCCGTCGTGGCCGAGACGACGATCAGTCTCGGCGGCGACTCCCTCGTCCCCGTGGTGTCGCTCGACTCGACGCTCGGCGAGTGGCTCTCGCACCCGATCGCCGGGCCGGCTCTCCTGCGGGTCCTCAGCGGCGGGAAGGGCGCGCGGTCCGAGGAGGACGACGAGAACGGGTTGCGGATGGCCTCGTCGATGCCGATGGGACGGTTCCTGACCTTCGCCGGCATCGACATCCCGCACGCGACCCTGCGGGAACTGGTGGAACTGGGCGGGTCGGACGGCGCCGCGGCCTGAGCCGGCGGGCGTCGGTGTGGGCTGAAGCGACCGGTCAGCCGATACCGACGGTCTGCCGCTCGGGCTCGATCACGATCACGATGCGCTCCTGCCCGACGGTGATCACGAGGGTCATCGGGCCACTTCGTAGCGGAGGTGGGTCACGCCGGGGGCCGGCACGGCCTCCAGCAGACGGAGGCGCACGTGCTTCGGGAGCTCCTGGAAGAAGCGGTGACCGGCGCCGAGCAGAACGGGCACCTGGTGGAGGATCACCTCGTCGACGAGGTCCGCTTCCAGCGCGGACGTCAGCACGCCGCCGCCCATGAGGGCGACGTCCTTGCCCCCGGCGGCCTCGCGTGCCGCCGCGATCGCGTCCTCGACGCCGGTGGTGATCAGGGTCTGCGTCCCGCCGATCTCGGGCGCCGCCCGATGGCTGAGGACGAACAGCCGGGCCATCGGGTGCGGGCTGCCGCCTCCGAAACGGTCGGAGTCCTCGTAGGTGTTGCGCCCTGCCACGACCGCACCCACACGTCCGGCGAGGGTGTCGAAGATCCGGGCACTGGGCCCGCTCAACGTGAACCCGTCGAACACCCCGCTGGGCGTGTCGCCGTCGAAGTACCAGTCGAACAGCGTCGTTCCGTCGCCCAGCCCGCGCCCGGCGCCCGGGTCGCGCCCGGTGATGTAACCGTCGACCGACACCGCGTGGGCACTGAAGACCTTGCTCATCTCGCCGACCCCCTCTTGAGTTCCTTGAAGAGACTCCATGAGAGTAACAGCCCAAGTTCCTTGAAGGAACCCCGATTGCTAGACTGTTCTCATGCAACGCACGAAGTTCGGGGAGATGGCCTGTTCCATCGCGCGCACCCTCGACGTGATCGGAGAGCCGTGGTCGCCGCTGATCCTGCGTGATGTGTGGGTGGGCATGACTCGGTTCGACCAGCTCCAGGCCGACCTCGGGATCTCGCGCAAGGTGCTGACCGAGCGGCTCACCTACCTCGTCGACCAGGGCGTGCTCGAGCGCCGCCCCTACGACCGGCGGCCGCGCTACGAGTACCACCTGACGACCAAGGGCGCCGAGCTGGTCGACCTGCTCATGGTCATGACCAGCTGGGGGGACCGATGGCTCGCGGGCGAGGCCGGGCCGCCGGTGCTCTACCGCCATCACGCGTGCGGTGAGATCAGCCATGCCGAGCTGCGCTGTGCCCACTGCGGCGAGCCGATGCACGGCGGCGACGTCGATCCGCTGCCGGGTCCGGGCGCGGCCGTCTGACCGAGGCGGGTCCGGAACTCCCCCGGAGGTCGTCGCCCGGCCGGTCAGCCGAGCCGTTGGGCTCTGCCGAGCAGCCGCTGGGCCACCACGACCAGGGCGAGGAACAGGCCGCTGACCACCTGCTGGAAGGCCGACGTCAGGTTGCCCACCTGATTGATCAGGCTCTGGATCACCCCGAGCAGCAGCACGCCGGCGATCGTGCCGGTGATGCCGCCCGCTCCCCCGGTCAGCAGCGTGCCGCCGATCACCACCGCGGCGATCACGTCGAGTTCCAGGCCGATGCCGAGGATCGTGACACCGGAGGAGAGCCGGGCCGCGTTCAGCACCCCGGCCAGGCCCGCGAGCAGGCCCGACATGAGGTAGACGTAGACCTTCGTCCGGGCCACCGGCACGCCCATCAGCGCGGCCCCCGGCTCGTTGCCGCCGACCGCGTAGACGTTCTGGCCGAAGGCCGTCCGCTGGAGCAGGACCATCGCGGCCACCGCCAGGAGCGCCGTGATGTAGACCGGCCAGGTCAGGCCGAACACACCGCCCTGCCCGAGCCGCGCGAACGCGGAGTCCTTCACGAGGTAGGTCGTGGCGCCCTCGTTGGAGATCGCCAGCATCAGCCCGCGCACGCCCAGCAGCCCGGCCAGGGTGACGATGAACGGCGCCATCCCCGTCCTGGCGATGAGCAGCCCCTGAAGGAGCCCCACCAGCCCGCACGCGGCGAGCGGCAGCACCAGCGCGACGAACACCCCGTACTGCGAGCCGTACGCCGCGAGGACCCCGCCGAACACGAACAGCGACCCCACCGACAGGTCGATGCCGCCGCTGATGATCACGAAGGTCATGCCGATGGCGATGATCGCGGTGAAGGAGGAGGAGACGAGGACGCTCGCGGCGTTGCCCGCGGTGGCGAAGGAATCGAAGGCGACGCTGCCGACGACCACCAGCGCCGCCAGCACCATCAGCGCGCCGTGCTGCTGGAGGACGCGGCTCACCTGCTCGCGTCCGGGCGATCCGGTCATCGGGTTCCTCGCTCCCTGGTGGCGTAAACGGCGGCCAGGATGATGACCGCCTGCACGATCTGCGTCCACGACTGCGGCAGGTTGTGCTTGATGAGGGTGGCCGACAGCAGCTGCATGAGCAGCGCGCCCATGACCGTGCTGAGCACCCGGATCCGTCCGCCGCTCAGCGGCGTGCCGCCCACCACCACCGCCGTGATGGCCGACAGCTCGATGAACAGGCCGAGCGAGGTCGGATCGCTCGCCTGCAGCCGCGCGGTCGCGAGCACCCCGGCCAGCGCGGCCAGCACCCCGGAGATCACGTAGACCAGCAGCAGCACCCGGCGGACGGGCAGCCCGGACAGCTCGCTGGCCGCGCGGTTGCCGCCGATCGCGACCACCTGCCTGCCGAACGTCGTCCTGCGGACCAGGAACGCCATCAGCAGGGTCAGCACGGCCGCGATGACCACGATGACCGGCACGCCGGACAGCGAGCTGCTGCCGAGCGCGATCAGGTCGGGGTTGCGGAACTCGACGAGCTGCGGCACGAGCACGTTGGCCAGGCCCCGGACGCCGACCAGCAGCGCGAGCGTGGCCACGATCGGCTGCACGCCGACGTAGGCGACCAGCGCGCCGCCCGCCGTCCCGGCCACCGCGCCGCCGACGAGGGCGACCAGCAGCGCGGGCCACGCGCCGTACCCGAGGTAGAGGGCGACGAGGGCGGCGGCCAGCGACATGACCGAGCCGACCGACAGGTCGATGCCCTGGGTGCCGATGACCAGCGCCATGCCGAGCGACACGATCACGATCGGGGCGACCTGCACGAGCTGGGTGCGGAAGTTCGCCACATCGAGGAAGTGGGGGGTGAACAGCACGTTGAACAGCAGGAGGACGCCGACCGCGGCATAGACGCCGTACTCCTGGGCCCAGGCGAGCACCCGCCGCCCGGGCGGTGCGACCGCTTCAGCCATCGGACTCCGCTCCTCGTTCGGCGATGGACGCCATGATCTTGTCCTCCGTGACGTCGTCGCCGGACAGCTCGCCGACGACGGCGCCATCGCGCAGCACCAGGATCCGGTCGGCGCCCTCCACCAGCTCCTCCAGGTCAGACGAGATCAGTAACACGCCCAGGCCCTCCTCGGCCAGCTCGTCCACGAGTGCCTGCACCTCGGCCTTGGCGCCCACGTCGATACCGCGGGTGGGCTCGTCCAGCAGGAGGATCTTCGGCCGGATGGCGAGCCACCGCGCGAGCAGGACCTTCTGCTGGTTGCCACCGGACAGCTCCTGCACCGGCTGGTGCGGCGAGGCCGCCTTGATCCTGAGCCGGCGCATGAAGACCTCGACGACCTTGTCGATCTTCGCGTCGGAGACGACGCCGGCCCGCGACAGCGACGGCAGGGCGGCGAGCGCGATGTTCTCCCTGACCGACAGCGCCGGGATGATGCCCTCGGCCTTGCGGTCCTCGGGCAGCAGGCTCACCCCGGCCTTGATCGCCGCCGTGGTCGAGCCGGTGCGCAGGGGCAGGCCGGCCACGAGCACCCGGCCCGCGTCCAGCGGAAGCGCGCCGACGATGCCCTTGGCCGTCTCGCTTCGGCCCGCTCCCAGCAGCCCGCCGAGGCCGACGACCTCCCCCGGCCACACCGCGACGTCCACCCCGCGCAGCACCTGCCGCCGGGTCAGCCCCTCGGCCCGTACGGCGGGCGCGGCGCCGTCCCGCTCCCGGGCGTGGCGGCGGTCGCGGGAGAACCTGGTCAGGCCGCCGGTCCTGACCTCCTCGAGGTCGCGGCCCAGCATCAGGGCGATGAGCTTCAGCCGTTCGAGCTCGGCGAGCGGGCCCGTGTGCGCGACCCGGCCGTCACGCAGCACGGTCACCCGGTCGCACACCTCGTACAGCTCGTCGAGGCGATGGCTGACGTAGACGACGGCGATGCCGTCGTCCCTGAGCTTCCTGATCACCGAGAACAGCGTCTCGACCTCGCGCGGCTCCAGGGACGAGGTGGGCTCGTCCATGATGACCACGCGGGCGTCGATCGCCACGGCCCTGGCCAGGGCGACCATCTGCTGGACGCCCATTCCGAGGGTGCGCAGCGGGCGGCGTACGTCGGTGACGACGCCGTATCCGGCGAGGATCCGCTCCGCCTCGCCGTACATCCTGGCGGTGTCGATGACGCCCAGGCGGCCGCGCGGCTCGCGCCCCAGCATCAGGTTGCGGGCCACGCTCATCATCGGGACGAGGTTGACCTCCTGGTAGATGGTCGAGATCCCGGCGCGCTGCGCGTCGAGCGGCGTCCCGAAGGCCACCGGCGAAGCGTTGTAGATCAGCTCACCGCCGTCCGGGCGGTGGACACCGGTGAAGACCTTGATCAGCGTGGACTTGCCCGCGCCGTTCTCGCCCACGAGGGCGTGCACCTCGCCGGGGAGGAGGGCGATGGACACCCCGTCGAGGGCCACCACGCCGGGAAAGCGCTTGCTGATCTGCCTGGCCTCGAGCACCGGTGCAGCGGACTGGCTCAATGAGTTCCCTTCCTCGCGCGGGCCTCCGCGCGAGTGCGCACGGAGGCCCGGGACGCACGCGGGCTTCCGCGGGCGTCCGTGACGGGCTGTGGCAGGTCAGTAGGCCTCACCGAGGGACGACTTAGCGTTGGAGCCGTCGTATTCGCGGTCGGAGATGATGACCTTGTCGGGGATCGGCTGCCCGTCCAGGAACTTCTGCGCGGTCTCGAAGGCGAGCGGCCCGAACCTGGGGTTGGACTCGACGACCGCGTGCAGCCAGCCGTCGGCGATGGCCTGGACGGCGCTGCGGGTGCCGTCGACCGAGACGATCTTTATGGCGCCCGGCTCCTTGCCCGCGCCCTTCAGCGCGGTCACCGCACCCAGCGCCATCTCGTCGTTCTCGGCGTAGATGCCGTTGATGTCGGGGTTGGACTGGATGAGCTGCTCGGTGACCTGCTGGCCCTTCTCCCGGGCGAACTCACCGGTCTGCTCGAAGGAGATCTGGATGTCGGGCGCCTTCTCCTTGATCCGGTCCTTGAAGCCGTTGGTGCGCTCGGTGGTGACGTTGTTGCCCGGCGCGCCGAGCAGGATCGCCACCTTGCCCTTGCCGCTCAGCGCGTTGATCATCTGATCGGCGGCCCGCTTGCCCTGCTCGTAGAAGTCCGAGCCGATGAACGTCAGGTAGTCGCTGCAGGGGTTGGCGTTGATCTTGCGGTCGACCGTGATGATGGGGATCTTCTTGGCGGCGGCCTGCTGGAGCACCGGCTCCCAGCCGTCGGAGTTCAGCGGCGCGATGACGAGCAGCTTCACGCCCTGGGCGATGAGCTGCTGCACGTCGGTGATCTGCTTGGAGAACTGCGACTGGGCGTTGGTGACCTTGAGGTCGGCGATGCCAAGTTTGGCCGCCTCGTCCTTGATGGACTTGGTCTCCGCGATCCGGAACGGGTTGGCCTCCTTCTCCGACTGGGAGAAGCCGACCGTGGCGGTCTTCAGGTCGAACTTCGTGCCGCCGAACTGGTCGAGCGTGCAGGTCGGGCCGGCCGAGCCCGCCGGGGTCTGCACCACCTGCTGCTGCGCGGACGCCGCCTCGCTGGGGCCCGCCGTGGCCTGGGTCTCCGACTTGGCGCAGCCGGCCGCGCCGAGCAGCACGGCGAGGGCGACGACGGCCGTGCGGGGATATGACTTCATGGTGATCCTTCTTCTGATCGGGGGGTGCCACGGCGCGTCCGGCGGTCAGGAGGACGACACGCCGTGGGGGGTGGGGGGTGGCGGCCCGGACGTGCCGTCCGGGCCGCCGCTGTGCCGAGCGGGTCAGGCGCAGGCCGGGAGGATCTCTCCGGTGAGCGCCGTGTTGGCGTCATGGAGGCGCTTGACGTCCGGCTTGGTCACGGCCCTGTCATAGGTCATCAGGCCGTTGATCTCGGTTTCCACGTCGGTCGTCTGGGTGTAGACGGCCGCGCTCAGGCCGTTGCAGGCGTGCAGCGTGCGCAGGGCGTCGTCCATCTCCAGGAAGCGCTTGGTCAGCGCCTCGCCGTCGGTCTCGACCGCGTAGCCCCAGCCGCCGCCGGTCCAGGTGTGCCCGATCACCGGCAGGGCGAGCCCGCCGTACTCGCCGAGCACCGACGCCCGGAAGAAGCCGGGCTTACCGGGGCTGCCGGGTCCGGGATAGATGTGGTAGTCCATCACGTCGCCGTTGCCGCCGTCCTGGGCGCCGCAGCAGTTGATGCCGCTCATGTTGTCCACGAGCCGGGAGGGGTCCAGGCTCTCCACGTAGTCGGCGATCCTGGAGATGTCGTACTGGCCCCAGCTCTCGTTGAACGGCACCCACATCACGATGGACGGGCTGCTGCGGTGCTCGTCGACGATCTCCTTCAGCTCGCTCTCGAACTGCGTCTTGTCGGCCGCGCTCGCCGCGCCGAACATCGACGGCATGTCCTGCCAGACGAGCAGGCCGAGCTTGTCGGCGTAGGCATACCAGCGGTCCGGCTCCACCTTCATGTGCTTGCGCACCATGTTGAAGCCGAGCGCCTTGGTCTGCTCCAGGTCGTACCGCAACGCCTCGTCGGTCGGCGCGGTGTAGATGCCGTCCGGCCAGTAGCCCTGGTCGAGCGGGCCGAACTGGAAGACCGGCGTGCCGTTGAGCAGGACCCGGGTCGTGCCGTTCACCCGGCCGACCGAGATGGAGCGCATGCCGAAGTAGCTCTCCACCTTGTCGCCGCCCTTGAGCTCGACCGTGAGGTCGTACAGGTAGGGGTCGTCGGGCGACCAGAGGTGGGGGTTGGGGATCGGCACGGCCAGCTCGGTGCCGGTCGGGCCGGAGACCTTCCCGATGACGCGCTTGCCGGCGCGGGCGGTGACGACGGCGGTGGCGTCGCCGCTCGCCCTGACCTTCACCCGCAGGGACTGCCCGAGCACCTCGGGGATCGTGTCCACGGCCTCGATGTGGGTCGTGCCGACGGGCTCCATCCAGACGGTCTGCCAGATGCCGGAAGCCGGGGTGTACCAGATGCTGCCCGGGTTGAGCCGCTGCTTGCCGATGGGCTGGCGGCCGTTGTCGGTCGGGTCGGTCACGCCGACGACCAGCTCCTGCGGACCCTTTCGGGTGAGCGCGTCGGTCACGTCCACGGTGATCCTGTCGTAGCCGCCCTTGTGGGTGCCGACCTGCTTGCCGTTGACGTAGACGACCGACTCGTAGTCCACGGCGTCGAGGTGGAGCAGGACGCGGTCCTTCTTCCAGGAGGCCGGCACCTCGAAGGTGCGGCGATACCACATGCGGTCCTCGTGGCGGCCGATGCGGGACAGGCTCGACTCCACCGGGTAGGGCACGACGATCCGCTCGCCGAGGTCGCGGCCGAAGGGCGGCGCCTCACCCTCCTTGGCGGCGGCGAACTGCCAGGTGCCGTTGAGGTTCTGCCAGCGGTCGCGGACGAGCTGCGGGCGGGGGTACTCGGGCAGCGGGTTGTTCGCGTCCACCTTGTCGGACCAGCGGGTCTTCAGCACATAGGTGGACCCGTTGGACACCGGCACCCAGGTGAACGCCTCGATCGCGGTGCCGTCCGCCTTGGCCAGGCCGCCCTTGCCGTCATAGGAGGCCCGGATGTCGGCGGCCAGGCGCGGGATGGGGAAGGCGAGCTTCAGCGTGACCTTCGTGGTCCCGTCGAGGGCGGCCGACGCGACCTGCCACTTCGTGCCGGCCACCGTCAGGCCGAAGTGCTCGGCGGCGCCGGCGGGCAGCGCCGCGAGCGCGGTGTCGCCGAAGTCGAGGGTGGCGGTGTCGCCCGCCGCGTCGACGGCGGCGCCGGCCGGCCCCGGCGGGTCGAAGCCCTCGGGCAGGTAGAACGCGTCGGCCGGCACGGCCTGCTTGGGCTGGCTGGCGCTCTGCCAGCGCAGGTGGAGGTTGGCGCCGCCGAAGTGCTCGAAATACTCGACCTTGATGTCGTACTTCTGGCCGGCCTGCAGGGTGATCGGGGTGCCGGTCTGCTCCTTGTCCCAGTCGTCCACCCAGTGGTCGACGACGAGCGTGTTGTTCACCCAGAGCCGGAAGCCGTTGTCGCCGATGACCGAGAAGGTGTACGCCTCGGAGTACGCGGGCTGGATGCGGCCCGTCCACCGCACGGTGACGTCGTCCTCCCGCCCGGTCAGCGAGGTGAAGACCGGGTTGAGGTCGGGCAGCTCGAGATCCGGGTCGATCACCGTGGCCTTGAGCTGGGCGAAGTCGAACTTCCCTGCTGCCGAGGACAGGTAGTAGTCGCCGCGCAGGCCGTGCCGCTCGGCGCCGGCGGCGGTCGCGGGGCCCTGCCCCGCGACCTGCCAGACGGCGCCGAGAACGACGGCCAGCAGTAAGAGGATGGGCTTTCTCACAGGGATCCTTTCCTGCGGGCAGGGGGCGGGCGGACGCGCCGTACGGCGTGGCCGCGTGCGGCCGGCGCGGCGGTGCGCTCCGCACGGCGCCGGCGACCACCTGCCATGACGTGGGGGGAGGGTCGAGATCGGACCCGCGGACGTGGGGCACGCGGGGAACGCACCTTCCGAACGGGACCGATCAGATTCGGACAGGATCGAGTCGGTTATCGCCCTCAAATAAGCATCGCGGGCGCTATCCGGTCAAGAGATCGGATCAGATTCGTTCATTTCCGGTCAGCGATGCGGCGCTTTGGCTGGTCGACTATGATCGGATCCGGTCACAGCGGAGGGTGGGGGGCGTGGTCGACACGGACAGCGACGGGCGCCGGCCCGTGTTCGCGGCCGAGCGCCGCCAGCGCATTCTGGAGTTGGTGCGGGCCAACGGCGCCGTCTCGCTGCGCGAGCTCGCCCAGGCGGTGCAGTCGTCGGAGGTCACCGTACGCCGCGACCTGCGCGCGCTCGAGTCGGAGGGCCTGCTCAACCGGCACCACGGCGGCGCCACCCTCCCGGGCGACCTGAACAGGGAGGCCAGCTACGTCCAGAAGGTGACGCTCTCCTCGGCGGAGAAGTCCGCCATCGCGGACCTGGCCGCGTCGCTGGTCGAGGACGGGGACGCGATCGTCATCGGCCCGGGGACCACCACCCAGGAGTTCGCCCGCAGGCTGAGCAGGCACGCCGAGCTCGCCGTGGTCACCAACTCGCTGCTGGTCGCCCAGGCCCTCGCCAACTCCCCGCGCATCGAGGTGATGCTGACGGGCGGCACGCTGCGCGGGCCGATCCTCGCCCTCGTCGGCAGCGCGGCCGAGCGGTCCCTCGCCGGGCTGCGCGTGCGCCGGGCCTTCATCTCCGGCAACGGGCTCACCGCCGACCGCGGCCTGTCGACCCCGAACATGCAGGTCGCCTGCGTCGACCAGGCCCTGGCCGCCGCCGCGGAGGAGGTCGTGGTGCTGGCCGACCACAGCAAGATCGGCATCGACGCGATGGTGCAGACCGTGTCCGCCGAGCAGATCGACCACCTCGTCACCGACGACGCCGCCCCGCGAGACGTGCTCGACGAGCTGGGCGGCAAGGGCGTACGCCTGCACGTTGCCCACATTTGATCGAATGTGACGGCCTCGTTACGGGTTTGTTTCCTGCCGGGCTCACCATTCGAGGCGGAGGCAACCGTGCTGCAGGCCGCAGGTATTTGCAAGAGCTTTCAAGGCGCGCCCGCGCTCGACCACGTCACCCTGGCCCTGCGGGCCGGGGAGGTCCACGCGCTCGTCGGCGGCAACGGCGCGGGCAAGTCGACCCTGGTCAAGGTGATCTCGGGGGTGTGCAGGCCGGACGCCGGCCGATTGCGCTACCTCGGGGAGGAGATCGCCCTCTCCTCCCCCACCGAGGCGGCCCGGCTCGGGATCGCCACGATCCACCAGGACGCCGGGCTCGTCCCCACGATGAGCATCGCCGCCAACCTGTTCCTCGGCCGGGAGCCGCGCGGCCGCCTCGGTCTGATCGATTTCGCGGCCATGCACGCACGGGCCGCCGAACTGCTGTCCTCCTACGGCCTGCGCGCCGACCCGCGCCGGCCGCTCGGCTCGCTCGGCGACGGCGCGCGTCAGCTCGTCGCCCTGGCGCGGGCCGCGTCCGCGGACGCGCGGCTGGTCGTCATGGACGAGCCCGCCTCCGCGCTTGAGCGCGACGAGCTGGACGTCCTGTTCGGCGCGATCTCCCGGCTCCGCGACGAGGGCCGGGCGGTGTTGTACGTCACCCACCGGCTCGACGAGCTCTACGAGATCTGCGACAGGGTGACCGTGCTGCGTGATGGTCGGGTGGTGCACACAGGGCCGCTCGCCGGCCTCGACCGTCGCAGGCTGGTCTCGCTCCTGCTCGGCAGGCCCTTCCACGCCGAGGGGGCGGACGCCGCCGTCACCGGCGAGTCCGCAGGCCCGCCCGCCGACGAGCCCCTGCTCGAAGCCCGGGGGCTGACCCGCCGCCACGTGCTCCGCGACGTCTCCCTCGCCCTGCGTACGGGGGAGGTGGTCGGCCTCGGCGGGCTGCGGGGCGCGGGGCGCAGCGAGACCGCGAAGGCGATCGCGGGCGCGCTGCGCGTGGACGCCGGCGAGGTGACGATCGCGGGCGCGCCCGCGGGCAAGTGGTCGATCAGGAACGCGATCCGCGCCGGTGTCGGGCTCGTGCCGGAGAACCGCCGGGTGGAGGGCATCGTGCCGACCCTGTCGGTCCGCGACAACATCGCGCTGGCCGCGCTCCCCCGCCTGTCCCGCGCGGGGATCGTCTCCGACGCGCACCTGGACCGGATCGTCGCCACGTTCATGCGGCGGCTGGGCATCCAGGCCGTGTCGCCCCGGCAGGCGGCCGGGGAGCTGTCCGGCGGCAACCAGCAGAAGGTGCTGCTGGCCCGCTGGCTGGCGATGCACCCGAAGGTGCTGCTGCTCGACGAGCCCAGCCGGGGTGTCGACATCGCGACCAAGCTGGCCATGCGGTCACTCCTCGACGACCTGGCGGTGGACGGGCTGGCGATCCTGCTGATCTCCTCCGACGTGTCGGAACTGGTGGAGAACTGCGACAGCGTCGTGGTCCTGCGTGACGGCGCGGTCGTCGGCGAGCTGGCCGGGCCCGAGATCAGCGAGGACCGCATCATGGGAGCGCTCGCCGCCGGCTGAGCCCTCGCCACCGGACCCCGCGCCCTCGCCGTTCTCTCCACCCCTGTCTCGCCCAGCCAGAGCTGACGTCAGCGGGCGGGGCAGCCGGCGAAGCGCGCCTCGACCTCCTCTGGGATCAGCCCGAAGCCGGACAGCTCGTACCGGTGGGACGGCCGGGCCTCCCCCGAGCGGCTCTCCTCGTGCAGACGGGCCATGGCCGTACGGGCGGCGTCGCCGAGCGGCAGCCCGAAGTGGGCGTAGACGGCCTCGACCGTGCCGAGCGGGTCGCGGACGAACTCCTCGTAGCGCACGTCGAAGAACCGCGCCGGGTCGTGCCGCGCGCGGGCGGCACGGAAGCGGCCGAGGCCCCGGCTCCACAGGTCGAGCTGGTCCCGCCCGATCACCCCGCCGGTGAACGCCTCCGACCACCCGGCGGTCGCCTGCGCGGCGAGGCTGCACATCGACGCCATGGCGGTGACCGGGTCGCGGTGGGTCTGGACGACCAGCGCGCCGGGGTAGACCTCCATGATCGCGTCCAGGGCGAACAGGTGGCTGGGGTTCTTCAGCACCCACCGCCGGCCGGGGTCGCCCAGCCCGACGAGCTGGAGGATCCGCCGGTGCCGCTCACAGGCGGGCGTCCAGTCCTGCTCCGCCAGCCAGGCCGAGTACGCGGGCAGGTGGGCCAGGCACTCGAAGGAGACCGACCGCATCGACTGCTGGAGCAGCCGCCAGCACTCCTCGACCATGTCCGCCGACATGTAGTGCACGCCCATGAACTCCGGATGGCGCACGTGGTGCCGCTCGTACGCGGCCTGGGCGGCCCGATACTCCGGGTCGCCCGCCCAGGTCTCGCGCGGCGGCCTCGGCCGGGGCGAGTCGGTCAGCCACAGCTCCAGCCCCTGGTTGGCGGGGTCGGCGGTCAGCAGCCGGTGCAGGGCGGTGGTGCCGGTGCGCGGCAGGCCGGTGACGAAGATCGGCCGCTCGACGGGCAGGTCCGCGTGCTCCGGGTGCCGCCGCCACGCCTCCTCGCACCGCAGCCGGGCGGTCAGCGCGCCGCGCAGCATCGCGCGGGCCGCCCGGGCGCCCTGCGGGGTGAGCGCCGCGTCGCCGGCGTACGACTCGAGCAGCACGCCGAGGCCGTCGAGGTAGGGGTCGTCCCCGAAGTCGGTCAGGCCGGTGGCGCCGCTCGCCCAGGCGTGCAGGTCCTCGATCGTGCCGACGCCGTCGCGTGCCGTGCTCATCCGATCGCCTCCGCAGGCTGATAGGAACTGCTCAGTGCTGATCGAAACCGCTCAGTGGTGCCATTCGCCGCAGTTGACGTCGAGGCACTGGCCGGTGATCGCCCGCGCGAGCGGAGACAGCAGGAACACAGCGGCGTCGGCGATCTCGTCGGGCTCGGGCAGCCTGCGCAGGTCGAGCGTGGCGGCGGTCTCGTCGTACACCTGCCGCACTTGGACGCCGCGCCGCCGGGCCAGTGCCTCGAAGTAGCGCTTCAGGTTGTCCGCCCAGATGTAGCCGGGTGCGACGCTGTTGACCCGCACGCCGCGCGGCCCGAGCTCGGTCGCCAGGCTCTGGGCGAGGGCGAGCAGGCTCGCCTTGGCCATCTTGTACACCCCGAAGGTGCGCCGCGAGTGCCGCAGCACCGCCGAGTTGATCATCACGACCGAGCCCGCGTGCTCGGCGAGCGCCGGCGCGAAGAGCTGGGTGAGCCGCAACGCGGCGAGCACGTTGGTCTCGAAGGCGGCACGCACCGCGTCGAGGTCCACGTCGACGAGGTCCGTCATCGGCGGCATCGCGAAGGCGTTGTTGACCAGTCCGTCGACGCGGCCGCAGGTCTCCAGCGCCGTCGCGACCAGCCGCCGCCGCGACGCCTCGTCGGTGACGTCGGCCGGCACCTGCACGGCTCGGCGGCCGAGCCGCGCGACCTCCTCCGCCACCGCGGCCAGCCGCTCCTCGCCCCGGGCGGCCAGCACCACGTCGGCCCCGGCGGCCGCGCACCGCAGCGCCAGGCCGCGCCCCAGCCCCGGCCCGACCCCCGAGATCACGACGACCCGGTCCTTCAGCGGCATCACCCCAGCATCCTTCTGGCGACGGCGGTCTGCCGGGCCGCGATCCGGGCCGCCCACTCCCCCGGGCTCACCCGCTGCCGATCGTGGTAGGGCAGCCGGGACGGCAGGTCCTCGAACCGCATCACCTCCACCTCGGGGCCGTCCGCGGGTCCGAGTGGGCGAGTGAGCCGCTGCCAGCGGATCTGCAGGTAGCCGCGGCGGTGCCCGGTGCGTTCGAGCCAGTTGGCCAGCCCGGGGTCGCGCTCGCCGACCACGTAGCGGATCTTCCCGTCGGGGTCGTGGCGGGCCTGGTCCGCGGTGAGGCTGGTCTGGTGGTTGATGTAGTCCAGCGAGACGTACCACATGCCGCCGAGCTGGAACCCTTGGTAGGGCGCGACGTCGCGGCCCGCCGCGGGCACGGTGACGACCATGACCTGGTCGTCGTCGAGGTCGTAGTGGCCGACGGACGAATACTGCGTCGCGAGGCCGCCGGGTGTGGGCCGTGGCTCGGTCATCGTGTTGACCGGCAGCGTGAGGTAGTGCCGCTCCGGGAACGCGAGGAACGTCCGCAGCCGCCCCAGCAGCATCTTCGCGGCCACCTCGTAGCGCCTGGCCATCCTGTCCACGGCCGGGGGCGGGGGCGCCGACCCGAGCGTGTCGGCGCGGTGGACGCGGATCTCGCCGGGCCGCTCGGCGTCCCAGTCGGAGAAGACCTCGCGCACGATCAGCATCGCCGCGCCGGGCCCCAGCGTGAAGCGGGCCCCTGTGCCGGGCGGGCCGAAGCGCAGCTCGTACGACCCGTCCGGGGCGATCTCGATGTCGCGGTCGTCGAAGGCGGTGAGGCTGTCGGGCGACCGCGCGGGCGAGTAGTCGCCGTCGAGCACCTGGAAGCTCAGGTCGGCCGTGGTGCCGCGGCGGCCGGTGACCACGTATTCGGCGTCGTCCCGGATGTAGGCGTGGAAGTAGAGCGTGTCGGGGTTGTCCAGGCCGAGCTTGGCGTACGGGCCGGTGGAGGCGGCGAAGAAGGGGAAGTCGCGGTCGTAGGCCCACGTCATGTGCAACGCCGCCTTGATGCCGCCCGCCAGGTAGTCGAGGCCCTCGGCCAGGTCCTGCTCGGTGCGCACGTGCGGCGCGGAGCGGATGATCTCCTCGGCCTCGGCGATCGCCCGGGCGAACGGTTCCGTGGCCATCGGACTCCCTCGGATACGCGGTACAAATATGGACCGAAGCGGTAGTCTTTTCCCACCGCGAGAGTAGAACTCGTTCTAGGAGTGGTCAATGGCCGTGGCCCGGCGCTCTCCCCCCGCCCGGCGGGTGGTCGCCGTGCTCGACCATCTGGTCGCGGCGGGCGGCCGCGGGCTCGGCCTGTCCGCGCTCGCCCGCGAGCTGGGCATCAGCAAGCCCACGTGCCTGGGCATCCTCACCGAACTGGTCGCCGCCGGCTATCTCGTGCGCGACCCGGCCACCCTGACGTACGGCCTCGGTCCGGCGCTGGTCGCGGCGGGGAGGGCGGCGCGGCGCGGTTTCCTGGCCGGTGACGTGGCCCGGCGGCACCTGGAGCCGCTGGCCGAGCGGTATCACGCCACCTGCACCGCCTCGGCCGTCGTCGGCGACGAGATCATGGTGCTCGACGCGGTCGTCCCTCCCGGCGATCCGCCGGTCAGGGTGGGTGAGCGCTACCCGTTCGCGCCGCCCGTCGGGCTGATGTACGTGCTGTGGGGACCCGACCGGGAGCTGGAGCGCTGGCTGGCCAGGGAGCCGACGCTGCCGGTGCGCATGGACCGCGAGCACCTGCGCGAGGTCGTCGAGCAGTGCCGGGCGGCGGGCTATCTCGTGGAGAGCCTCACCCCCGCCGGCATGCGCCTGCACTCCCTGATGGCGGGGGTGGCGGCGTACGAGCTGCCACGGGAGGTGCGCGCCCTGGTCGGCGAGATGGTGTCGAGCCTGGGCGAGCGCGTCTACCTCGGCGCGGGCCTCAACCCGCGCAAGAAGCATCCCGTCAACCTCGTCGCCGCACCCGCCTACGGCCCCGGCGGCGAGCAGGAACTCGTTCTCACCCTGCACGTCGGCACCGCCGTCACCGGTGCCGAGATCGCCCGGCGCGGCGCCGCGCTGGTGGCCGCGGCCGACGCCGTCACCGCGGAACTCGGCGGCGCGGTCCCCGGCGGAACGGCGCCGCGCCCCGCCTCCGGGAAGCTCAGGACGCCGCCCAGCGGTTCGCGGTGAACCGCAGACTGGGCAGGTCGTCGAGGGACACCGTGTACTCGTACGTCCGGCGGTAGCCGGTGCCGCTGATCCGCCAGCGCCCGTCGGAGCAGCGCCGGTAGGTGTCCTCGTAGTAGGCGGATCCGCGGATCATCAGGCGGTGGCGTGGAATGAGCACGGTGTCGTCGAGGCACCAGGTGCCCCTCGCGTCGTCGCCGTCGATCTCGATCTCGGGGTGACCCGCGAGATGCGTCGTGATCACCTCCGGCCCCAGGCTGGCGCGCATGTAGCCGACGATGGCCTCGCGCCCGTCGAACCGCAGCGGGTCGCCGGCGACCGGATTGTCGTAGGCCGCCACGGCGTCGCCGGTGAGCGTATCGGCGAAGTCGTCCCAGCGCTTGAGGTCCAGGCAGCGCAGGTAGCGGTACTTGGTCTGGCGGATCTCCTCCAGCGCGATCAAATCCATGCGCCCCAGCATGCGCGAGCGCGGAACGGCTTGCAAGAACGCGTTCTAATCCGATTGCACATGAAGTTTCACGGAACGTACGCGCCATATTCACTTGACCGGCTTTGGGCAGGCATGAATACATCTCAGTCATGATCGACAGGCTAATTCGGAGACATTCACATGGTCGGCGCGCGGCCATTCTGCACGCACATCGGAAAGGGCCGTCGACCGCCCGACTGAAACGCCGGGTACTCGCCTTGGGCGGCGCCGCGGCAGTCGCCGCCGCCCTCGTCGTGGTTCCCGCACCTGCTGCCTCGGCCGACGACTCTCTCACGGACATCGGCATCACGCAGACAGGCGACCTGGTCGCGGGCGGCGGCAAGATCTTCGTCTCCGGTGGCGACCAGATCGCCGTCACCGATGCCGAGGGAACTCTCATCGGCACCGTCACCGGCCTGTCCGGCGCGGCGGGCCTCGCCATCACGCCGGACGCCACGCGGCTGTACGCGGCATTGCGCGGGTCGAACGAGGTGGCCGAGATCGACACCGGCAGCCTCACCGTCACCCGGCGCTTCGACCTGGCCGAGGACAGGTGCCCGACGCATCTGTCCCTGACCGGCGACCGCCTGTGGGTCGGCTACGGCTGCGCGTACACGACCTACCATGTCGGCGTCGCCAGCCTCGACCTGTCGGCGGCGGCACCGGAGCCGGTCCGGTTCCCGGTCTCACCGATGAGCGATGCCCCGCTGGTCGCCGCCGCCGGGAACACGCTGGTGGTCGGCGAGACGAGCACCTCATCGGGCAACCTCGAGGTCTACGACCTGAGCGGAGCCGCCGCCGTCAAGCGCGGCGAGATTCCCGACCGCTTCTCCTCGTACATGACCGGCGCCCTTTACGACCTGGCGCTCACGCCCGACGGCTCGACGGTCATCCCGGCCTTCGACTTCCCGACCCAGTACGACGCCTGGGACACCACCACCCTGACGAAGGTCCGCAGCTACGGCGCCGACGAGCCGAGCGGTGACAGGGACAGCCCCACGGTTGTCGCCATCAGTCCGGACGGCACGCAGGTCGCCACCAGCGGCCGCTTCTACAAGAAGGTCAAGCTGTACGACACCGCGACGACGGCGAAGCTCTACACCGACCAAAGCCCGGCACAAAGCGTGATGCCGGGCACTCTCGCCTTCCTGGGCGACACCGTCTACGGCGTGGTGGGGGATTCGTCCGGCTGCCCGGCGCCGCAGTACACCTGCGGGTTCAAACTGTGGCGACTCGACCGCGCCACTCTTCCGGGATCCACGCTGACCATGACGGCCCCGGCCGACGCGGTCGCGCTCGAACCGCTCACCGTGACCGGCCGGCTCACGCTGACGGACGGGTCGGCGCTGGCCGCCAAGCCGCTCACCGTGACCCGTCGGCTGCCCGACGGCACCAGCGCGACACTCCCGGCGGCGACGACCTCCGCGGACGGCGCCTTCACCTTCACCGACATACCGCCGGTCGCTGGAACGATCAGCTATCGCGTGCTCTGGGACGGCACCGAGGACACCCGGTGGAGCGCGGATTCGGCGACCGTCACAGTGGCCAAGCACCCCACGTCCATCACCTTGACCGGACCTGCGGACGGAACCGTCGGCGTTCCCCTCCAAATGCACGGCACGCTGGACTTCGGCCGGCCTCCCGCCGACGATGATGCCGTGGTCCGGATCTATCGCAGGATCGCCAGCGGCAAGGGCGCCAGGACCATCGTGCTCACCACGGTGTCCCCCGGCGCCGACGGGTCGTTCGCCTTCACGGACACACCCCCGGAGGCCGGCACGTACACCTATGGGGCCGAGTGGAAGGGGGACCAGGCGACTGTCTATGCGGCGGCCAAACACCAGCTCAAGGTGACGGCAGCCGGGTGACCGGACCTTCTTTCGGAGAGGTCACGAACGCCGACTGACAGCGATGATGCAGGTGAGCCCCTCCCGCCAGGGCTTGACCCAGCCACTGACTGACCTCGGTTTCTCAACAGGACCTGTCGGTCCTGGTCGGGAGGTGCTCATGTGCACCCACTGGACGTGGCGTTATGACTTCATAGGAGCCCGAGTTGTTCCTTTGCGAACGCCCGTTCCGGGCTGAAAATCGGGGGTGGTTGCCCGCCGACGCCGGTTAGATGGTGATCTTCGAGGTCGTTCAGGAGCATCCCTTGGCGATCACCGTCTCGGCGAAGCGCTCCAGGTGCTCGATCTTCCGGCTCAGCGGCTCGGTGTCGGGCCCCTTCACGTACGGCCTGCGGAAGCCGACGATCACGTCGGTGACGCCCTTGTCGGCCAGCCGCCTCACGCCGTCCACGCTGTAGGCGTCGGGGGAGATCACGTGGATCTCGAAGGGCCGGTCGGCGGTGCCCTCCTCGGCGCGCAGCGCGGCGAGCCTGGCGAGCAGCGCGTCCAGTTCTGCCGGGTCTCCCCCGCCGTGCATCCAGCCGTCCCCGAGCCTGGCGGCGCGGCGCAGCGCCCCCTCGCTGTGCCCGCCGACCAGGATCGGGATCGGCTCGGCCGGCACCGGGGACATCTTCACCGGCGGCAGGTCGTAGAACTCGCCGTGGTACTCGAAGTAGCCGCCGCGCGTCAGGCCGCGGACGATCTCGACGGCCTCGTCCATGCGCCTGCCCCGCCGCGCCCACGGCACGCCCGTCACGGCGTAGTCCTCCGGCCAGGGGCTCAGCCCGACGCCGAGGCCGAGCCGGCCGCCGGTGAGCCAGGCGACCGAAGCGGCCTGCTTGGCCACCAGCACCGGGGGACGCACCGTGAGCTTGAGGACGAACGGCGTGAACCGGATCGTCGACGTCACCGCCCCCATCGCCGCGATGAGGACGAACGTCTCGATGAAGCTCTTGTCCTCCAGGAACTCCCGGTCTCCGTCCGCCGTGTACGGATACCTCGCGTCCGACTCCCGGGGGTAGACCAGGGAATCGGCCACGCTCATGCTCGCGTACCCCGCCGCCTCCGCGGCCCGGGCGAGCGGCAGATAGTACGACGGGTCGGTCATGGCCTCGGCATAGGTGAAACGCATACCCCGGAGCGTACGAGAACGCGTTCTATTTTTGAATGCCCCGGATATCCTTCCTCACCGCCCGGCCCGCCGACGGACCACCACGACGAAGTCGGCCGCGGCGACGATCGCGAGCACGGTCGCGACGACCGCCGGCACGACCAGCCCCGCCGCGTACGCCGTGATCGCGATGAAGCCGCAGACGGCCAGCCCGAAGGTGGCCAGCACCATACGCAGCCCGAGGGCGCCGCGCGGCTCCATGCCGTCACCTCCCTCCCCCATCGAGCCCCTACCCACTCGGGCTCGCCCCCCGGCATCGCCAGGTGCTCGACCGGTCCCACCGCGAGCGCTGGACCATATATCGGCACCCGATATATGGTCCCTCCGTGACCAAGATGACGGAAGCGACGTACTTCATCCTCGCCGCGCTCCTACAGGCCCCCCTTCACGGCTACGGAATCATCAAACGCGCAGGTGAGCAGTCGGCCGGACGGGTGAAGATCGCCGTCGGCACCCTGTATGGGGCGCTCGACCGGCTCGTGGAGGCGGGCCTGGTGGCGGTCGACGGAGAAGAGGTCGTCGACGGGCGGCCGAGACGGTACTACCGGATCACCGACGACGGCGTCGCCGCCGTCCGCGAGGAGGCCGCGCGACTCCAGCAGGCCGCCAGGGTCGTCACCGCGCAGATCGGGATGGTGAGCGCATGACCGCCGAGCACGCCCTCGAACGGCGCTACCGCCGCCTGCTCCGGGTCTATCCGAAGGTCTATCGAAAGTGGCACGGCGATGAACTCATCGGCACCCTGATGGCGGCGTCCGGCCCTCACACCCGCCGTCCGCCGCTCCGTGAGGTGCTCGCTCTCATCGCCGGCGGGTTCGCCGCCCGCGCCCGGAACGCCCGGGCCAGGGACATGCCCTGGTGGGCGGACGGGCTGCAGCTGGGCGTGCTCGCCGTCGCGACGACCACGTTCGCCATGAAGATCGAGGTGCTGCCGCACCTCGTCCGGCCGGTCTGGACCCTCGGCGCGGTCGCGCTGATGGTGGCGATCATCCGCGGATGGGCGCGCGTGGCTCTCGCCCTGTCGCTGATCGCGGCGCTCGCGTCCAGCCGCTTCCTGGTCCTCCACGGCGGCGCGTTCACCATGGCCGGCTTCGGCCCCGCGTACGTCGAGGTGTCGAGCATGGCGCCCTTCTGGGTGATCGTCGCCGGCCTGGCCGTACTCGCGGTGCGACCGGGGAAGGGCCTTCCCGCCCGGTCGTGGTCGTGGCTTCTCGTTCCCGCGTTCTGCTGGGGGCTGCAGTTCCTGCTCGGCCTGTCCTACCCGGAGACGCTGCCCTGGATGCTCGCGCGGGCGGGCGTGGAGGTGCTGGCACTCGCGGCCGTGCTCTGGGCCACCGTCTCGGTCAGGGACGCCAGATGGGCGCTCGCGGCGGCGGTCTACCTGATCCCCGGCCTGACCTATCTGGGCGAGAACCTCTCCATGCACGGCAGGAAGGGCCTCGCGTACTGGGGCCTGCTCACCCTGCTCGTGATCTCGTCGTTCGTCGTGGCCAGGCGGACCAGGCAGAAGGTCTGACGCCGGAAGCGGACCGCCGAGGAGACATCTGACATTGCCGATTGTCGGATCAGACGGTCAGAACCGGCACTTGTGTCCCTAGGATGGACGTCGTCCCATGGAGCGGACCGACACGAACTGTGGAGGGCAGAGCGTGCACGAGGAGCAGGCTCCTGCGTGGGTGGTGGACCCCGGCACGCCGAGCGTGGCCCGGATGTACGACTACTACCTGGGCGGCAAGGACAACTTCGCGGCCGACCGCGAGGCCGCCGAGAAGATCATCTCGATCCTGCCCAACGCCCGCGAGGTCGCCCGGACCAACCGCGCCTTCCTCGTGCGGGCCGTACGGCACCTGGCGCGCTCGGGCATCCGGCAGTTCCTCGACATCGGCACCGGGCTGCCGACGCAGGAGAACGTCCACCAGGTGGCGCAGGCCGAGGCGCCGGAGTCCCGGGTCGTCTACGTCGACAACGACCCGATCGTGCTCGCCCACGCACGCGCCCTGCTCACCGACAACCCCCGGTCGATCGTGATCGACGGCGACATGCGGAAACCGGAGTCGATCCTCGATCACCCCGGCGTCCTCACCCACCTCGACTTCACCCGGCCGGTCGCCTTGATCATGCTGGCCGTCCTCCACTTCGTGACCGACGACGCCGAGGCGGCGCGCGTCGTCGGCGCGTTCCGCGAGCCGCTCGCCCCGGGCAGCCACCTGGTGGTCTCCCACATCACCCAGGGCGACCTGGACGAGGACGCGGTCAGGCGGGGCAGGGACGTCTACACCGCGACCACCGCGGGCGGCATCGTGCCTCGCACCGCGGCCCAGGTCCGCGGCTTCCTCGACGGCCTCCACGTGCTGGAGCCCGGAGTCGTGCCGCTGGACCGGTGGCGGCCCGAGACCGTGGAGTTCGAATGGAACGGCCTGCCGGGAGGCGACATCCTGGGCGGAGTCGGCCTCGTTCCCGGCCCCTGACGTGCGTCAATCCCCGCTCATGACCAGGATCAGGCCCTCGACGGACGCGTCGTCCTCGTGGAGCGGCGCCAGTGTGACCGCGAGCCGGACGGGGCGGCCCCGGCGGTTGACGGCCTCGACGCTGGCCGGGTCTGCCTGAGCGCCGCCCGCGACCGGGTCGCCGTCCAGCACGCGCCGCATCGCGGGCAGCAGCGGGCCGAGGGGCAGGCCGATGTCGAGTGCGGACAGGTCGCGGCCGTGGGCCTCGTCGGCGCGCAGCCCCCACAGCTCCTCCGCCCCCGGGCTCCACAGCAGCACCCGCAGGTCCCGGTCGACGACGACCACCACGTCGCCGAGCGAGCGCACCACTGAGGCGACGAACTGGTTGGCCCGGTCGAGCTCCAGCGTCCGGGCGTTGAGGGTCTCGTTGATCTGCTGGAGCTCGTCGTTGCTGGACTGGAGCTCCTCGTTCATCGTCTCCAGTTCCTCGTTGGTCGACTGGAGCTCCTCGTTGGTGGTCTCCAGCTCCTCGTTGGTCGACTGGAGCTCCTCGTTGGTGGTCTCCAGCTCCTCGTTCAGCGACTGCAGTGCCTCGTACGCGTGCTCGAGCTCCTTGTTCGCCTGTTCGAGCTCGTCGCGGAGCCGCCGATAACGGGTGACGTCGTGGAAGTTGATCGTGACGCCGACGAGTTCGCCCGTCCTGTCCATGAGCGGGACGACGGCGACGTCGAAGACGCTCGGCTCCTGCATGCCGGGGCGCCGCCAGGCGACGTCGTGGAGCTCGACCGTACGCAGGTCCAGCTCGGCCTGCTCGATCAGCGACCGCAGCTCGACGGGCCGGTAGGACACCTCGAGATCCTGGAACGGGCTGCCCACGTCACGAGGCCGCAGGCCGAACAGGACCTCGGCGCGGGTGTTGAGCAGGGCGAGCCTGCCCGACGCGTCGAGCGTGATCTGGGCGACCGGGCCGGAGGCGAGCGCCGCGCCCTGCAGCCGCGGAAGCCGCGTGTTCTCCTCCGCGTGGGGCGGCGGCGAGTTCCAGCCGATCCGCGCCCCGCCCGTGGGCTGGGGGATCTTCCTGAACAGGCGCACGCGCAGGTCCACCGGCTCGAACTTGTCGCCGTGGTTGAGCAGCATCTCCGCCTTGCCCAGGAACAGGTAGCCGGGGTCGGCGAGGGCGAAGTGGAACTTGCGGACGATGTTGAGCTGCGTCTCGGCGTTGAAGTACATCATCGTGTTGCGCGCGAGCAGCAGGTCCACCTGGGAGATCGGGGCGTCCCGGGTGAGGTCGTTGCGGCCGAAGACGAGCTGGCGGCGCAGGTCACGGCGGAACGCGAACCTGGCATCCACCGGCTCGAAGTACTTGTCCCGCAGCTTGGGCGGCATGTCGGCGAGCTTGCGCTCGTCGTAGACCGCCGTACGGGCCACGTGCAGGGCCTTCTCGTCCAGGTCGGTGCCGTAGATCTTGACCCGCTCCCGGAACTCGTCCAGCCCCAGCTCCTCCGCCAGGGCGATGGCGAGGCTGTAGGCCTCCTCGCCGGTGGCGCACCCCGCGCTCCAGGCCCGGATCGCGCGGCCACCGCCCTTGGCCGCGCAGATCGTGGGAATCGCCCTCGCGCGCAGGACCTGCCAGGCCTGCGGGTCCCTGAAGAACCCGGTGACGTTGATGAGCAGGCTGTCGAAGAGGATCGCGAACTCACCGGGCTCCAACTCCAGGTAGTCGCGGTACTCCCCCATCGTCTCGAGCTTGAGCGTCTCCAGCCGCCGCGCGACCCTGCGCTGCAGCGTGCTGCGCTTGTACCCGGAGAAGTCGAACCCCCGGGTCTCCTTGAGCATCAACAGGAGGTCGTCGAACTCGCGCTCCTCGCTGGTGACCATGGGTCCACGCTATCGCCGCTCGTCGCCGTGGGTGACCGGGGCCGGCGCCTCGCGGCCGATCCGGCTCTGCAGGTGACGCAGGGTCTCGAGGGCGTCCCGGTCCCGCTCCGTCTGCTGCCGCAGGCGGCGTGCCACCAGGGCCTGCCCGCGGTCCTCGGCGTTGCCCAGCATCCGCGTCAGGAGCCGCAGCCGCTCCTCGATCCGCAGGATCGCCACCCAGAAGGCCCGCTCGACGGCCTCCGACTGCCCGTCGACCATGCTCTCCATCGACCAGGCGTGACCCACCATGCACTGGTAGTGCCCGTTCGGGGGCGATGCCACCTCGTACAGCGGTCCGTTGCAGTCGGGGCAGCTCAGGGCGCTGAACCGGCCGGGGGGCGGGTCGGGCACACCTGCCGAGAAGAACGCGTCCAACTCGTGCCGGAGCTTTCGATCGACCTCGATCTCCCGTGGAGGAGACGCGGTTCCTTCACATTCCCGCGCGATCCACTGCGCGATCTCCCGTACGGAGGACACCATCGGCCGCCTCGTCGCGGCGACGGCCGCGCGCGGCATGCCGTCGAAAGGGGCCTCCTCGGGGTCCTGCACGGCCACCAGCCCGCCGCGGCGCTCCACCTCCGCGCATCCCCGTGCCCCGTCGTCGAGGGTCCCGCTCAGGACGACGGCGAGGGTCCGCGACCCCGCGAAGGCGGCCGCGCTCATGAACAGCGGATCGGCGGCCGGGCGGTGCCCGTTGTGCCGGGGGCCCCGGGACAGCCGGACGTTCTCGCCGTCGAGCAGCAGATGGAGATCGGGAGGGGCCACGTAGACGCGCCCGTGCAGCAGCGGCTCGCCGTCCTGCGCCGCCGCCGACTTCAGCGGCCCCGCGCGGTCGAGGATGCCCGGCAGGGCGCTGCCCGCCCGCGGCGAGATGTGGAGGACGACGAGCACGGAGGCCCGCAGGCCGGCCGGGAGGTTGCCGAGCAGCGTCCGCAGGGCCTCGATGCCTCCCGCGGAGGCCGCGGCGACCACGACATCCCGCTGCATGAGCACACCCACAAACGCCCCATATCCTTGAAGTGCGGGAGTCATGCGGAGCGCTCGGAAAAGAAATTCGATCGCCCGTTGCCCGTCTCCCCGTCTCAGGCGGGGTAAGGAGGTCACCCATGGAACTGTGGGTGAGAGTGACACAGTGTGAATCGGACTCCGCCGTGGTGAGCGTCAGCGGAGAGATGGACCTTTTCAGTTGCGTGCAGCTCGAAGGGGCCGTCGCGCCGCTGCTCGCGGACGGCTGCGTGCACCTGGTGCTCGACGCGGTCCGCCTGAGGTTCTGCGACCTCGCCGGGGTGCGCGCGCTCGAGCGCGTGCACACCGCCGCCGCCTCGGCCTCGGGAGGTCTCATCGTCTGGGCGAGCCGGCCCCTGGGCCGCCTGCTCGCTCTTATGTGGCCGGAGGGGCGGCGGGGACGCCCGACCGTCGTACGCGCCGCGCCCATGGCGCCCCTGGAGCGGCGCCTCGTGCTCCTGCCCGGCCGGCGTGAAGAGCCGGGACGGCGCCCGGTGGCGTCGGCACGCTCCGGCGATACGGCACGCCGCATGTCGGACCCGGGCGGCCGGGAGGCGCTGCTGGAGCACTCGCGGCTCCTGCGCGAGCAGGCCCGTACGCACATGGCGACCATGCGCGAGAGGGCGCGGTCGCTCTGCACCCGCCTGGCGGACGCCCAGGAGCGCCTCGCGATCCTTCACAACGCGCTCGCGGAGCGGCCGTGTCCCGGCCTGTCCTGCGACGGTGACTCCCACCGGGTCAGGGCGGACGGCTTCCGCCGCCAGGCCGAGACGTTCGCCGCCCGCTGAACCGTGTACGTGAAAGCGCGCACCTGAAAGCGTGCCGCTGAGCAGTACCGCTCAACCCCCTGCCGCAACCCCGTGCCGCTCAACCCCGTGCCGCTCAACCCCGTGCGGCGCGGCGCCGTCAGAGCGCCAGCGCGCGCTTCCGGGGGGCGGTCCGGTGTGCCGTACGGCGCCGCATCTCCGCGAGCACCTCCAGGGGACTGGCCAGGAGCCTGGAGAAGGCCAGCTCCGCGGCACCGACCAGCGTGACGTCGTCGCCGAGCGCCGACACCCGCAACCGCACCTGCTCCCGGGAGATCACCATGGCGTTCGCCTCCACCCTGTGGCCGACCTGCGCCACCGAGCCCGGGTACACGTCCCGCAGCATCCCTCCGAAGATCACCATGCCGGGGTTGAAGAGGTTGATCAGGTTCGCCACCCCGATGCCCAGCCAGTCGCCGATCCGGTGCAGCGCCTCCTCGGCCGCCGCGTCCCCGCGTCCGGCGGCCTCCACCACCGCGCGTACGCCCTCGCGGCCGCTCAGCTCGCCCGAGCGGCCCGCGGCGTCGATCAGGGCGTGCTCGCCGACCTCGGCCTCCAGACAGCCGCGCGAGCCGCACATGCAGGGCCGCCCGTCGTACGGGTTCACCATCATGTGCCCCAGCTCGCACCCGTAGCCGCCGTCGCCGCCGAGCAGCTTGCCGCCGACGATGATCCCGCCGCCCACACCGACGTCGCCGTGCAGGTAGATCAGGTTGTCGAAGCCACGGCCCACGCCGCGGTCGCGCTCGGCCAGCGCGCCCAGGTGGGCCTCGTTGCCCACGAGCACCGGCAGCCCCAGGCGGGAGCCGAGCTCGACGCCGAACGCCTGGTCCACCCACCCGACATAGGGCCCGTACCGCACCGTGCCGTCGTCCGGCCGGATCATGCCGCAGTAGGCCGCGCCGACTCCGACGCACACCGAGCCCGTCCGGGCGCCGCGCCGCAGCTCGCGGCCGAAGCCCGCGAGCACGCCGACGACGTCCTCCAGGTCCGCGCCCGCGCGGGACCTGACCGCCTCCCGGCGGTCGAGGATCTCACCACCCAGTCCCACCCGGGCCGCCACCAGGCGGTCGACGCGGACGTCGAAGGCCAGCACGTGCGCACGGTCGCGCTCCGGGCGGACCACCAGCGACGGCCGGCCCGCCCTGCCGGTGTCTCCGGGCAACTCCTCGCTGACCAGGCCCGCCGCGGACAGCTCGGCGGTCAGCGCCATGATGGTGCTCCGGTTCAGGCCCATCCGGTCGGCCAGCTCGGAACGGGAGAGCGCGCCGACCAGGTGCACGTGCCGCAGCAGATCGCCGAGGTTGCGCCGGCGCATCTCCTCTTGGGACCGACCGGCTTTCGACATGGTGCGCAAATCCTGACGACTCGGAGGAGTTCCTCGTTGGCGGGCCGTGGACAGGAGGGCAGGGCCGCGGCCCCTTCCTCATCTTGAGATTATCAACGGAGGCGTACGCGGCGGAGCCCCGCGTTCACCGGCGCGCCCGCGCGCCCTGATCCCCCGATACCGCGCGCCCGAGGATCCGTGCCGCCTGAAGGCCGGTCCCCCGCCGGCCCGCGGAGACCGCCGCATGCCGGGCCGCCGCCCCCGCACGGGGTGCCGCTCCCGCACGGGTCCCCATCCGTCCACGATTCACCGCTCCCGCGCGGGTCGCCGCTTTCGCTTTGGGCGACGCCTGCGGAGCCGGGGCGGGCGAGGCGCCCGCGTAGGGCGTGCCGAGCGCCTGCGCGATGTCGCACGCCCGGTTACCCCTGCACATCGCGTTCTGGATGCCGGTCCCGCCGTTCGCGACGTTGATGGTGATCTGCTGCGTACCGCGGTTGGTCGTGGGACTCGTGGCGGTGAGCCCGGGCTGGGCGGCGTCCCTCTCGGGCCGCGCGGGCCGGAGCCCGGACTCCTGGTGCCGTGGTGTCTCCCGCCCATGGGTGCGCGTGGCCCCGGCGGCGGGGCCCGCGGCGGCCAGCGCCGCCACGACAGACGCGCAGGCGAGCAGACCGAGACCGATCTTCCTCATGGCCGTCCCGCCGTACCGCTGACACTTCATCGCGCGCTCCCGCCAGTCGCCGCCGCAATGCTCCGGGCGGCACCCTTCCGCCCGGGCCTTTTCAGGCTAGTGACACGGTGGTATTCCGCGCCCGGCGCGCGCGGCGTCTTACGGCATCATTGCCATATCAGTCAGCGCGACCCGCATTCGCGGAATCCGCGGCCCGTGCGTATTCGAAGGCGATCACCAGCCGCCGGCGTTGATGGGCATGTTCTGCCAGATCTTGCACTTCCTCGGGCCGGGACCGCAGAAGGCGCCCTGGGTGCTGATGCGCCCGCCGTTCGTGATGCCGGTCTGCTGCTGACCGATCATGAAGGTCGGGGCGAACACGCCGTTGAGATTCTGGTTGAACTTGCCGTTGCCCGACTTGAGCTGCCGGGCCGTGGCCGTCCCGCCCGCCGCCACCTGGCCCCCGCCTCCGCCGTGGCCGGTGGCCCTCATGGGAGCACGACCGAGGAACCGCGCGCCGGCGCTCGCCTCCTGGGCCGCGGCGCTCCACGCGATCGCGGCCACGAGAGTGGCAAGCGTCAGGCGACGGGCCGTCAGAGCCCGAAACGGTCGGGAGCGGGACGTACAGCGGCGAGACATCGTGAAACGCACCTACCTACCAAGGCCATGCGGCAATGGGCTTTCGTCGCGGACATAAGCAACGATGCCCTCATACCCCGCACCGTGGCCTCAGCCCCGCCCATGCCAAGCGCGGCATGGATGATGACGCATTTTTTGTCGCTATGCCTTCTGAACGGACATCACACGTCAATGCCCTCAAATGCCACTATCGGCTTAAATCCGGAATGACAAACATTTGTGTCGAGTCCGGGTCTCGGTCCGGTCTTCGCGGGGCTCATTCGCCGACGGCGTCGAGGTAGACCCAGGCGCCTTCGTGGCGCACGAAGCGGCTCTGCTCACGCATCTCGCCGGGCTGTCCCCGATAGTCGTACCGGGCACGGAAGGTGACGGTGCCGTCGGCGTGAACCGGGCTCCCCCCGGTGGCCGCCTCGATCTCCAGCCCGGTCCACCGCATGCCCCGGTCGAAATCGACCCGCGCCGGACGGGTGGAGGGGTGCCAGGTCCGCAGCAGGTACGCCTCGTCCTCGGCCGCGAACGCGGAGAAGCGCGAGCGCATCAGCGCCTCCGCTGTCGGCGCGGACTGCCCCGCGTGGAACCGGCCGCAGCAGTCGCCGTAGACGGCCGGCAGGCCACAGGGACAGGGCTCGCCGGCGCGCGGCGCACGGCGGGAACGAGAGGTACGGCTCACCCCGCGAGGCTATCGCCCCCGCCCGAGGGCACGCTCCGCGACCGCGGCGACCGGCACCGCGGTGGCGCTGCCCGCGCTCACCGAGACCGCCGCCGGCGACGACGCCTGGCGGGTGCAGAGCTGCGAGCTCGTCGGCCTGGCCGACCTCAACACCGGCTCCGACTACGTACGCGGCCAGATCGCCGCGTACATGAACAAGCTGACCGACCTGGGCGTGGACGGCTTCCGCATCGACGCGGCCAAGGACATCAGCCCCGACGACCTCGCGGCGATCAGGTCGAGACTCAAGGGCACGCCGTACATCCACCAGGAGGTCATCTACGCCGGCGGGGCCCGGCTCAGCGGCTCACAGGTGACGCAGGAAGTCCGAACTCCGCCGCCAGGTGAGCTCGGCCGCTTCCGCGTCGTGATCACGCAGACTCGCGTCCGTGTAGAAGTGCCCGACACCCGGATAGGTGAAGACCCGCACGGCAGCGCCCGCGTCCATCGCGCCCTTCTCCCAGGCGGCGACGGCTGCGGGAGGTGCGAATGCGTCCGGGTCGGCGACGTGCACCTGCACGGGCAGACCGGCCCGCGCCGACGCGGGAATCCCCGCTATTCCGTGCAGGAGCAGCACACCGGCCGCATCCAGCCGGTCGGCCAGCAAGGAGCCGACCACTCCGGCACCCATCGAGACACCGGCGAGAACGGTGCCCGCAGGCAGGTCGCGGACCGCGTCGCGGGCTCGTTCCACGATGCCCTCCCAGCCGATCCGACCCATCAGGACGAACCCATCGTCGATCGTCGTGGCGACCTCACCGGCGTACAGGTCAGGCGTGACGACCTCATGCCCGGCGGCACGGAAGCGGTCGGCGGCAGCACGTTCGACAGCGCGCAGCCCGTAGACGGAATGGAACAAGGCGATGTGAGCCATCCCGTCATGTTCTCCCACCAGCGTCGGCGCCCACCAGCGAGAGCGATCCCGCAGCCCGGTGAACGTCCGTGGTCACCGCACCGGCGAAGCACTTACGGCCGAGACCGGCGGAAGCTCGCGGCCTGTCGCGTCGCCGAACGGCGACGAGGTCTCCGGCATCGGCGGCCCTTCGTGAACCGCCTGCCGGAGACCTCGCCGTTCAGCCGTCCGCGCCGTCGCCGGCGCGAGCCTCAGCCCGCCTCACCGGGCCCCGGGTCGTCGCGCGCCGCGCAGAAGCGGCTCAGTTGTAGGGGTTGTCGTAGGTGCCGGTGCTCTTGGTGCGCATCTGGTACTGACCGTTGCTGCCGAACCAGCCTCCGGTCACGTCGAAGCGGACGTTGCTGACGGTGCTGCCGAAGTTCACTTCGCCGCTGTACAGGAAAGCCTGCTGGCACCCGGCATAGGACGTGGTGCCGGTCTGGGTCGGCCAGGACGAGCTCGTACCGTTGACGTTGATCAGGAAGTAGGGCGCGGGGTAGGCGTGCTGCCAGCACAGCCGCAGCGAGTAGCGGTACTTCGTGTTGCCGTCGTCGAACGCCACCGTGCCGTCCAGGAGGGCCAACTGCGTCGCGTTGCCGTCGTTGCTCACCAACTGGAGGTAAACCGGCTGGTCCGCGCCGTACGCCGCGTGCGCGGGGCTGAGCGGCAGGAGCGCGGCGGCCATCGCCGCGATGGCCATGGCGATCGACGTCGTCAGGCGACGTCCTCGCGAGCGTGCGGTCAATTCACACCTCATCCGTTGCAGGAGTGCCGAGTGCCCGGAGGGTATTGCGACATTCACGGACCGATCCAGCGCGGCGATCGCGGGGCTGGATCCGGTCAGGCGTTAAACGACGCATCCCAAGGGACCTTGGGAACACCGTTCCGCCACAACCAGGACAGAGAGGGCGGCGAACCCGGTCAAAATCCCGCTGTGGCCGCTGAATGTTTCACGCCGCGTCGGGGAGGACGAACCGGCCCCCGGCGATACTCCGCCGGGGGCCGGTCACGGTCCGGCCGCGGTCAGCAGATCTTGTAGTCCTGCCTCGAGGAGTTGTACGCGCAGGAGTCGACCAGCGCGCCGGAGACGTTCCGCAGGTACGCCTTGTCCTTGGCCTGGTTCCAGATGTAGGCGAGCGTTCCCCCGCTCCTGCCCCAGTAGAGGGTGGTGGAGGTGTCCTTCCCCCGGCCGGTCCGCAGTGTGACCGTCTTCCCGGCGCCGAGAGTGAACGGGCCGAACGTGTAGACGTGGTCCGAACGCCTCGTGTCGTCGCGGACGGTCCAGCCCTTGAGGCTGACGGCCTTCTTCGTCGTGTTCTTGATCTGCACGTACTCGCCGTTCAGGCTGCTGTTCGCGCCGAAGTCCGGCGAGCCGGGCGAGTTGTAGTAGATCTTGGTGATCCGTACGGCCGGGCCCGCCGCGTAGGCGGGCTGGGAGACGGCGACCACGCCGGCGGCCACCGCTGCGGCCACCGGCAGAGATCGGATACGCACAGGGATGCTCCTGGGTTGGGGGGACATGATCCATATCGATCATATTGACCACCCTTGAGGCCGATTGACCGTTCCCGTCTCGGTTCGGCATCCGATAGAGCGTCCTGCGACGGAGGTCAGCGGGTCAGCGGAAGATGCCCGTGTGGCCGAGGGAGTAGCGGCCCGGCTGCGGATACACGCACAGCCCGTGCGGTCCGGCCCCGACGGGGATGGTGCGCACGACCCTGCCGTCCCGGGTGTCGAAGACGTAGACGACGCCGTGGTAGCGGCCACTGAGCCACAGCTTCGTGCCGTCGGCCGACACGCCGCCCATGTCGGGCGAGCCGCCGCCGGGGATCCGCCAGACGTCCACCACCTTCCGCTTCCGGAACGACACGACCGACACCGATCCCTCGCCCCGGTTGGACACGTACAGACGGCGCGAGTCGCGACTCACGTACAGGCCGTGCGCGCCCCGGCCGGTCGGCAGGAACCGCATGACCTTGTACGTCGCCGCGTCCACCAGCCACACCCCGTGCCGTTCCATGTCGGCGACGTAGAAGACGGTGCCGTCGGGCGACAGCTTCACGTCCTGGGGCATGCTCATGTGGCCCAGGTGGATGTGCCGGATCACGCTCGGCGTGCGCCAGTCGAGCACGACCAGGTCGCCGCTGAACTCGCAGCTCGCGAGGAACACCGAGCCGTCGGCGGTGAAGTCGCCGTGGTTGATGCCCCGGCAGGGCAGCGACAGCGAGCGCAGCAGCTTCATGCTGTGCGGGTCGCGCAGATCGAGCTGGTTGTTGCGCTCCGCCATGACCAGCGCGTACTTGCCGTCCGGCGAGAAGTACAGGTTGTAGGGATCCTCCACGGGCACCGGGCGGCCGGGCCTGCCCGTGCGGGGGTCGATGGGGGTCAGCGAGTTGCCCCGGTTGTTGTTCACCCACAGCGTCTTGAGGTCCCAGGACGGCACCACGTGCTGCGGCAACGCCCCGACCGTGAAGTGCCGCACGATCCGGTAGGTCTCCGGGTCGATGACGTCGACCGTGCCGCTCTCGCTGTTGGGCACGTACACGAGGGAGCGGAAGCCCTTGACGACGGGGCTGAGCATGCCCGGCCGGTCTGCCGCGTAGACGTCGACCTGACCCCGGCTCCGCGCCTCGAACGACGCGGCCGCGTCCGGCGACGGCGAAGCGGACGCCGCCGGAGTGCTCGTGCCCCGCGACGGCACGGCCCCCGATGGCTCGGCACGCGGTGCGGGCTGCTGCGCCGCACAACCGGCCAGGGCGAACCCTCCGAGCATCATCAGCACCACGGTCACGGCACCGGTTCCACGCGCTCGTCCCACGCCTGCCCCCTCGTCGCGGCGGGCTGCGCCCGGCCGGCCCCCGTACGGTCACGACGACCGGCCGCGGACGCACGCGGGAGCGGCGCGGCGCGACGGGTCGGCGAGACGCTAACGCCCGCCGGGTGCGGCCCGAGGGCGGCTTTGCCTGCTCTTGCACGCGGGCTTTGCGCGCTCTTGCACGCCTGCTTCTGCGCACTCTCGCACGGCCCCTTCTCCACCGCCGACGCCGGCCGTCCCGCGCTCACGCTCGCGAAACGCCGGCCCGCGCCCGGCCCCGGGCACGTACGACAGGGCGGGAGCGGTGTTCGACCAACGGCCGGGCTCGGCCGGGATAGACCATCACGAGGATGTGCTGAGGTGTCCAGGCTTCGAGATCGGGCCTGCGGTAGTGCACCCGGATCCGGTAGCGGCCCTTGCCCCGGAACGCGAAGTTGGGCAGGTCGCTCTGCCCAGCCATGGGGTCCGTGAGCCGGACCTGCCCGGTCGTGCTCTCGTAGCCGACCTCCACGACGTGGTCCCACCCCTTCAGTGGCGCCTCAGCGAGCGGCTCCCTCAGCCACGGCGTCGAGCAGTTCGTCCACCGCCTTGCGGTCGGGCAGCGAGGGGCTGGCGCCGGGCAGGGTGGTCGCCAAGGCTCCGGCGGCCATCCCCCGGCGGATGGCCGTGGCGGTGTCGAGGCCCGCCGCGAGGGCCGCGCCCAGGGAGCCGGTGAAGGCGTCGCCCGCGGCGGTGGTGTCCACGGGGGTGACGGGGTAGGCCGGGAAGTGCCGGGTGCCCTCGGGGGTGACCGACAGGGCACCGGCCGATCCGAGCGTGATGAGCGCGTGCCGCACGCCCCGGTCGAGGAACCAGGCCGCGGCCCGCTCGGCGGACGCGACGTCGACGACCTCCACCCCGGTCAGCGCGGCGGCCTCGCTCTCGTTGGGGGTGACGACGGCGACGTGCGGCCAGACGCGGTCGGGCAGCGGCTGCGCGGGCGCCGGGTCGAGCACCACGGTCAGCCCGGCCCGCGCACCCGCCTCGGCCGCGTGACAGGCGACCTCCACGGGGATCTCGAGCTGGAGGAGCAGCACGCTCGCCCTGCCGCGCACGGCCCGGATGCTCTCGTCCACCATCTCGGCGCTGAGGTCCGCGTTGGCGAGAGGAGTCATCACGATGTCGTTCTCGCCCGACGCGTCCACCCTGATGTGCGCGACGCCCGTGCGGTCGCCGACGGAGCGGACCTCCGTCAGCGCCACGCCGTGGGAGCGCAGCGCCGACGTGACGATCTCGCCGAACGGATCGGTGCCGACGCAGCCGACCAGCCAGGTGGGCGCTCCCGCACGGGCGGCGGCGACCGCCTGGTTCGCGCCCTTGCCGCCGAGGACCAAGGTGACGTCGTCGCCGAGAACGGTCTCTCCCCGGCGCGGGAGGCGGCGGGTGAAGGCGGTGACATCCGCGGAGATGCTCCCGACGACGACGACACCTTTCGGTTCCATGGCGTTCCTCCTGTTTCAGGCTGTCAGTGCTACGGCGATGCTCAGGAGGCCCGGCCGAGCGTCTCGATCGCGCCGATCATCAGATCCCAGAACCGGTCGCGGTCCAGTCCGATCCCGACGTTCGCGTTGGGCTCCCAGTCCATGCGCCGGTGGAGGTCGGCCACGGTCGCTCCCCTGGTGTGCCGGCCGTCCAGCTCGATGCGCAGGCCCACCCGCTCGTACGTCAGGACCGTGGGATCGATGAGGTACGCCACCGTGATCGGGTCGTGCAGCGGCGGAGCGGGGAACCCCCAGGTCTCGTGATAGGTCGAGCCGAAGAACGTGAGCAGTTCCACGCAGACGCGGGCGAGCGGGGTGCCGAGCGCCTCGATCCTCGCGAGCACGTCGGCGGTCACCAGCGCCTGGTGGCTGACGTTGAGCCCGACCCACGTCGTCGGCACGCCGCTGCCCAGCACCTCCGCCGCCGCCTCCGGATCGGCGTACACGTTGAACTCCGCGTACGGCGTGTGGTTGCCGCGATCGGTGGAGCCGCCCATGATCACGACTTCCCTGATCCGCTCGCGGTCCTCCGGATGACGGCGGAGCAGCGTGGCGATGTTCGTCAGCGGGCCGATGGCCACCACGGTCACCGGCTCGGCTGCGGCCGCCAGCGTGTCGTGGATGAGGTCCACGCCGTGGCGGGGGTCGAGCGGGACGCTCGGCTCCCCGAACGCCGGGCCGTCCAGGCCGCTCTCCCCGTGCACGTAGTCGCCGATCTCCAGCGGTGCCGCGAGCGGGCGGTCGCAGCCGGCGGCGACCGGCACGCCGGTGACGCCGGCCAGGCTCAGCATCCGCCGCGCGTTGAGCGCGGTCTTCTCCACCGTCTGGTTCCCCGCGACCGTCGCGACCGCACGCAGGTCGATCGCCGGGTGGGCCACCGCGAGCAGGATGGCCATGGCGTCGTCGTGCCCGGGGTCGCAGTCGAGGATCACCGGGATCGGCATGTCAGAGCTCCTTCGCGAGCCAGCGGACCGCCCGGGTGAACAGGGTGCGGTAGCCGTCCCAGGAGACGAACTCGTCCGGGCACCAGTGCGGCGCGATGTCGGAGGCCCAGGCGAGCGTGCGCCCGGCCCCGGCCTGCCGTACGGCGAGCAGGGGGTCGCCGGCGACGGTCGCGAGCAGCGTGGCGTCCTCGGGCAGTGTGAAGCGGTTGTAGCCGAGCAGGTCGGGCCACTGGGCGGGAAGTCCGGCCACGATGGGGTGCGCGTCCTCGGCGAGCAGGCCGGGCACGCCCTGCGGGGTCTCGACGCGGTCGTCGTAGCGGGAGATGCGGGCGGGAAGCACCCGCTCCACGGCCGTACCGGCGAAGGCGGCCTTCGCCTCGAAGCCCTGGAAGCTCAGGTAGCCGCCGGCCATGGCGAGGCCGCCGCCCTGCTCCACCCAGTCGGCCAGCAGGTCGATCCGGTTGACGGTCTTCTCACTGGCCAGCCAGGTGGCCGGGTGCAGCAGGATGCTGTTGGCCCCGATGTCGGAGAGCACGATCACGTCGTAGGCCGCCAGCGCCTCGGGCGTGCCGGGGAACAACGCGGGCACGTCGTGCGCGGGCAGGTGGTCGACCTCGATGCCGTCGGCGACCAGGACGTCCCGCAGCGGATCGATTCCGGTGTGGTAGGTGGTCGTGGTGAACGAGTCGAAGCCCTTGAAGTGGGTCGACTGGCTCACCCACGATTCGCCGGCGACCAGCACGCGGGTCATGGAAATCGTCTCCTTCTGTTCGTGTGTGTGATCAGTGGCCGCGCGCGGCGGCGAGGAAGAGCTCGCGCGGGTTGTCCGCGAGCAGCCGGGTGGTGTCGCCGGCGGTCAGCCCGTGCCGGTGCAGGCGCGGGACGAAGTGCGTGAGGATGTGGGCGTAGCCGGTGCCGCCGTAGCGGACGAGCATCGTCTTCAGGAACACGTCCTGGGAGAGCAGGACGTGGTCCCCGAGCCCGGCGCGGACCAGCCAGGCCACCGCGGCGGCGTTCTCCTCGTCGCACGGGGACTGGCCCTCGCCCGGATAGAGGTAGTCCATGCCGCACATGTCGTAGCCGAGGTAGGCGCCGCGCAGGGCGAGGGACACCTGGTAGTCGCGGTCCGCTCCGCTGGGGTTCAGGTGCGAGAGCACGGTGCCGGCGAGCAGACCGCCCTCCTCGGCGACGACGTCGAGCACGCGGTGGCCGTGCCGCACCCAGCCGGGGAGATGGACCGAGAGCGGCACGCCGGTGCGGGCCTGCGCCCGGGCCGCGCCGCGCAGCACCTTCTCCTCCTCGGCGGTGAAGTCCGGCGAGACGCCGATCTCGCCGATCACGCCGGAGCGGACGCCGCCGTCGACGCCTTCGGTCAGGTCGCGCTCGATCTCGTCGGCGACGTCCGCCGCGGTCATCGAGCGGACCCTGGCGGGGTGGGTCTTCTGCAGGTAGAAACCGCAGCCCATGACGATGTTGAGCCCGGTGGCGCGGGCGATCGCGACCAGCTCGGCGGGCGCCCGCCCGATCCCCTCGGGGGTCACTTCGAGCAGCGTGCGCCCGCCGCGCTCGGCGAACCTGCGCACCTCCTCGATGGCGGTCCCCGTGTCGTCCAGCGACACGTTGTCGCGGGAGAGGTAGGGGTCGTTGCGGAGCCTGCCGAGGAACTCCATCCGCACGGGGTCGCGGGCGATCAGCTCGCCCTCGGCGTCGCCCTCGGGCGCGGGGTGCCAGGCGCGGGCGCCGTCGTTGCGCAGGTGCTCGTGACAGAGCGTGATCCCGAGGTCGTCGGCGGACACCGGGCCGAGCACGGTCGTCACGTCCGGAGGCCGGGCTGCGGACGTCATTTCCTTATCGCTCCGAACTTCGCCCACACCTTGCTGTTGGCGAAGATGGCCAGCAGCAGGATGCCGCCCTGGACGATCTGCACGTAGAACGGAGAGACGTGCAGCAGCACCAGGCCGTTGGCGATCACGCCGAGCGTGAGCGCGCCGAGGATCGTGCCGAGCATGCTCGCCCGGCCGCCGAAGAGGCTGGTGCCGCCGAGCACGACGGCCGTGATGACCTCCAGCTCGAAGCCGGTGCCGGCGTTGGACGAGCCGGAGCTGAGGCGGGTGGCGATCAGCACGCCCGCGACCGCCGCCGCCAGGCCGGTGAGCACGTAGACGGTCAGCCCGACCTTCCGCGTGTTCACACCGGTGCGGCGCAGCGACTCGCCGTTGGAGCCGAGGCCGATGACGTAGCGGCCGAACGGCGTCCGGGTGAGGACGAGCCATCCGAAGAGCGCGATGATCACGGCGAGGATGGCCGGGACGGGCACCCCGGCGATGCGGCCCTGGCCGATCTGGACGATCCAGAGGTCTCCGTCGATGGGGGTCGAGTAGCCCTCGGTGGCGCGCAGCGCCGTACCCCGCATGATCGACAACATCGCGAGCGTGACGATGAACGGAGGGATGTTCTGGTAGGAGGAGAACCACCCGTTCACGAACCCGATCAGCGCGCCGAGCGCGAGGATCGCGACCAGGGCGAGGGTGGGGTTCCACCCGTGCTGCAGCACGATCGCGAGCAGCGACCCGGACAGCGCGACCGTCGAGCCGACCGACAGGTCGATGCCGGAGGTGCTGATCACGAAGGTCATCGCGGTCGCGACGACCAGCGTGGGGGCGATCTGCCGCAACAGGTTGAGCAAGTTGCCCGTCGTGGCGAACCGGTCGGCGGAGAACGCGAAGAAGATCAGTAGGACCACCAGCACGACCGCGATCGCGATCGTCTGCGCGTGCCGGCCGATGTGGGCGTTGGCCCGGGCCGACCTGGTGGTGACGACCCGCTGGCTGGTCCCGGTCCTGGTGGCGGTCACCGTCGCCTCCCCTCCTTCTCTCCCTCGTCGTGGGCGACGATCTCGGACACGAGCCGTTCGAGGCTCGTGTTCTGGGCGTCCAGGTCGGCCCTGAGCGTGCCCTCGTACATGACGCACAGCCGGTCGCAGACCCGGAAGAGGTCCTGGAGGCGGTGCGTGATGAGGATCACCGAGACGTCCTGCGCCGAGACCGTCTTGATCAGTTCGAGGACGGTCTCGACCTCGGCGACGGCGAGCGCCGCCGTCGGCTCGTCGAGGATGAGCAGCTTGGGCCCGAAGGTGACCGCCCGGGCGATGGCGACCGCCTGCCGCTGGCCGCCGGACAGCCCCCCGACGGGGATGTCCGTCAGCGGGATCCGGATGTTCAGCGCGTCGAGGTGGCGACGGGCGTCCGCGTGCATCTTGCGCACGTCGAGCATCATCCCGCCGGCCTTGCGCGGCTCCCTGCCGAGGAACAGATTCCCGGCGACGTCGATGTCGTCGCAGAGCGCGAGGTCCTGGTAGACCATCTCGATGCCCAGCTCGCGGGCGTCCTTGGGGCTGGCGAAGGAGACCGGCCGGCCGTCGAAGACGATCTCGCCGGAGTCCGGCACGACGGCGCCGGCCAGCACCTTCATGAGGGTGGACTTGCCGGCCGCGTTGTCGCCGACGAGCCCCACCACCTCTCCCGGGCCGACGCGCAGCGTCACGCCGCGCAGCGCGTCGACCATTCCGTAGCGCTTGCGGATGTCGCGCATGACCACTCGATCAACGCGACCCGCCTCTTGGTCCGTCATGCGAATCCCTTCGCCGCTCACTTGAACGTGGCGCGGTACGGGTCGACGTTGTCCTTGGTCACGATCGTCACGGGCACGTCGATCTTCTTCTTCGCCTGGGCGCCGCCGATCAGGGCCTTGGCCTCCTTGACGGCCTCGTAGCCCTCGGTCTTCGGGTCCTGCTGAACCACTCCGGCGACGAACCCCTCGTCGATGCCGCTGATGGCCTCCTTGGTCAGGTCCCAGCCGAAGACCTTGACCCGGTCGCCCGCGTTCTGCGACTTCACCGCGGCGACCGTGCCGAGCAGGGCCGGCTCGCCGGTGGCGTACACGATGTTCATGTCGGACCGGGAGGTGAGCAGGTTCTCCGCGGCCGTCATCGCGGCCTCCTGCTTGTTCTGCCCGTCGACGGTCTGCACGATCTTCGCGCCGGCGCCCTCGACGGTCTTGTTGAAGTCGTCCTTGCGGATGTTCTGGATGAAGGAGTTCAGCGCGCCCACCACGCCGATCTTCGGCGCGCTCAGGCCCTGCGCCTGGGCCCACTTGTTGACGAAGTCGCCCGCCTGCTGGGCCGCCGCCGCGTTGTCCACGCCCACCTGGGTGTCCACGGCGGGCGAGTCGACGATGGCGTCCACGGCGACGACCTTCAGCCCGGCGTCCTTGGCGATCTTCACGGCGGGCTTGATGCCCTCGACGTCGATGGCGACCACGATGACCGCGTCGAACTGCTGCTGGACGAAGTTGTCGATGGCCTCGTTCTGCTTGGCCGGGTCGTCGTTGGCGTTGAAGATCGTGAGGTCGACGTTCGCCTCCTTCGCCGCCTGCTGGGCGCCGGCGTTCATCTCGTTGAAGAAGATCGCCTGCTGGTTGATCTGAACGATTCCGACCCGCGGCCGGTCTCCGCCGGAGCCTCCGGAGGCGCCGGAGTCGTCCGAGCCGCCACACGCCGCCGCCAGCAGGCCGGTGGCAAGGATCGTCGTCGCCGCTGTCAGGCGGATGAGTCTCGTGGATCGAGCCATGAGATGAGCCTTTCGGGGGGCCGGGAGGGATGAGATCGGTTGGGTAATCGATTACCCGAGTTTCGGGCATGCTAGTGCGACCAAAAAAGCACCGTCAAGGTGCGGTTTCCTCACAGAACCTCTATCGTTCCTTGTGATCCTGGCATCACAACGGTCGTCAAGGTCGATCGTTGGCAAAGATCAAGGGAAATCGATTACACGATGGGCGTGACGATTCACGACGTGGCACGAGCGGCCGGCGTCTCCGTGGCCTCGGCCTCCCGTGCCCTCTCTGGGCGGCGCAAGGTCACGCCCGAGATCGCCGAGCGGGTGGCGCGCGCCGCCGCCGAGCTCGGTTACCAGCCGAACGCGGTCGCGAAGGCGCTGCGCGACCAGACCACCGGCACCATCGGCATGGTCGTCCCGGGCATCGGCAACCCGTTCTTCACCACGATCGTCGAGGCCGTGGAGCGCGAGCTGCAGAACTCCGGCACCGACCTGCTGCTGTGCGCGTCCCAGTACAGTCCGCAGGTCGAGGCGCGCAGGCTGGAGACCCTGCTGGCCCGGCGCGTGGACGGGTTGATCATCAGCCCGTGCGACATCGAGGCCAGCGTCCCGGCGGTGCTCGACGCGGCCCGCCGGGTGCCGCTGGTGCAGCTCGACCGCTACATCGAGGGCGGCGGGGCCGACTGGGTGGGCGTGGACGACGAGGCCGGGCTGGCCCTGGCGGTCGATCACGTGATCGCGGGCGGGGCCCGCTCGGTGGTCTTCGCGGGCAGCCGGCTGGTGAGCTCCTCCGCCCGGTTGCGGCTCAGCGGGTTCGAACGCACCGCGGCGCGGGCGGGCGTGGAGGTCCTGCCGCCGCTGCTGGGCGAGTTCACCCTCGAATGGGGCGTCGAGGCCGGGCGCAGGCTGCTCGACGCCGGCCGGCTGCCGGACGCGGTCGTCTGCGCGAACGACGAGATCGCCGTGGGCCTGGTGCGGTCGCTGCGGTTCGGCGGAGCGCGCGTCCCCGAGGACGTGGCGGTGGTCGGGTTCGACGACGTGGGACACGCGACGATGTGCGACCCGCCGCTCAGCACCGTGCGCCAGCCGGTGGAGGAGATGGCGGCGGAGGCCGTGCGCCTGCTCGGCCAGGTCAAGGCCGGCGACCCCCGGCCCGCGCAGCGCATCGCCATCGCTCCCAGGCTCGTCGTACGGCAGACCAGCCGACCGGTGGCGGCCGGCGTCGCAGAGTAAGTGAGGGAAGGAGGCCGCGTGAACGAGGCGGTCGAGCTGGCACGCGAGCTGATCAGGATCGACTCCGTGGGCGGGGGCGAGGCCGCGGTGGCCGAACCCCTCGCGAGACGGCTGTCGGACGCCGGTTTCGCGGTGCGCACGCACGAGCACGCGCCCGGCCGCACCGGGCTGGTCGCCCGCTGGGGAACGGGCGAACCGGTGACGCTGACCGGGCACCTCGACACCGTGCCGCTGGGCGGGCAGGCGTGGCGGCACGCGCCGCACGGCGCGGAGATCGACGGCGACCGCCTGTACGGACGCGGTTCGAGCGACATGAAGGCCGGCGTCGCCGCGCTGGTGGTCGCCGCCGAGCGGCACGTGCGCCGCACCGGGCCGAAGGCCGCCCTGGAGATGGTCTTCACCGTGGGCGAGGAGACCGGCTGCGAGGGCGCGGCCGGCATGGTGGCCGCGGGCCTGGTGGGCAGGTCGCGCGCCCTGCTGGTGGCCGAGCCGACCGCCAACCGGGTGCTGCTCGGTCACAAGGGCGCGCTCTGGCTGGAGGCCACGACGCGAGGCACGACCGCCCACGGCTCGATGCCGCACCTGGGCGACAACGCGATCTACAAGCTCGCCCGCGTGATCGGCGCCGTCGAGACGTTCGACCCCGGGGTGCCGGACCACCCCTGGCTCGGCCCGTCCACGGTGAACGTGGGAACGGCGCGCGGCGGGATCAACGTGAACTCCGTGCCCGACCTGGCCGTCGCGACCATCGACCTGCGCACCGTCGCCGGCCAGGACCACGGACGGCTCCGCGAGCGGTTGCAGGCCACGCTCGGCGACGAGGCGGCCCTCGGCGTGCTCGTGGACCTGCCCGCGATCTGGACGGAGCCGGACGACCCCTTCGTCCGGGCCCTGGTCGAGGCGGGGGCGGGCGCGCCCGGCGACCGCCCGGCGGCCAGCTACTTCACCGACGCCTCGGTCCTCGCCGCCGCCTGCGGCGGGGCGCCCACGGTCGTCTGCGGACCGGGCGAGCCCGAGCAGGCGCACGTCACCGACGAGTACTGCCTGGTCCACCGGATCGAGGAGGCCGTCGAGATCTACACCGCCGCCCTCGGCCGGTTCGCCTGATCACGTGACCGGCCCGGCGACGTGGCCGCCACAGTCGTGTCACGATTGTCCACGGCGGACACCGGACGGTTATGGTCGGATTGTGGCAAGTCGATCATCACACTGCCGGTGACCCGAGGAGGTCGCGTGCGCGACATGTCCCCGCCCCTGCACATGCGACGGGACGGGTTCCATCCCGTCCCGGAGCTCTCCGCGCTGCGGGACGACGAGGGGGTAGCCCGGATCCGCACCGTGTTCGGCACCGACGCCTGGCTGGTGACCAGATTCGAGGATGTCCGTACGGTGCTGAGCCATCCCGAGCTGTTCAGCAACGCGCTCGTGCCTCCGCTCCGGCCGCCCGGCGCACCGCCGCCCAGTGCGGAGGAGGCCGCGGCGATGCGCGCCGGCAACCTGCTCGGCTCCGACCCTCCCGAGCACACCCGGCTGCGCCGGATGCTCACGGCCGAGTTCACCGTCCGCCGTATGCGCCGGCTGGAGCCCAGAGTCCAGCAGATCGTCGACGACCATCTGGATGCCATGGAGCGCGGCGGACCGCCCGCCGATCTGGTGACGGACTTCGCCCTCCCGGTTCCCTCCCTGGTGATCTGCGAACTGCTGGGCGTGCCGTACGCCGACCGGGCCGGCTTCCAGGGGACGTCCAAGCGGATCCTGGACGTGTCCCTGCCTCCGGACGAACGCGCGGCCGCGGCGGCGGAGGCTCGGGCGTACATCGCAGGCCTGATCAAGACGATTCGGCACGATCCCGGTGAGGATCTGCTCGGGATGCTCGTACGCGAGCACGGCGACGAGTTGAGCGACGCCGAACTCACCGGCATCGGCACCCTGCTGCTGCTCGCCGGGCACGAGACCACGGCCAACATGCTGTCTTTGGGCACACTCGCGCTGCTGCGGCACCCCGGCCAGCTCACGCTGCTGCGCGACGAGCCGGACCGCGTGGACGCCGCCGTCGAGGAACTGCTGCGGTGGCTGAGCATCGTGCATTCCGGAACCGTCAAGATCACTACGACCGAGGTCCGGCTGGGCGATCAAACCCTCGGCCCCGGCGAGACCGTCATCTGCTCCCTTCCCGCCGCCAACCGCGACCCGGGGCTCGTCCCGAACCCGGACGACCTGGACATCCGCCGGGATTCCATCGGCCACGTCGCTTTCGGACACGGCGTCCATCACTGTCTCGGTGCTCCCCTGGCCCGCATGGAGATGCGCATCGCGTTCCCCGCCCTGCTGCGCAGGTTCCCCGGCCTGCGACTGGCGGGCGAGCCCCTGTTCCGCTCCTTCACCGTCGTACACGGCCTGACCACGATGCCGATCGCCTGGTAGGCGTCCCGCTCACCGCCAAGCACCCGGCCCTCCGGCGCGCGATGTGCGCGCCCAGGCGACGGAACGCTGACCGGTGATCACCGCTGGTGTGTCGTGGGCGCGGGCCGTCACGGCATCACGACGAGTCGCCTGCCTTTGAGGTCGGTTCGCTGCCAGGCGGTCTCGATGTCGCTCAGCGGGACCTTCTCCACGTCGAAGGTGAGCTCGCCGGACCGCGTCCACGCCACGATCTGCTGGTACACCTCGTCCATGGTCTGCGGGCCGAGGCCCTTGGCCGCGCCGTAGATCTCCACGCCGGAGGTGCGCAGGCTCGACCCGGCGAGGGTGAGCTCAGTGCCGGCCGACTCGCCGATCTGGACCACGCGGGTCGGCTTGCCGAACGCGAACGACCGCGGCACCAGCGCCCGCAGCAGGATCTCGCTGGGCCTGCCCCACAGGTAGTCCAGGACGACGTCGTAGCCGTCCCCCCTGGCGTCGAGGTACGCCTGCGCCAGCGCCTCGTCGGAGATCGCGGTGTTGATCAGCGTGTCGGCCCCGATGGCCTGTACCTCGCGCAACTGGTTGTCGTCGCGGCCGGTGGCGACGATCCGGCCGGCGCCCAGCAGCCGGGCCACCTTGACCGCGAGCCGCCCGGCGACCCCGGTGGCACCCTGCACCAGCACCGTCTCCCCGGGAACGAACCCCGCGGCCGCTTTCATCGACATCGCGGTGATCGCCGAGGCCATCACGGTCGCCACGGCCGGGTCGATGCCGTCGGGGATCGGCACGTAGGAGCCCTCGGGCACCACGGCCTTCTCGGCGAGCGCGCCGTAGGGCGGGCGGATGTCGCCGAACCCGACGAGCGTGCCGTCTGGGAGGGCGCCGATGCCGTCGAAGGCGGGGATCGCCGGAAACCGGCCGATGTACTTCTCGCCGGCGTAGTGCGTGCCGGCCGCGATCGCCTTGTCGACGTTCTCGACGGCGACCGCCTTGACGTCGATGATCACCTCGCCGTCGCCGGCCACCGGATCGGGAAAGTCCTCGTAGCGCGGGATGCCGCCGGCCTCGTGGAGCACCGCTGCCTTCATCCCAGCTCCTGACCGAACAAGCGGGCGATCCGCGTCTGCCACGCCGCCAGGACGCGGGGCGGACGGGCCGGGGAGTGGTTGAACCCGTGGTGGTGCGAACGGTTGTGCGAACGGTGGTGCGTGGGCGAGTGCCGCCGCCCATGGCCGTGGCGGGCCTGGCCCTGGTGCCCGGCAGGCTGCTCGGTGTGCGCGGGAACCCCCGGAATGCGGTGGGTCGCCCAGTGCAGCAGGTCGCGGAGCGAGTGTCGGTGTCTCATCGGTGCCTCCTCTGACGCATGGCTCTCTATCACCGATAGAGAACTCTATCACTGATAGGGTGTGGAAGGGAGGTGCCGGAATTGGCTTTGGACAAGCAGCGGATCGTCACCGAGGCCGTGGCGCTACTCGACGCCGAGGGTCTCGACGGCGTGACCACGCGCAAACTGGCCGCCCGGCTCGGCGTACAGTCGCCGACTCTCTACTGGCACATCCCGAACAAGGCGGCGCTGGTCACCGCGATCGCAGAGGCGATTCTTGAGCAGCAGTTCCCCGAGCTCGCGTCGCCCGCGCCGGAGGAGTGCTGGCAGGACTGGCTGATCGGCCTGGCCGAGCGGCTGCGGCGCGCGTTGCTGGCCCACCCGGACGGAGCCCGGATCATCTCGGCCTCCCAGCTGTCCCTCAAGATGGCCGCCATCTCCGAACTGGCGATGAGCACACTGGTCGAGCGCAGCATTCCCTTGCGGCACGCTCGCCTGATCGTGTTGACGGTGTTGCGCTTCACCGTCGGCTACGTCCTGGAGGAACAGGCCGGCCCCCCCGACGCGGACGCCCTGGACGGCTTCGACATGGCCGCGTACGCCGCGGCGTACCCCACCGTGATGGCCGGGGTGACCGAGTACTTCCAGCCTGGCCGCACCGTCGATGATCTGTTCCGCGATTGTCTGGAACAGATCGTCCATGGTCCTGCGGCGCAGTCCGGCCCCACGTCCTGACCGGTCGGCCGCTCCGCAGGCGAGTGAGCGTACGACTGGACGCCGACCGCGTGTGCTGCTCCATCATGAACGCCGGCTCCGCGACGCAGATCACCGAGTTCGACACGTGGATGCCGCGCGACTGGTGGCGCCACCTCGAGAGCCGATACGGCTACTGATGCCGTCCGTGCCGAGGGGCGGGAGCGGCGGACATGCCGCTCCCGCCCGCGGCCCGGGGCCGCCCGGTCAGGCTCGCGGAGCGGCGAGGAGCTCCCGGGCCAGCCGCACCGCGCCGTCCACCGGGTCGGCGTCGAGCAACGTGACGGGAAGGTCCGGGTGGCTCTTGCCCAGCGCGTCGGCCAGGGCGGTGAACAGCCGGGGTTGCGTCGTGAGCACCCCGCCCGCCGCGACCACCGCCGTGGCCGAGGCCCCACGGGAGATCAGCGTCTCGACCAGCTTCGCCAGCGCCCGTCCCCCCTCCTCGACGACCCGCAGCGCGACGCCCGATCCGTGCTGCGCCGCCCGGAAGACGACGGGAGCGTGACGGCCCCACTCCTCCGCGCTGGGCGAGCGGGTCAGCGCGTGCGACAGCCCCGGCACCTCGTCCGCGTGGAAGGCCGCGAGCAGGCCCAGCGCCAGCTCGTCGGGCGGGAGGCCGGCGTCGTGCCGCAGGCAGGTCGCGCGCACGGCCTCGCGTACGAGCCCGGCGGCCGATCCCTCGTCACCGAGCGCCCATCCCCAGCCGCCGGCGAGGAGGGGCTCGCCGCCGGGACCCGTGCCCGCGGCGACCGACCCCGTGCCGGCGATCACGCCGATCGCCCCGGGGACGCCGGCCGCGTGTGGCAGGAGGTGGGCGTCGTTGACCACCCGCACCGGGACCGCGAGCCGCGCGCTCAGCAGGTCGCGCAACCTCCGGCACAAGGACGCGCTGTCGCATCCGTGCGCGCCCACGCCCAGGGCGTCGTACGGCACCCCCCACTCACGCAGGTCCGACACCAGCCATTCGGCCAGGTCGTCCATGTCCGAGCCCAGGTCGCTGGGCACGACGCGGTCCGCGACGTGGCCCTCCTCCCCGGCCGCACGCCAGTGGGTCTTCGTCCCGCCCACGTCGACGCCGACGGCCATGCGGCTCATGCGGTCCCCGCGGCGAGGGTGTCCACCTTCGTGTCGCTCATCGAGAACAGGAACTCGCCGACCGGAACGTTCCGCGCGGCGGCCACCTTGGCGACGAGCCGCTGGAGCACGCCGTTCTCGACGATCGCGCGGGCCACCGGGGCGAGTCGCGGGATCTCCACGTGCGGGACCGGCGCCGCGCAGGGGCCCACGTAGAGCACCCGGTGCCCGGCTTCGGCCAGTTGCAGGGCCAGCGCGGCCTCGCGCTCGTCCCCGATGACGATGTGCGCGGTGCGGCCGGCCGACTCCATCGGCCCGTGGAGATACTGCCGGGTCTCGTACGCGGCGGCGGGAAGCCGGCAGGCCTCCCGCAGCATCAGCGCGCCCTCCTCGGCGGCGGTCAGCGACGCCCCGGCTCCGACGACGTCGGCGGCGACGCTCTCCGCGACGCCCTGCACGAGGCCGTCCACCTGGTCCTCGGCCCGCCTGGCGGTCTCGTCCAGGTGATCCGTCAGGGACTCCCAGGAGTCTGCCGGCGCGCCGAGCGCCCACGTGTCGGCCAGCATCCCGAGGGCGGCGAGCGTGACGGTGAAACCGGAGGTGGACACCTTGGAATCGGGCACTCCCCCGCAGCTCAGGACCGTGCTCGCCAGTTCGGCCAGCGGCGATTCCGCGATGTTCACCACGGCCAGCCGCCGCTCCGCCTCCACCTCCCGCAGGGCGTCGATCGTCTCCGCGCTGCGTCCCGACTGGGACACCCCCGCCACCAGGTCGACGTCGGCCGCCGGGACGGACGCCGGGATCTCCCCGTATCCGGCCCTGCTCGCCCAGATGCCGTACGCGCGCAGTTGGTGCACGCAGGCCGCGAGCGCGGCGTGGCTGGCGCCCATGGCCACGAACAGCGGGCGGCGCGGCGCGGGCCAGGTGCCCGTGAGCTGCTCGCGCAGGGTGCGCACCGCGGAGGCCAGCGCCTCGGGCTGCCGGTCGAGCGCGTCGGACATGGAGATGTCGTGTGACATCGAACCTTCTCTCACAACGGAGGGTTACTTGACAGCACCCGCGGCCAGCCCGCGGGTGATGTGCTTCTGGAAGATCAGCGCGATGAGCACCGGCGGCACGGCGGCGAGCAGGCCGCCCGCGGCCATCAGGCCGAAGTCGAGGCTGTAGCGGCCGGTGAACTCGGCCAGCGCCACGGGAACCGTCTTCGACGCCGGGGACGAGGTGAAGATGAGCGCGTAGAAGAACTCGTCCCACGCCATGAGGAACGCCAGGAGCCCGGCGGAGATGAGGCCCGGACGCGCCACCGGCAGCACCACCCGGATCAGCGCGCCGACCCGCCCGCACCCGTCGATGCGGGCGGCCTCCTCGAGTTCGGCCGGCAGGGCGCGGAAGTAGCCGGACAGCAGCCACAGGACGAAGGGCGTGGTGAAGGAGCAGTAGACCACGACGAGCGAGGTCCGCGTGTCGAGCAGGCCGAGCGCGGCGCCGGTCATGTACATGGGCACCACGAGGGCCAGCGGCGGCATCATGTACGTCAGCATGAAGACGAACAGCACCAGCCTGCGCCCGGGGAACCGCAGCCGCGCGAACGCGTAGGCGCCGAGCACGCCGGTCACCAGGCTCACCGCGACGCTGCACCCGGCGACGACCAGCGAGTTGACCAGGGCCACGCGGAAGTCGCCCGCCACGCCGCCCGCCGCCTGCGTGAAGATCGCCGCGTAGCGGTCCAGCGTGGGCGAGTCCGGCCACAGGTCGGGCGGCTTGCCGAGCAGGCCGGCCTGCGGGGACACGCTGGCGAGCAGCAGCAGGGCGAACGGCCCGAGGACGACGGCGGCCAGCAGCGCCCCGCACAGGTACATCGAGGGGCGGTAGAAGCGAGAGGGTCTCACGCCGTTCCCCCCGAGTCGGTGCGGAGCATGCGCAGGTACACCAGCGAGAGCACGAAGATGAACAGCACGGTGAGGTAGGCGGCCGCGGAGCCGAGGCTGAACTCCTGGTTGGAGAAGGCCTTCAGGTAGGTGTAGAAGGCGATCGTGGTGGTCCCGGAGTCGGGGCCGCCCCTGGTCATGATGTAGATGATGTCGAAGACCTTGAACGCCTCGATGGTGCGCAGCACCAGGACGACCGCGATCGCCGGCTTGAGCATCGGGATCGTGATGGACAGGAACCGGCGCACCGCCCCCGCGCCGTCCATGGCCGCCGCCTCGTAGACGTCGTCGCCGATGGTCTGCATCGAGGCGAGCAGCAGGATCGCCACGAGGGGCGTGGTCTTCCACGCGTCGACCAGCGCGACCACGAACAGCGCCTGTGTCGGGCCGCCGACCCAGTCCTTGTACGAGTCGAGCAGGCCCAGGTTCATCAGAAGGCCGTTGAGCGCGCCGTACTCGGGGTGGAGGATCCACCGCCACATGTTGGCGCTGACGATGGTGGGCAGCGCCCACGCCAGGACCACGAGACTGCGGAAGAACCACTGGCCGCGGATGCGCTGGTTGAGGAACTGCGCGAGCAGCAGGCCGACCACGAGTTCCGCCGCCGTGGAGAAGACGGTGAACACGGCGGTGCGCCACACCGTGGCCCAGAACTCGGAGTCCGACAGCAGCGCCGTGTAGTTCGACAGCCCGGAGAACGAGAACGCGGTCTGCAGCGCCGAGGTGGCGTCGACGAGGCTGAGCACCAGCGTGCGGCCCATGGGATACAGGACGACGCCGAACACGACGATCATCGCCGGGGCCAGCAACGCCAGGGCGAGCGGCCACTGGCGTTCGACCTTCCCCCGTCCGGCCCCGGCCGCCGGCGGCGCCGTGCTCGCGGGGCGTCGCAGTGTCAGGGACACCGGTCAGCCCCCGATGACGCGGTCGACCTTGGCCGCGGCGTCGGAGAGCGCCTGGGCCGCGGGTGTGCCGCCGACCAGGCAGGACTGCAGCCCGGCCTGGATCTCCTGGCTCACCGCGTTGTACTGCACGACCTGGGGGCGCTCGATCAGCGAGCCGTACTGGGCCTTGTCAGCCGCCACCAGCGGCGCCTGCGCCCCGCTGGTGAGCTTCGGGTCCTCGTAGGCGCTGTTCCACACCGGCAGCGACCTCTCGACGTACTGGAGCTGGTTGTCCTTCCCGCACAGGAAGGCGACGAGCCGCCACGCGGCGTCGGGGTGCTTGGAGGTCGCGGTGACCGACAGGCCCATCGACCCGTCGACCGCCGGCCCCTGACCGCCCGGCCCCTTGGGACTGACCGCGGGCTTCAGCTCTCCGACGATCTTCGACTGCTTCGGGTCGTTGGACTCGCTGTACATGTAGTCCCAGTTGAGCGCGATCGCCGCGTCGCCCTGGACGACGACCTTCTTGACGTCGTCCTCCAGGAGCTTCGTCGACGAGGGCGCGCTGAGCCCTTCGTCGAGCGTGCGCCTCATCCACTCCAGCGCCTGCAGCCCGCCCCCCTGGTGGAAGGCCGCCTTGCCCGCGTCGTCCAGGAAACGGCCGCCGAACGCGCCGAGGAGCTGCGCGTAGTCGCAGATCATCGCCTCGGCGTGCGCCCAGCTCCACACCAGCGGATGTTCGACGACCTTCTTGGCCTTCAGCGTCCTTGCGGCCTCGAGCACGCCGTCCCAGGTCGACATCGCCGTCTCGTCGACCCCGGCGTCCTTCAGCATCCGGGTGTTGTAGAAGAAGATCTTCCCGCCGGGGATCCACGGCATCCCGTACCTGCGGTCCTTGTACGTGACGGAGCCGAGCGTGCCGGGCAGGATGTCGTCCAGCCAGGCCTGCTGGTAGCGGTCGGTGACGTCGAGCAGCATGTTCTTGCCGGCCAGCTCCGCCGGCCAGATGCAGTCGATCAGCACGACGTCGTACGTGCCGGCCGGCGCCGAGATGACGATCTTGTCGTGCAGGGCCTCGTACGCGACGAAGGTCGGCTGCACCGTGATGTCCGGGTGGGCCTTCCGGAACGCCGCGAGCATGCCGCGGATGTCGTCTTCGCTGTAGCTGGCCTGCTTCATGAACAGGGCGTTCAGCGTGACGGGGCCCGAGGAGCCGCCGCTGCCGCGGGAAGGCCCGGACACGGCGCAACCGGGCAGGACCGCGGCCGCGCCGAGGACCAGCGGCAGGCTCAGGAGCCTCCGGCGTGAGATCGAGTGCATAACCAGCCTCCAGTTAGTTAGGTCATTTACCTAACGAAGTGAGGTAGGATATGTCAAGGGCAGGTCCGAAAGGATCAAGCGGAAGCGGGAGCTGCGGGGATCCGGATGACATCACTGAGCACGAGTGCACGGGCGGTGCTGGCGGAGCTCACCCGGCGCGGCCGGGCCACCCGGCCCCAGATCAGCCAGGCGCTGGGCCTGTCCAAGCCCACGGTTTCCACGGCGATGTCCGAGCTCGAGGAGCTCGGCCTCGTGCGGGAGGACGGCTCCGTCCAGGGGCACACCGGCCGGTCGGCGCTGCTGTGGCGCATCGGCGAGGGGGCCGGTCACGTATTGGGCGTCGACGTCGGCGTCACCCGCACGCGCATCCACGCGCACGCGCTGAGCGGCGAGCGACTGCTGGGGGTCGGCCGCGACGTCACGTCCCCGGCGTCCCGGTCCGGCGCGGCGGACCTGACCGCCAGCGCCGACGCCGCGGGCGCGCTCCTGCGCGAGACGCTGCCGCGGCTCGGCGACAGCGGGCCGCTGCGGCAGATAGTGATCGCGCTCCCGACCGTCGTGACCGACAGGGACCCGGCCGCCGCCTCGCAGTCGCCCGAGGTGCACGACATGCTCAAGGCGCTGTCCCTCCCCCCGGCCCCGCTGCTCCTGGAGAACAACGTCAACTGCGCGGCCGTCGCCGAGGGGAACCTCGGCGTGGCGCAGGACGCCGCGCAGTTCGCGTACGTGCAGGCGGGTGTGCGGATAGGAGCGGCGCTGGTCATCGGCGGACGTCTGCTGCGCGGGGCGTCCGGATGGGCCGGTGAGGTCGCCCACCTGCCCTTCCCGTGGGACGCCGGCCGGGAGCCCGTCCCCGAGGGCCTGGAGCGCTTCCTCGGAGCCGAGCACCTGTTGCTGCGTACGGCGGCCGCGTGGCCGGCGTCGGAGGGCGCCCCGCCCACGAGCGCCGAGGAGCTGTTCCAGCGGGCCGGCGAGGGCTGCCCCCCGGCGCAGCGCGCCGTGACCGAGCACGCCACGCAGGTCGGGCGGCTGGTCGTCGCGGTCGTCGCGCTACTCGATCCCGGTCTGGTGGTCCTCGGCGGCGGGGTGGGCTCCAACCCGCTCCTCGTGCAGGGCGTCCAGGAGAACCTGGGAACCCTGTCCATCCCCGTCGAGATCCGCCGGAGCGGCCTTGGGGCGACGGCCACCGTCGAGGGCGCCGCCGTGCTCGCCCGCGAGCAGGCTCTGCACCGCCTGATCCACGCCTGACCGGCCGGTGAAGTCCGATCAGGTCGTGGGACGCGGATCGGGCTGCGCCGGCGCGGGGCGGTGGGTGCGCAGCCGGACGGCGTGGTCGAGCACGCCGTGGTCGTAGGCGGTCTCGGCGTGCAGCGCCAGATCGACGCCGGACACCTCGTCCTCCTCGCTCACCCGGAAACCCATCAGCCGGTGGATTAGCTTGCCGATCCCGTAGGTGACCGCGAAGGCGTACAGCGCGACCACCGGGACCGCCATCGCCTGCTTGCCCAGCTGGGCCAGCCCGCCGCCGTACAGCAGGCCCCGCGGACCGTCGGCGCCGGTGAGCGTGCGGGTGGCCAGCAGCCCGATGAGCAGGGTGCCGACGATGCCCCCGACCAGATGCACGCCGACCACGTCGAGGGAGTCGTCGTAGCCGTGCCGGAACTTCCAGCCGACCGCCTGTGAGCAGACCATGCCCGCGACCAGGCCGATCGCCAGGGCGCCCAGCACGTCGACCGAGCCGCACGACGGTGTGATCGCGACCAGCCCGGCCACGACGCCCGAGGCGACGCCGAACGTGGTGGGATGCCCGTCGCGGCGCTGCTCCACCAGCAGCCAGCCCAGCAGGCCGGTGCACCCCGCGGCCAGGGTGTTGAGGAAGACGGCGGCGGCGGTGCCGTCCGCGGCCAGCGCGGAACCGGCGTTGAATCCGAACCAGCCGAACCACAGCAGCCCGGCGCCGAGCAGCACCAGGGGCAGGTTGTGCGGTCGCATGGCCTCGGCCTTGAACCCGATCCGCGGCCCGAGCACCAGCGCCATGGCGAGCCCGGAGGCCCCCGAGGTGATCTCCACGACCAGGCCGCCCGCGTAGTCGAGCGTGCCCATGGCGTGGATCCAGCCGCCGGGGCCCCACACCCAGTGCGCGATGGGGGCGTAGACCGCGAGCGCCCACACCGGGACGAAGACCAGCCAGGCCGAGAAGCGGGCCCGGTCGGCGATGGCGCCGCTGATCAGCGCCGCGGTGATGATGGCGAAGGTGAGCTGGAACGTCGCGAACAGCAGCGTCGGCACCTGCCCGGTGACCGACCCTGTGGTGATGTCGTGCAGCCCCACGTGGGCCAGGCCGCCGATCAGTCCCCCGATGTCGGGGCCGAACGCCAGGCTGTATCCGGCGGCCAGCCAGACGAGGGTGACCAGGGCGATCGAGACGAAGCTCATCATGATCATGTTGAGCACGCTCTTGGCCCTGACCATCCCGCCATAGAAGAAGGCCAGGCCCGGCGTCATCAGCAGGACGAGCGCGGTACAGGCCAGGAGCCAGGCGGTGGCACCGCCATCTACCTTCACCGGCATGATCGCCTCACACTCCTCACGGTGGTCGTCCGCAGGTTCCGCCACGGGCGCACCATGAGACTCACCGTTGGCCGTTTCATGGCGTATTCGGGAGTGTTACTGCGATGTTTCTTATTGCGAGGGCGTTACCGGCTCCTCACCGATCCATGCTCGACCAGTTCTTCGGCCAGGAGCTCCCGTACGCGCCGCCAGGCGTCATCGGCCGCCGTGGCGTCGAACGTGTCGCGGCGGTCGCAGAGGAACCCGTGACCGACGCCGGGATATTCGACGATCTCGTGGCGTACGGCGGCGGCCCGCAGCGCGTCCGCGATCATCCGGCGGTGGTCCGGCGGAACGACGTGGTCCTCGGCGCCCACGAGGACCAGCACGCGCCCGGTGATGCCGGGGGTCAGCGCGAGCGTCGGTTCCGGACGGCTGAGGGGGATGTCGGTGACCGGGATCCAGCCGCCGTAGGCGACGGCCACCGCCGCGAGGTCCAGGCGGGTGGCCGCGAGGTAGGCCACGTGGCCGCCGAGGCTCAGGCCGACCATGCCGATGCGCACGCAGCCACGCGCACGCAGGTGCTCCATGGCGGCGCGCACGTCGTGCACCACCTGATCCCGCGTCAGCCGGTGCAGCAGATCGAAGCCGCGCTCGCGGCCCGCCGCGTCGTGCGGGAGCTCGATCCCGGGGGCGTCGCGGTGATAGAGGTCGGGCGCCAGCGCGACGTATCCCTCCACGGCGAGCCGCTCGCAGACGTCGCGGACGTGGGCGCTGACGCCGAAGAGCTCCATCGCCACCAGCACGCCGGGAAAGGGCCCGGGGGCGGCCGGGCGGGCGAGGAAGGCGCCCATCCGTGACCCGTCGGCGACGGACATCTCCACCGACTCGGTGAGGATCCGGTGCGGAGCGCGCGAAGATCGTGTAGTCACGGGACGACGCTAACGTCACCCCATAGCCGTAACCACAGGACGTTCATGCTAGTAACCGCATTATCAGGATCACCATGACCGATGCCGTCGATCCCGCGCGGCTGAGGGAGCTCGGCGATTTCCTGCGCTCCCGGAGGAACCGCCTGCGCCCCGCCGACGTCGGGCTTCCCTCGGGCGCCCGGCGCCGCACCCCCGGCCTGCGGCGAGAGGAGGTCGCCACGCTCGCGGCGATCTCCCCGACCTACCTCGCCTTCCTGGAGCAGGGCCGGGACGTGCGCCCCTCGCGTCAGGTCCTCGACGCGCTGGCCGGCGCTCTGCGCCTCGGCGCCGCCGAGCGCGCGCACCTGCACGAGCTCGTCCACCGCGCCGCGCCGGCGGTCGTCGCGCCCGGCGGGGAGACCCTTCCCCCCGCCGTCGCGGCGCTCGTCGACCGGCTCGATCCGTGTCCCGCCTACGTCACGGGACGGCGCTGGGACGTGCTCGCGGCCAACCGCGCCGCCCGCGCCCTGTGGACCGACTGGCTCCTGCTGGCGCCCGACGCCCGCAACATGCTGTGGTGGATGTTCACCGACCCGGCCGCGCGGACCGTCTTCGTCGAGTGGGAGCAGGAGGCGTCCGCGCAGCTCGCGCGCTACCGTTCCGCCGCCGCCCGCCACCCCGGCGACCGCGGCTTCGCGGAGTTGACCGCACGGCTCAAGGCCGCCAGCCCGGAGGTGCGCGCGTGGTGGCCGCGGCACGACATCGCGCCGCTGAGTTCGGGCACCAAGAGACTGCGCCATCCGCTCCTCGGCGAGCTCGAACTGCGGCACGTCGTCCTTCTCACCGCCGACGACGTCGAGCAGAAGCTCGTCGCCTTCCTCGCCGCGGACGCCGACCAGGCGCGGATCGCGGAGCTGATCGCCGCCGGGTAGCGGCCCTGCGTCCTCCTCCCCCGGTCCCGAATCGAGGGAATCGAGGGAGGAGACACTGCGGACGCCCGATGTGAAGCGTCAGGCCACCGAGGCGGGGAACCGCTCCCAGACGCGGTGGGCGGCCATCAGCCGCTGCACAGCGGTGAAGACCTCCGTGGCGGAGTCACCGGAGACCACGCCCGGTGTGCCGGAGACTCCGGCCTGCGCGAGCAGCTTCGCGCCCGCGCCCCAGGCGCCGATCGCCTTGGCGTGCCGCCAGCACTCCTCGATCATGAGCGTCACCCGCGGATCGACCGCTACGGAGCCGCCCGCGCCCGCCTTGGCGTCGCGCGCGGGCAGGGCGTCGGGGGCCGGCGCCGGCGCGGCCGCCACCAGCAGGGCGTCGAACTCGATCGACCGGGCGGTGGCGAAGGTCCGCTGCACGGGCGAGTCGCCCAGCATCCCGCCGTGCGGGGCGATCAGCAGCGGCACCATGCCGGCGGAGAACACGGCCCTGCGCAGGTCGCGTACGCCGTCGAGGTCGGCGCCGTCGTCCACGACGATGCCGACCATGCGGCCGTCGGCCGGCCACTCCTTGCCCACCTGCGAGAGCGCGGGGCTCGGCGCCGGGTCGGCGAGCGGCAGGGCCGGCTCCGGCGCGGGCAGGCCCAGCCCGGCGGCGACCTCCCGGCAGAGGACCGGGTCGATGTTCGCCAGGCACTGGAGCTGACGTTCCTTGATCGCCTGCTCGTAGCACTTGCCCAGCTCGAAGGTGTAGGCGCGGATGATGTGCTCCTTCTCCACGGGCGACATGCTCAGCCAGAACAGGCGGGCCTGGCTGAAGTGGTCGTCGAAGGAGACGGGGTTGGCGCGGACCTTCCTCGCCCGGGCGACCTCGACCGGTGTGTCGACGAACACGTTCTCCGCGTCACCGGCGACGAACGGGTTGCCGCCGTCCAGGGAGTTCGGCCGGTACGGCGCGACCCCGGCGTGCACGGCGTGCTGGTGGAAGCCGTCCCGGAGCATGTCGTTGACCGGGCAGTGCGGCCGGTTGATCGGGATCTGCGCGAAGTTCGGGCCGCCCAGCCGGGTGATCTGCGTGTCGAGGTAGGAGAACAGCCGCGTCTGCAGCAGCGGGTCGTTGGTGACGTCGATGCCCGGCGGCAGGTGGCCGACGTGGAAGGCGACCTGCTCGACCTCGGCGAAGAAGTTCGTGGGCGTCCGGTTGAGCGTCATCCGCCCGACGGGTTGCACCGGCGCGAGCTCCTCGGGCACGATCTTGGTCGGGTCGAGCAGGTCGATGCCCTCGAACGTCTGGTCGGGGGTGTCGGGGAACACCTGGATGCCGAGCTCCCACTCGGGGTAGGCGCCGGCCTCGATCGCGTCGTACAGGTCGCGGCGGTGGAAGTCGGGGTCCATGCCGCCGAGCATCTGCGCCTCTTCCCAGGTCAGGGAGTGCACGCCGAGCTTGGGCTTCCAGTGGAACTTGACCAGCACCGTCTCCCCTGCCTCGTCGACCAGCCGGAAGGTGTGGACGCCGAAGCCCTCCATCATCCGGAAGGAGCGCGGGATTCCCCGGTCGGACATGTTCCACATGGTGTGGTGCTGCGCCTCGGTGTGCAGGGAGACGAAGTCCCAGAACGTGTCGTGAGCGCTCTGCGCCTGGGGGATCTCCCTGTCCGGGTGCGGCTTGCCCGCGTGGATCACGTCGGGGAACTTGATGCCGTCCTGGATGAAGAACACCGGGATGTTGTTCGCGACGAGGTCGAAGGTGCCCTCGTCGGTGTAGAACTTCGTCGCGAAGCCGCGGGTGTCGCGGACCGTGTCGGCCGAGCCGCGCGAACCGAGGACGGTGGAGAACCGCACGAAGACGTCGGTCTTCCTCCCCTTCTTGAGGAAGCCCGCCCTGGTCACCGCCGAGGCGGTGCCGTACGCCTCGAACACGCCGTGGGCGCCGGCGCCCCGGGCGTGGACGACGCGCTCGGGGATGCGCTCGTGGTCGAAGTGCGTGATCTTCTCGCGCAGGTGGTGGTCCTGCAGCAGGGTCGGGCCGCGCTCGCCCGCCTTCAGCGAGTGGTCGGTGTCGCGCAGCCGCGCCCCCTGCGCGGTGGTGAGGTAGGCGCCCTGCTGGCCCTTCGACGTGGCGGGCGCGCCGGTCTCCGCTCCCGTCGGCGTGACGGTCGCGGGAGCGCCCTGTTCCTTCTTCGGCGGCAGCGGGTCGCGCGGCGTCGCCGGCTCCTCGACGGTCGCCGGGGCACTGCCCGGCGAGCCGGGAACGTCCGGCGTCAGGAGATCGGCCACCTTCTCTGCGGCGTTCTCCACGACGTCCTTGACGGCCTTGGCAGGCTTGCTGGCATCCATTCGGCGAGTTCCTCCATGGAGCGGCACGGACAGGTCCGCGGCGCAGTACCCGCAGGTGGGAGGCCGAAACATCGGCCCGCGCCGCCGGATGCCCGGGCTGTCACGCCTCCCGGATGCTGATGGCGGCGCGGTGGTGGCGTGGCGCCTCGACCTCGTCGAGCAGCGCGATCGCGAAGTCCGCGTACGTGATCCGGCTGGTCATGTCGCCGTGATCGGCGAGCAGGTACCGGCCGACGCGCGTGCCGCCATGGTCGAAGTCGCCCGCGGGTGCCACGTACGCCCAGTCCAGGTCGCAGGTCCGAAGCTCGTCGAGGCCTGCGGCGTGCCCCAGGTAGAAGGCGCGGTACTCGTTGGGGTAGCCGGGCTCGTCCATCAGGGGAGCACCGGACGCCCCGGGCAGGACCGACGCGAGACCGACCACCACCAGGCGGGGTACGCCCGCCTTCGCCAGGCCGGTGGACAGGGCGCGGGCCGACGCGGTGAAGAAGTCGTGCGGTGCCACGGACAGGTCCGCGGCGGCGCTGATGGCGGCGTCATGCCCGGCGGCCGCACGCTCGATGCTCGCCGGGTCCGTGACGTCGCCCGCCACCACCCGCACGTCGCCCAAGTCGCCGTGGCCCGCGGGGTCGCGCACCACGGCGGTGACCTGATGACCGCGCCGGCGCGCCTCCGCGACCGCCTGCCGCCCGGCCCGGCCACCCGCGCCGAAGACCACGATGTTCATGGCGAACCACCTCTCACCAGGGCCGGAGCCCGTGTGCCCGGCCGATGCCCCGGACGCTATCCGGAGCCGCGGTTACCACCGGGATACCGGCTATCGTGAGGCCATGAGGGAACCCCTGCCCGCCGACATGTTCGACGAGCTGTGTCCGTCCTCGCTCAATCCGATCCGATTCGGTGACAAGTGGGCGGCGCTCATCATCCGCTGCCTCGAGCACGGGCCGCGCAGGTTCTCCGAGCTGCGCATACCGCTGAACCGTGTCACTCCCAAGGTCCTCACCCAGTCGCTGCGGTCCCTCGAACGGGACGGTCTCGTCAAGCGCACCGTCTACGCCGAGGCCACCCCGCATGTCGAGTACGAACTGACCCCCCTCGGCCGCAGCCTGCTCGAACCGCTGGCGGCCGCCTGCGCCTGGGCGGCGGAGCACTGGGACGAACTACTCGACGCCCGCGAGTCGTACGACGACACCGCCCGCCTCGACCGCGCCGGCTGACGCGGGCAGCGGAAGCCGACCCGGGCTACGCGGGCAGCCATCGCACCGGGGACACGCGGCGCAGGTGCACGAGAACATCGAACGCGTCGGGCAGCGAGGCGACAGCGAGGTGTTCGGCGGCGTCACGAGAGGAGTCGTAAACGCCGCTGATGACGCGTGTCTTCGCGGGGCCGTCCCATCGGCGGCGCAGGTCGCCGGAGCGCAGGTCCAGCCACTGGGCGGGGCGGCCGGCCGCATCCAGCCGGGCGTCGAGCCAGTCCGGGTCCGGCTCCGGCACGGTGGCGACGCCGAGATCGCCGTGGTGGAAGCCGATGGCGACGGAGACGTACCCCACGCCGTGGCGCCGGCGCAGCACGCTGCCGACTGTGGGCTGGGGACCGCGCTGGGGAGCCAGGCCCAGGGTCGTCGGGGCCGCCGAGGTGTGCGCGATGCCGTCCCAGTAGGCAACACGGTGGCCGGTCCGGCGCCGATGATCGCTGATCGTCTCCGCCCACGTCTGGGCGTCGCCCGCGTAGTCGTCCCGTCCGGCGACGCTGCGTTCGTGGAAGTCCACGATGAGGCGCATCCTGGCCAGGACGGCGCCGCCGGGCAGTCGCTCGACGATCGCGAGCGCGTCGCGGGCGTGCTCCGCGAAGGGCCGGCCCGGGTGCAGGCCTCGCGCGCGTTGCACGTGTTCGTCGATCTCGTGGGCGCTACGGATCAGCTCCAGGTGGAAAGCCAGCTCGGCCAGCAGGTGTGGGGCCGTGCGGCGGACGTGTTCGAGCACGGCGTCGTAGTCGCCGGGCCATGCCTGCGCGGGCTTGACCCCCAGGATCCGGACCGGGTCGTCCGGGTGGTCCTGGTTGAATGTGCGGATCCAGTCGAGCGCCGCGGCCATCTCGGCGGTGCGCCAGGGGCGCCAGGCGCTCTCGAGAGCGGATGCGGCCGTGCCCGCGCCGCCGGTGACGTACGCGTCGAGCGTCGCACCGGCTGCGGCGTCGTCCTGCAGAGCCAGTGCCCGGAAACCATGCCTGCGGACCAGCCGGTGGAAGAGCTCGTCGCGTACGCCGAAGGTCTCGTGGGCGAACCTCGTGGACTCCCCGAGCCCGGCGATCGTCGCGCCGACGGCGATCGCATCCGCCAACTCGTCGAGGGCGGATTCGGGCAGAGGCCCGGGTGCGGCGGTCATGCCGGGGCTCCTTCGCGGACCGGCTGAAGCGCCCGCGACCAGACCACGACGTCGTCCAGCAGGGCGGTGAGGATCTTGTGCTGGTGCGGGCCGGGAGTGAGGACGCCCGGCTCGGTGGGGGCGGAGAAGGTGAAGTCGTCGTGCAGGGACAGCGCCACCTGGGTGCGTACGGTGGCGACCTTCAGCTCGGCCAGGATCAGCCGGAGGTGTTCGGCGGCCCTCGTCGCACCGTGCAAGCCGTAGCCGACGATGCCGGCCGCCTTGTTGTTCCACTCCGCATAGATGAAGTCCAGGGCGTTCTTCAGCGCACCCGGGATCGAGCGGTTGTACTCGGGTGTGACGAACACAAACCCGTCGTAGCGGGCGATCACCTCGGCCCAGCGGGTGGTGTGCGCGTTGCCGTACAGACCTGATGCCGCCGGGTGTGTCTCATCCAGCAGGGGCAGCGCGAAGTCGGCCAGGTCGACGATCTCGAAGTCGGCCGTCGGCCGCTCCTGAGCGGCCACCGAGGCGACCCACTCGGCCACGGCGCGGCCGCGACGGCCGGGGCGTGTGCTGCCGACGATGATCCCGATCTTGGTCATGATGCCTCCGCAACGTCATTTACACCGATCGATGCAAACATTACGTCGATCGGTGCAATCAATGCAAGCGTCGGTGTAACCGAGTAGTCTCAGCGAACGTGACGGAGAGAAGGAAATCGGCCGGCCTGCCCGACAAGCGCCGGGCGATCGTGGCCGGGGCGCTGACGCTGTTCGCCCGCGACGGCTACACCCGCGCCGGCCTGGACGCGATCGCCGCCGAGGCAGGCGTATCCAATCGCACCATCTACAACCACTTCTCCGACAAGGCCGAGTTGTTCCAGACGGTGATCCAGGAGAGCACGCAGCGCGTCGCCGACACCATGGTCGACATCATCGACCGCCATCTGAGCAAGGTCGTCGACCTGGAGACGGACCTGGTCGACTTCGGGCTGGCCTGGCTCTCCTTGCTGACCTCCGACCTGGCCCCGCACTTCGCGCTCATCCGCCAGATCAACGCCGAGGTGGAGCACATCCCGCCGGCCGCGCTCACGTTCTGGCAGGACAGCGGCCCCGGCCGCACCCGGCGGGAACTGGCCGAACGGCTACGCCGCGTCGCCGAACGCGGCGAACTCACGATCGGTGATCCCGCGCGCGCCGCCGGGCACCTGATGCTGCTCATCTCCGCCGACAATCTGACCGATCGAGCCGCCCTGCACGACGAGGACGCGGTCAGAGCGATGGTCACCGCGGGGGTGCACACCTTCCTCTACGGCTACAAGCGCTGAGCACGGCCGGCCGGTCCGGACCGACACCCCAAGCCGCCCGCACCGCCGGAAGAGGCCCCGCATGCTGCTCAACACCGACGCCGCCCTCGCGAGCGCGGAGATCGACGCCGATCGGGCACGTCGGGCGACCACCCGCATCCAGGACGGACTGTTCACGCACCTGACCACCGAGGCGGACCGATGACCACCGGCACTTCGACGGCCACCACAGCCGGGCGCATACTGGTGCCGGCGCTGATCTTCCCGGGTCGTCCTCGGCGTGATGCACCGGATCGGCCGTCATGCCTCAGCCACGGAGGCGGGTCAGGGAGATCCGGCTCATCGAGAACCACCTTTGTCCAGAACACGCCGGGTGAAGCGGGCCGCGTCGATCAGGGTGCGTTCGTGGCTTCCGGTGCTGATCAGGTCCTGGCCGTCGTGGGCGGTCACCTCGAAGCTCAGGCGCCGGCCGTCGACGCCGCTCAGCCGGGCGTGGCAGGTGACGCTCAGGCCGGGCGGGGTGGCCGCCTGATGGCTGACGGCGATGTGGGTGCCGACCGTCTGCTCGCGCGGCCAGTCCAGGTAGGGCATCAGCGCCCGTACGCATGTCCACTCCAGCAGCCCGACGAGAAATCCGGTGGCCAGCACCGGCGGCATCGTCGCGAACTCCGGCGACTCGGGGTACAGCGCCGCGACGATCTTGGTGTGCGGGATCTCGAAGGTGAACTCGTGCTCCAGCCCGATCGGCACCTCACGCATCGTCCACTCCTATCAGCCGGGCCGCGGCCTCCTTGGCCCGGAGCATCGCCTGGCGGTCGTCGTCGACCACCACCCGGGCGTTGGCGCCGTCGATGAGCAGCAACAACGCGTAACCCACCTCCTCGGGCCGGTGCAGGCCGGCCCGCTCGGCCAGTTCGGTCAGGGTCCGGCGCAGCCAGTCCTTGTAGGCGGAGATCACCGCGCGAGCCGGATGGCCGGGATCGGGCAGTTCGACGGCGGCGTTGGTGAACGGGCAGCCCCGGAATCCCTCGCGCCCGTGTCCCTGCGCCAGCCAGTCGAAGACCGCCAGCACCGTCTTGGGGTCATCGGCACGGCATTCGGCGAGGAAGGCGGCCAGGGCGGCCTGCCGCGATCGCCTGCGCCGGTCGAGCACAGCGGCCACCAGGTTCTCTTTCGACCCGAACTGGGCATACAACGTCGGCTTGGACACCTGGGCTCGTTCCACCAGGGTGTCGACGCCGGTCGCCCGGATGCCCTCGGCGTAGTAGACCTCGGCGGCCACTTCCAGCAGTCGCTCCCCGCTGGGACTCAGGAGGCGATCTTCCATATTCGGATACTGACAGGTCAGTAAACCGAACACAAGAGGTCGGAGCCGGCCCCATCGTGTCCAACCCCGCGCCGACCGAACGCGGGATACGTATTGCCCGGCGGACTTTCGCCGGCCGGGCCGTACGTCGGGCTCGTTACTCGACGAGCAGTTCGACGGGCATATTGCCGCGGGTGGCGTTGGAGTACGGGCACACCTGGTGGGTGGCGTCCACGAGGTTCCGCGTCTGCTCCTCGGTGAGATTGCCGGGCAGTTCCACGCGCAGGACGGCGTCCAGCTCGTAGCCGCCCTTGCCGTTGGGCGACAGGCCGACCTCTGCGGTGACCGAGGCGCCGGACACGTCGAGGCCCTGCGTACCCGCCACCAGTTTCATGGAGGTGGCGAAGCAGGCGGCGTAGCCGGCGGCGAAGAGCTGCTCGGGGTTGGTGCCGTCGCCGTTGCCGCCCAGCTCCTTCTGCAGGGCGAGCTGGACGTCCAGCCGGCCGTCCGAGGAGACCGCCCGGCCGTCGCGGCCTTGTGCGGTGGCGGTGGCAGTGTAAATCCGCATGGGTTTCCCTTCGCGATTGTCGGGTTCTCGCGCCCAGGACCGGCAGCGCTGTGACGGCCAGGGTCACGACGGTGACCGTCCAGAGGCCGGCCCGGTAGCCGCAGCGGCGATGGTTGGCGTCGACAGGGGGCGGCGAGCACTCTTTACGGACCGATCGGTCCGGACCGATCGGTCCCAATACTGAGGGCAGGGCGGTAGGCTGTCAACCAAGATTGCTCGACACGGGAAGGACAGACGGTGACGCGCAGACCGGCCCCCGGCACCCGGCGACGCATCCTCCAGACGGCAGCGCGCCTGTTCGGCGAGCAGGGCGCGCGAGCCGTGGGCATGCAGCAGATCGTCGAGGAGACGGGGCTCGGCAAGAGCGTGCTCTACCGCGAGTTCACCGGCAAGGACGACCTGGTGAAGGCATGGGTGGGCGAGTTGCACGACCATGCCTGGTCACAACTCGACAGTGCGATCGCTCGCCATGAGGGCGATCCTGCCCGCCAGCTCCTGGCCATCGTGGAACACGCTCAGGAGACCGCCCGGACCTCAGACGCCCATGGCTGCACCTTCTACAACACCTCGGCGGAGTATCGCGATCCCGACCATCCCGGCCGCCGGGAGGCCGTCGCCCACCTCGACCAGCTACGCGAACGGCTGCGCGCCCTCGCCGCCACCGCACGCGCCACCGACCCCGGCGCCCTGGCCGACATGCTGATGCTCATCATCTCCGGCCTGTACGCCAACGCGGCAACGCTCGGCCCCTCCGGCCCTGTCGCACGCTCCGTCGCCGCCGCCCGCATCCTCATCGATCAGCACATTCCGGCACACGCCAGCGCATCGTGAGGTCAGGACGGTCGCGTGGTCAAGAATCGCCGGTCGAGGCCACCATTGGCCGCCCGGAGCGACGGCGACCGCCATCCGGTGAACGAATCCGGATCGCTACCATGCCGATCATGGAGAAACTGGATCCTCGCCGCACCGCATTGCTCCTTATCGATCTTATGACGCGCATCGTCGAGCAACCCACGGCACCACATGCCGGATCCGCCGTGGTCGCCCGCTCCCTCGCGCTGGCCGACGCAGTGCGAAAGGCGGGAGGTCTCGTTGTCGCCGTACGAGTCGAGCGGCCAGGCGTTGCGGAGCAGCCGCCGGGCAGCGAACTGGTGGAAGGGGTGCTCGGCGACCTGGAGATCGTGAAGCACACCTGGGGCGCGTTTCACAACACCGGGCTGGAGGAGGCATTGCGTAAGCACGCCGTCGACACCCTGATCATCACGGGGATCGCCACGAACTTCGGCGTCGAGCAGACCGCGCGCTTCGCCGACGAGTTCGGCTTCACGGTGATTCTGCCCGAGGACGCGGTCACCGCACTCGACGCGCACGCCCATGAGTTCGCCTTCGACTACATCTTCCCGCGCATCGCCACCGTCAGCACCACCGCCGAGGTAGTGGCAGCACTGGAGTGAGAGCAGTACGGACTCGAAACTGCTGGAGCGCCGGCAGCGGCGTGAATGGCAGGAAAGGCGAGGGCGGACGGCCTGAGTGGCCTGAATGATTCCCTGGTAATCGAGCGGCAGCGCACGCCTGCGGGGATGGTCACGTAATCCAGGCGATGATTTGCCCACTGGAGGAGCAGCCGTCACACCGCAAAGAGCGGCGTAGCCCACCGCTACTGACCAGCGCCATCCGGCTGAAACGCTCAGCGATCCGCCGCGGGATCGCTCGTCCGGAGCATTCCCTTCCATCGATCTGGCACGAGGAGACGTATGAGCCGCGACGTCGCCATCGGCCTGGAGTTCAAACACGACATCGATTTCATGGAAGTCCTCGATCGGCTCACCCGGGCGGGTTGGGAATTGCTCCGCGAACAAGACGCCATCTGGTACATGACCGACTACGACTGGAAGCACCTGCCACTGGACGGCCTGGCCAAGGTGAAACGGGACATGCGCACCTCCTATGAGACCGGGGAGGCGGTAGGCATAACCACCAGGCTGCCCGATGGGGAGACCTTCGCGAACGTGCTGTTCCACGAGGAAAGAACGTCAGTCTCCTTGATCCCCCTGCTGGATTACCGCACCATCGCGCATATGCCGGAATTCGTCGATCTGGGCTGGTATCTCGAGAAGTTCCTGGCGCCATGCAGAGATCTGCCCATCGTACGAACGGAAGCCGGCGACCAGCGGTGACGACGCCGGCCAGGCCGGCCCAGGGAGAAGACCGACCCACGGTCCTTCATCGACGGGATCAGGGGCGAGCTCGGCCAGACCGGGCCACGGTGTGATGAGGCACCGGAATGGCAGCGGGGTGAGGCTCCGTCGCCATTTTCCGCCATCCGGTTGAACACAGCACTGCTTGTCTGTGTAGTGCCGCGCCACTGCCGACCGCCCACCGCCCACTCGAACGCATCGATCACGGCGCCGTGCGGACGAGGGTCAGCGACTTGAGCAAGCGCCTCGCCCCCGCGACCGTGGCCGAGTGCCACCGGCTGCTGTCGACCGTGCTCAAGTCGGCCGTACGTGACCGGATTGTCGGTGCCAACCCGTGCGAGGGCGTACGGCTGCCCAAGCGGCGGCGCAAGGCAGGCGACGACCGGATCATCAGCCGTGAGGACCTGGCCGTGCTGCTCCCCACGTCCCTGGCCGCCATCGGGCACCCGTCGGCCTCGCCGCCGGCACCGGCCTGCGCTGGGGTGAGTGCGTGGGCCTGCGCTGGGACGCCGTCGGCCTCCACTCCGGGACCGTACGGGTGGAACGGGTCGCCGTCGAGGCGGCGGGCACGGTGACGCACAAGCCCTATCCACAAGTCCAAGGCCGGACGGCGGGAAGTCCCCCTTCCGCCCTTCGTGTCGAGCTGTTGGCCGCGCACCGTGAGCGCTATCCGGCCGGATCGGTCGGAGAGGTGTTCACCAACGCGGCGGGCGGTCCGCTCCGCCGCACGCTCTTCCGGGCTCGGGGCTGGCGCCCGTCCCTCGTCCGGGCCGGGCTGCTGGACAACGTGGTGGAGGGGTTGCGATTCCACGACCTGCGGCACTGCTCCGCCACGTGGCTCGTCTCCGGCGGTGGTCCCGTGAAACGTGGCGCGCCTCCTCGGACATGAGCAGATGTCAACCACGCTCAACCGTTCCACGCACTCCTCACGCGACCGCTACGGCAGGGCTCGGGCGGTCTGCGCTGACTCCTGCTCCGGACCGGCCCCAGGAGCTGGACGCACTCAGCACCGCTGATCTCGACGGCGAGGAGGACCAGAGCCAGTGCCAAAGCTTTGAACAGCGAAAAGGCCCGTTGGAGTGGTGGTCTCCGACGGGCCTTGATCGTGTGGGCGATACTGGGATCGAACCAGTGACCTCTTCGGTGTGAACGAAGCGCTCTCCCGCTGAGCTAATCGCCCGGGATCGTCTGCGCCTTGCGGCGCCGACGGGGAAAACCATACCGCACTCGAGGGGGTGATGGCGAAAGCACGGGCCGGTCGGCTGGATCGTCCCGCCTTCGTCAACACCTTCGAAAGGTTCGCCAGACCCTCCCCGGCGTGGGGGTGTGGTGTCATAGCATCGTGATGCTCCATGCTCGACCTATACGCACGACCTGAGATCATTCGCCCGCAATGGCATCGCCGGCGCGGCCCCGCCGACACGCAAAGCAGAGGTAAGGACAAGCCTGTTGGTGATGTTTGAGCTGGTAGATGACCGAATGTCAAGCTGTGATGTGCGTTACAGAAGGGCCTGGAGGCGGAATCTTTCCTACGGGTCTCTTCGTTCGTCTCGTAGCACGAGCGCCCGGCGAGGCCCGACCGCACAGTGAAGACGCAGTGAAAGCCCCTGACAGGGGACCCGACGACGAAAAGGTTTGGCTGACGATGAACAGCACCACCGTCTCTGCCGAGCTAGGCCTTCGGCTTGTGGTCCCCGACCGTACGACCGTCCCCCTGCTCGCCGGCCTGAGTTACACGGCCGAGGATCCGTACGCCATCCGGATGGCCTTCCACGTGGGGAATGACGAGCCGGTCGAGTGGATCTTCGCCCGCGAGCTGCTGACCGTGGGCATCGTGCGGCGCGTGGGAGACGGAGACGTCCAAGTGTGGCCGGCCCGCTCGGACGGCGAGCGGACGCTCAACATCAGTCTCACCTCGCCCTTCGGCCAGGCCCTGTTCGAGGTGCCCCTGGCCCCCCTCACCGAGTTCCTGCATCGGACCTACGAGCTCGTCTCCGCCGGCCGTGAGACCGACTTCATGGACCTGGACGAGGAGCTCACCAACATGCTCTGGAGCTCTTAGGGACTAACCCAGCCTCCGCTGGATTCCCCGCATCCGCGCGATCTCGATCTGCTGGCCGGAGACGACGTCCTGGGCCATCGCCCGCATGGCCCGGTCCCGTCCCCGGCGCAGTTCCTGCGCCGCCATGCCCACCGCGCCCTCGTGGTGCCGGATCATCAGCGTGAGGAACAGCGTGTCGAAGGCGCGCCCCCTGGCCGTACGCAGCCGGGTGAGCTCCTCCTCGCTCGCCATGCCGTAGCCGCTCATCCCGTGATCACCCATGCCGTGGTCGTGCGCGGGCGGCGCGGTGCGGCCCAGGCTCCGCAGCCACGACTCCATCACGGCGATCTCCGGGCGCTGCCCGTCCGCCACACGGTCCGCCACCGCCGTCACCAGCGGATCGCCGGTCCGCGCCGCGGCCAGCCCCGCCATCTCCAGCGCCTGCCGGTGATGCGGGATCATCGCCTCGGCGAACCGTACGTCCGCGGCCACCGGCCCCGCCTCCGCCGGTGAGCGGGCCGGCGCGGAACCGGACTGCCCGGGAGCGCCGGGGACGATCACCGGGGCGTCGGCGCGCGCCGGTGGAGCGGCTTCGGGCGAGCAGGCGGCCAGCGCCGGCGCAACTGCCAGCACAACTGTTACCAATCCGGTCCGCACCGGCCGCGGGCTCGACATAACTTCCATAGTGGGCGATGATCCGCGGACATGGGGGCGACGTGAGCAGACCGAGGCTGAAGGCCGCGCTGGTGGCGTCCGCCCTCCTCCTGGCCCCGGCCTGCGCCTCCGGCGAGCCCGCGCCGTCCCCGGCGGCCGTCCCGACCGGCATCCCCGCCCAGGACGAGATCAGGCACAGCCCCAACATGACGCTGGTCGCCAACGTCCCCCTGGCGGCGCCGTTCGACGGTCCGGACGACTGGGGCACCGACATGGCCTTCCAGGGCCGCTACGCGTTCGTGGGCAACTACGGGGGCTTCACGGTGCACGACATCGGCGACCCCGAGCACCCCAAGGCCGTCGCCCGAGTCGAGTGCCCAGGCGGGCAGAACGACGTCTCGGTCTCCGGCGACCTGCTGTTCCTGTCGGTGGACGAGCCCCGCACCGACGACACCTGCGCGAGCGACGCCGGAGACCCGGCGGCCGCGGGAGCGTGGGAGGGCATCCGCGTCTTCGACATCTCCGACAAGGCCCACCCGCGCTACCTGAAGTCCGTACGCACGGAGTGCGGCTCGCACACGCACGCCATCGTGCCGGGCAGGGACGCCGGGACGGTCTACCTGTACGTCTCCTCCCCCGGCCCGGAGCCGGACACGACGAACTGCCGGCCGCCCCACCAGAACATCTCGATCGTGGAGGTTCCCGTCGCCGATCCCGGGAAGGCGCGGGTCGTGGCCAAGCCCGAGCTGTTCGCGGGCAGGCCGGCGGGCGAGGAGGAGACGGGCGGCTGCCACGACATCACCGTCTACCCGGAGAAACACCTGGCCGCGGGCGCCTGCTTCGGCGACGGCGTCCTGCTGGACATCTCCGACCCGGTGCATCCCACGCTGCTGCAGACCGTGCGCGACGAGAAGAACTTCTCCATCTGGCACTCGGCCACGTTCGACAACGAGGGCACCAAGGTCGTCTTCAGCGACGAGCTGGGCGGCGGGATGGCCGCCACCTGCCTGCCATCGGTCAGCGCGACCAAGGGCGCGGACGCGATCTACGCGCTGACGCCGGAGCGCAGGCTCGTCCGGCAGGGCTACTTCAAGATCCCCCGGGTCCAGAGCGCCGAGGAGAACTGCGTGGCCCACAACGGCGCGCTGGTGCCCGTCCCGGGCCGCGACGTGATGGTGCAGGGGTGGTACATGGGCGGAGTCTCGGTCTGGGACTTCACCGACTCCGCCCATCCCCAGGAGATCGCCTACTTCGAGCGCGGGCCGCTGCCGCCGGATCTTCATCTCGGCGGCTCCTGGTCGGCCTACTACTACAACGGCTACATCTACTCCAGCGACATCACCAAGGGCCTCGACGTGCTGCGCCTGGACGACCGCCGCACCGATCCCGCCAAGGCCGTGCGTCTGAAGGAGCTCAACGCCCAGAGCCAGCACGCCTACTGACGGATCACGGGTCGAGGTCGGCCGCCGAACGCCCGGCGAAGACCTTCATGGCCGCCAGCGTGACCGGCCCGGGCGCCTGCGGCAGCACCTTCCCGTCCACGGCCCTGATCGACTGGATGTCGCGGGTCGTGGAGGTGAGGAACGCCTCCTCGGCCTCGTACAGCGCCGAGATCGGCACGTCGGCCTCCTCGCCGCCGCACCATTCGAGGGTGAGCGCGCGGGTGACGCCGGCCAGGCAGCCTGAGGAGAGCGTCGGGGTGATCAGGCGCCCGCCGGTGACGATGAAGATGTTGCTCCCGGTGCCCTCGCACAGGTTTCCCGCGAGGTTCTCGAAGATCGCCTCGGCGCCGCCGCGCTCCTTGGCGTACGCCAGGGCCTTGGCGTTGTCGCCGTAGGAGGTGCTCTTGACGCCGGACAGCGCGCCGCGCTCGTTGCGGGGCCAGGGCACCACGACGACGTCGGCGGTGGCGGGGAACGGCGCCTGCTCGCCCACGATGGCGATCGCGTTCGTGCCGGCCGACCCCCGGTCGGAGCCGAGCGGCCCGGGGCCGCTGGTGTAGGTGATCCTGATGCGCGCCAGCGGCCACTTCGGCGCGGCCGCCAGGCAGCGGCGCACGCCGTCGGCGATCGCGGCGAGGTCGGGCTCGGGCAGGTCCATCCGCTTGGCCGACAGCGCCAGCCGGTCGAGGTGGCGGGTCAGCGCGAAGGACTCCCCGTTCACCGCCTTGACCGTCTCGAACACGCCGTCGCCGACCATCAGCCCGTGGTCGTACACCGAGACCACGGCCTTGTCGGGCTCGTACAGCTCTCCGTTCACCCAGATGGGTACAGACATCTCCTGCTCCGTTCGTTACCGATGTCGCGGCCCGCCCGTGGACGCGAGGCCGATGAGCCGGGCGGCCTTGAGCTCGGTCTCGTGCCATTCCCTCAGGGGGTCGGACCCCCAGGTGATGCCCGCTCCCGTACCGAACCGGATCGTGTCGTGCTCGATCCAGAAGGTGCGGATGCCGACCGCCAGCGCCCCCTCGCGCCGGTCGGCGTCGACCCAGCCCACCGCCCCACAGTACGGCCCGCGGGGCTCCGGTTCGAGCTCGTTGATGATCCGCAGCGCCGAGGACTTCGGCGCTCCGGTCACCGAACCCGGAGGGAAGGTGGCGGCGAAGAGCTCCGGCCAGCCGGCGCCGCCGGCAAGCCGCGCCCGCACCGTGGACACCAGGTGCACGAGCCCGGGGTGCTCCTCGACCGCGAACAGCGAGGGCACGGTCACAGAGCCTACCTCCGCCACACGGCCGAGGTCGTTGCGAACGAGGTCGACGATCATGAGGTTCTCGGCGTAGTCCTTGTCGAGGAGATCGTCCGCCGTCACGCCCGTGCCCTTGATCGGCCGCGACTCGACCACCGCGCCGCTCCTGGACAGGTACAGCTCCGGCGAGGCCGACACGACCGTCAGTCCCGGCACGCCCACGACGGCCGCGTACGGCGCGGGGTTGCCCTCGGCCAGCCGTACGGCGAGGGCGAGGGGGTCCACGTCCGGCGAGGGCAGCGGCGCGGACAGGACGCGGCAGAGGTTGGCCTGGTAGACCTCTCCCCGCTCGATGTAGTCCCTGATCCGCTGGACGCCCCGCTCGTACCCCTCCCGGTCGAGGGACGTGGCCCAGGCGTCGCGGGCGGGTCCCCGCCACGGGCCGCGCGGCGGGGGCAGCGGAGCGGGCCGCACCGTGTCGAACCGCGCGCAGACGACCTTCCCCTCGTACGACACGATCACCGCCCACCAGCCGGAGCCGTCGAGGGCGGCCAGGTCGGTGGTCACCTCCCGCAGGCCGGTGGCCAGATGCCCCCCGATGTGGGCGAAGGCGTCGTACACGTGTCCATTCTCGCGCCCTACGCCGGAAAGAAACACGTGCCGTCCCGTGGCTCCCCGGCCGAAGCCGCGACTCAGACGGCCCTGCGCGCCAGCAGGCCGAGCAGCGCGCGGGCGGCGGGGAGCGGAGCCGTACGCGGCATGGCGGCGTACACGCTGCGGCGCGGCGCGAAGTCGCCGAGCGACCGCAGCGCCACGTCCCCGCGTACGGCGGGCGCGGCCATGGCGGGCACCAGCGTCACCCCGAGCCCCGCGGCCACGTAGCCGAGCTTGCCGGTCCACTCCCCGATCCGCAGGTCGACCCTGGGGGCGAAGCCGGCCCGGGCGCAGGCGGCGCCGAGCATGGTCACGGTGCCGGGAGGGGCGCCCTCGATCCAGCTCTCGTCGCGCAGGTCGCGCAGGTCCACCTTCTCGCATCCGGCCAGCGGGTGGTCGGCGGGGAGGGCGACGAGCAGCTCGTCCTCCATCAGGCGGGTGACCTCGACCTCGGGACCCGCCCCCAGCCCGGAGGGGTAGTCGCTCACCACCGCGATGTCGATCTCCGCGCGGCCGAGCCCGTCCATCAGCACGGTGCTCAGGCCCTCCACCATGCTGACCGCCACCTCCGGGCGGGAGGCCCGCAGCTCGCGCAGGGCGGCGGGCACCAGCACGGCGTTGGCCGTGGCGAACGCGCCGACCCGCAGCCGCCCGCCGCTGCCCTGGTGGATGGCGGCCAGCTCCTCCCCCGCCCGGCCGAGCCGCTCCAGCACCTCGCGGGCGTAGCGGTGCAGCGTACGGCCCGCCGGTGTCAGCCGCACCCCCCGGGGCAGCCGCGCGAACAGCGGGCCGCCCGCCTGGGCCTCCAGGGACGCGATGCGCCGGGACACGGCTGACTGGGTGTAGTTGAGCTGCATCGCGGCGGCCGTGAACGACCCCGTACGGGCCACGACGTCGAGCAGCACAAGCGCGTCGGTGTCGAACATGCTCCGATCCATGAGCGAGGGGAATGGACGCCATGCAATCTAGTCGCTGGTGGAATGGTTTCTCTCTCCAATAACGTCCAGGACATGATTGCTTTTCTTGGTTTGGGGCGTATGGGCCTCCCGATGGCCGGCCGCCTCGTCGCCGCCGGTCACAAGGTGGCCGTGTGGAACCGTACGCCACGGGACGTGCCGGGCGCGGAGGCGGCCCCCTCCCCCGCCGCGGCCGTCGCCGGAGCGGACGTCGTGATCACCATGTTGAGCGATCCGGACGCCGTGTCCGAGGTGGTGCGGACGGCGCTGCCGGGGCTGCGGCCGGGGTCGGTGCTGGTGGAGATGTCCACGATCGGCCCCGACGCGGTGCGGCGGCTGCGTGGCCTGCTCCCCGAGAGCGCGGGCCTGGTCGACGCCCCCGTGCTGGGCAGCGTGGGCCCGGCCGCCGAGGGCGGTCTGGTCGTGCTCGCCGGCGGCCGCCGAGAGGACCTCGACCGCGTGTCGGACGTGCTGCGGGTCTTCGGGACGGTCCACGAGGCGGGCGGGCCGGGAGCGGGCGCCGCGACCAAGCTCGCCGTGATGAGCGCGCTGGTGACCGCCCAGGTGGGGCTGGCGGAGACGCTGGCCTACGCGGACGACCTCGGGGTCGGCCGCACCGCCCTCCTGGACGTCCTCGGGGCGACGCCGCTGGCCGGGCTCGCGGAGCGGCTGCGGCCGGTGGCCGAGTCGGGCCCGTTCGAGACGAGGTACGCCCTCGGCCTGGCCGCCAAGGACCTGCGGCTGGCCACGGAAGGGCCGGGGAGCCGCCAGACGGTGACCGCCGCCGCCCGTGACCTGCTCGCGGAGGCGGTCACGGCCGGGCTGGCGGGGCACGACCTCACCGCCGTCGTCCCGTTCGCGGCGTCCCGGACGGCACGAACCCCCACGCCGAAGGAGGTGCGGGCGGTCAACCCGCCCTCCGTTCCGGCGACCAACGGGTACTACTCCCACGCCGTACGCTTCGGGGACCTGCTGTTCGTGTCCGGGCAGGTAGCGCTGGACGAGGACGGGAAGGTCCTCGGCGAGGACGACATGACCCGGCAGTCCGAGGTCGTGATGGAGAACCTGGGGCGGATCCTGGCCGACCAGGGCTCGTCGCTCGACCGGATCCTGCACATCAGGACGTTTGTGACCGACATGGACCGGCTGCAGGAGTACGGCGCGGTCCGCGGCCGGTTCATCACCGGCGAGCCGCCCGCCAGCACCACCGTGGAGGTCGAGCGGCTGTTCCGCCCCGGGCTGATGATCGAGGTCGAGGTGGTCGCCGCCCTCTGAGGCCTCAGCCCAGGGGGCCGACGGCGGACTCGGCGGCGGCGACCACGGCGCCGGTCTCGACGAGCCGGACGACCGCCTCGATCTCCGGTGCGAGGAAGCGATCCGGCCCCGGCCCCGCCACCGGCTCGCGCAGCGCCTCGACCACCGCGCCCGTCCCCGGCGCGGGCGCGTGCGGCCTGCGCAGGTCGAGCGCCCTGGCGGCGGTCAGCAGCTCGATCGCGAGCACGCGGGTGAGCCCGTCGACGGCGCGGCGCAGCTTGCGGCCCGCCGACCAGCCCATCGAGACGTGGTCCTCCTGCATGGCGGAGCTCGGGATCGAGTCCACGCTCGCCGGCACCGCCAGCCGCTTGAGCTCGGACACGATCGCCGCCTGCGTGTACTGCGCGATCATGTGGCCGGAGTCGACGCCCGGGTCGTCGGCGAGGAACGCCGGGAGGCCGTGGCTGCGCGCCACGTCCAGCATGCGGTCGGTGCGCCGTTCCGCGATCGACGCGAGGTCGGCCGCCGCGATGGCCAGGAAGTCCAGGACGTACGCCACCGGGGCGCCGTGGAAGTTGCCGTTGGACTCCACCCGCCCGTCGGCGAGCACGACGGGGTTGTCGATGGCGCTGACGATCTCGCGGGCGGCGACGGCGGACGCGTGGGCGAGGGTGTCCCTGGCGGCGCCGGCGACCTGGGGGGCGCAGCGCAGGGAGTAGGCGTCCTGGACGCGGGTGCAGGAGCCGTCGCGGTGGGAGGCCATCACGCCCGAGCCGGCGAGCAGCGTCCGCATGTTGGCCGCCGCCAGGGCCTGGCCGGGATGGGGCCGCAGCGCCTGCAGGTCGGCCGCGAACACGTAGTCGGTGCCGAGCAGCGCCTCCACGCTCATCGCGGCGCTGATGTCGGCGGTGGTGAGGAGCCGGGACAGGTCGTGCAGCGCGAGCACCAGCATGCCGAGCATGCCGTCGGTGCCGTTGATCAGCGCGAGCCCCTCCTTGGCGGCCAGTTCGACGGGCTCGACGCCGTGTTCCTTGAGCGCCTCCGCGGCGGGCCGCAGACGCCCCTCGGCGTCCCTCACGACGCCCTCACCCATGATCGTGAGGGCGACGTGGGAGAGCGGGGCGAGGTCTCCCGAGCAGCCGAGGCTGCCGTACTCGTGGACGACCGGGGTGAGCCGGGCGTTCAGCAGGGACTCCAGCACCCGGGCCGTGGCCGGGCGCACACCGGTGTGCCCGGTGGCGAGCGTGCGCAGGCGCAGCAGCATCATGGCCCGCACGACCTCGGTCTCCACCTCTGGCCCGGAGCCGGCCGCGTGCGAGCGGATGAGGCTGCGCTGGAGCTGGGCGCGCAGCGAGGGGTCGATGTGCCGGGTGGCGAGGGCGCCGAACCCGGTGGAGACGCCGTAGGCCGGGGTGTCGGCCTCCGCGAGCTCCTCGACCCGCCCCCGCGAGGCGGCCATCTCGGCGATCGCGTCGTCCGTCAGGCGGACCTGTGCGCCGTACCTCGCGACCCGGACCACGTCGTCGAATGCGAGCGGTCCGGGGCCGACGGCCACGACCTCGTTGTCGTGCATCGTCCCACTCTTTCACGTCGTGCTGCTCGCGCCGTGCGCGCGTGGCGAGTAACCAGCGTATATCAGCTTAGGTCCTTACATCCAAAGATCCTTTCCAGCCCCTCCCGCCCCGCGCCGGTCAGCCGCAGGGCGCGCGGCACGGTGCCGCGCACCAGCCACTCCCGCGCCAGGAGCCGGTCCAGGACCGCGGCGCCGAGCGCTCCGCCCAGGTGCGGGCGGCGCTCCAGCCAGTCGAGGCAGTCGGGGGCGAACCTGCGGCGGGCGCGGCGCACCCGCTCCACGTCCACGCCGAGCTCCGTCAGCGCCTCCGCGCCGCTCTCGGTCAGCAGGCAGCCGCCGTCGGCCTCGATCAACCCCCCCTCGCGCACCAGCGCGTCGTACAGTTCGACCCCCACCCGGCCGGCCAGGTGGTCGTAGCAGCTGCGGGCCTCCCGCAGCAGCCGCGCCTGCCGCGACTGCCGCAGGGACCGTACGGCGACGCGCCCGCTGATCCGGGCCAGCACCTCCAGGGTGCGGGCGACGTCGGGGCCGGCGAGGCGGTAATAGCGATGCCGTCCCTGTTTGACCACGGTCACCAGGCCCCCGTCGAGGAGCCGGGCCAGGTGGGAGCTCGCGGTGGGGGCGCTCACGCCCGCGATCCTGGCCAGCTCCCCCGCCGCCAGCGCCCTGCCGTCGAGCAGCGCGGTGAGCATGGCGGCGCGGGCGCCGTCCGCGATCAGGGCGGCGACGGGGGCGATGTCGGCGTCCCCCGCGATCTCGGCGTCCCCTCCGGTCCCGGCGCTCCCCGCGATCCCGGCCGTCCCGGGCTCAGGAGCGCCCCCGGCGGCGCCGGGGACAGCGGCGTGTGTGCGGTCATGTGTCACGGACATGCTTCGACGCTAACGCGGGGACGGTTCGACGGAGCTGGAAGCATCGGCCGGAACTCGCGACGTGAGCAGGGAGAACACCGCTGATTTGGGGAGTCGGCGGGAGATTGGATAAAGTCTTCCCGTGAGCCCGGCCCGACAGAGCCGGGGACGCGGAAGTGGCTCAGTGGTAGAGCATCACCTTGCCAAGGTGAGGGTCGCGGGTTCGAATCCCGTCTTCCGCTCGGAGCTTGACACTGTGCAGCTTGACACGGTGGAGTGGCCGAGAGGCGAGGCAGCGGCCTGCAAAGCCGCGTACACGGGTTCAAATCCCGTCTCCACCTCTTGGTTCGTCCAAGGGCGATTAGCTCAGCGGGAGAGCGCTTCCCTGACACGGAAGAGGTCACTGGTTCAATCCCAGTATCGCCCACCAGACAGTACGACGAAGGCCGGATTCCCCAGGAATCCGGCCTTCTGGTCGTTCGACCGGCATCCGCGCGCCCGCCCCCGCCGGACTCCGACCTCCGCGCCCGCGGGAGCGCGCCGTCCCTGCGGCCGCACCGGTTCTGAACCACGATCCACCGCTACATGCCCGATCCGGCCCATGTAAATCGATTGCACCATTTGCGGGACGCTGTCGCAAAAACATCCCTATTCGACCCAAGTAGGACATTGAGGTTGATTAAATAGCAACCCCGCGAGGCACGAACACGTCTTTGGGGATGACCACTATCGCTACACTTCCCTAACTGGGTGGCGATCCGTGAGGCAGGCAGCCCACCTACTATGAGCGAAGCGGTGGGATCCAGCGATGCACGGTGTGGCCCGGCGGCCTGGACGCCCCAAGTTGGGGCGCAACTTCGGGCTACTGTGGTCGGGATCCGTCATATCCCTGGTCGGAACGGTCAACACCACCGTCGCGGTTCCCCTTGTGGCGCTCATGCTCACCGGGTCCGCGTTCGACGCGGGTCTCGCCGGGTTCGCCGGAACGCTGCCACGCCTCGTCATGCACATTCCCGCCGGCTTCATCGCCGACCGGGTGGACCGGCGCAAGGTGCTGGCCTTTGCCCAACTCGGGCGATTTGTGGTGGCCGTATCGGTCGGATTCGCGCTGTTGTCCGGGAATTGCACGATCCAGTGGCTGATCGTGGGGGTCGTCCTCGAAGGTTCCTTCGCCGCTTTCTTCGAAATCGCGGAGATGTCGATAGTGTCGCAGGTCGTCCGGAGGGACGATCTCGACGAGGCCTCGGCACGCAACGAGGGCCGCAATTTCGTGGCGACCCTCTCCGGGCGCCCCCTCGGCGGCGCGCTCAGCGCGCTGGGCGCGGGTTTCCCCTTCTTCGCCGCGGCGGGGGCGCTGCTGGTTTCGACGGGGCTCTTCTACCGGCTCGGCCGGCGGGATCCCCTCGTCCCGCTCCCGCCGCGCGACCGCACCACGGGGTTCCGGCGTCGGGCACTGGTCGGCTTCGGAATCCTCCGTGACGACCCGTTGCTCCGCCGTACGGTGGCGATCTGCGCGCTCACCAACTTCCTGTTCCAGGTCGTCACCCTCGACATGATCGTGATGGCCAGGCAGGACCAGGTCTCGCCGGCCCTGGTGGGCGTCCTGCTCGCGGCCTCGGGGGTCGGCGGTCTGCTGGGCGCCTCGTTCGCGCCCAGGATTCTCGGCTGGTTGAAACAGCCCGGCAGGGTCGTGAGCGCATGTGTCATCAGCTGGTGGTTCGCCTTGTGCCTCTTCGCGGCTGTGCATCATCCGCTGGGATGGCTTCTCGCCTGGGCGGCGGTGGGATTCACCGGATCGCAGATGAGCGTGTTGCGCGGGACCTATCAGGCGACGGTCGTACGGCCGGAATGGCAGGGCCTGGTGAGCGGCTTCAACCAGTTCCTGACCCATGGCGCCGTCTTTCCGCTGGCGCACATCTTCGGCGGCGGTGCGATCGAGGCCCTCGGCCCGACGACGATCGCCATGGCCACCGCCGGGACGGCGACCGCTCTCCTGGTGCTGAACATCGTCCGGGGCTGGCACAACTTGCAGTGGAGCGACCGGAGTCTGCACAAACCCGGGCAGGCACCGTTGTGCCGGGAGGGCTCGGATAGGAGCATTGGCCCGTGGTTGTCTGGATCGGCCTTATCACGTCGCTCATCACCGGCACGAGTGCCGTCTTAGCGGTGATCGCGACTCAGTCGGCCACGACGCGACGCGAAGCGGCGGCCAGGGAGCGAGAACAGCAGGACGCCGCGGATCGCGAGCGCAGGGGGCGCCACGAGCGGCTGATCGAGGCGGCCATGAAGCTGCGTGCCCACCTGGAGTTCATCGGAAGATCACGCTGGCCGGACATGGACGCGCGGCTCGCGCGGCTGGAGGAACTCGCCACCGAGGTCTCCGTCGCGTCGGGGATCACCGCCCGGCACGAGGACCCGGACACCATCCGAGCGGCACGCGCTCTGTCGAAGATCGCCGTCGAGCTGGCCGCCGAGGTGGCCGCCGCGGTCGGTCCCGAGGGGGAACTGCGCAGCCTCATCACCTTCGGGCCGTTCGATGAGCGGCTGGACGAGTTCCTCGCACTGGCAGGCCGCGACTCAGCGGTCGTGCCCGTGGTCGAGCAGGCGCCTCGCCGACTCCTTCTGCCGCGGCGATAGGGGCGGCCCGGTGGCGGCGATCGCCTGCCGGGCCAGCTCGGCCGCCTTGTCGAAGTCACCGCTGAGAGTCTCGACGCGGGCGGCGTAGAGGAGGGCGGGCCCGTTCGTCGGCCCCTCGGCCACGACGGCGTCGACCTCACGCTCGGCCTCCGCGGGACCGAGCTGTTCGAGGGTGGCCAAGGCGAGCGCGCGGGCGGCGCGGGTCGCGGGCCAGGTGCGGCTGCTCACCCGCCGCAGGTCGCGCATGGCGTCCTCGGCCCTGCCCTGCTCGGCGTTGAACTCCCCGCGCGCCCGCAGGGCCGTCAACTGGTCGCCCTCGTCCCGCAGCACGCTGTCCAGCTCGGTCATGGCCCGGCTGCGATGATCGGTCAGCCAGAGCGCCCGCGCCAGCTCGGTGCGCAGGGCGAGGTCCCGCGGCAGGAGGCTCTTGGCCTCCTCGAATTTGCGCACGGCCGAGGAGAGCTCGCCCATCTGGGCCATCACCTGCCCGATCGCGCTCAGCATCCGGCCCGCCGCTCCCGGCTCACCCAGATCGGCGTGGCACTGCAGCGCCAGCCGATACCAGGACAGCGCCTTGTCGAGATGCTGCCGGGCCACCTCTTCCTGGTGCGCACGCTCCGAAGGGCTGTCCGTCTCGGGAAGGATCGCCCGGACGGCACGAGCGCGTTCGATCTGGATGTCGCCGAGCAGGGTGTGGATCCGCGCCCAGGATGTCGTCGCGGCGTTCTCCAGGGTATGGAAGGCCTGTTCTTCCGCGCTGTCCAGATCTCCCGCGGTGAGAGCGGTCACGGCGGATTCCAGGCCGGCGGTGGTGCCGGGAGGAGCGAGCGGGTGAAGGCGGGTGAGGGCGGGCCGGAAGTCGTCGTGCAGGAGCCGTATCCCGTCGCCGAGAACCGACCGCAGGAGATGCCCGTCCTCTAGGGCGCAGACGATCGGGTTGCTCATCCCCGCGGTCTCCGCCTCCCCTTGTTTGACGGCATGCCCGTCCGAGAAGGCCGCGACCGCCCACGCGTGCAGCGACGCGGGATCGCGCCCGAAGGTGCCGCCCACCCTGGCGAGCACGTCGCTCAGGAAGTGCGCGAGGGCGTTCCCTGAGTCGGCGAGCCTGAAGACGTGCTCGGGGAGGATGAGCTGGACCGTCGGAGGAAGCCTCGCCCAGAGCCACTGACAGACGATCTGCAGGACGACCGGCTCGACCGCGTCACCGCCCAGTACGTCGAGGAGCTGGGCGGCGGCCTCCGGGGTGAACCTCCTCGCGGTCCCCTCGGCCGGACGGCGGATCGCATCGAGCGCGGCCTCCGCGCCCAGGGGTCCGATCGTCAGCCATTCGGCGCGGCCGACCAGCGCACCGTGGTGCCCGAGATCGTCGCGCCGGCTCTCCCGGACGACCAGGAGCAGCCGTAGCTCAGGGTGATTGTCGAGCGCGTCGACGAGCTCCTCGACGAAAGGCTCCCGGAACTGCGCCCGATAGGGGCCGCCCAGGAAGAACTCCTCAAACTGGTCGACGGCGAGGAGCAGCGGGCCGGGCTGCCGGCGGAGTAGACGGGTCACGTAGTCGGTCAGACTCATGCCCGCCAGCGCGCCCGCGGGTTCCAGTGGCGCCAGTGTGCTGAGCAATGACAGCGTCCACGGATTGTGTCCGGACGGAAGGCTCGCGACCGGGCCGCCGACGAAGCGGCCGACCCGTCCGACGCGACCGTGCGGCAGCCGCGGAAGCACACCGGCGTGCAGGAGCGAGGTCTTACCCGATCCGGTGTCCCCGCTCAGAATGGTCAGCGGACGTCCGGACCAGAGTTGGGTCAGAAGGCTCGACTCCTCCGTTCGCCCGAAGAAGCCCGCGGCATCGTCCGTACGAAAAGGGTCGGCCCCGGGATAGGGGTGCCGCTGCTCCCCGGAGACGCCATCAGCGATCATCGACCGGCTCGGCCCCGTCACGCCGCACCGAACCCGCGACGGCGTTGAATCCGGCGACGGGCGACGCCGACTTCGTGTCGGTGAGGAGCCGGTGCAACGCCTGGAACAGGGCGGACCCGTCGCAGTTTTCCAGCGTTTTGGGGTCGAGCTTCGGCAGGCCGATCAATGCGGGGTGCTGGAGAGCGGTCTGTTCGAGCATGGACGCCCACTCCCGACGAATTGATCCAACTGTCGGGCCCCAGATATCCTGGACCCTGTTCAAAAACTATAGGCATCTTTCCCGCGGGTGTCGAGACGGGCACTCCAATGGAATACGCCTATACGGCCAGCCCTTTCAAAGCATCCTCAAGGGCCGAAAATCCAGACCAGAGAACTCGCGTACCAAGCGTTGCATAATGGGTGACGATAGCCTTCTTCGCAGGTAGGAGGACGCTGGTGCCGGCGCTGCAAAACCCTGGACCGGAGCCCCGTATCTGGGGAAGCCGCATTCCTCTCCGTAATGCGAACTTCACGGGACGCGAGACGGCGCTGAGCGAATTGCGCACGCAGATGTTCGAGGGGCCGACGGCGATCCTTCCGCATACCCTGCGCGGCATGGGAGGCGTCGGAAAGACGCAGCTCGTCATCGAGTACGCCCATCGTTTCAAGGGTGACTACGACGTCGTCTGGTGGATCGCCTCCGACATCCCCCTGCTCATCCCCGGTTCGCTGGGGGCGCTGGCGGAGAAGCTGGGCCTGCCTGCCGCCAAGGTCGTCGGCATCGACGAAGCGTGCCGGTCCGTCCTGGACGCCCTGCGCAGGGGGGAGCCGTACAAGCGCTGGCTGCTGATCTTCGACAACGTCAACAAGGCCCAGGACATCATGGAGATGATCCCGGCCGGACGGCCCGAGCAGGGGCACGTCCTGATCACCTCGCGCAACCCCCGGTGGGAGGGAGTCGCCAACACCCTCGTGATCGACGTCTTCGCCCGTGAGGAGAGCGTCGAGTTCCTCGGCAAGCGCGCCGGGAGGATGCGGCCGGAGGACGCGAGGCGGCTCGCCCACGAGCTCGGTGATCTCCCGTTGGCCCTGGAGCAGGCCGGAGCGCTGCAGGTGGAGACGGGCATGTCCACCGAGGAGTACCTGGATCTGCTGCGCAGGCAGCCGATCGAGGTGATGGACGAGAACCAGCCTATGGAGTACCCGCGGTCGATGACCGCGGCGTGGCGGCTGTCGATCAACGCCCTCGAGGACCAGCTTCCCGAGGCCCTGCAACTACTCAGGTGCGCCGCCTTCTTCGGCCCCGAGCCGATTCCCATCGACCTCTTCCGGTGGGGAAGCTCCGGGGCGGGCCCGCTGCTCAGTCCCATCCTCGGGAACCCGATCCTCCGCACCCGGGCCCTCCGGTCGATCAACAACTTTGCGCTCGGCCGGATCGACGACCGCGCCATCCAGATCCACCGGCTGGTGCAGCGGCTGCTCAGGGCGGACATCGGACCCGACCGGCAGGAGGAGTACGAACGCGAGGCGCAGACGCTGCTCGCCGCGGCGAGGCGGCTTCCGCCCGAGGACGAGACCAACTGGGGCGCTTTCAGCCGGTTAGTGCCTCATCTCGACCCCGTCGGCACCGCCAAGACCACGGACGGCCGCCTACGCGATCTCGCGCTCAACGTCGTCCGCTACCTCTATCTGATCGGTGACACGGAGTCGGCCCGGACCTTCGCGTCCAGCTTCCGGGACAATTGGAGCCGCATTTCCGGCATGGACGACTACCACGTGCTGGTCGCCGAGTACCACCTGGGCAACAGCCTCCGGCAGGACGGGCGCTACGACGAGGCGTTCACCCTCGTCGAGGAGACGCTGGCCCGAGCACGGCGTGTTCTGGACGGGGACGACGACGTGGTGTTGCAACTGATCAACGCGTTCGGAGCCGACCTGCGCGCCAAGGGCATGTTCCGGGAGGCCGTCGCCCACGACGAGGACTCACGCCGACGGCACGCGAAAAAGTACGGCGACACCGATCTCCGGACCCTCCGCACGATGAACAACCTGGCCCTCAGCTACGCCTTGATAAGCGACTACACCAGGGCTGTCGAGCTCCAGACCACCGTGAACGAGGTGTACAACCGACCGGGCGCCGTCACCAAGCTGTCCCTGCTCATCTCCTGGGGCGGGCTGTGCCAGGCCGTGCGGCTGAGCGGGGAGTACCAGGCGGCGCACGATCTCGGCGTCGACGCCCTGGACTACGGCAGGAGCGAGGTGGGGGCCAACCATCTGCGCACGCTGGCCGTCGCGGTCGACCTCGCGATCGCCATGCGCCGGCTGGGCCGGATCGAGGACGCGCTGGAGCTGGCGCACGACACCTACCACCGTTACGAATCGATCGTGACGGCCGGTCACCCGCAGTCGATATCGGCGGCCATCTCCCTGGCCAACGCGCTCCGTACGAACGGCCAGGTCGACGAAGCACTGGAGCTCGCGGAGGACATCGCGGAGAGGCTGCCGCGCATTTACGGGAACGACCACCCGTTCACGCTGGGCGCCCTCGGCAATCTCGCCCTCCTGCGGCGGGTCACGGGCGACCCGGCGGGGGCCAGAACGCTCGACGAGGAGGTCCTCGGCGGGCTCGACAAGGTCCTGGGCCGCAAGCACCACTACTCGCTGACGGTCGCCATCGACCTGGCCAACGACCTGCACGAGCTCGGCGAGCACGAGGCGGCGCTCGACCTCGACCGCCAGACGTACGCCCAGTTGCAGGAACTCCTGGGGGCCGAGCACCCGATGACGCTGGGGTCAGCCGCGAACCTGGCCAACAGCCTGGAGACGATCGGCAAGACCGAGGAGGCGGACGCCCTGCGCGCCGCCACCCTGGCCCACTACGACAGGACGCTGGGAGCCCGGCACCCCGACGCCGTCCTGACTCGGGCGGGCGGGCGGCTGGACTTCGACTTCGATCCCCCGCAGTTCTGAAGGGCCTCCCGGCCTCGCCCGTCAGGCGAAGCCGGGATTACGCGCCAGCCAACTCCGCCGGTGCTCCTCGGACGTCCGGCGTACGGCGGCGGCCACTGGCGCGGGAACGTGGTCGGCCGACCACGACTCCAGGGTCTTGAGCATCACCGAAACGAAGATCCTGCCCTCCTGGTTCAGGTCCCCGCTGTCCAGCAGCGTCGTCGCGACCAGCTCCGCGGCCTCCCGCCAGCGGGCGAACTCGAAGTGGGCCAGCTCGGCCACCTCCCCGCTTTGCAGGAACCGCTGGCGGCGCCAGAACCGGGTGATTCCGAGAAACGCGTAACTGCCCTGGAGAAGTCCCTCAACCGGCCGCGGGTCCTCCCGCCAGGGCGCGTAGTAGCGGGTGCCCCGATCGGGACCGATGAGCCGGATGATGTCGAGGACCGCGCACAGCTTGACGTGCTGCACCTCGTGAACGAGCGTCAGCGCGGTCATGAGCCGGTCCTGGGTCAACGACAGCGCGATACAGCCGAACGCCTCCCGGGAGCTGGCGCTGCGCAGCCCGACGGGCACGGGCGTCAACGGGGTGATCGTGTTCACCAGTGCCCGGACCTCTTCGGCCCGCGCCGGATGGTGCTCGGCCAGCAGCGTCCACGCGTCCTCCAGTGAGGGGCGCCAGTCGCTCACGGCGTCGCCGGGCAGTCGTTCCTCCAGATCCTCGCCGGGCATCCGCATCGGATGCAGATCGTCGAGGAGCAGGGTGATCCCCGTCTCGGTGTCCCCCAGCCCGAGCGTCCGCATCCCAAGCCAGCCGGGCGCGTCAAGGGAGGCGTCGGCGGGGACGCGGATCCGGTCCCCTCCCACTTCGACGACGGCCCGGCCGTGCTCGACCGTCACCAGGCCCACCGAGTCGGGTGCCGACGCCCCGGACGGCGACGGCGGGGACCCGGCCGGCACCGTGCTGCCCACCGTCGGAAGGAGCACCCGGCCCGCCACGGCCGGGACCCGCACCTTGCACGGCCACCCGGTCCGTACGGCTATCGCGGCGGCCACTGCGGCCAGTTGCCCGGGACGGGTGCCCGACGCGCCATCGCGCAGGTCCCGTACGGTGGCCAGCGCCCAGGCGGAGACGGCCGGGTTGGAGATCACTTCGGCGGCGACGGCGGGGTGGCCGCGCAGGAAGTGCGTCAGCAGGTCGTAGGCCTGCGCCGTGATCACGGCGTCCGGATGGTCAGCGCCGCGGGTGAGGCGCGCCACGCCCCACAGGAGGAGCATCTGCTTGCTACGCTGCGCCGCGACGAGCTCGCGCAGGATCTCCGGCGTGGAACCCCCGGTGGCGAGGTGCATCAGGGCGTCCTCGGGCAATTCGTGGCAGGGAAGGCTCATCTCCACGTCTCCAGGTCGCGTTCCATCGTCCGCCGGATGTGCTCGATCAGGGCACGGAGGTCGGCGCAGTAGACGGACGGGTTCTTGAAGCCGGCGCCCGCGCGGTAGCGGTGCGCGTACAGGCCCGCGCCGCACACGTCAACGACGGGGCAGGCGAGGCACTCGGGTGACAGGGCCGACCGTCCGATCTGGCGGGCGGCGAACCCGGGGAGGGTGAGCGCCCGGTCGAGGGGGTCGGTGCGCACGTGCAGACCGGTGATCGTGGCGCCCTCGTACGCGGCCTTGAGGAAGTCGGACTGTTCGATCGAGCCGTCCGTCTCGATGACGAGGACCCCGACGGGCGACAGCCCGATGCTTTCGATGGTGGACGCGCCCCCCAGGAGCAGGTGCATGATTTCGGCGAACAACCGGACCGAGGTCCGCGGGCGCCGGTACCAGTGGTCGAAGATCTCGATCAGCCAGTCGGCGTAGGGCGTGGACGCGTCGGGGGGCCGTCCCGGCGGAGGGTCGGACCAGGTGCCGTGGGGCAGCAGGAAGTCGATGCTCGGCGGCTCGAACTCCAGCAACGCCTCGTATGTGGAGAGCGGGTCGTTCCTGAGATCGATCGTGCAGAGCAGGCCGGCGAACAGACGGCTGTGATCGGCCGTGAGCCGCCGCAACGACTCGACGACCCGGCCATGGCTCGACTCCCCGTTGCGGAAAATCCGGTGGCGGCCGGTGGCCGTGGCGTCTCCGTCCAGGCTCACGCCGATTCGGACATTCAATTCGTCGAATAAGGCGAGGTACTCATCGGAGAGGCGCAGCCCGTTCGTCTGAATGGTAATGCGTACGGGGCAGTCGACGCCGGTTCGCAGGATTTCGACCAGCGCTCTTATTCGTTCGGGCCCGGCCAGCAGCGGTTCCCCGCCGTGGAACACGACCTCGACGGAGGACAGATGGTGTGCGCGGACGTGCTCGCCGATCCGGCCGGCCGTCCACCTCGCCACCGCCGTGGACATGGAGCGGGGCTGGTCCACCCAGCGCGAGTCCTTGAGTTCGTACATGTAGCAGTAGCGGCACGCGAGGTCGCACCTGCTGTGGATCTTCAGCACGAAGGTCTGGAACGGCGTGGGACGCCAGCCCTCATCATGAAGTCCGGCAACGTCGAGAGTTGCTGGCCATTCCGCGCCCGGGGGGGATGCCGCGAGGTCCACTGCCACCTGTTCGCACGCGTCGGGTCGTCACGCCATGAAGTGCTCGATTTCGCTTCTAATAGTTTACGCCCGACCGCCGAATAAAACATCTTTTTGTTGTTGTGGCCGCATTACCGGGACGAGGCGGCGGTCCCCGGGCGCGGCCGTACGGCCGCCCGCCATGGCCTGGTCGGGCGACCTCTGGTGGGCCTGGGGGTCAGTCGGCGCGGGCGGAGAGCTCGTCGAAGAGCTCCAGCGCCGCCTGCCGAACGTCTGCGGGTGTGATGCCGTCTAGGGTGCTGCGGGCCTGAGCGGCGTCACGGGTCGTGGCGAAGGTGATCGCGACAGACTTGGCGGCGGCGTGACGCAGCGATCCGGTTGGCGCGCTGTCGGCCAGTGCCTCCGCGCTCGCGGCCAGGTCGAGGTTGTCTTTGCCGAACTTAGTGGTCAAAGCGTTCTCCTGGGATGATGGCGGCTTGGCCCATTATCCGCGATGGTCCCCGCGCTCGGTGCGGCACCCCGCGTTGTTCGCGTGTCCCCGTCCTTTTTCGCCGTTCGCTCCCTCTATGGGCGTCCGGCGAGGCGGGTCCGTACGACGAGGTCGTGCAGGGCGTCGTGGGCCGACGGGGCGTCCGGCAGCGCGGAGGCGTCCCGGGCGTCCTCCAGGCGGGCGGTGAGCGCGTCGAGGTCGGCCGCGAGCCGTTCCCCACCGGGCGCGCCGTCCGGCAGCCCGCCGTGCTCGGCCGCCCGCTTGGCCTCCACCAGGCCGGGCAGGTACGGCGGCCCGCCGTCGAGGAGCAGGGTGAGATCGGCGACGAGCTCGCCCGTACGCATGAGGTGGATGCCCGTCAGCAGCACCCGGAACGCGTAGAGCAGCGGTTTCAGCTCCCCCGTGCGGTCGGACAGCCGCCGCTGGGTGCGGGCGAAGCCGAGGTAGTGGTGGGCGTGGTGCCGGGTCAGGCAGCCCCGCGCGAGGGCGCGCATCTCCTCGTGCAGCGGGGAGGTGGTCACGACCAGCGGCGACAGGAGCTGCTCCAGCACGTAGCCGTTGCGGCCGAGCAGGAGCCTGCAGAACTTGGCGAGGTCGTGGGTCACGAGGTCGACCTCCACGCCCTCGCGAATCCACGAGCGGGTCACGGTCTCCTCACCCGTGCGCAGCCCGACGACCTCCTCGGCCGGCAGCACGTGCACGCCCCGCAGGTCCACGTCCGAGTCCACCGAGGGGAACCCGTACAGATGCGCGCCGCTCACCGTGGCGAACGCGAGCGGGTGCCGCTCCCGCGCGGCCACCTCGGGCAGCCAGGACGGCAGGACGGCGGTCACGGCGCCCCTCCTTCGATCATGCTCATAGAGCCGACCTCCGCACGTCGATCAGGAACTCCTCGACGGCCGCCCGGTCCGGTCGTCCCGGCAGCGCGCTCCCGTGCCGCTCGTCCAGCTCGGCGAGCAGCCGCCCACGCCACTCCAGCACCTCGGGCCAGGGCGTCTCCCCCCGCCGTACGGCGAGCAGCCGGTCGCGGTGGGCGCCCACCTCGATCAGCGGCTCCCCATGCCCGGCCAGGTGGGCGGCGCACAGCAGCAGCCGGATCATGTGCATGGCCATCTTCCAGCGCCTGACGTCGCCGCCCGGCCGGGGCGGGTCCTCCGGCCCGAGACGGCGGAACTGCCGGGCGGCCGATCCCGCGAACGCCCGCTCCGCCTTCCCCGACAGGAACGCGCGGCGCAGCGCCAGCAGCCGCTCGCCCACCGGGGTGACCAGCTCCACCAGCGGCGACCACAGGCACTCCAGCACGGCCGGATTGCCCTCGAGCGCGAGCACGCAGAACCGCTCGACCTCCCACGAGAGCTGCTCGGGCAGCGGCCCCTCCAGGTGGTCCGGCGGCTTGTCGAGCCGCCAGAACAACGGAGTGGGCGTCACGAACACGCCCCGCCTGTCGACGTCCGACTGCTCGGTCTCCAGCCCGTAGGCGCGCGAGCCGATGACGACCGACAGGACGGTGCCGCCGGGGGCCACCAGGGTCATGTCGCCAGATCTTGTCACGAAGGTAGGCTCCCGGTCCGGGACGCGGAAAGGTAGCGATTTAATGGCGGACTTCGGACATGAGCTGTGGTTCGGGGCGTTTCTCACGCCCGACGCGGCGGGGCACCACCGGATCGTCCGGCAGGCCGTGCTGGCCGACGAGATCGGGCTCGACATCATCGGCATCCAGGACCACCCCTACCTGCCAGCGTTCCTCGACACCTGGACGCTGCTGTCCACGCTCGCGGGGCGCACCGAGCGGGTGCGGCTGTTCCCCGACGTGGTGAACCTGCCGCTGCGGCCGCCGGCGGTGCTCGCCAGGGCCGCCGCGTCCCTCGACATCCTGAGCGGGGGCCGGGTCGAGCTGGGGCTCGGCTCCGGGGCGTTCTGGGACGGCATCGCGGCCATGGGCGGCCCGCGCCACAGCCCCGGCGAGGCCGTGGACGCGCTGGAGGAGGCCATCGCGGTCCTCCGCGCGCTGTGGACCCCGGGCGAGGAGGGCGTACGGCTCGACGGCAGGCACTACCGGCTGGAGGGCGCGCGGCCGGGGCCGTTCCCCCCGCATCCGATCGGGCTGTGGCTCGGCGCGTACAGGCGGCGCATGCTGGAGCTGACCGGGCGGCTCGGCGACGGGTGGGTGCCCTCCTCCGGGTATGCCGCGCCCGGCGAGCTGGGCGCGATGAGCGCGATCCTGGACGCCGCCGCCGAGCGGGCCGGGCGCGACCCCGCCGGGATCCGCCGCGTCTACAACATCGAGGGCCGGTTCTCCGGCGTCGCCGGGAAGGGGTTCCTGGACGGGCCGCCGGCCCTGTGGGCCGAGCAGCTCACGGGACTCGCGCTCCGCCACGGCATGAGCGTGTTCGTGCTGGCCGTGGACGACGACAGGGACCTCAAGGTCTTCGCCGAGGAGGTCGCCCCCGCCGTACGCGAGGCGGTGTCGCGGGAGCGCGCCCGGGGGCCGCGGGAGGACGCCGACGCCCCGATCGAGCTCGCGAAGGCGGCACCGGCGAGGGCCGTGCTCGACGAGGCCACCCGGCCGCGGCTGCCCAAGCGGGACATCGCCGCGCTCCCGCCTCGGCAGCAGGCGAACGGCCGGCGGCTCGTGCTCATCCACGACCACCTGCGCCGGGAGCTGACCCAGATCAGGGACGCCCTGGAGCAGGTCATCGCGGGACGCTCCGACGCCGCCGCGCTCCGCTCGATGATCAACGAGCTCACCCTGCGGCAGAACTACTGGACGCTCGGCACGTTCTGCGCGTCGTACTGCCGCCTGCTGACCACCCACCACACGATCGAGGACGAGCACATGTTCCCGATGCTGGCGGCGGCGCAGGAGTCGCTTGCGCCGGTCGTGGCCCGCCTGGAGCAGGAGCACGAGGTCATCGCCGGCGTGCTGACGGAGCTGGACGCCGCCCTCGTCGCGATGATCGAGGACCCGGACCGGCTCGACGGCGTGCGCGACCAGGTGGACCTGCTGTCGGACGTGCTGCTGTCGCACCTGCGCTACGAGGAGGAGGAGCTCGTGGAGCCCATCGCCCGCCTCAACCTCGACATCTGAGAACCCTGGACAACTGAGAACGGCTCCGAACCCCCGGCGACGGAGTGTTCACGGAGAGACGTGTTTCGCACCAAAGGATGACGCGGTTCTGGGATGATCTCGAGGAAAACCATCGGACGTCGAGAGACCGTGACTGATGCCCCCCATTGACCAAATAACCGCCTTCGCGTCGGCCCATACGATCGAAACGATCATCATCAGCGTCATCGCCCTGGTCTTGCTGGTCCTGGCCTTCTTCGCCCTGCGCGCCCTGATCCGCCTGTTCCGCCGCTGGGCGGCCGGCCGGCCCACCGAGGACATTCTGACCATCGTCGCCGCCAGCATCGCCACCGGCGTCTCCGCCCAGGGCATGTGGCGCTTCTCCGGCGACGTCCTCGGGTTCGACGGGCCGCTGCGGCTCCTGCTGTTCGCCTTCATCGAGGTCGCCGTCATCACCAGCGCCGTACGCGCGCGCCGCAACATGCGGGAGAACTACTCGGCCGGCATCGACGGCCTGGCCGTGTGGGTGCTGACGTCCCTGTCGGCCGTCCTGTCGAGCATGGACGCCCGCAGCGTCGCCGAGGCCGTCTTCCGTCTCGCCGCGCCGCTCGTGGCCGCCTGGCTGTGGGAGCGCGGCATGGCCATCGAGCGGGTCCGCATCACCGGCCGGGGGCGCATCAACTGGCGGCTCACCCCCGAGCGCGTGCTGGTCCGGGTCGGCCTGGCCGAGGCGAGCGACCGTACGGCGAGCGAGGTGGACGCCCACCGCAGGCTGACCAGGGTGGCGCTGGCCGCCAAGCGGTTCCGCGCGCTGCGCGAGGCCGGGGCGTCCGACCGCAAGCTGCGCGCCGCGATGGCGAGGCTCGACAAGGCGATGGACCAGGCGGTGGAATACACCGGCCTGGCCGTGGACGAGAAGCGGCAGGAGGCCCTGCTGTCCCAGATCGGCGCGCTCTACAACACCTCCGCGCTGATCGACCTCGCTCCGCCGGTCCCCTGGGCGCCCGAGCCCGTGCAGCCCGCTCCCCCGGCGCTGCCCGCCGCGACCATCGCCGAGCTGATCGACGACGAGGAGGAGGACGTCCCGGCCGAGCCGGCGCCGCCCGTCGTCGACACCGCCCAGCGCGCGGCCCAGCTCCGGGCCGCCCGGCAGTACTGGGACCAGCAGATCGCGCGCAAGTACGTCCCCCGCGCCGCCGACATCGCCCAGGAGGTGGGCATCCCGCTCCTCGCGGCGAAGGAGTGGCGGGCGCTGTGGAAGCTCGAACCCCAGGCCTACGCGCTGATCGAGGCGGCGTATCGGGAGCACGGGATCGTCGACACCGGCACGTTTCCGGCCATCGAGGTGCCCGAGCGCGAGCGCGTGCTCGTCGTGAACGGCTCCGCATCGGGAGCGGCCGCGCACGACTCCTGACGAGGAGCCTGCCCGGCTTCACCGACGAGAAGGGGGCGGCGGGACCGGACGGACCGGTCCCGCCGTCCTGTTGAGCCGGGATTTCACGCCACCCACGGACCACCATGACCCCGGAAGGCCGTCATCGCCGTGCGCACGCTGTGGGGCGGCACCGTTCCCGACCGGGTCGTCTGCCCCTGTGCCGGGCCTTCCCGCGGTTCCAGCGCGGCCGGCTTCTGGTCGCCGCCCGGAGGACGAGGGTGGCGAGGTCACTTTCCCGGCATAGCGGGGCAAGGACACTCCTACTTTCCCGTGACATCGCGGGCGCGGGGGCGGACGTCCTCTCCTGCGGCGGCCACACCGTCACGCGTTGGGAGGAGCTCATGGAGATCTCGGGGGACGGCGCGGGAAACCGCGTGGCCCGGCTCGCGGGTGGGCGGGACCAGGTGGGGCGGGCGCGCAGGCTCGTGTCGGCCGCGCTCGGGCGCGGCCATCCCCGGCATGACGACTGCGTACTGCTGACCAGCGAGATCGCGACGAACGCGGTCGTCCACTCCCGTTCCGGGGACGGCGGCACCTTCACCGTCACCGTCTCGTGCCTGCCCGACCGCGTGCGGGTCTGCGTGGAGGACGACGGCTCGGCCGGGCCGCCGTGCGCCGGTCATCCGCTCCCCAACGGGTCGAGCCAGGGCGGTCGCGGCCTGCCGCTGCTGGACCTGCTGGCCGACCGGTGGGGGCTGGTCCGCGAGGCCGGCCGCAACGAGGTGTGGTTCGAGTTCTGGTCCGACGGCGACCGGCGGGCCGCCGCGCTCGCCCGTCGCCGGCCGGCGGCATGGGTGGGGCCGGTGGTCGCGGCGCGCGGCTCGGCCGGCGCGACCTCCGGCTGACCCGATCCTCCCGGGCTTCCCGGCCGGGGGCGGGCCCTCCGGACGCCGGGCGGGGAGCCGTGGCACCCAGATATGGGCCGCGATACGGCATCGGTGTCTGTTTCGGTGGTACTACACCGACGTCGGGTGATTCTGAAGGCAAGGAAGGGGCAAAACCAACTTAATAAATCGGGAAAGTAGGAGGACTCCCAATGGCCCTGCCCGACTTCCTGGTCATCGGGGCGCCGAAGGCCGGCACCACTGCCCTGCACGCTGCGCTGGCCCGCCATCCGCGGCTGTTCATGTCTCCCGTCAAGGAGCCGAAGTTCTTCCTCACCGACGGCCCGCCTCCGGCGAAGGGCGGGCCGGGGGACGCGGAGACCTACCGCGAGCACGTGTGGCGGCGCGCCGACTACGAGGCGCTGTTCGCGGACGCGGCGCCCGGGGCGCTGCGCGGCGAGTCCACCCCCTTCTACCTGTACGACCGCGCGGCCCAGCGGCGGATCCGGGAGGCGATCCCGGACGCCAAGCTCATCGTCTCGCTGCGCGACCCCGTGGAGCGCGCGCACTCCAACTGGACCCACCTGTGGTCGGCCGGCCTGGAGCCGATCGGCGACGTCATCGAGGCGTGCGCGGCCGAGAAGCGGCGGATCGCCGAGGGCTGGTCGCCGTTCTGGCACTACGTCGGCCTCGGCCGGTACGGCGAGCAGCTCGCGCACCTGTTCGCCTTGTTCCCCCGCGAGCAGGTGCTGGTCTTCCGCTACCGGGACCTCGTGGACCGCCCCGCCGCCACGCTCGATCGCATCTGCGCGTTCCTCGGGGTGGAGCAGGGGCTGGTCGGTGAGGTGCCCAGGGAGAACGTCACGGCCCATCCACGGCACAGCCGCGGGCACCGGCTCCTGGCCCGGCTCGCCCGGCTCGGCGATCCGGTGCTGGGCCGGCGGCTCACCGGTCCGCTGGAACGGGTGCTGCAGCGCGACGGGCAGCCCCGGCGGCCGCTCACCTGGGCACAGCGCCAGGAGCTGCTCGCCTACTTCGCCGCCGACATCGCGCTGCTGCGCGACCTGCTCGGCGGCGACTCCTTCGGCGAGGGCTTCGGCGACTGGCTGCGCCCTCGGGAGCGGTCGGGAGGCCTGGTCGGAGCCCGGCCGTCCGGCCAGCGGCAGGCCCGCAACGGCCGCGCCAGAAGCGCCTCCGACCCGGCCGCCCGGCCGCCGGGCATGGACGGCCCTCCGGGAGGCGATCCCATCGGGGCGTGACCCCCCACTCGGGCCCCGCCCGCCGCCGCCCGTGCCACCCCGCTCCCGCTCTGCCACCGCGGATGTTCAGGGCGATGTCCAATCCTGGCGCCGGAATCGCTCCCGGGCGGTCAGCGCAGCTCGGTGCGCAGCTCGTGTCCCCCGTCGGCGCGGGTCAGCTCGTAGTACAGGCGGCGGCCCCCCGCCACGGGCACGATCGACAGGTAGCGCAGTCCTCCCCCGGCGTGCTCCGACTGGGCGACGGGAGCGGTTCCGGTGGCGGTGAGCGTGGACGGGTCGGGGCCGATGGCCACGCCCGTGCGCTCCTCGTAGTTCTCCTCCGCCGACGCGCGGCCGTCGTAGTACGCGATGACGGTCTCGCCGCTGAACGTGACCGCGCTCACCCGCACGCCACGCGAGTCCCACTCGCCCGGCCGCCGGTCGAGCGCGGTGCCCTGCCAGGTCCACTCGACGCCGTCGGTGCTGGTGGCGTAGTCGGTCACCATCTGGTCGGCCTCGTCGGGGTCCTCCAGGGGGTGGCAGGACGCCCACAGGTGCCACACTCCGCCGTGATGGAGGATCACGGGGTCCTTGACGCCGGTCTTGAGGTCGCCGGGCAGCACCACCCGCGCGTCGGCGGGGTCGAACTCCGCCGGTCCGGCGGCCTCGATCATCTCGACCCGCCAGTGCTTGGTGCCGTACGTGGCGCAGCTCAGGTACAGGCGCCACCTGCCCTCCGGCGTCACCACGAGCGTCGGGCGCTCCAGCGACTCGGTCTTCATCTCCTCCTTGGTGATCGTGAGGATCTTCTCGAACCGCTCGCCGTCGGCGGATCGGGCGATCTCCACGGCGTACCCGCGCCCATCACCGAGCGGCCGGCGCAGCCGGTAGGCCAGGTAGATCCATCCGTCCCTGCTCACGGCGCTGGGCGCGCCCGCCCAGAATCCGGGCCCGTCTCCGGGTGGAGGAACCGCGACGACTGACCGTTCCGGCTTCGGTGCGAACACGTCTCTTCTCCGTAGTGAGCGACGACGGTGGGCGGGGCCGGCTCAGCACCGGCCCCTCTTGGCTGTAGTGAATTACCAGCGGCCCGGCGGGAGGCCAAGTGTCCTCGCCATCGGACGACCATGTCTATACAAAACCCGCTTGCTTTGCGGGTTTTGTCAGGATAGGGCAGACCTGCTCCTGCCCGCGCCCCTTACCTGCGGAAAAGTCGGGTGAACCCGGAACGGGGCGGCGGCGTATCTCCGGGCGTAAGGGCATGCCGACACAGTTCTGACCACTCTCAGGAGGCCCCATGCGGGCACGTATCGTCACGCTCTGCGCCGCGCCGCTCGCGCTGGCGCTGGTCGGAGCGGCACCGGCCCATCCCGCTTCGTCCCCCTACGCCTCCCGCTCCGGGCAGGGCTCCGGCCCCCAGGCGCACCCGGCCGCGAACCGGTCCGCGAGCACGGCGCACACGCCCGCCCGGTTCGCCGAGGTCGACCTGGTCTCCGACGTGGCGGGCAGGGCGGCCCTCACCGACCCGAAACTGGTCAACCCCTGGGGCCTCGCGATGGGCGCCGCCCTCTGGGTGTCCAACGCGGGGACCGGCACGGCGACCGTCTACACCGGAGGTGCGGGGACGGCCAGGAAGGCCCCCACCACGGTGACGATCCCCGGCGGCACCCCGACCGGCCAGGTGGCGTACACGGGCGACGCCTTCACGGTCAAGGGAAAGGCCGGCGCCGCGCCCGCCTCGTTCATCTTCTCCAGCCCGAGCGGCGCCATCACCGCCTGGAGCGCCAAGGCCGATCCACACAACGCGGTCATCGCCGCGTTCACCCGCGGCGCCGACTACAAGGGCCTGGCGCTGATGAACACCGACCGGGGCACGTTCCTGCTCGCGCCGTCCTTCTCCCACGGCGCCGTCCACGTCTTCGACGACGACTTCCGGCGGGTGCGGCCGGCGCGCAGCGCGTTCCGCGACCCGTTCCTGCCCGCGCACTACTCCCCCTTCAACGTCGAGATCGCCGGAGCCTCGGTTCTCGTCGCCTACGCCAAGCGGGACCCCGAGACCGGCAGGCCGGTGGCGGGCCGGGGCAACGGGTTCGTCAGCCGGTTCACCCCGAGCGGCCGCTTCGTGCGGCGCCTCGCCTCCCGCGGCCCGCTGAACGCGCCGTGGGCGATGACGCTCGCCCCCGCCGGGTTCGGCGCGTACGCCGGTGCGCTGCTGGTGGGCAACTTCGGCGACGGATGGATCAACGCGTACAACCCGAGGACGGGTCGCTACCTCGGCCCGCTGCGCGGGGCGGACGGCAGGGCGATCGCCGTCGAGGGGCTGTGGGACCTCGAACCCGGCACGGCGGGCAACGGCGGCACCGACGCGGTGTGGTTCTCGGCCGGCGTCTCAGGCGCGCGGCACGGCCTGCTCGGCCTGATCCGCCCGGCCACGGCCGCGGGCGCCGCCTCGCCCACTCCGAGGCCCACGCCGTCGTCCACGCCGTCGTCCACGGCCACGACTTCGGCCAGACCGGCGCCGTCACACTCCCACCCGTCCGGCGGCTACGGCTACTGACGGCTACTGATACGTGCAGCTCACCGCGATCGGCCGCGGGACACGCCCACCCGAGGCCGGTCGCCCCTACCTGGGAACGGTATGACTGTAGTCATGGACAAGGCAGACATCGGAGTGACGGGCCTGGCGACCATGGGTCGCAACCTCGCCCGGAACTTCGCCCACCACGGTCACGTGGTCGCGGTGCACAACCGCACGGAGAGCCGTACGACCCGGTTCATGGAGGAGCACCGCGACGAGGGCGCGTTCCTTCCGGCCGGCACGATCGAGGAGTTCGTGGCCTCCCTCGAACGGCCCCGCAAGGCGATCATCATGGTCAAGGCCGGGGCGCCCACCGACGCCGTGATCGAGGAGCTCGCCGCCGTCATGGAGCCGGGCGACATGATCATCGACGGCGGCAATGCCCACTACATGGACACCCGCCGCCGGGAGGCCGCGCTGCGCGAGCGGGGCATCCACTTCGTCGGCACCGGCATCTCGGGCGGCGAGGAGGGCGCGCTCAACGGCCCGAGCATCATGCCCGGCGGCGACGCCGAGGCGTACAAGACTCTCGGCCCCCTGCTCGAGGACATCGCGGCGAAGGTCGACGGGGTGCCGTGCTGCGTGCACGTGGGCCCCGACGGCGCCGGCCACTTCGTCAAGATGGTGCACAACGGCATCGAGTACGCCGACATGCAGCTCATCGCGGAGTCGTACGACCTGCTCCGGCAGGCCCTCGGGCTGACCCCGCAGGAGCTGTCCGACGTCTTCCGCGAGTGGAACCGGGGCGACCTGGAGTCGTACCTCATCGAGATCACCGCCGAGGTGCTCGGCCACACCGACCCCGCCACGGGCAAGCCGTTCGTGGACGTCGTGCAGGACCAGGCCGAGCAGAAGGGCACCGGCCGCTGGACCGTGCAGAGCGCCCTCGACCTCGGCGTCCCGGTCACCGGCATCGCCGAGGCGGTGTTCGCCCGGGCGCTGTCGGGTCACCCCGAGCAGCGGGCCGCCGCCCGCTCGCTCACCGGCCCCTCGGGCATGGCCGGCGACTCCGGCCTCGTCGAGGACGTGCGGCGGGCGCTGTACGCCTCAAAGATCGTGGCGTACGCCCAGGGGTTCGACCAGATGGCCGCCGCGAGCGCGGAGTACGGCTGGAACCTGAACCTGGGTGCGGCGGCCACGATCTGGCGCGGCGGCTGCATCATCAGGGCGCGCTTCCTCGACCGGATCCGGGCGGCGTACGACGCGGACCCGAACCTGCCGACGCTGCTGGTGGACCCGACGTTCGCCCAGGCGCTGGAGGAGGCCCAGGAGTCGTGGCGGCGGGTCGTGGCGACGGCGGCGACGATCGGGGTGCCGACGCCCGGCTTCTCCTCGGCGCTCGCCTACTACGACGGGCTGCGCCGCGACCGGCTGCCTGCGGCGCTGTTGCAGGGGTTGCGCGACTTCTTCGGCGCGCACACCTACCGGCGGGTCGACCGGGAGGGCTCCTTCCACACCGACTGGTCGGCTGACCGGGCCGAGCGGCCCGCCTGACCGGCCCGGAAAACGCGGTACGGCGCACGCCCGCGCGGGGGCGTGCGCCGTACCGGCTCCGAATCAGGTCACTCGAAGGCGGCGGCCGCCATCGGCTCCGCCTTCTCGCCGTCGGCGGCGCCGGGAGCGCCGCTGCGCAGCGGGACGTGCTTGATGAAGGCGGCGATCACCGGGACCAACGCGGCGAACAGGACCGACCACAGGAAGACCGTGCCGATCGTGCTGGCGAGCGCCTCCAGGAACCCCGTCTTGACCGGCGGTGGAAGCTGCTCGAGGACCTTCCGGTCGATTTGACCGCCACCGGAGCCGAGCAGGGTGGCCGCCTTGGCGCCGAACCTGGTGGTGATCTCGTCGGCCAGACGGTTGTTGAAGATGGCGCCGAACAGCGAGATGCCGAACGAACCGCCGATGGAGCGGAAGAACGTGGAGGCGCTGCTGGCCACGCCGATGTCCTTCTGCTCGACGCTGTTCTGCGCGATCAGCATGGTCGTCTGCATCAGGAAGCCCATGCCCAGGCCGAGGACGGCGATGTAGACGCCGGTCCGCCAGGCGGGGGTGTGGACGTCCTGCGTCGACAGCAGCCACACGCCGATGGCCATGACCACGCCGCCGATCACCGGGAAGCTCTTGTACTTCCCGGTCTTCGTGATCGCCCTGCCGACGAACAGCGACACGACCATGGACGAGGCCATCATCGGGAGCAGGAGCAGCCCGGAGTTGGTGGCCGTGGAGCCCTGCACGATCTGCTGGAACATCGGCAGGAAGGTGATCGCGCCGAACATCGCGAAGCCGAGGAGGAAGCCGAGCACGTTGATCAGCGTGAAGTTGCGGTTGGCGAACACGTGCAGCGGCAGGATCGGCTCGGCCGCCCGCCGTTCGACGGGGATGAACACGGCCAGCGCGACGACCGCCAGGGCGGCCAGCCCCAGGATCTGCCACGAGCCCCACGGGTATCCGTGCTTCTGGCCGCCCCACGAGGTGATCAGCACGATCGCGGTGATCGCCACGGTGAGGATGGCCGCGCCGAGCCAGTCGATGCGGTGCTCGGTGCGGTGCCTGGGCAGGTGCAGCTTGAGGATCAGCCAGATCAGCGCCACGCCGCCGAGCGGGAGGTTCACGTAGAAGGCCCAGCGCCAGTTCAGGTTGTCGGTGATGAAACCGCCGACGAGAGGCCCCGCGATCATGGCGAGCGACATGATGGCCGCCATGATGCCCTGGTACTGACCACGCTCACGGGGCGGGACCAGGTCCCCGATGATCGACATCACCCCGACGATGAGCCCGCCGGCGCCGAGGCCCTGCAGCGCGCGGAACGCGATCAGCTCGATCATGCCGTCGCCGGTCCCGCCGAACAGCGACGAGCCGGCCATGCCGCACAGCGCGGAGCCGATCAGGAAGATGGCGATCGAGCTCAGGAAGATGTTCTTGCGGCCGTACAGGTCGCCGAGCTTGCCCCAGATCGGCGTCGAGACCGTGGTGCCCAGCACGTACGCGGTGGTGACCCAGGTGAAGTAGTCCAGCCCCTGAAGCTCCCCGACGATCCTCGGCATCGCCGTGCCGACGATCATGTTGTCCAGCATCGCCAGCATCATCGCCAGCATGAGACCGGGTAAGACGATCATCACTTCCCGGGACCGGCCGGGCGCGGCCGCGGTCTCCGTGGTCATGGGTGCCCCCTTGAAACGAATTTACTTACTTGCCGACAGGCTAGTGCCCGAGGCACGGTATTGTCCTTACTTGCCGGCCGTCAAGTTATTTGGGGACAGCAGGGAATGGGTGCTCATACCGACACACGCAGCCGCATTCAGGAGGTCGCGATCAGGCTCTTCACCGAGCAGGGGTACGAGGCGACGTCGCTCCGGGAGATAGCCGAGGCCCTCGGCGTGACCAAGGCGGCACTTTACTACCACTTCCGCACCAAGGAGGACATCGTCGCCAGCCTGATCGAAGACCGCGTCAAGGCACTGGACGAGCTGATCGCGTGGGCGAACGGGCACCCCCGCACCGCGGAGACCCGCGGGGAGGTCATCCGCCGCTACTCCGCGCAGATGACCAGCGGACGCCACCACGAGGTCATGCAGTTCATGGACCGCAACAAGACGGCGCTGCAGGGCCATGCCAAGGTCGACCTGATGCGCGAGCGCATGGGCGAGCTGATGCAGACGCTGTGCGAGCCGGAGGACCCGCTGCCGGTCAGGCTGAGGCGCTCGATGGCGCTGTTCGCGATGCACGCGGCCTGGTTCTTCATCCGCGACGAGTCGGCGACTGAGGAGGAGCGGGCCGCAGCGGGACTGCAGGTCGCCCTGGAATTGGCCGAGGGCGCGGGCGGTTGATCCCCCTCTGATGGGAAGGTGAACGACCATGCTTTTCGGACAGGAACACGTCAAGCGCTACATCGAGACCGACGGCGAGGAAGGCCACGACTGGCAGGGCACCACGGTGGCCATCCTCACCACCAAGGGCCGTAAGTCGGGCCGGCCCCGCAGCACCCCGCTGATCTACCAGCCGTACGGCGACGCCTACCTGGTGGTCGCCTCCAAGGGCGGGGCCGACGAGCACCCGCTGTGGTACCTCAACCTCCAGGCCGAGCCCGAGGTGGAGTTCCAGATCAAGGGGGACAGGTTCGAGGCGCGCGCCCGTACGGCGACCCCAGAGGAACGACCGGACATGTGGCGGACGATGGCCGCGACCTGGCCCGCGTACGACGAGTACGCCACCAAGACCGACCGGGAGATCCCGGTCGTCGTCATCGAGCGGATCTAGACCTCTCGCGCGGCAGCCGATGACGCGTGCGGCCGTCGGCGGTATCTTTCCCGCATGATCCTCAGTGACGGGGGAGGCTCTGTGAGCGACGGCCGCACCGCCGAAATCATGATCGCCGAGGCCCGGAAGGCCTTGTGGGTCATGGTCGGCTTCCTGGCGCTGATCTGGGTCGTGCAGGTGGCCAACTGGGCCTCGGGCTACTCGCTCAGCTACAGCTACGGCATCAGGCCCTGGGATGTCGAGCGGCTGCCCGGGATCGTCTCCGCGCCGCTCCTTCACTGGAGCTGGGAGCACATCGAGGGCAACTCCGGGCCGCTGTTCATCTTCGGGTTCCTCGCGGCCTACCGGGGCGTACGGCGCTTCCTCGGGGTGACCGGGCTGATCGCCGTCGCCAGCGGGCTCGGCTCGTGGTTCACCGCCGACTCCTCCACGGTCGGCGCGGGCGCGAGCGGGCTGGTGTTCGGCTACTTCGGATACGTGCTTGTCCGCGGGGCGTTCGACCGCCACCTGATCGACATCGTCATCGGTCTGGTCATGGGCCTGTGCTTCGCCTACCAGTTCGCCGGGCTGCTGCCCGCCGAGGGCATCGGCTGGCAGGCCCACGTCTTCGGCTTCGCGGGCGGCATCCTCGGCGGCTACCTGTTCCGCGACCGGCGGGCCAAGGGCACGACCGGGAGTGCGCCTCCCAGCAGTGCCGCTCCGCCCGACTCCCGGTCCGCCCTGCTCAAGGAGATCGAGGACCTGGGCCTGTAGGCCCCATGCCCGTGCGCGGTTTGCGGGTCACCCGCGGGGAGATTCCTGCTTCGATCGCGGGCCGGGATCTGCTCGCCGTGGAGAAGGGCATCGCGGAGAGCGGTGTCGTCTCCCCGGAGGACTCGGTCGCCTACACCAGGAGCAACGTCTGCTGATCGGGCCGCTGTGCGTGTCTGTCCGCAACGGCACGGAATCAGGGCTCGGGATGCTCGGGCGGGTGGCAGGGGATGCTGGCGGTGAGCGCGAACCCGCCCTCGGCGGTCGGGCCGAACGTGAGCCGCCCGCCCACCAGGGCGACGCGCTCGCGCAGGCCGGGCAGCCCGTAGCCGCCCCCCGCGTCAGCGGGCACCCGGACCGGCACGGCCCGGCTCTTGCCGCTGTTGACCACCGACACGTTCAGCACGCCGCCGTGGGCCTCGCAGACCACCTGCACGTCGGCCCCCGGCGCGTGTTTGCGCACGTTGTTGAGGCCCTCCTGGACGACGCGGTAGCAGGCGTGGCCGGCCTGCCGCGACAGCGTCTCCTCCGGCACGTCGTAGTGCAGGGCGACGCGCAGGCCGGTGGCCCTGCTCTCCTCGACCAGGCGCGGTATCCCCTCGACGCTCTCCGCCGAGGGCGGCAGGTCCCTTCGCCGCAGCGCCGTGAGCAGCTCGCGCAGCTCGGTCAGCGCCCGCACGCCCTTGTCCTCGATGTTCCTGGCCAGTTTGCGGATCTCGTCGAGCTCGTCGGCGTCCTGGATGAGGCCGGCGTTCAGGACCATCACGGTGACCGCGTGCGTCACCGTGTCGTGCAGCTCACCGGCGATGCGGCGGCGTTCCTGGGCGGCGGCGCGCTCCTCGCGCGCCCGCACGCCCGCACGCAGCTCCCTGATCATCGTGCGGTAGCGCCACACCCAGGTGCCCACCAGCGCGGGCAGGAAGATCAGCGTGGCCGCCCGCACCGTCACGGCGACGGGCAGCCGGTCGGTGTAGGGGCTCGCGTAGTCGGCCAGCGCGTAGACCCCCGCGAGCGCGGCGGTCACCCACGGCCAGCGGCGCACCGTGTTCTGCGCCGTCATCGAGTACGCCGCCAGCATCAGCGGCATCGTCTGGCCCGCGAGCAGGGCGCAGGCGACGGTGGCCGCGATCACCGGCCAGGCCGCACTGCGCCGGGCCAGCATGGACGCGGCCGCCGCGCCGGTTGCCGCGATCTGCGCCCACCACGGCACGGCGAGGAACGGCAGGGCCGGGAAGGAGCGGCCGAACATCACCGCCGGCACCGCGAAGGCGAGGACGGCGACGGCGAGCAGCACGTCGGCCGCCGCCTCCCGGCGCGCCGTGAGCCCGGCCCACTTCTCCCCCATACCGCTAGTTTGTGGGTTTGACCTGCGGCTTCGTGCAGCGCCACGCCCCTTTGACGTAGCTGTGCCACACCTTGCCGTACGTCGGGCCGGTCGAAACAGTCGTGCGTCTTGGGCAGGATAAGAGGCGTGAGCGAAAGCATGAGCCTCCTCCGCCGTCTTCCGTCCGGCTCAGCGTCCGGCGCCGACCCGGACGCGCTGTTCGACGCGTTCGTGTCGTGGAACGCCGATCGCGGGCTCACGCTCTACCCTGCGCAGGAGGAGGCGCTGATCGAGGTCGTCTCCGGCAACAACGTGATCGTGTCCACGCCCACGGGCTCGGGCAAGAGCCTGATCGCCGCCGGGGCGCACTTCGCGGCGCTGGCCCGAGACGAGATCAGCTTCTACACCGCGCCGATCAAGGCGCTGGTGTCGGAGAAGTTCTTCGACCTGTGCGCGCTGTTCGGCACCGAGAACGTCGGCATGATGACCGGCGACGCCACCGTGAACGCCGACGCGCCCGTCATCTGCTGCACCGCCGAGATCCTCGCCCAGATCGCGCTGCGCGACGGCGCGAACGCCGACGTCGGCACCGTGATCATGGACGAGTTCCACTTCTACGCCGAGCCCGACCGCGGCTGGGCCTGGCAGGTGCCGCTGCTTGAGCTGCCGCAGGCGCAGTTCGTGCTGATGTCGGCCACGCTCGGCGACGTCGAGCGTTTCCAGACCGACCTCACCCGCCGCACCGGCCGCCCCACCAGCGTGGTCAAGCACGCCGAGCGCCCGGTGCCGCTGATCTACTCCTACCGGACCACTCCCCTGCACGAGACGCTGGAGGAGCTGCTGTCCACCCAGCAGGCCCCGGTTTACGTCGTGCACTTCACGCAGGCCGCGGCGATGGAGCGCGCCCAGGCGCTCATGAGCATCAACATGTGCACCAAGGCCGAGAAGGAACAGATCGCCGCCCTGATCGGGAACTTCCGGTTCACCACCCGGTTCGGCCGGGCCCTGTCCCGGCTCGTACGGCACGGCATCGGCGTGCACCATGCGGGCATGCTGCCGAAATACCGCCGCCTGGTGGAGCGCCTCGCGCAGGCGGGGCTGCTGAAGGTCATCTGCGGCACCGACACCCTCGGCGTGGGGGTCAACGTCCCGATCCGCACCGTGTTGTTCACCGCGCTGTCGAAGTTCGACGGCACGAAGGTGCGGCGGCTGCGGGCGCGGGAGTTCCACCAGATCGCCGGGCGGGCCGGCCGGGCGGGCTTCGACACGGTCGGCTACGTCGTCTGCCAGGCCCCCGACCACGTCATCGAGAACGAGCGGGCACTGGCGAAGATCGGCGACGATCCCAAGCGGCGCCGCGGCTACGCGCGCAAGAAGCCGCCGGAGGGGTTCGTCGGCTGGAGCGAGGACACGTTCGAGAAGCTCCAGACCGCCGAGCCCGAACCGCTGACCTCCCGCTTCAAGGTCAGCAACGCCATGCTGCTGTCGATCATCAACCGCCCCGGCGACTGCTTCCAGGCGATGAAGCGGCTGCTGACCGACAACCACGAGGACCGCAAGGCGCAGCGCCGCCACATCAGCCACGCCATCGCGATCTACCGCTCGCTGCTGGCCGGCGGCATCGTGGAGAAGCTCACCGAGCCCGACGAGCACGGCCGGATGGCCCGGCTCACCGTGGACCTGCAGGAGGACTTCGCGCTCAACCAGGCGCTGGCCACGTTCGCGCTGGCGAGCTTCGAGCTGCTCGACCGCGAGTCCCCGACGTACGCGCTGGACCTGGTCTCCATCGTCGAGTCGACGCTGGACGACCCCCGGCAGATCCTGCACGCCCAGCTCAACAAGGCCAGGGCCGAGGCGGTCGCGCAGATGAAGGCCGACGGCATCGAGTACGAGGAGCGGATGGAGCGCCTCGCGGAGATCACCCACCCGATGCCGCTGGCCGACCTGCTCTTCGGCGCGTACGAGACCTACCGGCGCGGGCACCCCTGGGTCGGCGACCACGTCGTGAGTCCCAAGACGATCGTGCGCGACATGTACGAAAGGGCGATGACCTTCACCGAGTACATCCAGTTCTACGAGCTGGCCCGCTCGGAGGGCACGGTGCTGCGCTACCTGGCCGACGCGTACCGCACGCTGTCGAAGACGGTGCCCGAGCACCTGAAGACCGACGACCTCGTGGACCTCATCGAATGGCTGGGCGAACTGGTGCGCCAGGTCGACTCCAGCCTCATCGACGAGTGGGAGAAGCTGGCCAACCCGGCCGAGGCGCTGGCCGCCGGGCAGGAGCAGCTGGAGACCCGGACCCGCCCGGTCACCGCCAACGCGCGCGCCTTCCGGGTGCTGGTCCGCAACGCGATGTTCCGGATGGTGGAGCTCGCCGCGCTGGACCGCGAGGAGGAGCTGGTCGAGCTCTACCCGGACGTCGACTGGGGCGCGGGCCTGGACTCCTACTACGAGGAGCACGACGAGATCCTCACCGGCCCGGCCGCCCGCGGCCCGGCCCTCCTGCTCATCGAGGAGGAGAAGGAGCTGTGGCGGGTGCGTCAGATCATCGACGACCCGGCCGGCAACCACGACTGGGGCATCGGCGCCGAGGTGGACCTGGCCGCCTCCGACGAGGAGGGCCACGCCGTCCTCCACGTCACCGGCCTCACCCGCCTCTAGCCGTGGAGGCCGGGGACGGCTCCGGCGTCAGACGGTGTACCCGCCGTCCACGGCGAGGGCGGTGCCGGTGATGTAGCGGCCGCCGGGGCCCGCCAGGTAGGCCACCGCGGCGGCGATGTCCTCGGCCTCGCCGTAACGTCCCAGGGCCGTGAGGGAGCGCTGGAAGCCGGCGGTCTCGCCGTCGGCCGGGTTCATGTCGGTGTCGATCGGGCCCGGGTCCACGATGGTGGCGGTGATCCCGCGTGGTCCCAGCTCCCGGGCAAGTCCCTTCGTCAGCCCGACGAGCGCGGATTTGGCCGTCGCCTGCAGGACGAAGTTCGAGCCGGGAACGCGCCCGTTGAAGCACGACCCGATGCTGATGATCCGTCCGCCGTCGCCCATGTGCCGGGCGGCGGCCTGGGCGGCCAGGAACACCGACCGGACGTCCACGGCGAGCACCCGGTCCAGGTCCGCGGGGGACACCTCCGCCAGTGGGCCGTAGGCGAGGAAGCCCGCGTTGTTCACCAGGATGTCGATGCGGCCCAGCTCCCGAACCGTCTGCTCCACCGCCTCCGCCGCCGCCTGCGGCTGGGCCAGGTCCGCCTGGATCACCGCGGCCCTGCCCCCATGGGCCTCGATCTGCTCGGCGACCTCACGCGCTCGGTCCGCTGCCTCGGCGTAGGTCAGCGCGACCGCCGCCCCCGCCTGAGCCAGCCGTTTCGATATCGCCGCGCCGATCCCGCGGCTGCCGCCGGTCACCAGCGCCACCTTGCCCGTCAGGTCGCTCATCGATGCCTCCTTCGTTGACGGCCTGTCCGTCACTCCGAGAGGGTAGAAGTTGACATCAATGTCAGGTTCAAGACGTCGTCGTGCGAGATGAGAAGCGCGGAGCGGCGAGCGCCGCGCCCGCCCGGTCAGCCGTAGAACTTCCTGGCGCCCTCGTGGAGCGGCACGGGGTCGGTCTTCGGCGCGTCGGCGAGAGTGATCTCCTTGGCCGACACGTGCACCTTCTCCAGGTCGGCCTTGTGGTCGAAGACGAGCCGGGTGAGGTCCTCCGCGAGCTTCGCGTCCATCGCCGCGTTCACCACGAGAAGGTTCGGCACGACGATGGTCGGCACGTCGGACGGCGTGCCGTACGCCCCCTTGGGGATCACGCCCTCCGCGTAGACGGGGCCGTGGGCGGCGCGCATGGCGGGCAGCACGTCGTTCAGCGGCACGAAGGTCGCCTCGTCGCCCATGCTCGTCACCAGGTCGGTGATGCCCGAGGTGGGCAGCCCGCCCGACCACACCAGCGCGTCGAGGGTGCCGTCCTTGAGCCCCTGCACGGTCTCGGGCAGCGACAGCGCCTGCCGTTTGACGTCCTTGCCGGGATCGAGCCCGGCGGCGGCGAGCAGCCGCAGCGCGATCACCTCCGTTCCCGAGTTCGGCGAGCCCGTGGACACGCGCTTGCCGCGCAGGTCGGCGACGGAGGTGATCCCGGCGTCGGTCCGCGCGATCACGTGCGTGTAGTTGCCGTACAGCCGGGCGAGCGCGCGGATCGGCTGCGGGGCGGTGAAGGCGCCGGTGCCCTTGACCGCGTCGGCGGCCGTGTCCGCGAGCGTGAAGGCGATGTCCGACTGTCCCCTGACCACCCGCTGGATGTTCTCCACCGAGGCGCCGGTGGCCTCCGCGGTCGCCCGGTGGCCCGGCAGGTGCTTGTCGATCAGCTCGGCGAGCCCGCCGCCCAGCACGTAGTAGACGCCGGTGGTGTTGCCGGTGGCGATCGACAGGCGGGTCCCGCCGCCCGTGCCGCCCCCCGCGCCCGACCGGTCGCCCCCGCAACCGGCGGCCAGCAGTGCCGCGGTGACGGCCAGCGCCGTCACGAGCCTGAACCTCACGGATGCGCCTCCTTGTGTCTGCGGACGAAGTGGACGGCGAGTGCCAGGGCCGTGACGCCCAGCCCGGCCAGCACGGGCCAGGGCGACAGGACGAGCAGCAGGACCGCCGCCAGCGCGCACAGGCCCCGCTCGACCGGACCGGCGGGGCCGGCGATCCAGCCGCCGGTGGCCACCGCGAGGACGGCCACGGCCAGCGCGGACACGGCCGCGGCGAGCAGGATCCCGCCGATCGGCCCCTGGGCCAGCAGGGCCGCGCCGGACGGCGTGAGCACGAACGCGAAGGGCACGAGGAACGCCGGGAGCGTGTACTTCCAGGTGGCCCACATCGTGCGGTGCGCGTTGCCACCCGTGATCGCCGAGGCGGCGAAGGCCGACAGCGCCGTCGGCGGGCTCACCTCGGACAGCACGGCGTAATAGAAGATGAACATGTACGCCTCGGCCGGGGTGACGCCGAGGTTCAGCAACGCGGGACCGATGATCACGGCGGCGATGACGAAGGACGCCGTGACCGGCACGGCCAGCCCGAGCAGCAGCACGGCCAGCGCGCAGGCCACGGCGGTGGCCGCGAGGTTCCCCCCGGACAGGCCGACGATCAGCGAGCCGGCCTTGAGCCCGAGCCCGGTGAGCGTGACCACGCCGACGATCATGCCCGCCGCCGCGCAGGTGACCGCGACCGGCAGCACCCCGGTGGCGCCCGCCGCCAGGGCCCGTACGGCACGACGCGGGGTCAGCCGGTTCTCGCCGCCGGGGGTGCGGTCCAGGAACGACAGCGCGAAGGCCAGCAGCGTCGCGTACACGACCGCGCGGAACGGCGACTGTCCGAGGGCCATCAGGATGATGATCACGAACAGCGAGCTGAAGTGGTAGCCGAAGCGCCTGATCAGCGGCCAGGGACCGCCCGCGTCCACTGGAACGGCCCGCGTGCCGTACCTGCGGGCGTCCATCTCGATCGCGAGGAAGACACCCAGGTAGTACAGGACGGTCGGGATCGTGGCGTAGACCAGCACGGTCAGGTAGCTCACCCGCAGGTATTCGGCGATGATGAACGCCGCCGCGCCCAGCGTGGGGGGCGACAGGATCGCGCCGATGCCGGCCGCGGCCAGCACTCCCCCGGCCTGCTCGCGCGGATAGCCGGCCCGGCGCAGGATCGGCCAGGCCACGCTGCCCACGCTCACCGTGGTCGCCACGCCGGAACCGCTCACCGTGCCGAGCAGGAACCCCGCGAGCGTGACGGTCCGCCCCGGCGCGGAGCGCGAGCGGCGGAACGCGGCGAAGGAGACGTCGACGAAGAACCGCCCCGCCCCCGAGTGGTCGAGCACCGCGCCGTAGATCGTGAACAGGATGATGTACGTCGCCGCGACGTCGAGGGGCACGCCGTAGACACCCTCGGTGCCCATCGTGAAGGCCGCCACGATCCGGTCCAGGTCGTAGCCCCGGTGGCCGAGCGCCCAGTCGGCGGGCAGGTAGCCGCCGTAGTAGGCGTACGCGAAGAAGACCGCGCACACGACGGGCAGGATCCAGCCCACGGTCCGCCGGCACGCCTCAAGGAGCAGCAGCGTGAGCAGTGCGCCCGCCGCCACGTCGAGCGGCGTCGGCGCGTACGCCCGGCGGATGAGGTCGTCGAAGACGACGAGCGGATAGACGCAGACGGCCAGGGACAGCGCCGCGAGCCCCCAGTCGAGCGGGCTGATCCGATCACCACCGCCCCGGCGCCGCGCCTTGTAGCAGACGAAGGCCAGCGGCAGCACCACGGCCAGGAACGCCATCCGGTAGGGCAGGACGGCCCCCGGCCGGAAGGTCTGGTAGAGCGCGTAGAGCGACAGGGCCAGCGCGACGATCGTGACGAGCGCCGCCGGGCGGCCGGACAGGCGCCGGGCGGGACGCTCCGCGTCGAACTCGGCGACGAGGTTCTCCGCCGACGTCTCGTGCCGGGTCTCGGTCACGCGTCTCCCCTGCGGTGTGGCAAGCCCTTGACCGCAAGGTACGCCGAAGTTGACTTCGCGGAGTCATCATCCGGATCACAGTCCGGTCACAGGCCGTAGTCCCGCTCCTACCGGCCGGTCGCGTCTACGGACGGTTCCCGCGGCTCGGCCGCAGGATGTAGGCGGCGAGCACCGCGGCCCCGGCGACGGCCTGCGCCGCGACGTACGGCGCCACCGAGGCGGGCCGCGACGCCAGCGCGGCGAGTGCGGGCAGGGATCCGAACAGCGCGAGGTCCACGCCGGTCAACGCCCAGATCAGCGGCCCGGTCGGCACCGCACCACCCGGGGTGTCGATGACCGGCATGGAGTGGTCGACGGGCCGCCGCCGGGCCATCCGCAGCGCGCCCGCCGCGAGCGCGGGGGCGGCGGCCGGCCCGAGCGCCCACCAGGCCCCCGTCGGCAGCGTGCCCGCGACCTGGAGGCCCACCAGGGCGAGCGCCGACCAGGAGGCGGCCAGCAGCGCGGGGAGCACGGCCCGGGCGGCCGTCGCCGCCCTGCCGTCCACGGCCAGCATCCTGGCCAGGGCCGGGTCGCCGCCGTCGCGCCGGACCCCTCCGGTGCACATCGCGGCAGCGGTCAGCGCCCCGCACAACAGCATCCCGGCGGCTCCGGACCCGCCTCCGATGGCGTTCGCGCAGACGGCGGGCAGGGCCGCCGCACCGAGCAGCGCCGCAAGGCGGCCCGGCCGCCTGCCCACCCGCAGCCACTCCTGCCAGGCCAGCGCGGGCGCCGGGCCGAGCCGCGACAGGAGACGGGGCCAGGGGCGGGAACGCAGCGCACGGCCGCGCCAGTGGGCGTCCTCCGCGACCCAGGTGAGCATCCCGGGATCCAGCGTGGTCGCCGCCGAGGTCACCCGCGCCGTCCTGGTCGAGGAGGCCAGGATCCGGCGGGCGGGGATGCGGGCGAGCGCCGCCCATGCCTGCCGTACGAGGAAGGCCGCCACGACGGAGGCGACGCCCGCGACCGCCGCGCCCAGGGACGCGGGCGCCTCCGCGACGGCGGCGAGGATCCGGCGGCCGGGGCCCGCGCCGAGGACGGCCGCGACCACGGCCACGGAAAGAGCCCCGGTGATCAGAAATTGCAGTCGGGCGTCCGACGCCGGTGACTGCTGGCCGAGCACCGCCGTAGCCATGCCGCCCACGCCCGCCGCGACACCGAGCACCAGCGCCGCCGTGAGACGCACACCGAGCTGATCGGGGGCTCCGAACACCGACAGCGCGGTCAGCCCGAGCGCCGCCCCGGCGAGCACCGCCGCCGACAGCAGGAGCAGCGCCGTACGGCTGAGCACGGCCCGGCGGGGCAGCGGCGACGTCACCAGCCACGAGGCGTCGGCGGCGGGCAGCACGACGGGTCCGAGCGCCCGCGCCAGGGCGAGGAAGCCCGCGTAGGCCGCCGCGACCAGGGCGAGCCCGGGGCCGAGCCGAGCGGGGTCGGCGTGGTGGGCCAGCCCGGCGAGCGCCTCCGCGATCGGGCGGCCGAGCACCGCGGCGGCGATGAGCAGGCCGAAAACGCCGGTGTAGCGGTCCGAGAAGGTCGCCGGACGCCCACGGCGGGCGCGGAGGTAGGCGAGGGCGGGGTGCGTCCGCGCGGCCGCCGGGCTCACGACGCCGCCCGCAGCGTGATCACACGGGCTCCCGCGTCCTGCGCCAGCCGTGCGTCGTGGGTGGCCATCACGACCGTGCCTCCCTCGGCGGCGTAGCCGCGCAGGATCCCCGCGAGGCGCTGTCTGAACCCGGCGTCCAGGCCGCGCTCCGGCTCGTCGAGCAGGAGCAGGCGGCTCGGCCTGAGCAGCGCCATCGCCAGCGACAGCCGCTGCCGCTGGCCGGTGGACAGCGACAACGGGGCGAGATCGGCCCGGGCGCTCAGCTCGAAGGTCTCCAGCGCCTCGTCGGCCGTCAGGCGGGCGTCCTGCTGGACGGCTCTCATCAGCTCCAGGTGTTCGCGGACGCTCAGGCCCGGATACCAGGCGGGCTCGTCGCCGGCCTGCACGACCCGCCGCCAGAAGTCCGGCAGGTCCGCCGGCGGCCCGCCGAGAACGTCGATCTCGCCGCGCGGCGAGGGGTGCAGGCCGGCCAGGCATCGCAGCAGCGTCGACTTCCCTACGCCGTTCTCCCCCATGACGGCGACGACCTCGCCCGGAGCAGCGGTGAGATCGACGTCGCGCAGCACGGGTACGCCGCCCAGATCCAGCCCGACCCCGCGGGCCGTGATGATCGCGTTCGTCATGCCCCGAGCCTACGCGCGGGCGCCGCACCCCTGTCCGCCCCTTTCCGGGCCGCCCGCGAACGGGAGCGCGCCGCAGGCCCGCCTCACGCGGGGCGGACGCAGACGCCTGAGCGGAGCGGACGCCGTGAACCGCGCGAGCGGAGCGAGCACCGTGAACACCGGTCAGCCGCCGGAGGTGGGGTCCTCGGCTCCGGCGCCGGGGATCGTCATGTCGTCGGGGTCGTCGAGCCAGCCGTGCGGCAGCGACACCTTCGACCTCTCGCCGCTCTTGCCGCGCGGGCCGTCGGCCTCCTCCGGCCACGGCTGGTCCGCGTCGAGCTCGGCCACCCGCTCGGCCATCTCCTGCAGGCGGGTGACCGAAGTGAGGGCGCGCCGGGTCTCGGCTCCGACGACGAAGCCCTTGAGATACCAGCCGACGTGCTTGCGGAAGTCGGCGAGCCCGTGCGGCTCACTGCCGATGACCTCGCACAACAGCTCGGCATGGCGCAGCATCATCGCGCCGACCTCCCCCAGACGGGGACGGACGCGCTCGGCCGAGCCCCGGAAGGCCAGGTCGAGGTCGCGGAACAGCCACGGCCGCCCCAGGCAGCCCCGCCCGATCACCACTCCGTCGCAGCCGGTCTCCGCGACCATGCGCAGCGCGTCGTCGGCGCTCCAGATGTCACCGTTGCCGAGCACCGGGATCTCCGGCACCGCGTCCTTCAGCCGCTTGATCGCGTCCCAGTGCGCGGTGCCGCCGTAGTGCTGGCGGGCCGTACGGGCATGCAGGGCGACGGCGGCGAGGCCCTCCTCCACGGCGATCCGGCCCGCCTCGACGTAGGTCAGGTGGTCCTCGTCGATGCCCATGCGCATCTTCATCGTGACCGGCAGCGGCCCGGCGCCGGCCACCGCCTCGCGCAGGATCGCGCGCAGCAGGTTCCGCTTGTACGGCAGGGCCGACCCGCCGCCCCTGCGGGTGACCTTGGGCACCGGACAGCCGAAGTTCAGGTCGATGTGGTCGGCCAGGTCCTCCTCGGCGATCATCCGCGCGGCCTTGCCGATGACGGCCGGATCGACCCCGTACAACTGGATGCTGCGAGGGGACTCGTCCGCGCCGAACCGGATCATCTGGAACGTCAGCGGCACCCGCTCGACCAGCGCCCGCGAAGTGATCATCTCGGACACGAACAGGCCGCCGCCCTGCTCCCGGCACAGCGTGCGGAAACCGATGTTCGTGATGCCCGCCATGGGAGCGAGCACCACCGGGGGCCAGACCTCGAGCGCGCCGACTTTCACCCGTTCATTGTCCCCGCTGCCGGCGGTGAGCCGTACAAGATCATGGACGTGAGGCTTTTGCCCCGGTTAATCTGACCTGGACCAACGGTGGGGGAGGTCGTCATGCTGCTGCGGCTGAGAATCGCCTTGCCGGATCGTCCGGGCTCGCTGAGCCAGGTGACCGGGGTCCTCGGGTCCGCGGGCGCCGACATCACGCAGGTGACGGTGCTCGACCGGGGCGGCGGCCGCGCCCTCGACGACTTCACCGTCTACTGGCCCGACGCCGCCCCCCGCGAGGACCTCGTACGGGCCCTGCACGGCGTGGACGAGGTCCGGATCGAGGGCATCTGGGGCACCAGGGAGGCCCCCGGCACCTACCCGGAGCTCGAGATCCTGAAGTTCCTCACCACGGCGGGCGACCGCGCGCTCGGCACGCTGATCGACTCCATGCCGGTGCTGTTCAGCGCCGACTGGGCGGCGGCGGCGACCGAGAAGGACCCGCGCGTCACCGTGTACGCGAGCTGGCGGGCACCCGAGGACATTCCGTTCCCCGAGGAGACCCCGCCCCGGCCGACGGCCGCCACGCTGCCGTCCGGCCTGCACGTGATCGTCGCGCCGCTGCCGCCGCTGGCGCTGTCGCTGATGCTGGCCAGGGCGGAGGGGCCGGACTTCCACCGCAACGAGGTGCACCGGCTCACGCGGATCCTGGAGATCTTCCTGACCCTGCCCGCGATCGAGCGGGGAGCCGACCGCGCGTTCCGCAGACCGAGCGCCCGGCCGTTCTGAGTACACACCGCAGCCGAAAACCCGGTACAGTAGCCACGTCGCCGCAAGGCGGACGCGGAAGTGGCTCAGTGGTAGAGCATCACCTTGCCAAGGTGAGGGTCGCGGGTTCGAATCCCGTCTTCCGCTCCGAGAGGTCACGATTGAGGGCCTCGCTCTGGTGGAGTGGCCGAGAGGCGAGGCAGCGGCCTGCAAAGCCGCGTACACGGGTTCAAATCCCGTCTCCACCTCTGTTTTTACCATCCGGTTCCGGATGTCTGCACGCATGTCTTGCGTCGCACGACACCTCCGCTTCCACGAGCGTCGGCCCTCCTAGCGGGCTGGTGACGCACCATCGTGAACACCTTGGCGAGCAGGCCGCCCGGCAGGGGCGGGTACAGCGTCGGCCTGCTCCTGATCCGCGCCGTGTTCACGCCGGGCACCGGTGGAGGCCCCAATGGCCGCCACTGGCGCGTTCCGGCATGCGAGGGACAAGTCGAGGTAAGGCTTCTTCTCAACGTCCGATAACGGGCGCACACTGAAAGGGACACAACAGGCGATTCAGCGTGGAGTATCTCGTGCACGGTCAGATGCCTCCAGCGATGCCCATGCTCTCTCGTGGCAAGCATCGCAATCCCAGCAAGGGCGCCTGCTTCATGGAGTTCGCGTCCTACCTCGCAGGTGAGCGGTGGAGCGACCACCCGTCGTGCACACACCCGCTGCTCGCCGGGCTCGCCCGCCTCGTCAACGACCACACCTCCGACGCCGCCCGGCCCCGCCTGGCCGAGCTGATCCCGTCGGTGATCGGCCTGACGGGCGACGATCCGCGCCTCGACGCGCGGATCGCCCTGTGCTCGGCCAGGGCCGCGCTGCCGGTCGTCGCGCACGAGCGCCAGCTCGCCATGGCGGTCTCGATCCTGTCGGCCGAGCACGTGCTCGCCGAGCTGGAGGGCCGCCCCGCCGGGGATCTGGACGAGCGCAGCAGGCAGGCGCTGGCCCAGGTGCCGGACGCCGCCCGCTGGGCCTACACCTTCGGGCGCGGGGTGCGGGTCTCGCCCAAGGGCTTCCGCAGGTACGCCGCGCCCAACACCGTGCAGCTCGCGGTGCGGGGCATCGCTCAGGCGTGCGTGCCCGACCCCGATCGCCTGCTGCGCGACCTGCTGGCCGACGCGATCGACGACTGCTGGGCCCTGCTGCGTCCCGCTGCCGGATTCGACGCCGGGACCGCCGTCGACTCCGCTGTCGACTCCGCCGTCGAAACCGCCACGGGGGCCGCCGCCGAACCCGCCCCCGCCGCGGTCGATCCCGCACGCTGGGCGGACGCCTGCCGCCTCACCGGCATGTCGGCCTGACCACCCCGGCCACCGGCTCGCCGCTGAGCCGGTGGCCGAGAGCAGTGGCCGTAAGCGGGTGGCCGTGAGGAGTCGGCCGAGCCGTTGACCGTGTGGACCGGTCAGGTCAGCGCGGCCCCGCGTACGGCCCGCTTCGGCGCGGCGCGCCGCGACGCCGTGATCGGCCGCAGCAGCAGGGCCTGGGCGAGCACGACCACGCAGAAGATCCCGAGCACGTAGCCCCAGCTCACGTCCGTCAGATGGTGCATGCCTCGATAGAGCCTGGACAGGCCGACCGCCAGGGCAGCTCCCGCGCCGAGCAGCCACCACAGCGCGTTCAGGATCGTGTGGCGGTGTGTGTGCAGGGTCAGCACGAGCGCGGTGCCGCAGTAGAACGCCACGGCGGCGCTGGTGTGCCCCGACGGATAGCTGGACGTGGGCGGCGCGGGATCGAGATGCGGCACGTGCGGACGGGCCCGCTGCGCGAACACGGTCGCCAGCAGGAAGATCGCCGACTGGGCGCAGACGACGGCCACCAGGAAGACCGACTCCCGCCAGCGCCGGTAGACGACCCGGAAGAGGATCGCCATGATCGTCGTCACCACGATGATCACGGGCGTGTCGGACAACATCGAGCCGTAGTGGGTCACCTCGTTCCAGAACGGCGTGCGCTCCTGGGCGATCTCGCGGCTGACCGCCTCGTCCTGCGCGACGAGTGTCGAGTGCTCCAGGACCTTCGTGAGCAGCAGGCCGAGCCCGAGGGTCACCAGGGCCATGAGCGCGAGCGGGAGCAGGACCCGCCGCGCCGCCTCCGCGGCCACTCCTCGAGCGGGCGCCGAGGACGACCGGGCGCTCCCGGCTGTGCCACGATTACGAACGGCGTCCAATTCGTCCTCCTTCGGGGGCGATTTCCCTCTTCGTCTCGGGCCCGACGCCCTCGCGTAACGGATGGGCGGGCCGGCGGCCCACGTCACGGCGGCGCCAGGTCTCGAAGGCGGCGGCCGTGGCGGTCACCACCGCCACGCCGAACACCAGCCCGCCCACCACGTCGCTGAACCAGTGCACGCCGAGCGCGATCCGGCTGAAGCCGACCGCCAGCGGGATCAGCACGGCGAGCGTCCAGGCGAGCACCCGCCCGCGCTCCCGTACGAGGGGCAGGACGAGCAGCAGCAGGATCCCGGCGCCGAGCACGGCGTTGACCGTGTGTCCCGAGGGGAACGACGCGCCGGGGGCGATGGCGACGGGGTCCGGCAGGCTGGGCCGGGCCCGCGCGACGATGACCTTCAGGGCGAGGCCGAGCAGGCCGCCGACCGTGATCGTGGTGGCCGCCCACAGGGCCAGGTTGTAGGCGCGGCGCCAGACCAGCCAGGCGACCGCGGCGCCGACCGCGATCCGCCAGGTCAGCGGCGCGAAGACGTCGCTGACCAGTTCCATCAGCCGGGCGAACCCGGGGTTGCCGATCGCGTAGGCGTGCAGGTCCCACGCCGCGCCCTCGTCGATCTCGGTGAGCGGGCCGAAGGAGGTCTTGACGAAGACCAGCAGCACCGTGAACGGCACCCCGATCAGCGCCAGCGCCGCCGTCGCCACCGTCAGCCGCAGGCCGAGTCCGTGCTCGGGGTCGAGCCGCCTGCGCCACCAGCTCATCGGCCGCTCCCGACCGGCTGCCGCTCCCGCGGCGAGACCGGGGCGGGGCCGGGGTCGGGTTCGGCCGGCTCGCCGCGGCCCGCGCGGCAGGCCTCCAGCTGCGCCGAGAAGGAAAGGCCGAGGAAGAGCGCCATCGAGCTGAGGAACGACCACAGCAGCAGCGCCATGACCGCCGTGAGCGGGCCGTACGTCGCGCCGAAGGTGTGGCTGCTGGCGGTGTAGAGCGCGAGCAGCCAGGTGAACAGCGTCCACAGCAGCACGGCGACCGTGGCCCCGACCGCGAGCCAGGTGTGCCCCGGCTGCTTGCGCCGGGGCGAGGAGCGGAACAGCACCGAGATCGACAGGACGGCGAGCAGGAAGCCGATCGGCCAGCGCAGCCAGCCCCACAGCCGCTGGACCGTGTCGCTCCAGCCGTAGACGTGCGCCGCGGCCTCCCCGACCGCGGCGCCGCCGACCAGGATGACGAAGCCGACGCTCATGAAGAGGCCCGCCGTGACGGCCATCAGCAGCGCCCTGCCGTACTTGGCCAGGAAGGGGCGGTCGCGCTCGATCCCGTAGATGCGGTTGGCCCCGCGTTCGAACTGGCCCATGGCGGTCGTCAGCGACACCAGCGCGGTCAGCAGGCCGAGCCACAGGGCCAGCTTCTCCCCCGCGCCCGAGGCGTGGTGGCTCTGGTTGAGCGTCTCCTGGATGACCTGCGAGCCCGCGCCGGGGGTCAGCTGCCGCAGGGTGAGCTCGAGGAGCCGGCCGAAGCTTTCCTGGTGCAGCACCGAGCTCAGACCCACGATGGCGATCGCTCCCGGGATGATCGCGAGGCAGGTCTGGAAGGCGAAGGAGCGGGCGTTGCTCGTGCCGTCGCCATACCTGAACCGGACGTACGCGTCACGGATGAGGTGCCAGCCGCCGTACCGCCGTATGGCGGCGTAGGCGTCGTCGGCCGACAGTTCGTCGCCGCTCATGCTCCTGGTCTCCGGCACCGGGGTCGCGGTTCCCATGTCAGTCCTCACATCGTCAGGGGGTGGGGACCCGCCGGGGCCGGGTCGCGGGCCGGCCTCGGCGGGTCCCCGCAGAACCACCGACTACCCCGATCACGATGCTTGGAACGCCAGGCCTTTCAGAAGATCCCTTGACCTGGGCGACGGCTCTCCCGCGACGCGCCGGAGGACCGGCCCGACCGGGCCGGTCCTCCGGGTCGCGGTTTTCGCGCCGCCGGTTACAGGACGGCGCAGCCGACGCGTACGGGAAGGCGGGGCGACCAGCGGCCGGACACGACGTCCTGGGCCTGCGCGTAGGCGTTGGCCGCCTTGCCGCCTCCGGAGCAGTCGAACACGCCGGTCTTCTTGCCGAAGCTGCCGGCGACGTAGCCGCTGTGCGCGCTCGCACTCACCGTGCCGCTCCAGTAGAGCCTGCCGGTGTTGTACCGGATGTAGAGCCTGACCTGGCCGAAGTTGTAGTGGTCGCCGTTGATCTTGAGGCGCGGGATGTCGTCGACCGAGGTGCTGGTGGCGGTGCCGTCGCCGTTGTCCACGGGCGGGACGGTGTAGCGAGTGATCCACAGCTTGGCCGAGACCCTGCGGTCGGCCGCCTTGGCGTTGTCGGCCTTGGCCTGCGCGCGGGCGGCGGGGGTGACGCACACGTCATCGCCGGTGAACGCCTCGCGCCAGACGTACCCGGTGACGCAGGTGTGCGGGCCGAACGGACCGGAGGTCCAGCGGGACGCCTTGGCGGCGTTGTCGGCGAGGGTCTGCGTGCGGGTCGCGGGCGTCACGCAGACGACGTCGCCCGTGCGGGCCTCGCGCCAGACGTAGCCCTCCAGGCACGTGTTCGGGCCGAAGTCGCCGCCGGCCGAGGCCGGGCCGGCCATGAGCGTGACGGGGGCGGTGACGGCCAGACCGGCGATCGTGGCGGTGGCCAGACCGAGCAGGGTGCGCTTCATGTCAGTCTCCTGTGCTGCTGCGGGACGAAGGTGCTGATCGGCGGTCCCGGTCCGGCCGTCGCCGCCGGGTCCGTGCACCTCAGTGATAGGCCCGCTCGCCTGCACGCCTCTTGCCGCAGGCTTTCCGCAACCGCTGCAAGCCCCTCGCAAGGCGCTCGCAAAAATCACCCTCCAAGTCTCTTGTCGACTTGTTGAACGATTTTTACTTTGGAGGAAACCTCCACTCCAAAGGAGCGATCTCCATGGGACTGATCCGGGCACTCGGGGTCACCGGCCTCGCCGCCGCCGTCGCGTCGGCGCTCGTCACGCTCTTCGGCGCGGTCACGGGCTTCGAGCGCACCGACGGCGGCGAGGTCGCGGTGATCCGCGACGGCGGGCCGCTCGACGACAGCGGCATCCGGCAGATCGTCGATCCCGCGTCGGGTCTGACGTGGACCGGTCTGTGGTCGTCGGCGCACCGCTACCCCGCCCAGCAGCGCTTCTACACCATCACGGCCGACGCCAAGCGGGCCACGACCCTCGGCGTGGACGTCGTGACGGTGCCGAGCAGCGACGGGGTGGACCTCGGCATCGAGGGCACGCTGTACTTCACGCTGAACCTCGACCACGAGACGCTCAAGCGGTTCGACGACAAGTTCGGCACCCGCACCTTCCGGGGGCAGGACGGGGAGCAGCGCCACGCCTGGGACGGCGACGAGGGCTGGGCCGCCTTCTTCGGCCAGGCCGTGCGCCCGGTGGTCGACAACGCGCTGCGCGCCCAGATCGGCGCGATGCGGTGCGCTGAGCTCGTCCCCACCTGTGCCCTGGTCGATAAGGCGCGGCAGGGGGTCAGGCTGGAGCCGCACGACGCGAACGGCGGCATCGCCCGGGTGCAGAACGCGGTCAACACCACGCTGGAGCACGACCTCGCCCAGACGCTCGGCGACCGGTTCCTCACCGGCATGCGCTTCAACCTCGTCCGGGTCGCGCTGCCCCAGGACGTGCAGCAGGCGGTCACCAGGGCGCTGGCCGCGAGCGCCCGGGTCGCCGAGGCCCTCGCGGAGGTCGACTCGGCCGAGGCGAGGGCCAAGGCCGACCGGGCCCGCCAGTCAGGGTACGAGCGGTGCCCGGCCTGCGCCGACATCGACAAGCTCAAGTCACTTCCCCAGGGCATCACCGTCTACGCCCCGGGCAACTCCGAGATCATCGTGCCCAGCAAGTGAAACGGGGTTTAGTAGGACTGGAGCTCCAGCAGGTTGCCGTCGGGGTCGCGCAGGTGCGCGGTGCGGCAGGTCGGCCCCCATTCGGGCCGGGCGCTCGGCGGCGCCACGATCCGGCCGCCGTTGGCGGCCCCCACGGCGGCGGCCCGGTCGACGTCGTCCACGGTCAGGACCAGCATCGTCCCGTCGCGTCCGCCGTCGAGGTCCACACCGGTGACCTTCGCGAGCATCTCTCGGTCGAGCAGGGCCAGCACCGCCTCCTTGTCGCGGTCCCAGTTGGCGTATGGCCCCGTCTCCGCGCCCTTGACGAGGTGCGCGCCCGCCACCGCGGTGAGCAGGCCGTCGTAGAAGCGGAAGCACTCGGCGAACCGGGAGGCGAGCACGCGAGGATAGAGAGCGTCCATGGAAGTCCCTTGGTGATTACCAACTATTGGTTCTGCCCTATCCTGCTCTCGTGAGCGACGTGCCGCAACTTCCCCCGTCCCTGCTCGGGATCACCGCGTTCCTGCTGTCGAAGGTGGGCATCGCCGGGCGACGCCGCATGGGCGACCGGCTGCGCGGGCACGGCATCGGCCTGTGGGACATGGCCGTGCTGGCCGCGCTGCGCGACTTCGGCCCGGCGTCCCAGCGCGAGCTCGGCGCGCGGCTGGGCATCGACCCCAGCGACCTCGTGGCGGTGATGGACACGCTCGTGCCACTCGGCCTTGTAGAGCGCGAGCGCGACCCCGATGACCGGCGGCGATACCGGGTCGCCGTCAGCCCCGCGGGGCGGTCCACGCTCGAGGCGGCCCTGCGCGAGGCCGGCGAGGTGCGCGACGACCTGCTGGCCACGCTGGACGAGGACGAGCGGGCGACCCTGCACGCGCTGCTCAGGAAGGCGTACGCCGGGCTGGAGCCGCGGGCACAGGCCTGAGAGGCTCCGGCGGCCGTCGCCGGAGCGGTCCCGGGCGGCGGAGCGGTCTCAGGCGCCGGTGAGCCAGACGTAACCGGCGAAGCGCCCGGTGCGCTGCTCACGGCGGTAGGAGTAGAGGTCCGCCGTCTCGATCGTGCAGCGGTCGTCGTGGCGGACGTCGCCCACGCCGGCCCGGGCGAGCTGGGCCGCGATCCCGGCCCGGATGTCGAGCGCGGGCGTGCCGTGCCGGGTCCGCGACCAGGTCTCGGGCACGCGGGCGGCGACACGCTCGCGCAGGTCTTCCGGCACCTCGTAGCACAGCCCGCAGGCCGACGGCCCGATCACGGCCACCATCCGCTCCGGCCGTGCGCCCCGCGCGGCCATCGCCTCGACCAGGGCGGGGACCACGCCCGCCTCCGTGCCCGGCCGTCCCGAGTGCGCGCCGCCGACCAGGCCGGCCACCGGATCGGCCACCAGCACGGGCGCGCAGTCGGCGACCAGGACCGCCAGGCCGAGCCCGGGACGGTCGGTGAACACCCCGTCCAGCGCGGGCGGTTCGTCCCCGAACGGTTGCTCCGCGTAGGCGACGCCGGTCCCGTGGACCTGACGCATGAAGACCACCCGGTCGAGCCCGAACTCCGCGGCCGTCTTCGCCCGGTTCTCGGCGACCGCCCCCGGATCGTCCCCCACCGCCCCGCCGAGGTTGCGCGTGCCGTACGGCCCGGCGCTCACGCCGCCGTGCCGGTCGGTGAAGGCCATCCGTACCCGGTCGATCGCAATCACCCGATTAGCGTACGGCCTGGGAAAGGAGCGTGGCATGCGCGCGGTTGTGTACGAGGAGTTCGGCGGGCGGGCCGAGGTGCGCGAGGTGGCGGACCCGGTGGCGCCGCCGGACGGCGTGGTGATCAGGGTCGAGGCGACCGGGGTGTGCCGCAGCGACTGGCACGGGTGGATGGGCCACGACGCGGACATCACGGTCCTGCCGCACGTCCCCGGGCACGAGCTGGCGGGTGTGGTGGACTCGGCCGGCCCGGGGGTGAGCCGCTGGCGGCCGGGCGACCGGGTGATGGTGCCGTTCATCTGCGCCTGCGGAAGCTGCCGCGAGTGCACGACCGGCAACCAGCAGGTGTGCGAGCGGCAGACCCAGCCCGGCTTCACCCACTGGGGATCGTTCGCCGAGCTGGTGGCGATCGACCACGCCGACGTGAACCTGGTGCGGCTGCCGGACGGCATGGCGTTCACCACCGCGGCGAGCCTGGGCTGCCGCTTCGCCACCGCGTTCCGCGCCGTCGTCGAGCAGGGGCGGGTCCGGGCGGGCCGGTGGCTCGCCGTCCACGGCTGCGGCGGGGTCGGGCTGTCGGCCGTGATGATCGGCGCCGCCGTGGGGGCGCGGGTCGTCGCGGTGGACGTGTCCCCCGCCGCGCTCGACCTGGCCCGGCGGTTCGGCGCGGCCGAGTGCGTCCGGATCGGCGAGGAAGACTCTCCCGAGGAGTCGGCCGCGCGGGTCAGGGCGGCGGCCGGGGGCGGCGGCGCCGACGTCTCCCTCGACGCGCTGGGCGGCGCCGCCACCTGCGCCGCGTCGATCGGCAGCCTGTGCAGGCGGGGCCGCCACGTGCAGGTGGGCCTGCTTCCCGGCCAGACCGCCCTGCCGATGGGCCGGGTGATCGCGCACGAGCTGGAGATCGCGGGCAGCCACGGCATGGCCGCCCACGCCTATCCCCCGATGCTGGAGCTGATCGCGGCGGGCGTGCTCCGCCCCGACCTGCTGGTCACCCGCGCCATCGGCCTGGACGACGCGCCGGAGGCGCTGACCCGGCCGGGCGCGCATCCGGGCGTCACCATGATCATCCCTGGCTCGTGAGCGACGCGTAGAGCTCGTGGGTCCGCTCGGCGATCCGCCGCCAGGAGAAGTGGTCGATCGCGCGCACGCGCCCGGCCTCGCCCATCGCGGCCGCGAGGCGCGGGTCGCCGAGCACCGTGTTCACCCGCTCGGCCAGCGCCGCGGCGAACGCCTCCGGGTCGTGCGGCTCGCCGTCCCCGCCCTGGTCGATCGGGACGAGCAGGCCCGTCTCGCCGTCGGCGACGACCTCGGGGATGCCTCCGGTCGCGGTCGCCACGACGGCGGTCTCGCACGCCATCGCCTCAAGGTTCACGATGCCCATCGGCTCGTACACCGAAGGGCACACGAACACGGTGGCGTGCGTGAGGATCTGGATCACCTCGGGCCTGGGCAGCATCTCGGAGATCCACACCACGCCCTTGCGGGAGGCCGACAGCTCGCGCACGAGCGCCGTGACCTCCTCGGCGATCTCCGGCGTGTCGGGCGCGCCCGCGCACAGCACGAGCTGCGCCGCCGGGTCGAACGACCGGGCCGCGTGGAGCAGGTGCACCAGGCCCTTCTGCCGGGTGATGCGCCCCACGAAGACGACGTACGGCACGGCCGGGTCGATGCCGTGCTTGGCCAGGGCCTCGGTGCCCCGGGACGGCGCGTACTCCTCGGTGTCGATGCCGTTGTGGATCACGCGTACGCGCTCGGCGGGGACCTCCGGGTAGGCCGTGAGGACGTCGCGCCGCATGCCCTCGGACACCGCGATGATCGCGTCGGCCGCGTGGAGCGCGGTCCGCTCCGCCCAGGACGAGAGCGTGTAGCCGCCGCCGAGCTGCTCGGCCTTCCACGGGCGCAGCGGCTCCAGGCTGTGCGTGGTCATCACGTGCGGCACGCCGTACAGCATCTTGGCGACGTGGCCGGCGAAGTTCGCGTACCAGGTGTGGCTGTGCACGACGTCGGCGCCCTCGCAACCGGCCGCCATCTCGACGTCGACGCCGAGCACCTGCAGGGCGGCGTTCGCGCCGGACAGTCCCCCGGGGACCGGGTAGGCCCGCACGCCGGGCTCCTCGCGAGGGGCACCGAAGCAGCGAACCCGCACGTCGGCCAGCCCGCGAAGCTCCCGCGCGAGGTACTCGACATGGACTCCGGCGCCGCCGTACACCTCGGGCGGATACTCACGGCTCAGCAGATCGACACGCATACGAGTGAGCTTAGAGTCCCTGATCCGCACTGTTTGCCGGTGTCCCTGGTGTTTGTTAGCCATTTCGCGGGTTAAGGTCCTGCCTATGAAGGTCCTGGCGATCGTGCTTGCGGGTGGAGAGGGCAAGCGGCTGATGCCGCTGACCGCGGACCGGGCCAAGCCCGCCGTGCCCTTCGGCGGCATCTACCGGCTCATCGACTTCGTTCTGTCGAACCTGGCGAACGCGCACTACTGGCAGATCGTGGTGCTGACGCAGTACAAGAACCACAGCCTGGACCGGCACATCTCCCGGACGTGGCGACTGTCGTCGATGCTCGGCAACTACGTGACCCCGGTGCCCGCGCAGCAGCGGCTCGGGCCTCGCTGGTTCGCCGGATCGGCCGACGCGCTGTTCCAGAACCTCAACCTGATCTACGACGAGTTGCCCGATCATGTGATCGTCTTCGGCGCGGACCACATCTACCGGATGGATCCCCGCCAGATGGTCGACCAGCACATCGACTCGGGCGCGGACGTGACCGTCGCCGCGATCCGCCAGCCCCTCGAACTGGCCGACCAGTTCGGGGTCATCGAGGCGGACCCCTCGGGCCGCCGGATCGTCGCGTTCCGCGAGAAGCCGAAGGACGCGGTGGGCCTGCCCGACGCGCCCGACCAGATCTTCGCCTCGATGGGCAACTACGTCTTCAAGACCCAGTCCCTCATCGAGGCCCTGCGCGAGGACGCCCTCGACCCCAGCAGCAAGCACGACCTCGGCGGCAACATCATCCCGATGTTCGTCAAGAGCGGCGGGGCCGAGGTGTACGACTTCGCGAACAACGTGGTGCCCGGTTCCACCGAGCGCGACCGCGGCTACTGGCGCGACGTGGGGACGCTCGACGCCTACTACGAGGCCAACATGGACCTCATCTCGGTGCAGCCGGTCTTCAACCTCTACAACGACCGGTGGCCGATCTACACCGGCAACGATCCGTTGCCGCCGGCCAAGTTCGTGCACAACGAGGGCGACCGGGTGGGGCATGCGTTGGAGTCGCTCGTGTCGCCCGGCGTGATCGTGTCGGGCGGCACCGCGCTGCGCTCGATCCTGTCCCCCGGCGTGGTGCTGCACTCCCACTCGCACGTCGAGGACTCGGTGCTGATGGGCTCGGTCAAGATCGGCAGGGGCGCGATCGTCCGCAAGGCCATCATCGACAAGAACGTGATCATCCCCGACGGCGCCAGGATCGGCTTCGACCTGGAGTACGACCGCCAGCGTTTCGCGGTGACCCGCAGCGGTGTGGTCGTGATCGGGAAGAACGAGATCGTCGACCGCTGAGCCGGCCCGCGTGTGAGCGGCTCAGCGGCCGTTGATCCGCCACATGGGCTCGACCACGGTCCACTGGGCCTCCCACACCCGGCGGGCCCTGCGCTGGTTGACCAGGCGGGTGCAGGTCACCAGCAGCGCGAGGATCGCGGCGGCGGCCAGCGGGACGCCCGTGCCGACGGTCAGCGCGGCGACCGCCGTGGTCTCCCGGTCCTGCGGCCGGGGCGTGATCACGCCTGTGCCGTCGGTCCAGATGCGCACGGTCTCGCCCGCATGCCTGCTGGGCGACACCTCGATGACACCGGCTCTCACCGTGCCGTCGGGGGCCACCCACGTGGCCTGGGCATGCCCGACCGCCGCTCCGGCCACCGACAACCGGGGCGTCGTCACGTCGCCCGTCAGGGTGGCGGCCACCTGATGCCGGGTGCGCATCTGCTGGGCCTCGGTCCGCAGGCCGTTGCCGTACTCGCGTATGCCGAGCATCACGCCGAACACGATCGCGGCCACGACTCCCAGCACGGCGGCAAGCCGGACCACCGCTTCGGCCCGGTCGCACCGGCGTCGAAGCGGATTCCTATCAAGCCCCAGCCATCGGGCGAACCTGGCGAATGGATTCTGCGACATCTCACACCTCACAGGGTCATTACCACTGCGAGTCCCGTTTATGCCTATTTTGCATCCCAAGAGAATCCAGGGGAACGCCCCTCCCGATATGCCCGGACACCTTCGGCCATTTCGCCGCTCTCCCTGGCCTCCCGCTGCCAGGCGCGCACCTCGGCCTCCCCGGCCCGGCCGTCGATGATCTGCTTGGCCGCCGCCAGTGTCAGCCGGGATCTGCCGGCCATCGTGGCCGCCAGGCCGTGGACGCGCCGGCGCAGGTCCTCCGGCGGGCACACCTCGTCGACGAGACCGGTGCGCAAGGCGTGATCTGCACTGATGAGCTCGGCCGAGAAGAGCAGAAGCTTCGCGGTGGCGGGCCCGGCGATCTCCGCGAGCCGCCGCGTGGAGCTGAGCGGGTAGACGATCCCGAGCTTGGCCGGGGTGACGCCGAAGCGGGCCCCGGCCGCCGCGACGCGCAGGTCGCAGGCGAGCGCGAGCTGGCATCCGCCGCCGACGCAGTATCCCTCGATCATCGCGATCACAGGTTTGGGAAAGGTCACCAGTGCGTGCTCCGCGGCAACGGTAAGACCGGTGTCATCGTCGTTATCGCCAAGCTCATGAATTTCTGAAATATCAGCACCGGAGCAGAAAGTTCCGCCGGCTCCGGTAAAGATGAGGGCGCGCACCTTCGGCTCGGCGGCGAGGTCCGCCAGGATGCCCGGCAGCGCCCGCCACATGGCGGCGGTCACGGCGTTGCGCTTGGCGGGCCGGTTGAGGGTGAGGGTGGCGACGTGCTCGTCGAGGGTCAGTTCGAACCCGTCGGTAACTTCCATCCATCGATTGTCCAGCTCGCCTGCCCGGCTGCTCCGGCAGGGTCCCGCCCCGAAGTGGCATAATCGCCGCGCAACGGGATGATCCCGTACGCATGACCCCCTAGGAGTCTCTGGGTGTTCGGGATCCTCCGGCCGTGTGCCCGCCACTCCTGCCCGTCCGTCCACGAGGCCTGGCGCGCGCACCTGTGCGGGCTCTGCCTGACGTTGCGGGACCGGCACGGACATCTGGCCCGCATGGCGACCAACTACGACGGCCTCATCCTGTCCGTCCTGACCGAGGCCCAGTCACAGGCCCAGTCACAGGCCCAGTCACGGGCCCAGTCACAGGCCCAGTCACGGGCCGGGGCGAACCGGCGGACCGCCGGGCCCTGCGCGCTGCGCGGCTTCCGGCCGGCGGAGGTGGTGCGGTCGGACGACCGGGGCGCCCGCCTGGCCGCCGTGGTCTCGCTGGCCCTCGCCTCGGGCAAGATCCGCGACCACGCGTCAGACGGCGACGGGATCGCGGCCCGGCGCGTGACCGGCGCCCCGATGCGCGCCACGGCCGCCGCCTGGGCCTCGGCCGCCCGGCGCGGCGCGGAGTCGATCGGCTTCGACACGGCCGTCCTGACCGAGGTCTCCGCCCGCCAGGCGCTGCTGGAGGCGTCCCCCGGGTGCGGGCTGCTCGACGTCACCGAGCCCACCGAGACCGCCGTGGCCGCGGCCTTCGCGCACACCGCCACGCTCGCGGGCCGGCCGGGCAACGCCGAGAGCCTGCGCGAGGCCGGCCGCTTCTTCGGCCGGATCGCGCACCTGATCGACGCGGTCGAGGACCTCGCCGAGGACCGGGCCCGCGGGGCGTACAACCCGCTCGACGCGACCGGCACCTCGCCCGCAGAGGCCCGGCGCGTGTGCGAGGAGGCGCTGCACGGGCTGCGCCTGGCCGTACGCGACCTCGACCTGGAGGAGCGGCACCTGGTCGAGGCGCTGCTGTGCGGCGAGACCCGCCGCGCCGTCGACCGGGCGTTCGGGCCGCGTGCCCACGGCGCCGCCTGCGCGGCGCACCGCATGCCGGCCGGGGACACCTCCCCCGCGCCCTTCGACGCCCCGCCCGGGGGGCCGCCTGAGGAGCCGCCGAGCGGGCGCCCGGGGATCGCGCTGACGGTGGTGGCCGGGGTGACGACCTTCCTGACCTGTGGTCTCTACCGCCCGCCGTGGAGCGAGTATCGGCAGGAGCGGTGCATGGACCGCTGCTTCTGCGACGCCTGCGACGGCTGCCCCGACTGCTCGGGATGCTGCGACTGCTGCTCGTCGTGCTCCGACTGCTCCGACTGCTGCTCGGGAGACGGCTGCTGCTGCGGGGACGGCTGCTGCTGCGACTGCGGCTCCTGACGCCGGGCTCCCGACGCCGGGCTCCTGACGCCGGGGCTCGGCGGCGCTCACGCGGGCGCGGTCCGGCCGTCCGTGCCCAGGAGCCGGTCGTAGGGGACCGCATGGCTCGTGCGGCCGCGGAATCCGGTGGTGGTCGTCGCGGTGAACAGGGAGTTGAGCAGCGCCTCCTCGACCGCGTCCATGACCGCCGCGAAGACGGGGTTCAGCGCCTCGTCGGGCAGCGGCGGGAGCCGCGGCGGCGCCGTGGTGAAGGCGATCGCGTAGTCGCCGCTGCCGTTGGAGTACGACGCGCCCACACGGCCCATCGCGAAGACCGCCCGGCGGGCGAGGCGGCCTAGCCGACGTGCGTCGAGCGGCGCGTCGGTGGCCACCACGATCATGCAGGAGCCACCGGTCTGCTCGTGATGACGAGCCCCCGGGATGAGTTCGCCGACCGGCATCGGGACACCGCGGACGGTCAGCACGCCGCCGAAGTTGGCCTGGACGAGCGCTCCGACCGTGACCGGAGCCCCGTCCACCACCTGCCGCCGGGAGGAGGTGCCGATGCCGGCCTTGAACCCCAGGGCCGTAGTCCCGGTGCCCGCCCCCACGCATCCCTCCCCGGGCAGCCCGCCGGACGCTCCCTCCAGCGCGTCGAGAACGTGCCGTTCGGCGACGGGGCGGCGCCGGATGTCGGACAGGAAGCCGTCGTTGGTCTCGCCCACGAGGGGATTGAAGGAGATGCCGTCCGGGCGGCGGCCCATCAGATAGGTGAGCAGCGCGTCGGCGGCCCGGAACACCGACAACGTGGCGGTCAGGACGACGGGTGACTCCAGCACGCCGAGTTCGTCGACCTGGGTCGAGCCGACCAGCTTGCCGTACCCGTTGCCGGTGTAGACGGCCGCGGGCAGGTTCCGCCGCCCGGCGATCAGCTGCCGGGGGACGACGGCGGTGACCCCGGTGTGGAGATCGGCGCCGTCGTCGATCGTGGTGTGACCCACCAGGACCCCTTCGACATCGGTGATCGCGTTCAGCGGCCCGGTCGGCGACCCGCCGACGACGACGCCCAGCGAGCGCGCCCGTACGCGCCCGTTCAGGTGGTTGTCCATGACGTTCCTCTTGTCGGTGCCACACTCCGCACGTGCGCAGGGCGGCCCGCCTCCGGCCGGCCGCTCCGGGGCGTCCCCGCGACGAAGACCACGTCATTGTCCAGGGAGGACGGCGGTCTCCTCCAGCAATGCGGCACCTGCTCACCACCGTCGTCCTATGGGGAACAGCTCTCCGTCGCGGTGGTCGCTCTCGTGCCGTACGCGGCGAGTCACCTCGCCGGTGCGGCGGCGGCCCATTCGAAGATCGGCGATATCGTCGGCCCGTGACTCCTCCGCTTCCCGAAGGGAGCGGCTTCTCGCTAGGCCGCTTCCGCAGCGTCGCGAAGGGCAAGCCCTGCCCTGAGAATGTTGATGGCCGCGTTCACGTCGGCGTGCGCGGTGTGCCCGCACGCCGTACAGGCGAACTCGGCCTGGGTGACGCGGTTCTCCTTCGCGCAGTGCCCGCAACGCGAGCAGGTGCGGGAGGTGTTGGCGGGGTTCACCGCGATCAGCTCACGACCGGCACTTTCAGCCTTGCGCGCGAGCACACGCAGGAACACCCCCCAACCCGCGTCCAGAATGCTCCGGTTCAGCCCGGACTTGGCCGCGACATTCCGCCCTGGCTGTTCGATCGTGCCCGAAGCCGACCGGGTCATGTTCACGATCCGCAGGTCCTCATGCACGATCACGTCATAGCTGCGGACCAGGGTGAGGGCGGCCTTATGCGCGCCGTCCACGCGCTGACGGCGGACCTTCGCGTGCAGCGCCGCCACCCGCGCCACCGCCTCACGGCGCCGCTTGGACCCCCGCTTCTTGCGGGCGAGCGCCTGCTGGGCCGCCGCAAGACGTCCGGCGGACGCCTCCAGGTGGCGCGGGTTGTCCAGAAGTTCCCCATCGCTGGTGCTGACGAGCGAGACGACGCCCATGTCGACACCGACCGCCGCACCGGTCGAGGCAAGCGGCTGCGCGGGCACGTCATCACACGACAGCACCACATACCAGCGGGAACCCTCCCGCTTGACACTGATCGTCTTCACTCGGCCCTGCACCGGGCGGTGCTGATGCACTCGAACGTGCCCGATGCCCTGCAAACGGACGAACGTCGCGGTCGGGTGTTCGGGTTGGGAGTCCCACCGGCAGCCGTCCCCGTCCTTCGGCCACTCCAATGTGTCGAACCAGCCTCGCCCCTTGAAACGCGGGAAACCAGGCGTACGGCCCTCGCGGACCCGCGTGAAAAACGCCACGAACGCCTTGTCCAACCGGCGCAAGGTGGCCTGCTGAGAGGAAAACGACCACCGGCCCTGCCCCTCGGCGTCATCGGCGCGGATGTGCTTGAGGTCGGCCGACTGGTCACCGTACCGAACCGTGACGCCCGCCTTACGGTAGGCGGTGCGCCGGTGCTCCAAGGCGGCGTTGTAGAGCTGCCTGTGATCCTCAAGGCACGCGGCGAGCGCGGCAGCCTGCCTGGCCGTGGGGCGCAGCAGGAACTTGTACGACCTACGCACGGCCACCCCCTGTGGGGCTGCGCTTGTACTGCGCGTCGATGTAACGCTGCACCGTATCGGCCGAGACCACGCCGGCGGTGGCCACGAAATAGCACCGTGACACAGTGTGGGCAGCTGCGAGGGCACTCGGCTCCTCCAGGCGGGCCTTGACGCGCCCGCCCAGAACGGGACGGCGGCACTTCGGGCACCCCACCACGTGGTACCCGAGGTCATGTGCCGCACCGGGCGAGGTGCGCACCTGAGGAGTCACACGATCATTACAGCACCGTCCGTCTAATCGCACCGGAGAGAGGCATCCGCGATGAGCCCAGACAGAAAACCAGTCAGGGACGGCATTCCCTCGTCGCCTGAAGGCGACGGTCCACTGCCGAGGTTCTGATGGGAAGATCGCGGCTCCCTTTCCGCCGGCTCACCCCCGCCGAACGACGGCTCTGGGACGCCTACCCCACCGGCGGCTGGGTCGACCTGCGCCATGGCGGGGAGACTGACGCCTCCTCCGGCGGCGCGCGGGGTTCACAAGGCTTGTGGGGCCGCTCCCGGGTGGTCAGGGCGGAGGTGATCTCCGCCCTGGTGCTCGACCGGAGCACCGGCGGATCGGGCCGGGTGCCGGGCGTCCGGCTCGCCGGAGCGCGGATCGTCGGCGATCTCAACCTGTCCGACGCCACGATCGAGGCGAAGGTCCACCTGCTCGACTGCCACATCGCCGGAACGGTCTCGCTCAACGACGCCAGGACCAGAGGCGTACGGCTGCGGCGCTGCGACATCTCCCGCTTCCGGGCCAGCCGGGCCACGGTCGACGGGCTCCTCGACCTCGACGGATCGGTCGTCCGCGCGGGGGTTCGCCTGGACAACGCCCACGTGACCGGGCAGCTCCGGCTCTCCGGCACGCGGGTGGGCACCCCCGGTGAGGCGCCGTACCGGGAACCGGGGGCGGACCCGTCGGAGGCGGGCTCCTGGAACGGCCCCGAGGGATCGGAGGAGCCGCGGACCTGGGAGTCGGTCGCGCTGTGGGCCGGCGGGCTCGTCGTGGACGGCAGCGCCTTCTTACGCGACATGCGGGCCACGGGCGGCCTGCGGCTGATCGGCGCCCGCTTCTCCAGCGGGCTCTACCTCCAGGGCGCCGTCGTCACCGCGGACGGCACCCCCGCCGTGCACGCCGACCACCTGCAGGCCGCCGCGGCCGAACTCGGCGCGGGTTTCACCGCCCACGGAACCGTACGGCTGCGCGGCGCGCGCATCGACGGGGTCCTGTCGTTCCACGGGGCGGTGCTGCGGGCGCGGGGCCGGGTGCTGCACCTGAGCCACATGCAGGCGGACGAGCTCATCCTGCTGCCCGAGTCGATCGAGGGCGAGGTCAACCTCGGCTACTCCCGCTTCGGTGTGCTGTTCGACCGTCCGGAGAGCTACCCGGGCGACGTGCGGCTCAACGGGCTGACGTACGAGTCGCTGCGCGGGCCCGCGACCCTGGCGGACCGGCTCTCCTGGCTGCGGCGCGACCCCGGAGGCTACCGCCCCCAGCCGTACGAGCAGCTGGCCGCCTACTGCCGGCGCATCGGGCACGAGCCTGACGCGCGCCGGGTGCTGCTGGCCAGGCAGCGGGCGCGGCGGCGGACGCTGCGGGTGCCCGGGCGGCTGTGGGGCAGGCTGCTCGACGGGCTCGTCGGCTACGGCTACCGGCCCTGGCTCGCCGGCCTGTGGGCCGTGCTGCTCCTCGCGACGGGTACGGCGATCTTCACGCAGTGGCCGCCGCACCAGATCGGGCTGGACGAGTCGCGCCACTTCAACGCCTTCGTCTACACGCTCGACCTGCTCGTGCCGGTGAGCGTGTTCGAGCAGCGGGGCGCCTGGGAGCCGGCCGGATGGACCCAGTGGCCGGCGAACGGCCTGATCGCCGCGGGCTGGATCCTCGCCACCGCGCTCATCGCCGGCGCGAGCAGGCTCCTGCGGCCGTCCAACGCCCCCTGACACCCGTGACCGGTCTGGCGGCCTGGCGGGGAAGGGCGGATGCGACGCTCAGCGTGCGGGGATCTCGACGCGCAGGCGCGGGAGGCTCTCGGGATACTTCTCGCGGATGAACGTCACCAGGTGCTCGCGGATGTCGCAGCGCAGGTCGAAGGCGCTCGCCGAGTCGGCCGCGCTCATCAGGGCGCGCAGTTCGACCAGCCCCTCCGGGGTGATGTCGGTGACCTGGAGCGTCCAGTCCTTCTGGTCCCACAGCGGGTTCTCCCGCAGCGCCCGGTAGAGCTCGGTGCGCACCTCCTCGACCGGGATCGACCAGTCCACCCGGAGGTACACGCTGCCGAGGATGCGGCTCTCGTGGCGCGTCCAGTTCTCGAACGGATTGGTGGTGAAGTAGGACACGGGCAGGATGAGCCGCCGCTCGTCCCACAGGCGCAGCGCCACGTAGGTGAGGGTCAGCTCCTCGATGCGGCCCCACTCGTCCTCCACCACGACCACGTCGTCGAGCCGCAGCGCGTCGCTGAAGGCGAGCTGCAGCCCGGCCAGCATGTTGCCGAGCGTGGACTGGGCCGCGATGCCGCCCACCACGCCGGCGATCCCCGCGGAGGCGAGCAGTCCCGCGCCGAGCGCCCGCACCTGCGGGAAGGTGAACAGCATCGCCCCCAGCGCGAGCACCACGACGACCGCCGCCGACACCCGGCGCACCAGTGTGATCTGGGTGCGGATGCGCCGGGCGCGGCGGTTGCGCTCGCCCTCGACCCGCGTCAGCCGGTCGAGGACGACGTCGGTCACCGCGTACGCCGCCTGGATCAACAACCAGGTCACGCAGGCGATCAGCAGCAGCGCGAGCACGCGCTGGAAGCCGTTGGAGTCCGACCCGGGCATGTCGGGGTCGTAGGCCGCCTTGACGGTGCCCGTCACGGCCGAGGCGAAGCCCGGCCAGGTGCACCTGCGCACGAACGGCCCGGCGAGCGCCCACCGCTCCCCTATCAGGCGCGATTTCAGCACCCGCCGGACCAGTTCCACCGCGACGATCGCGGCGGCCACGGCGATCGCCAAGGTCGCCCAGTTCCACGCTGCCGCTGTGACGGCGCCCCCTGTCGTCGTCATGGCGTTCCCTTTGCCCTTTACGGGAGCGCCGAAAACCGGATGAGTCAGAAGGCCTCGTCGAAACTGACGTCGCCCTCGACGGCCACCTGGTAGGCCGAGACCCGGCGCTCGAAGAAGTTCGCCAGCTCCTGCACGTCCTGGAACTCCATGAACGGGAAGGGGTTGTCCGTGCCGTATCGCACGGGCAGGCCGAGCCGGGTGAGCCTGCGGTCGGCGACGTACTCCAGGTAGCGCCGCATGTTGCCGGCGCTCATGACGCCGTGCCCGTCGCCGCACAGATCGCGGGCGAAGGCGAGCTCGGCGGCGACCGCCTCCTCCATCATCCGCGTCACCTGGGCCCCCAGCTCGTCGTCGAAGAGGTCCGGCTCCTCGCGGCGTACGGTGTCCACCACCTCGAAGGCGAACTCCATGTGCATCGACTCGTCGCGGAACACCCAGTTGGTGCCGGTCGCGAGGCCGCCGAGCAGCCCGCGCGAGCGGAACCAGTAGACGTACGCGAAGGCGCCGTAGAAGAACAATCCCTCGATGCAGGCGGCGAAGCAGACGAGGTTGAGCAGGAAGGCCCGCCGGTCCTCCCGGGTCTCCAGCCGGTTCAGCTCGCTGATGGAGTCGATCCAGCGGAAGCAGAAGTCGGCCTTGTCGCGGATCGACGGGATGTGCTCGACGGCGGCGAACGCCTTCACCCGCTCGTCATGGTCGGGCAGGTAGGTGTCCAGCAGGGTCAGGTAGAACTGGACGTGCACCGCCTCCTCGAACAGCTGCCTGCTGAGGTACAGCCGCGCCTCGGGGGCGTTCACGTGCTGGTAGAGGTTCAGCACCAGGTTGTTGGCCACGATCGAGTCGCCGGTGGCGAAGAACGCCACGAGCCGGTTGATCAGGTGCCGCTCCCCCTCGTCGAGGGTCGCGAGGTCGGCGAGGTCGGAGGCGAGATCGACCTCCTCGACCGTCCAGGTGTTCCTGATCGCCGCGCGGTACCTCTCGTAGAACCCGGGGTAGCGCATCGGGCGCAGGGTCAGGTCCATACCGGGGTCGAGCAGCATCGTTCTCATTGGCATGCCTCGCAGATCTCGGGATTCTCAAGGGAGCAGGCGACGGCCCCTTCATCGGGCACGACCGGAGCGACCGCGGGGACGGTCGCCTGGGCGATCCGCGTCGCCGGGCGGGAGCGCAGGTAGTAGGTGGTCTTCAGGCCCGACCGCCAGGCGTAGGCGTACATCGAGGAGAGCTTGCCGATGGTGGGGGCGGCCATGAAGAGGTTGAGCGACTGCGACTGGTCGACGTACGGCTGCCGCGCGGCGGCCAGGTCGACGAGCGCCTTCTGCGGCAGCTCCCAGGCGGTGCGGTAGAGCGTCTTGAGCTCGTCCGGGACGGCGGAGATGTCCTGGATCGAGCCGTCGTTGAGCTTGATCGCGTCGCGCATCGGCTTGGTCCACAGGCCGAGAGCCTGAAGGTCCCGCACGAGATACCGGTTGACCTGGAGGAACTCCCCCGACAGCGTCTCACGCTTGAACACGTTGGACACCTGCGGCTCGACGCACTCGTAGCAGCCCGCGATCGAGGCGATCGTGGCCGTCGGCGCGATCGCCACGAGCAGGGAGTTGCGCAGCCCGGTCTGCGCGATCCTGTCCCGCAGCGCGGCCCACTCCTCGGGATGCGCCGGGGCGCACGGGTAGTGGTCGAGGTGCAGGACGCCGTCCGCGGCCCGCGTCTCCTCGTAGGCGGGGTGGCGCCCGCGTTCGGCGGCCAGGTCGGCCGAGGTGCCGTACGCCGCGAGCGCGATCTCCTCGGCGATGCGGGTCGACAGCGCCAGCGCCTCCGGCGAGTCGAACGGCAGGCGCAGCGCGAAGAACACGTCGGCGAGGCCCATGACGCCGAGCCCCACGGGCCGCCACTTCCGGTTCGCCGCCTCCGCCTCGGGCGTCGGGTAGAAGCCGAGGTCGATCGTCCGGTCCAGGAACCGTACGGCGGTGCGGACGGTGGCGCGCAGCCCGCCGAAGTCGACGGCGTCGCCCTCGGGGGTCAGGTGCGCGGCGAGGTTGACCGAGCCGAGGTTGCACACGGCGGTCTCGCCGTCGCTGGTGACCTCCAGGATCTCGGTGCACAGGTTGGACAGGTGGATGACGTTGCCGGGCCGCGCGGTCTGGTTGGAGGCCCGGTTGGCGGCGTCCTTGAACGTCATCCAGCCGTTGCCGGTCTGGGCGAGGGTGCGCATCATCCGGGCGTACAGGGCGCGGGCCGGCACCTGCCGGACGTATCGCCCGGCGGCCTCCAGTTCGCGATAGCGGGCGTCGAACGCCTCGCCCCACAGGTCGGTCAGCTCGGGGGCCTCCTTGGGGTCGAACAGCGACCACGTGCCGTCCGCCTCGACGCGGCGCATGAACTCGTCGGGCACCCAGTTGGCCAGGTTGAGGTTGTGCGTGCGGCGCGACTCCTCGCCCGTGTTGTCGCGAAGCTCCAGGAACTCCTCGATGTCGGCGTGCCAGGTCTCCAGGTAGACGCAGGCCGCGCCCTTGCGCCTGCCACCCTGGTTGACGGCCGCCACCGACGCGTCGAGCGTGCGCAGCCAGGGGACGATGCCGTTGGACAGGCCGTTGGTGCCCCGGATCAGCGAGCCGCGCGAGCGCACCCGCGTCCAGGCGATGCCGATGCCGCCGGAGTACTTCGACAGCCGCGCCACCTGGCCGTACCGCTCGTAGATGCTCTCCAGCTCGTCGCGGGGCGAGTCGAGCAGGAAGCACGACGACAGCTGCGGCCGGCGCGCGCCCGAGTTGAACAGCGTCGGGGAGCTGGGCAGATAGGCCAGTGTGGACATCAGGCCGTACAGCTCGGCCGCCTCGGCCACCGTGGCCGACAGGCCGCAGGCGACGCGCAGCAGGAAGTGCTGCGGGCGTTCGAGCACGCGCCGGGTGACCGGGTGGCGCAGCAGGTAGCGGTCGTAGACCGTGCGCAGCCCGAAGTACTCGAACCGGTCGTCGGCCGCCGGGTCGATCAGCGCGTCGAGCGCCTCGGCCTCGCCGGCCACGAACGCGGCGACGGCGTCGCCCAGCAGCCCGGCGGCGTGGGCGGCGGCGACCGACTCCGAGAAGGTGCGCACCCCCTCGGCCGCCGTCTCCTCCGCGATCAGCCCGCTCAGCAGCCGGGCCGCCCGGCGTGAGTTCTCCGGGTCGGCGATGACCCCGGCCGCCGCCTCCTCGATCGCCTGCCGGACGGCCGCCGCGTCCCGCGCGCCGTCCGCGCGGGCCTCGGCCTGCCGTACGGCGCCGGCGGCGGGGACGGAGCCGCGCGGGGCGTCGGGTCCACGGTCTCCCGCCGGAGCCCGCGGCCCGCCGCGCTCACGTGAAGCGGGGTCCGCGGACGCGGAGGCCGGGTCGGTGATGGTCATCAGATGCCCTCTCCTCGTCGTTCCGTGTCCCGGCCGGACCTGAGGGGAGGCATGCCGCGGCGCACGCGCACGAGAGGGAACCGTGCCGTGACGTTGCGGCGAGCCCGCCCTCGGGGCCCGGCGCGGGGCGCGCGCCGATGCGCGCGCGTCACTGGCAGGTCTTCGGACTCGCGGGCGTCCGGACGGGCTCGCGCCCGCCGGTCCTACTGGCCGTCGCTTCCCGGGCGCGCTCACGCCCAGTGCTTGGAACACAGCACGGTGCTGTGTGACGGCGGTCGTTCCCGCTCACCGCTGCGGGGCAGTCCCGGATTCGCACCGGGTTCCCTCTTGCCTCACCTGGGGTGAACCAGCAACGCGATGGATCCTACATCTTGTGGCCCTTCTCGCAAGCACCCCTACAAGTTGTGTTTTTCAGCGGAGTCCGAGATCATTGAGGAGCAGGGCCGTACGGCGCGCCTCGCCGACGAGCCATTGGCTGAAGTCGTCGCCGTCGAGCCACATCGGCGTCCAGTCGTTGCGGTCGCACAGGCTTCGCCAGCCGGGAGTGCCGGTGACGGCCCGGCACAGGTCGAGCAGGGCGTCCCGCCCGGGCGTGCCGCGCGGGGCGATCAGCCCCGTCCAGTCGGCGTACACGACCCGTACGCCTGACTCCGACAGCGTCGGCGCGTCCACCCCGGGCAGCCGCTCGGCGGAGGAGACCGCGAGCGGCCGCAGCCGTCCTGCGCGCAGGTAAGGGGCGACCTCGCGCCTGCTGCCGAACCCGAGCGCGAGCCGCCCGTCGAGGACCGCGGCGACGGCCTGCGCCCTGCTGCCGAACGCGACGTAGTCGAGCAGGCGTGGGTCGGCTCCCAGGCCCTGCGCGGTCATGCCGAGCAGCAGGTGCTCCGGGCCGCGGTCGGCGCCGCCCGCGACCCTGAGCCCTCCAGGGTCGCGCAGCAGCGCGGCGGCGAACTGCTCGAACGTGCGGTAACCCGAGTCGGGCGAGGCGACCAGCACCTCCCACTCCCCCGTCAGCCGCGCGAGCGGGACGGCCCTGGCGACCAGGAGGGGGTCACGGGCCAGCGCGCAGGCGGCCAGCAGTGCGGAATCGGCGATCACCAGGTCGGTCCGCGGCCCGCCCGTCCGGGCGAGAGCCGTCCCGCCGTCGCCGGCCTCCCGCCTGATCCGTACGGCCCGGACCCAGCCACGCCCCTCGACGAGCGACTTGAACCCGGCGGCGACGCCGTCCCCGCATCCTCCGGGCGGACCCGGGACGGCCAGTGAGAGCTCCCTGCGATGTGGCGGCGCCTGGACGCCGCACGCGCCCGCGAGGGCCAGGGCCCCCAGCGCGAGGACCGTACGGCGTCGCATGTCGGCACCCTCCTACCCGAAGAGCCCCTTACACGCACAGAATATGAGTAACTACACCATGTCACCATATAACGGACGTTACGGCTGCGGTGATCGGTAGGCGGGCCGCGGCGCTGGCCTGCGGGAGCACGAGGGCCGTGCCGCTTGCTGCCAGAGGACGTGGACATGCGGGAGGGCGGTGGCAGGAAGCTGCAATCCCCGGGCAACATGCTGCCGCCGAATTGCCTGGTTCCGGGGATATGAAAAGCGCACAGTTGATTGCGCGAGGAAAAAACAGCCCACAGAAAAGCCCGCGCCTCGCGCCCACACCCCTAGCCTGTCCGGATGGGCACCGACATCTACGGATTCATAGAGATGCGTCACCCGCACGCCGACGAGGACTGGTACGAGGGAGACGCGTGGAGCGTTTCCCTGCCTCTTTACCCGCTCTATGGCGTCAATGACTACGCGTCGCTCGGTTGCCTCTTCGGCATTCGCAACCGGCTTGACTGGGCCCCTGTCGCGGCCGGCCGTGGCCTGCCGGCCGACGTTTCGGGACCCGTCCGTACCCACTATGAGAACTGCGCGCGGTTGGATGCCGCCATTCATGGCAGCACGTGGGTCTCATGGGCGGAGCTTCGTGATCTGGACATGACCGTCCGCCCCGCCGCCCGAGGAGTGCTCGATGTGCACTCGGAAGGCGGCTACTCGATCACGCGGTATCGGATCGACGACCGGTGGCCCGATGAGGTCGTCGAGCGGTACGGCATGCCACCCTTGGGCACCTCGCCCGTCGGGGCCCCCGCGGGCCGCTGGGAGATCTCCGGACAGACCCTCGAGTACGGCCCGGTGACGCGACTGGACGTGCTGGGACCGGGCACCGGGTGGGAGCACGTCTTCGCGGTGATGCGGGCACTGGCGCAGCGGTTCGGGCCCGAAGGCGTGCGTCTGGTCGTCTGGTTCGACTGAGGGCGTCGTCCCGCTTTCGGGCGGGTTCCGCGGGCCGCGCCGGACTCCGCCGGCCCTCCTTCCCCTCACTTGCCGAGCAGGGCGTCGCCCACGAGTTGGACGGCGTATCCGATCACCGCGCCAAGGAGCAACTGGGCCCACTGCGTCCGATTGAGACGCGCCTGGAGAAGGTTCACCAGCTCCTCCAGCTCGGTCCGCTGCGGCGCCGACTCGGGCAACTGCTGCCGGGCGATCTGCCGTACGCGCCCGAACTGCTCACGGCTCCGGCGTGCGGCCCGCACCAGGGTGAACACGAGTGCGGCGACGACGGGCAGCGCCATCACGAAGTAGGTCACATGCATACCCGTACATCGGCGCCGGGCCGCGCGGCATTGCGCCGAACCCCGGACCGTCCGGCTCGCGTCCCCGGCGCGAGCCGGACGGGGAGCGGAGGGGCTACTCGACCGTCACGCTCTTGGCGAGGTTGCGCGGGCGGTCGACGTCGCGGTCCAGGGCGACGGCCGCGTGGTAGGCGAACAGCTGCAGCGGGATCGTGAGCAGGATGGGGTCGAGCTCGACCTCGTTCTTGGGCACCACGATGCAGTCGTCGGCCGCCTCGGAGGTGCGGTGGCCGACCATGAGGATCCGCCCGTGCCGGGCCCGGATCTCGCCCAGCGTGGTGAGGTTCTTGTCCAGCAGCTCGTCGTCGGGGACGATCGCGACCGTCGGCAGCTCGGGGCTGATCAGCGCGAGCGGGCCGTGCTTGAGCTCGCTCGCCGGATACGCCTCGGCGTGGACGTAGGAAATCTCCTTGAGCTTCTGCGCGCCCTCGCGGGCCACCGGGTAGCCGCGCACCCGGCCGACGAACATCATGCCCGGCGAGTCTGCGTACTTCTTCGCCAGCTCCCTGATCCGGTCCTCCAGCGTGAGGATCTCCTTGATCTGCTCGGGGAGCCGGCGCAGGCCCTCGCAGATCCTGCGGCCGTCGGCCGGCGACAGGTCGCGTACGCGGCCGAGGTGCAGGGCGAGCAGCGCGAACGCCACGGCCGTGGAGATGAACGCCTTGGTGGAGGCCACCGAGACCTCGGGACCGGCGTGCAGGTAGATGCCGCCGTCGGTCTCCCGGGCGATGGCGCTGCCGACGGTGTTGACGATGCCGAGCACCCGGCCGCCCTTGCGCTTGAGCTCCTGCACGGCGGCGAGCGTGTCGTAGGTCTCCCCCGACTGGCTGATCGCGACATACAGGGTGTCGGGCTCGACGACGGGGCTGCGGTAGCGGAACTCAGACGCCGGCTCGGCATCGGCGGGGATGCGGGCCAGCTCCTCGATGAGCTGCGCGCCCATCTGGCCGGAGTAGTACGCGGACCCGCAGCCGATGATCTTCACCCGGCGGAACGAGCGGGTCTCGCGGGCGTCCATGTTCAGGCCGCCGAGGTGGGCGATGTGGAACCGGTCGTCGAGCCGGCCGCGCAGCGTGCGGGCGACCGTGTCGGGCTGCTCGGAGATCTCCTTGAGCAGGTAGTGCTCGTAGCCGCCGTTGTCGTAGTGGCCGGCGTCCCAGTCGACCGTGAACGGCTCCTTGGCCGTCTCCCTGGCGTCGCCGGTGAACGTGTTGAACCCGTCGGCCTTGATGACCGCGAGCTCACCGTCCTCCAGGTGGACGACCTGGCGCGTGTAGCGGATGAGCGCGGCGACGTCGGAGGCGGCGAACATCTCCTTCTCGCCGAGGCCGAGCACGATCGGGCTGCCGTTGCGGGCCACCACGATCTCGCCGGGCCGCTGCGCGTCGATGACGGCGATGCCGTACGTGCCGACCACGCTCTTCAGCGCCCGCAGGACGGCCTCCCGCAGCGAGTCGGTGTCCTTGACCATGCGCCCGATGAGATGCGAGAGCACCTCGCTGTCGGTCTCGCTCTCGAACTTCACGCCCTCGCCCTCCAGGCGGCGGCGCAGCTCGTCGGCGTTCTCGATGATGCCGTTGTGCACGACGGCGATCCGCTGCTCCTGGTCGAGGTGCGGGTGCGCGTTCACGTCGCTGGGCGCGCCGTGCGTGGCCCACCGGGTGTGGCCGATGCCGCTCGTGCCCTTGAACTTCGCGGGTACCGCCGCCGCCAGGTCGGCGACCCGGCCCTTGACCTTGCGCGTCTTGAGGCTCTTGGCGTTCACGACGGCGAGGCCGGCCGAGTCGTAGCCCCGGTACTCCAGCCGCTGGAGACCTTCGAGCAGGATGGGCGCCGCATCCTTAGGCCCGACGTAAGCGACGATTCCGCACATAACCGCTCCTATCCGTAAACGATCCGCCGGAGCTGGCGCAGGGTCAGCTCCGGTGCCGCGACACGTCTTCCCGCTAGCTCGGCGGAGATTCTGGGAAAGATCTGGTCGTTCGTCAGCCCCCTCGACTTGAGTTCGCCGTGGCGGCGCCGCACGTACTCTTCCGCGGGCTCGCCGAAGTACGTCAGGACGTCGGCCACCACGCGAGCCGCCTCCCCCGGCCCCAATGAAGTGGTCCGGGTGAGGTGGCCGATCAGATCCTCGAAGGGATGCCGTGCCGTGGACACAGAGCAGGACCCTAACGCAGCAAGGACGCCGACTAACAAGTTTCCTGCCCGTTTTCGGGCAGGATCAGTCCGGAGATCGCCCTGCGGCACATCTCCGCAGTCGCCTCAGTCGTCCACCGCGACGTCGGCCACGCGAAGCGACATGACCCTGGGATCGTCGGCGAGAGGCAGCAGGTCCGTTGGCCACCAGCATCCCGATCAGGACGACGGGAAGAACCAGTGGCCGCTTCCTGCGTGTTCGCCCTGTCATCGGCGCCTCCTACTCAGTGCGGCACGCGATCGGACTGGGGCACCGCCTCAACGACGTAGATGTTGCGCACATCCGGCTTCCTGAGCAGGCCCAAGAGGTCTTCCCTCGTCATCCAGTTGGCGACGAAACCGTACACATGACCGTCAGCGGCGGCGTCGCGTAGAACCTTCAGATCAAGACCGAGCCTGCGCAGGTTGTGCCGGTCGTCATCGGCCAGCGAGCCGACCCACTGCTGGAACTGCTTCGTCGCGGAGTGCTCGTCGCAATCGCCCAATCCGCGTTCGGCGCAACCGCCGAGAGCCGACCAGAAGACCGGCTTCGCCACCGCCGGGACCGCCGGCGACATGAAGAAGTACTTGTCCATGTCCTGTGGACCGAAGCCATACGGCTTCATCTCCTCGACGAGCTCCGGCTCGGCGAGGGGCCTCGTCAATTCCACGAGAGCCGTCGCCCGCACCGCTTTCCCGAGTCCTCTGACCTCTCGCTCCGCCGCTTCCCGCACGACAGGATCCACCCCCTTGCCGCCGGCGAATTCCCGCAGATAACCGGTCATATCCGTGCTGGGGAACGAGGGGACGACGGTGAGGTCGCCCAGCGCGTTTTCCACCACGTCCTGCCGGCCGTTTGAGTCACCGGACGACTGCCGCTCGAAGGACAGCGGGAGGGTGAGCGAGAACACTCCATCCGGAGGTTGTAAGCGCATCCGGTATTCCGGGTGGGCGACCTGCGTCGCATTCCCGAGAACCGCCAGCATTCGGTGCGCCCGCCGCGCGGACGTCGAAAGGAACCACACGGCGACCCCGGCCAGCGTCATGCATATCGCCAGGCCGATCAGGCCGGTCATCCGCATGCCCCGCGTACGCCCATCGGTTGGACCAGCCATACATCCAGCCTTTCCGATTGCCGTGACGCTGCCCTAGCCACAATAGGCAATGACCTTCACCCGCTGCGCGCCCGTTCAGCGTGTATACCAAGGCCCAAGCGGCACGATCTGCACTCGTTCAAGCGCCACCGGCACCGATGCCGACTGGATACTGAAGGCGTTGCCAGGAAACGTTTCGCGAGACACCGCCGGGGCGCGGTTCGCGACGTGCTGAATCACTCGCTCGCGATCGAAGGACAGGGTGCGTACCGGCCGCGACACTCATCAGGAGCCGGGATCCACCCGCACGACTGCCCCATTTCCCGCAAACTTCCCTCGCCGTAACGAGGCGAGCACAGAGAAGGGCGCCTCGTACAGGAAACGGCAGGTCCAGCACGAACAGAGGCGACGGGAGGGGTGTGTCCCTCCCGCCGCTCAGAACCGGCCCGTGTTCCGGGACGTGATCACATTACTTGGACACTGGCATGACGGCGTGATCGTCAGATTGTCCCGCGCCAGGCAGTGTCGTGAGCACCGGCGGCAGGCAGTGCCACGACAGGACCGGGGCCGGGGTCAGTTCAACGTCTTCAGCAGTGCGGCGGCCGGCGGGGCGGACGAAGCCGGGTTCTGCCCGGTGTGCAGGGTGCGGTCGACGACGACGTGCGGTGCCCACGGCGCGCCGGCGGAGAAGCGCAGGCCCAGCGCCACCAGCCGGTCCTCCAGCACCCACTCCATCCGGTCGGCGAGGGCCGGCCTGCTCCTCCTCCGCCCTGGTGAAGCCGGTGACGCGGTAGCCGGCGAAGGGCGAGGTCCCGTCACCGTCCGCGGTGCCGGCCAAGGCGGCCACACCATGGCAGACGAGGCCGAGCGGCGTGCCGGACTCGATCGCCACGGTGAGCAACTGGGCCGAGTCGGCGTCGGACGCGAGGTCCTCCATCGGCCCGTGCCCGCCCGGGTAGAACACGGCCGCGTACTCGCCCGGATCGGCCTTCTCCAATGCGCTCGGACGACGTAGTTCCACGGCGGTCTCCAGCGCCGCGGCGACGGCGTCCGCGCCCTCCTGCCCCCCGTTGAACTCCGGCGCCAAGCTGGCCCGGTCGACCGGTGGCACGACACCGCCCGGGGTCGCGACGACGACCTCGTACCCCCTCTCCGTGAACGCGCGGTACGGCGGGTGACCACCGGCCTCGCCGACGACCTGCTCGACGGACTGCGCGGCGGGCGCTTCGACCTGGTCCTGTCCGCCGTACGTCCGCGAGGGCGATCGGTCGTCGCAGAACCGCTTATGGACGAGGAGTTCGTACTGGTGGCAGCGCCGTCCTGGGCCGCGCGGATCGGTCCCGTCGGCTGCGACGATCCCGGCCCCCTGCGCGATGTCCCGCTGGTCGCCTACGCCGAGGACCTGCCCATCATCCGCAGGTACTGGAGGCACGTGTTCCGCACGCGCCCGCCGATGTCACCGGCCGTGGTCGTGCCGGACCTTCGAGAGGCTCGCGCAGCATCCGTCCCACTTCAACGAAGTCCGCCTTGCGCGCCAGCTCGGCGAGGTCGTCGATCGGCCATCGGTACGCCGTCGTCACCTTGTGGTCGAACGCCGACACGGCGTCCCCCTCGGATTCGTAGAAACCGAGCAGGAGGTGGCCGCCCGGAGCCAGGACGCGGCGGAAATCGGCGAAGTACGGCGGCAGTTCCGCCGGTGGCGTGTGGATGACGGAGCACCACGACACGGCGCCGCTCAGCTCGCCGTCGGCGAGGTTCAGCGCGTGCATGGAACCGATCTCGAAGCACAGCCCGGGGTATGCCTCACGGGCGAGCTCGATCATCCTGGGCGACAGGTCGATGCCGAAGGCGTCCAGCCCCAGGCCCCGCAGGTGCGCCGTCACATAGCCGGGACCGCAGCCGAGTTCGGCGACGGGCCTTGCGCCGGCGGCCCGCACGGAGTCGGCGAACGCGGCGAGCACGCGCGGCCCAGCGGCAGGCGGTCGAGCGAGTTCCGGGCGAGCTCGGCGTAGAGGACGCCGGACGCCTCGGCCGTCGCGGGGGGCAGGGAAGGGATCCGGTCACAGTGGGCGGCTCTGGTGCCCCGGCTCGCTTCGCGCGGACCGCCGCACGGCTCGCGCGCGGGGTCGCAGGCCATCGGGGGGCGGATCCGGGGAGAGCCGCCCCCGCGGGTCAGCGCGAAGATCAGGCCGCCGGGGCGGCGGCGCGCAGCACCTTCATGAACTCGCGCATCCACGCCGGATGGTCCGGCCAGGCCCGCCCGGTCACGAGGTTCTGGTCGACGTGCGCCTCGCTGTCGACCCATGTGCCGCCGCCGCTCTCGACGTCGGTCGCGCAGGCGGGGTACGCGCTGCTCTCGCGGCCCTTCAGCACCCCGGCCGCCGCGAGTATCAGCGGTCCGTGGCAGAGCGCGGCGATCGGCTTGCCGGCGTCCGCGAAGTGGCGGACGATCTCCTGGACATCCCGGTCCCCGCGGATGTACTCGGGGGCGCGACCGCCGGGAATCACCAGCGCGGCGTACTCGTCCGGGTTCACCTCGGAGAAGGCCACGTCGGCCGCCCAGGAGTGGCCCGGCTTCTCGGTGTAGGTGTCGAAGCCCTCGACGAAGTCGTGCACCACGAACTGCAGCTTCTTGGCGGACGGCGCCGCGATGTGCGCCTCGTAGCCCTCCTCGAGAAGCCGCTGGTACGGGTACATCACCTCCAGGTCCTCGGCGGCGTCACCGGTGATGATGAGCACCTTCGCCATCGCGTAACCCCCTCCTGCCTACGGTTGCCGCCTCATCCTGCGCGCGGCCTCCCCCGCAGGTCAACGTCTCGCCCCGCTTCGGTCACGTGCCGCGTGCGCGCCAGGGGATTGGAGGCAGTTGGCACCGGCACCCTCCGGGATCCGCTAGAGTTGTTCACGCGTCGCCGGGAAAAACCCCGAGCGATGGCTGCGGAAGTGGCTCAGTGGTAGAGCATCACCTTGCCAAGGTGAGGGTCGCGGGTTCGAATCCCGTCTTCCGCTCGGAGTCCGGACGAGATCCGGGCACGGACGATTAGCTCAGCGGGAGAGCGCTTCCCTGACACGGAAGAGGTCACTGGTTCAATCCCAGTATCGTCCACCACCCATAGAAACCCCGGCCGAGGCCGGGGTTTCGTCGTTTCCCCACCTGGTCGCATCCGGCGGCGTACGCGGGTCCGGCATGGAGCGGCCGTCCCCGGATCGTCATGGAGCCGGTCGCCTCGCGATCGCTCGACCAGCGTCGTCAACGGGTCGCCGGGCTCCATCGCGCCCGAGCGGCGGTCGCTTGACGAGTCGCGGGGCCGGGACGGCCCCAAGGGACGGGCCAGTGCGCAGGCGGAAAGGCGGACCTGTACGACTCGGGCAGCGCGGCCGGCAGCGCCCGGTTCCTCTATTCGGAAGCCGATATGAAGGAGAACGCGGGCCACTGATACAGCCGGATCCGGTTCACGGACCTGCCGGTCGCCCCCGGCAGCGCGCCGGAATGGGAGTTCCTCGGCTACAACGCCATCGCCAAGAAGGGGGGATGTGGCCGGCGAATACCGCGAGCCGGAGCGCGCCGTCGAAGCCGGTTCGACTTCACCTGGAAGGCGCGCACGGCGTATTGGTCCGCCTTCCCCCGATCAGCTCGAATCCCCCACCCACCCGCCTGACGTCCACGGACGGACGCGCTCGGGGCTGTGCCGGCCTTTGTCCTCAGGGCGTCGCATGATCCACGAGGGCGCCGGCCGCCGAATGCGGCCGGCGCCGCCGTGAAATCGTGGCACGGCGCTCGCCTTTTCCTGCGAAGCATTCCCGCCACCACCGGTACGCCCCCGCCACGAGCACCGGTATCACGATGGGCACGGCCGATCCCTGCTGGTCGCCGGCACCGAGATAATCTTCTATCAATTACCCCCGCGCGGACACAATCCATTTAGCCGGAAATCATACGACGCTTGTCTGGATTTCCTCTTAATGGCGGGCTTTGTCGCCCTTTCCTCGAACTATCCGGATGGGACGACGAGAACCTGCGGCGCGGCCTGGCGCATCCGGGTGCGCAGCCAGAGCAACTGAATGGCCGTCTCGGGGGCGCAGTGGCGCGCGAGGCCGAGCAGGTCGTCGTCCCTGAGCCCGCAGGCGGCCTGCGCGACCACGCTCCACGACAGGTCGCACTCGGTGCCGAGGAGGTACAGCCCGTGCAGGTCCCGCAGCAGCGCGAGGCCGCCGCCGTCCCCGCCGCCCCGTCCCGGTGTCGCGCGGGGGCGGCGCGCCGCCCCCGCGTCCGCGCCCTCCGCGCCCGCCCGCTCCCGTTCCACGGCTCCGCGAACCACCCGCTGGAGATCCGCCGGCTCCAGGCCCGCCGCGTCGAAACCCCCGCCGTCGATACTCGCGGCATCGAAACCCCCGGCATCGAAACCCCCCGCATCGAAACCGCCAGTATCGAAACCGCCGGCGTCGAAACCGGAGGTCTCCAGGCGCGGCACCTCCAGCCCCGGCGGCTTCACGGGCGCCCGCGACTGCGCGGGACGCGGATCGCGAAGGCTCCCGGAGCGGTACCTCCGGAGGAAGGGCTCCAGCCGCTCGGCGTGATCACGGCACTGCGCGGCCAGGCGCTCGCAGACGCCGCACAGGTCGGACTCCCGGGGATGGCCGCGCCGCAGCGCGCGGAACCCGGACGACAGCGCGTGCTGCGTGCGGGACAGCGTCTCCAGGTAGCGCGCCAGATGCTCGCTCACGGATCGTCCCACCCGCGGGCGGCGTCCCCCCAAGCGGTGCGTGTGCCTGCAAGGATCATGTCTCGTCGCTTCCTTCCGGTAGGCCGACCCACCTCGTCCCGGCGATCGCGGACGTCAGACCTCCTCGTATCGTTCCGGCGCCTCCCCTCCTCCGGCTGCGGCCGTCACCTCGGGCCGCGCGGTCACACCGCAGCCGAGGCGCGTGGCGGCGGCCGAGTAGAGCCCCTCCCCCACGGCGGCCTCCCCGCACCGCCCGGCCTTCACCAGCCGGACCGCCGCGGGCGTGCGCAGCGGCCGGCGGGACACCGGGTCCCACGCGGTGAGCGTCAGCTCCGCCACCGCCCGCGTCACGGCCTCGCCCTGCCCGTCGAGCGGCAGGACCACGGCCCCCGGGCGTACGCCCGACAGGCGCGCGACGGCCTCCAGCACGCCGAGAGGCGACTCGACCCGGACGAGGTCGCCGTCCTCGACGCCGAGCGCCGCGGCGTCGCCGGGGTGGACCTCCAGGCGCGGCTCGGCCGGGAACGGCTCCGGCACGGCGTCGCCGAGACGGGCCGGCCGGGCCGGAAAGCGGGGCGGCCCCGGGCGGGTGACGAGGACCAAGGGGTGCTCGTCGTCGGCGACCTCGGGAGACGGCTCGAAGTCGGCGGCGTGGAGGAAGGCCCGTCCCCCGGGGTTCTCCGCGCGGTACCGCTCCTCGCCGTACTCGGCCCCCGTGGCGAGGTCGGCCCCGAACGTCTGGCAGTCCTTCGGCCCGGTGGCGAAGCGGCCCCCGGCGTACAGACGCTCGACGCCGTGGGAGCTGGACGGCGTGCAAGGCCACTGGACGCCGCCGGTCCGCAGCCGGTCGTAGGTGATCCCGGTGTGGTCGCAGGGACGGCCTCTGGAGCACGCCTTCCACGCCTCGAACGCCGACTCCGCGTCTGTCCAGCGCACGAGCGGCCGGCCGTCCCGGTCGCGCAGGTCCATCCGCCGGGCGTAGTCGAGCAGGATGTCGAGGTCCGCCCTGGCCTCCCCCGGCGGCTCGACCGCCTTCTCGCACAGGTGCACCGTGCGGTCGGCGCCGGTGACGGTGCCGGTCTTCTCGCCCCAGACCGCCGCCGGGAGCACCACGTCGGCCAGCCGCGCGGTCTCGGTCAGGTACGGATCCTGGACGACGACGAACAGGTCCTCCCTCGCGAGGATCCGGTCGAGGCCGGGCATCGTGGCCGCCGGATCGGACGCCGTGATCCACAGCAGCCCGACCGACCCCTCCTCGGCGTACCTGAGGATCTGGGTCGCGTGCGTGGCCGGTCCCCACTGCGGGATGACGGCGGGGTCGACGTTCCACAGGTCCGCCAGCTCGCGCACGTGCCCCGCGTCGGCCCAGTTGCGCAGCCCGGGCAGGTCCGCGGCCGAGCCCGCCTCCAGCGCGTCGCACCCGGGCCCGCCGAGCTGGAACAGCCCGGCCCCCGGACGGCCGAGCATGCCGCGCAGCAGGTGGACGTTGTTGACCTGGCAGGCGGCGGCGGTCGCCTGGTTGGAGCCCAGGAAGGCCGGGCCCACGGCCGACACCAGCCGTTCGGCCGCGCCCAGGATCTCGGCGGCCTGCTCGATCTGCCCGACCGGCACCGCGCAGATCTCCGCCGCCCGCTTGGCGGGGTAGGCCTCGACGACGCGCCACAGCCGTTCGAACCCCACGGTGTGCGCGGCGACGTAGGCCGCGTCGTGCCAGCCGCCGGCGATCAGCTCGTGCAGCAGGCCGTTGAGGAGGGCCACGTTGGTGCCGGGACGCACGGCGAGGTGGACGTCGGCCTCCCTGGCCGCCGCCGTCCCCTCCGGGCCCACCGCGATCATGGCGGGCGGACTGGATCCGAGCCGCCGGTCGAGCATGCGCTCCCACAGCACGGGATGGGTGGCGGCACAGTCGTGTCCCCACAGCGCGAGCGCGTCACAGTGGTCCACGTCGGTGCACGAGCCCGGCTGGCCGTCGGTGCCGAAGCTCGCCGCGAGCGCGGCCGCGGCCGCCGCCGCGCCCCAGCGGGTGTCCCCGTCCATGTGCGGGGTGCCGATCCCCGCCTTGCCGATGACGGCGAGGGTGTAGTGCTCCTCGAGGAACAGCCGCGTGCCGGTGTGGAAGGCGAGGCGGCCCCAGCCGCCGGGGCGGGCGAGCAGTTCCCGCGACCTCGCGGCGACGCGGTCCATCGCGACGTCCCACGTCGTCTCCACCAGCCGCCCGTCCTCACGAGCCCCGCCTTCACGAACCAGGGGGCGGGTCAGCCGGGCCGCGCGCGGCTGCCAGGCGTGCCACTCCCGGGGGTCGAGCCTGCCGTGGTTGACGCGGTCACCGGCCCGGCCGCGCACGCCCACGACCCGTCCGCCGCGAACGGCCAGGTCGAGGGCGTCGCCGTTGGAACCCGCCGCGGAGACGGCGGGAACCCAGCGCTCGACGTCCGGCTCGGCGACGCCGTCCTCCGGGAACACGTCCACACGCACCGGCCAGGGGCTGCCGAGGCGGATGACCGGGGGGAGCGCGTCGCGCATGTGGCTCGGCAGGGCCGCCGCCAGCCGTTCCACCGCGTCGGGAGGTCCGTACGGCGTGCGCCGCCCCCTGGGATCGGCGATCCGGTCCAGCACCTGGCACCTCCGCGGTGACGATGTGTGAACGACGCGTCCCGTACCCGGTGCCATGCGCCCCTGATCCCGGAATCGCCCGAACTGACCGGTTCCTTTTCGAATACTTTCCATAGGGTGTCAATGCCGGACCGGCCCCCTGTCCGGGTCTCGTGATCTGTAAAGTGCATTTACTGGGTGTTGTCGGCGCGGCCGGCGGGGGCGGCCCGCGCGTTCGCGTGTGGGGTGCGAATGGACGGACGCACGGCCGGTCCGGTCGTCACGGGTACGTCCGTGCCACTCGTCGGACGGCGGGACGCGCTGACCGCGCTGCGGGGCGCGATGGCCGCGAGCCGCCGCGACGGGTTCCAGTTCCTCGCGCTGGCCGGCGAGCCGGGCGCGGGCAAGACGCGGCTGCTCGGCGAGCTCGCGGCGATGGCCGGCGGGGACGGCTTCACCCCGCTGTGGGGACGCGCCGCCGAGTACGAGCAGATGCTCCCCTACAGCGCGCTGGTGGACGCGCTCGACGACCATCTCGACGCGCGCCGGGAGGAGGTCGCCCGGACCGTGGGGTCCGGGCAGGCCGCCCTGCTGTCCGGCGTCTTCCCCGGCCTCGCCGCCGACGGAGCCCCGGCCGGCGACGAGCCCGCGCTGGCCGACGACCGCAGCGGCCTGGCCCGATATCGGCTCTACCGGGCCGTACGGCACCTGGTCGGCGCGCTGGCCGGGCCCACCGGCCTGCTGCTGGTCCTCGACGACGTCCACTGGGCCGACGACGGCACGCTCGAGTTCCTCGACCACGTCGTGCGGCACCCGCCCGCCGGCCCGGTGCTGATAGCCGTGGCCTACCGTCCGGCCCAGGCCGCCCCGCGCGTGGCCAGGCTGGCCGCGGCGGCCGGCCCGCGCGGGCACGAGGTCGTGGTCGGCCCCCTCAGCGCGGCCGAGGTCCGGCAGTTCCTCGGCCCCGACGTCAGCAGGGGACGCGGCATGGCGCTGTACGAGGCCAGCGGCGGAAACCCGTTCTACCTGGAGGCGCTGGCCCGGATGGACGGCACCGACGTGACCGAGTTGCCGCCGACCGTGCTCGCCGCGCTCCAGGTCGAGCTGGGCGACCTGTCCCCCGGCGCGCTGCTGGTGGCCCAGGCCGCCGCGGTCGCCGCCGACGAGTTCGAGCCGGCCGTCGCCGCCGTGGCCGCCGAGGTGCCGCCTGCCGCCACGCTGGCCGCGCTGGACGAACTGGTCGAGCGCGACATCGTCCGCAGCGTGGGCGCGCGGTTCCGCTTCCGCCACCCCCTCGTGCGGCGCGCCGTCTACGAGTCGGCGGCGGCGGGCTGGCGCCTGGGCGCGCATGCCAGGATCGCGGCCCACCTGGCGGAGCTGGGCGCCCCGGCGACCGTACAGGCCCACCACGTGGAGCATTCCGGGTCGTTCGGCGACCAGCCGGCGGTTGAGGTGCTGGTGGCCGCGGCCCGCGCGGTGACCGCGCACGCGCCTGCCACCTCGGCGCACTGGCTGCAGGCGGCGCTGCGGCTCATGCCGGACGACGCCGCGGCCCGGGAGGACCGGCTCGCCCTGATGCTGGAGCTGAGCTGGGCCCAGGGGATCAGCGGCAGGCTGGCCGAGGGCCGCGACACCGCCCGCGCGTTGCTGCGCATGCTGCCCGAGGACGACTACCCCCGCAGGGGTCGCGCGGCCCGTGTCTGCGCGCTGATGGAGCGCCAGCTCGACCGCCCGCAGGAGGCCAGGGCGCTGCTGCTCGACGAGCTGAGCCGCTTGCCCAACCCGCGGGCGGCCGCCGCGGTGCCGATGCGGATGCGCCTGGTCGCCGAGAGCATGATGCGGGTGGACTTCCGGGCCGCCCAGGCCGTGCTCGACCTGATGCCCGACAACGCCGACGACTGGGAGCCCGGGCTCGCGGTCGCGGTGGCGGCGCTGCGCCCGATGCCCGCCCTGGCCGCCCGCCGTACCGACGACGCGCTGCGCTACGCCGAGATCGCCGGCAAGCTGCTCGCCGACGCCCCTGACGAGCACCTGTCCGAGTGGCTGGACGCCATCGCCTGGCTGTGCTGGGCCGAGTCCTACCTGGGCCGGTACGGCGAGGCGCTGCGTCACTTCGACCGGGCGGCGGCCGTCGCGCGATCGACCGGGCAGACCTACATCCTGACCAACCTGCTGGCGGGCCGGGCCAAGACTCTGGTGGCGACGGGCCGCCTGGCGGAGGCCAGGGCCACCGCGGAGGAGTCCGTCGAGGGCGCCCGGTTGCTCGACTCCGGCCAGCAGCTCGTCTTCGCGCTCACCCAGCTCTGCCTGGCCGAGTCGTGGAGCGGCGACGACGAGGCGGCCCTGCGCGCCGGCGAGGAGGCCGTGCGGTGCGGCGTCGGGGCGGGCGAGACCTGGGAGGCCACGGCCCGCTACGCGCGGGGCCAGGCCCTGGTCAACGCGGGCCGGTTCGAGGACGGCGTCGAGGCGGTGCTGGACGCGTGCAACCGGTTCGAGTCGCCGCGGGTGGACCCCGGGACGCTGCTCCAGGCGTGCGAGACGCTCGCCTACGCGGACGCCTCCCAGGAGACGAGCACGGAGGCCGGCACGCAGGCCGGCATGGAAGCCGGCACGGAGGCGTCCGCGCGGGCGGCGCAGTGGGCGGCGCTCGCCGTGCGGCTGGAGGAACCACGCCTGCCGGCCTACTGCGGCTTCGCCGCGCTCGCCCGCGCGCACGCGCTGTCCCGTCAGGACCCGTCCGCGGCGGCCGCGGCCGCGGAGGAGGCGGCCCGGCTGCTGGCCGCGGGCGAGCGGCGGCTCGACGCCGGCCGGGCCCTGCTCACCGCCGGGCTCGCGCACCTCGGGACGCCTGGCGGCCGGAGCCGCGCCAGAGAGAACCTGCGTGCCGCTGCCGAGGTCTTCGACTCCTGCGGCGCCCGCGCGCTCAAGGCGCGCACCGAGCGCGAGCTGCGCCGCCTCGGCGTACGGGTGGGCGGCGGCGCGACCACGGCCGCGGGCGGGGAGGCGGCCAGATTCGGGCTGTCCCCCCGGGAGCTGGAGGTGGCGCTGCTGGTCGCCGAGGGACTGACCAACCAGCAGGTCGCCGAGCGGCTCTTCCTCAGCGTCCGTACGGTGGAGACGCACCTGTCGCGGATCTTCACCAAGCTGGAGGTCACCTCCCGGGTCGGCGTGGCGACCGCCCTCACGCGGTGAGTGCCGACAAGTACGGGTTTTCCACGATGTCGCCGCTATGGCTGGTCCTGGGATCGTAGCCCCGGCAGAAAGGCGATCGAATGGAACACCGCATACCCCGGTTCACGCTCGACGGCGTGCGGGACGCCGAGGTCACGGTTCATCCGTTCGCCACCGAGGACGAGCTGGGGTTACAGCTCACCCGGTTCCGCAGCCACGACACGCCGGCGCAGGGGGCGCAGGACGACGTCGTGCTGCTCGTGCACGGACTGACCTCGTCGAGCGACATGTTCATCATGCCGGAACACACGAACCTGGTCAGGTTCCTGCACGACAGCGGGTTCGGCGACGTGTGGGCGCTGGACTTCCGGATGAGCAATAGGTTTCCGTACACCATGGAGACCCGCAGGCACACGCTGGACGACATCGCCCAGTACGACCACCCGGCAGCACTACGCGAGATCCGCCGCCACGTGGGGGCGCGGCGGATCCACGTGGTGGCCCACTGCCTGGGGTCGGTGACCTTCCACATGAGCCTGTTCTCCGGGGCCGTGAGCGGGATCGCCAGCGTGGTGGCCAACAGCGTCGCGCTGACGCCCCGGGTGCACCCCTGGGCCCGCCTCAAGCTCGCCCTCGGTCCCGCGCTGCTGGAGTACGGCACGGGCCTGTCCTACCTGGACCCGCGGTTCAGGGACGCGCCCCCGCTGACGCGGCGGTGGCTGCTGGCCCGCGCCGTCTCCTACTTCCATCCCGAGTGCCGGGAGGCGGCCTGCCACATGCAGAGCTTCATGTGGGGCAGCGGCAGGCCCGCGATGTACCGCCACGGGAACCTGACGCCGAGCACGCACCTCCATGAGCGGCTCGCCGACCTCAACGGCGCCAGCGACCTGCACTACTACCGGCACGTGCGGAAGATGGTGGCGGCCGGTCGCGCGGTGAAGTACGACACCGGCGACCCGAGGTTCGCCGCGCTGCCGGACGACTACCTGGTCAACGCGGCCGACGTCGACACGCCGATCCTGTTCGTGACGGGCGACCACAACGACGTCTTCACCGACTCCAACATCGTCTGCCACCACGTCCTGTCGAAGGCGGCGCCGGGGCGGCACGAGCTGCGGATCCTGCCCGGCTACGGGCACATCGACCCCCTGATCGGAAAGAACGCGCACCGGGACGTCTTCCCGCACATCCTCGACTTCCTGAAGCGACACAGCGGTCGCTGACCGCGTCACTGAGAGACATCTATGGAACACGTCGACGCGGTCGTGGTCGGTTCGGGTTTCGGCGGCGCGGTCGCCGCCTGCCGCCTCGCCGAGGCCGGGCTGTCTGTGGTGGTGCTGGAGCGGGGCAGGGCGTACGCGCCGGGCGACTTCCCGCGCGGCCCGGCCCAGCTCGGCCGCGCCTTCTGGGACCCCGCCGAGGGCCTGTACGGGATGTTCGACATCTGGAGCTTCTCCGACTGCGACTCGGTGGTCGCCAGCGGCCTCGGCGGCGGCTCGCTCATCTACGCCAACGTGATGCTGCGCAAGGACGAGGACTGGTTCGTCCACGAGCAGGCGCTGCCCGGCGGCGGCTACGAGTCGTGGCCGGTGACGAGGGCCGACCTCGAACCACACTACGACGCGGTCGAGCGCATGATCGGCGTCTCGCCCTACCCGCTGAGCCATCCCGGCTTCGACGACACGCTGAAGACGCTCGCCATGCGGGACGCGGCGGCCGAGCTGGGGCTCGACTGGCGGCTTCCGCCGCTGGCCGTCAGCTTCGCGCCGTCGCCGGGGGCGCAGCCCTGCCAGGGCGCGCCGCTCGCCGGCCCGGCGTACGGCAACCTGCACGGGGTGCCGCGCCGTACGTGCCGGTTGTGCGGCGAGTGCGACCTCGGCTGCAACGACGGCGCGAAGAACAGCCTCGACCACACCTACCTGTCGGCCGCCCGGCACCACGGCGCCGACCTGCGGACGCTGCACGAGGTGCGGCGCATCAGGCCGCGCGTGGGCGGCGGCTACGACGTGCAGTACGTCGAGCACATGCCGCGCGGGGACGAGGCGCGCGAGGACGGCGACGGACCGCCCCGGTGGACCGGGCCGCACACGATCAGCTGCGACCGGCTCGTCCTGGCCGCCGGCACGTACGGCACGTCATACCTGCTGCTGAAGAACCGGGCGGCCTTCCCCGGCCTGAGCGGGACGATCGGCAGCCGCTTCTGCGGCAACGGGGACATGCTGGCGTTCCTGCTGCGGGCCACCGACCGGAGCAGGACCCGGCCCATCCGGGCGAGCCGCGGACCGGTCATCACCAGCGCGATCCGGCTCGACGACGGCGCGGACGGGCGCGGCGCCTACATCGAGGACGGCGGCTACCCCGAGTTCGTCGACTACCTGGTCGAGGGCGTGGACATGGGGCCGGGCAGGGTCGCCCGGTTCCTGCTGCGGCGGCTGCGCAACATCCTCACCCACGACACCAACCTGTCGGCGGAGTTCGCCGACCTGATCGGCCGGGGCGAGCTGTCGGGCACCTCGCTGCCGCTGCTCGGCATGGGCCGCGACGTCCCCGACGGGAGGCTGCGCCTGCGCGACGGCCGCCTCGACGTGGACTGGACGACCGAGACCAGCGAGGACTACTACGAGCGGCTGCGTGCGATCATGCGCAGGATCGGCGACGTGCTCGGCGCGGAGTACGCCGACAGCCCGCCGTGGTGGCGCAGGCGGGTCATGACCGTGCATCCGCTGGGCGGCGCGCCGATGGGCCGTCATCCGGGCGAGGGGGTCTGCGACGCGTACGGAGAGGTCTTCGGCTTCCCCGGGCTGTATGTCGCGGACGGCGCGGCGCTGCCGGGGCCGGTCGGCGCCAACCCGTCGCTGACGATCGCCGCGCTCGCCGACCGCATGAGCACCCGGATCCTGGAGTCCCGCGCGTCCCTCGCCGCGCCTTCGGCGGGAGTCGAGGCCGTGGGGGTCGAGGCCGTGGGAGTCGAGGCCGTGGGGGTCGAGGCCGTGGGAGTCGAGACCGTGGGGGTCGGGACCGCGGCGTTGTCCGCCGTGCCGCCGATCGAGGTGGGGGCGGAGGCCGTGCCGGTGGGCACGGCGGCGGCACGGCCGGCGGCGCCGGCCGGTGGAGTGCCGGTCGGCGCGGTGGAGGTTCAGGAGACGATGGGAACACCGGAAACGCAGGCCGCCCCCGAGCCGGCGGCCGTCTCCGGCGGCCGTCCCTTCGCCGCCGGACGCGCGGACGAGCCGAGCGTGTTCGAGGGCCGGACCTCGCTGTGGTTCGTGGAGGAGATGCGGGGGCTCCTGACGCCCGGCCCGCCCGGCGGTACGGCCCGCGGGAGTGGAGCCAGGGGACGCCCGTTCGCCTTCCGTCTCACGATCACGATCGACGACATCGACCGCTTCCTCACCGAGCCCGAGCACGAGGCCAGGGCGGAGGGCTGGATCGAGGCCGACCTGTGCGGGGGCAGGCGGCCGATCGCCCGGGGCTCGTTCAACCTGTTCGTTCCCGGGGAGACGGCCGGGCAGCGGCGCATGTGCTACCGCCTGCGCTTCTGGGACGCCGACGGGCGCCCCCGCACGCTGGCCGGGCACAAGGAGATCCTGCCGGGCGCGCCGACCCGCCTGTGGCTGGACACCTCCACCCTGCACGCCCGCCTGCTTGAGGGGCACGTCGAGGAGGACGGGGACGAGGACGCCGCCGTGGTCGCCGCGGGGGCGCTGCGCATCATGCCGTCCGACCTCGTGCGGATGCTCACGACCTTCCGTACGGCCGGGCCGGACGGCACGGCGGCCGTGACCCGCTTCTGCCGGTTCTTCCTCGGCGAGCTGTGGGAGGTCTACGGGCCTGCCCAGGGGTCGTAGTCGACCTCCAGCGGTTCCTGGCCGGGGCGGTCGGGTTCGGGAACGTGCCGGAGGTTGACCCTGATCCTCGTCCAGGTCGAGCTGCGCCCGCGCATCGAGTCGACCAGGACGTCGGCCGGCTGCAGGAGGCGGGCCACCCCGGGATGACGGGCCTTCCATCGTTCGAGCCCGGCCATCGCCTCGTCCCGCGTGGCGGCCCTGGCGATCTCGACGAGCGGCATGACGGACTGGCGCCGCCCCCCTCCGGGCGGGGCAGCGGGCCTGTCCGGCCGCGGCCCCTGGGCCTCGGCCAGCTCCAGCAGGGCGTCCAGGGACCCCGCCCGCTCGTCCATCCCGGCCCACGGGTCGCCCGCCTCGGCGTACCGGTCGGGCATCGACGCGAGCGTGAAGTCCTCCGGCCGGCACCCGGGCACCTCGTCCCAGGCCAGCGGGGCCGAGACGAGGCCGGTCGGCCGTACGGAGTAGGCGGAGGCGACGGTGTGGTCGCGGGCGTTCTGGTTGTAGTCCACGAAGACGCCCTGCCGTTCCTCCTTCCACCACCGGCTGGTGGCGACGTCCGGCTCCCGGCGCTCGATCTCCCTGGCCACGGCCTCGGCGGCCCGCCGTACCTCCCGGAAGGTCCAGCGCGGCTCGATGCGGGCGTAGACGTGGAATCCGCGCGAGCCCGACGTCTTGGGCCAGGCGGTCAGGCCGTGCTCCTCCAGCACGTCCCTGGCGACCAGGGCGACCCGGACGATCTGCTCCCAGCCCACGCCGGGCACGGGGTCGAGGTCGATCCGCAGTTCGTCGGGGTGGTCGAGGTCATGGGCCCGTACGGGATGGGGGTTGAGGTCGACGCAGCCCAGGTTCACCGTCCACAGCAGGTGGGCGAGGTCGCGGATCACCACCTCGTCCGCCGTGCGGCCGGAGGGGTAGCTCAGCTCGACGACCTCCACCCACTCGGGTCGCTTGGCGGGCGCGCGCTTCTGGAAGAACGCCTCGCGGTCGACGCCGTGCACGAAGCGCTTGAGTATCACCGGCCGGTCGGCCACGCCGCGCACCGCCCCCTCCGCGACCACCCGGTAGTAGGAGATCAGGTCGAGCTTCGTGTGCCCGGTCCGCGGGAAGACCACGCGGTCCGGATTCGTGATCTTCACGATCCTGCCGTCGAGCTCCAGCGTCATGCCGCCACACTACGTCGCCCCTCCGCCCCCATCCGGCAGCACGTGTGGGGCCGGGGGCGCTGACATTCGCGGGCGGACGCTCTAAGATCGCCGCCCGTACCCCACATATGGCAGGAAAGGCAGGCGCAGGCCTTGGTCTCCGAAAGATGGTCGGCGTCGGCCGTGGAAGGGCTCATCTCGTTGCCGCTGGAGTCCCTGCTCACGAGGGACTACGAAGCCGATCCCGCCCCCGTCCACGAGCGCCTGCGCGCCAGGTATGGCCCGGTGGCCCCGGTCGACGTCCTCGGCGTGCCGGTCTGGTTCGTGCTCGGCTACGACGAGGTGCTGCACATCATGCAGAACGCGCGCGACGTGTGGGGCAAGCGCGTGGACCACTGGCGGGCGTACGCGGAGGGGCGCGTTCCCGCCGACTGGCCGCTGCTCGCCCTCCTGCAGGCCGACAACTCGGGTTTCCACGACGGGGAAAGACACCGGGGTCTGCGCGGCGCCTGGATCGCGGGGCTGCGGCCGTTCCAGGATCCCGGGAGCGAGCAGGCGCAGCGGCTGGAACGCGCCATGGTGAGGTACTGCGACGACCTCGTGGACGTGATGGCGGAGGCCGGGCCCACCGGGCGGGCCGATCTCGCCGCCCAGTATGGGCGGCCGTTCCCGTTGCTCGTCGCCAACCACCTGCTCGGCGTCACCATCGAGCGGGGCGAGGACATGGTGGAGGACCAGTGGCGCCTGCTGGACGGCCCCGACTCCGCCGGGGCGTACCAGCGGTTGTGTGCCGCCCTCCTCGAACTGGCGACGGTCAAACGGCAGCGGCGCGGCGACGACCTGCCGTCGTACATGATCGAGGCGAAGCCGGATCTCACCGACGAGGAGCTCGCCCGCGAGTTGCTGATGCTGTCCGGCTTCCTGGACTTCACCGGCAGCCTGATCTGCAACGTCATCCTCGAGGTGATCACCAATCCCCGGCTCAGGGAGAGCGTGTCGGTCGGCGCGATCGAGGAGGTGGTCAACCGGGTCGCCCTGGCCAACCCGGCGCTGGCCAACCTGACCTTCCGCTACGCCAGGACGGACGTGAAGCTCGGCCGCTTCACGATCGCGGCCGGCGACCCGGTGATGCTGTCCATCGCGGGCGCGCACGCCGACCCGCGGTTCGCCGGAGCGCTCACCCGCGACAGCGTCCGCAGCACCCGCGCCCACCTCGCCTGGGGGGCGGGCCCGCACAGGTGCCCGAGCCAGCGGCTGGCCATGCAGATGTCCACGATCGCGGTGCGCCGCCTGCTCGACCGGTTCTCGGCGCTGAAGCCGGCGATTCCGGCCGACCAGCTTCCCTGGCGTCCCTCCCCCTTCGTCCGCGCGCTGCGCTCCCTGCCCGTGAACTACGAGCTCAGCGCGAGCTTCGCCGGCACGCCCCGGCCCGCACCGGAGACCGGCGGCGAGCCGTCACCGCCGGTCGCGCAGGACAGCGGCGACGGGCGCCCGAGGTCCGGTCTCCTGGCGGTCCTGCGCAGGCTGCGCCGCGTGCAGTGAGTCACGGACGGATCTGCCGGACGATCGTGGGGTCGGTGATCTCGGTGTCGGCGGCGAGCAGGAAGGCCTTGGACACGATGACCGACAGCATGCCGCCGTCCTCCTCGAAGGGCAGGAAGACCCGGTCACCCGACCCCCGCGGAACCACGCACAGATAGGCGTCGTTGGGCTCCATCAGAATGTTGCCCGACCCCAGGTGGATCTTGTACGTACGTAGCTCACCCCGGACCACCAGAAAACGATCGGTCAGCGCGCACCGATCGGCGATCGCCAGCCGCGGCAGCAACCGGGCGAGCGCGTCACGCCGCACCCGGGCGTTCTCGGACAGGTCCCCGAAGCCGTAGGACCGCCAGTAGTCCCGCAGCCGGTCGACTCCCCGGTCGAGCCACTCCGGATCGGCGCCGATCGACGCGACCGCGACGAACAGGTCCACGTCCCGCATCGCCTCGCTGAACACCAGCGGCGGCACCTCGGCGAGCCGCGCCTCACGCCAGCCGTCCCCGGCCATCCGGTGGAAGCGGACCTCGCCGATGGTGGCGTATCCGTCCTCGTGCCAGAGGTAGTCGTGGAGGAACGTCGCCCGCCAGCCCCCTCCGCCCAGCACCCGCCTGGCCTCCCCGTCGCCGCCGCCGTCCCACGGCCCCAGATAGGGGGACTGCCACCCACGCTGCTTGAGCAGGGCGTACAGCTTGTGGTAGCCGACCACGTGCCCGGCGAACCGGTTGGAGTAGGTCGCCGTCGCCTCCTCGGCGGGCGTCAGCGGGTACACCTCGCGGAAGGCCTGCTTGAACGGCTGGCGCAGCTCCTTGTCCTGCACGACCTCGCGCCAGGCCCGCACCTCGTCCGGCGTGGCGCGGGCCGGATGCCACAGCCGCACGGGGACGTCCGGCACGGTCAGCCCGAGCTCGCTGCGCCACACCCCGGGCGACACCTCGAACTCCCAGATCATCCGGTCCGCGACCGGATGTCCCTCGATCTGCCGGTAGGGCGGCGCGACCTGGTGGGCGAACCCGGCCTCCAGCGCCCTGACCAGGGTCTTCTGCTGCCGGCGGACCTGCTTGGCCAGCTCGCGCAGTCGCTTGACCTCGTCGGGGTGCTCCCGTTTGACCGCAGCAGGAACCGTCTTGAGCTTCCTGTCCCCGTGCCACCACGACAACTCGACCTCGCCCTCGACCGAGATGACCGCCGTGTGCTCGCCCAGCGGCTGCCGTACGCGCCCGTCCGGCAGCCGGAAGGCGACCTCCACCCGGTCGGCCAGCGCGGGTTCGATGCGCTTGAGCACGCGGTCGAGCTGCTTGGGCACGCCCGCGTGCCGGGTCGTGTCCCTGGCGGCACGCAGGGCCGTGACGGCCTCCGGGGTCGGGTGGTCCTCGGCCGCGCGGGCGATCTCGAACAGCACCCCCTGTGAGGGCAGGGTCCTGGCCTTGGTGGGCGCGACCGCGACACCGCGCGCCAGCCGCTCCAGCGGCTCGGGCAACCAGGGCTCGTCCCGGAGGAGCGCGATCCGTACGGCGCGGCCGATCGTCTGCTTCTCCCCCACGCCGAACGCCTTCTCCGCGCGGTAGGGCACCTCCCCGGCATGGATGGCGCCGACGCGGGCCGCGGCCGCCTCCACTGTGGTGCGGGTGAAGGCAACGTAGCCGGGCAGGACGCTCAGCCGCTCCCGGGCGTCGGGCAGCGGTGGCGGGGCGTTGCGGGAGCTTTCCCGCGCGGACTCGGCGAACAGCGCCCGCTGCGTGGGGTCCCAGCCGAGCAGCAGTTCCACCTCGGCCATGGCCAGTGGACCGCGCCCGGTGGTGAGCCGCTCGGCCGCCTCGGCGTCCAGCCCGGCGAGCCCGGCGGCCGCCAGCAGCGAGAAGGGCTCGTCGAGCCGATCCTCCCGGAGCAGGCGCTCCACCGCGACGCGGGCCGGACCGGCGAGCCGGTCGAGCGGCGCGCCCGCGGGGCACCGGACCAGCGCGCCCACCGCGACCCGGATGTCCGCCCGTCGCCCGGCCAGTGCGTCGAACAGGTCGGCGCACGCCTCCGGTGTGAACAACGGCTGACGCTCACTCGCCTCCCTTTCGACCTCCCACCGCACCAGAACGGCGTCGCGGGACTCCATGTCGACGCGGCATGCCGCGGGGAGCAGCGCTCCCAGCTCGTACGCGCTGAGCCGTGAGGCGTCGAGCCCCTGGGCGGCACGCGTGGTGACGCCCGCCATCAGGTCCTGCAGGAGCCGCTCCCGCTGGACAAGCCTCGCGGCCCCCGTCATCAGGTCGTGCAGGAACCGCGCCCGCGGGGACAGGGGCGTGCCATGGAGGTTCATGACAGGACCTGCCTGGAGATCGCCGGGGCCGGTGATCTCGGTATCCGGCCTCTCGAACTCGTCCTTGCCGGCCTGGCTCAGGTAGCCCCACGCGTCCACCGTCAGCCTCCGGCCAGGGGGACGAGCTTGACGAACGACACCACAGGATCGGCGATCAGGTCGATCTCCGTGTCGAGGCCCTCGACCTGGCGGTCGCCGACCAGCAGCAGGAAGCCGTTGCGGGCGAAGGCGGCCTCGGCGGCGTCGGCCTGCTTCTCCCAGTCGAGCGTGCCAGTGGTGCGCATGCGGTAGCCGTTCAGCTCCGCCTCGGCGTCCGTCGGCGTGACCAGACCGCGAAAGCACGGCGCGGGAGAGGCGTTGTGACGGGCCACCTCCTCGCGGACGCGCAGACGCACCAGCTCACGGGCCGTGGTCCGGTCGGGCAGGTCCGGAAGGGAGAACTCGGCCAGAGCGCGGCCCGTCGCGGTCTCATCGCGAAACATCACTGACGCCATCGAACGACTCGTTTCCGTGAAGATCAGAAGATGGCGCAATTCATAGCAGTGACGGGCGACAAACAAGCCGCCCCGCGGCGGGCGACGGGCGAGGTCACGCGAACCAGACCATCGCCTGCCCGTGCGACAGGGTCCAGGCGAGCGGCGTCCCGTCCAGCGCGAGCACGTTGTACAGCGCCGCTCCGGGCGGCTCCGGCAGACCAGGGCGCGGCAGACCAGGGCGCGGCAGCACATCGGGGGTCTCGTTCGCGATCCAGTGCCCCGGCAGCCCGCGGACCACCTCGGCGAACGCCTCCCGCCGCGGCGCCGGCACCTGATACAGCACCGAGGTGTGGAACACGACCAGCGTGGCGCCTGCCGGGGCCTTCGCGGCCAGTTCCGGCAGGTCGTCCGCCAGGTCGCCGCGCACGAGCAGCGGCGGCTCGGCCGCGGCGACGGCCGCCGCCGCCCGCAGCCGGGCCCGCCGCCGCTCGTGCTCCGGCCAGATGAGGGCGGCGAGCCACGCGACGTCGGCGGGATCGGTCACGTCGAGCGGGTTCAGATCCAGACCTGCCCGCCACACCACCTCGGGTACACGGGCTGGTAGCGTCACCCCGGTCGCGGCGCAGTCCAGGACCGGTTCGCCGGAGCCGAGCAGGTGGTCGCCGTAGCGGTAGGCGTACCGGTCGGGATAGAGGCACAGCCCGGCCGAGGCCCCGACCTCCAGCAGCGCGAGCGGCTGCGGCAGCGCGGCGAGCACCGGCAGCAGCACCGCGCACCGCCCGGCCTCGTTCGTCTGCGTGGCCCGGGTGCGCATCTCCGCTTGGACCGCCGGCCAGTTGCCCACGGTGTAGTCAAGGAACGCGGCGGGGTCCTCGACCGGGCCGCCGAGGAACCGGACGACGGCGAACAGCAGGTTCGGCTGCCGCTTCGCCGGTGGGAGCGCGCCGAGCAGCTCGAGCGTCTCGCGGTCACGGGAGACCGCGAGCGCCAGGCGTTCGTACGCCGGGGACACGCCGTGGGCCTCTCGTGCGGCGAACTCGGCGTAATTCGCGGCGGTCGTCATACCGCCATCGTCGTCGAGTCCTGCCTCTGGCGCGCGCGGCGGGGCGCGATCAGGGAGGGCGGGATCAGGCGAGGCCGGCGGCGCGGAGGGCCTCGCCGAAGGCGGTGCGGTTGGCCCTCTGGTCGGCGACGGCCCGCGCCAGGGCCTCGGTGTCCGAGGCGCGGAAGGCCGGGACGTCCTGCTCGATCACGATCCAGCCCTCGTAACCCGACCGCCGCAGCTCGGCCAGCACGGCGGGCAGGTCCAGGTCGCCCTGACCGAGCGGCGGGAAGCCGCCCGCCGCGACCAGGTCCCACAGGTCGCCGCCGCCCCCGCGGATCCGGGCGAGGACGTCTCGGGAGGCGTCCTTGACGTGCACCTGGCGGATGCGCGAGGACCAGTCGCGGATGGCCGCCACCGGGTTGCCCCCGGCCAGCCACAGGTGCCCGGTGTCCAGGCACAGCGAGACGTCCGTCGAGCCGAGCAGCCGCTCGACCTCCTCGGGCGTCTCCACGTCGGTGCCCAGATGGTGGTGGAAGACGGGTTCCAGGCCGCGGTCGCGGCAGCGGGCCGCCGCCTCGCCGATCCGCCCGGCGTACGCGGGCCAGTCGTCGTCGGGCAGGGAGAGCCTCAGGTCGGCCGGCATGCCGGGACGGGCGAACCGCTCGGGCCGGTCCGGGCAGGCGAGCGTCGGCCGCGGCGCGAACCGCGGATCGGCCGTCCCGGCCCCGGCGTCGCCGACGGCGGTGAACACGTCGAGGGCGGCGTCGAGGGCGGCCAGGTCCTCGCGGAAGCCGTCCGGGTCGTCGTAGCGCAGGTCCACCCAGCCGCCGGCCAGTCCGAGACCGTGCGCCGCGAGCCGTTCGGGAAGGATCGGTGCCGTGCCCAGGTATCCGATCGGCCCGGAGTCGGTGCCGTCGTACCCGGCCTCGCGCATCGTCGCGAGCAACTCCTGCGACCCCAGCGGCGCGCTGTCGGCGCGGTAGACGCCGAAGCTGACGGGCGCGCTCGCCACCCGCACCGCCCAGGGATCCGTGCGTGCCGTCACCCCGTCACCTCCGGGAAGCGCACGAGCCGGCCCTGCTCGCGGGCGGAGTGCGTGGCGCCGGTGGCGCCGCTGACGTGGACGAGGACGCGGGTGCGGTCGCCCCTGAAGACGTCCTGGGAGAACTCGAAGGCCCGGCCCTGCTCGTCGGAGGTCGTGCGGGTGATGGCCAGGACCGGCACGCCGGGCTCCACACCGAGCACCGCCGCCTCCTCCTCTCCCGCCGCCACCGCCTCGATGCGTTCGAGCGCGTCGGCGGGGCGCACGCCGTACCGCTCGGCGAGCAGCTCGTAGACCGACCCGCCGAGGGGCTGCTCCAGCAGTCCCGGGAAGCGCAGCGCGGGGAACCGGGCCTGCTCCAGCGAGAGCGGCACCCCGTCGGCGAACCTGATGCGGACGATCTCGGTCACCAGGTCGCCCGGCTGCATGCCCAGGGCCGCGGCGGTCGCCTCGTCGGCGCCCGCGATCGTGGCCCTGACCACCCGGGACCCCGCGGTGAAGCCCTGTTCGCGCAGCAGCGCCGGCACGCCGACCACGCTCGACAGGTCGCGCTCCACCTTGCCGCCGCTGACGAACGTCCCGCCGCCCCTGCCGGGCACCCGGCGCACCGCGCCCGCCTGCTCCAGCAGCCCGAGCGCCTGGCGCAGCGTCGTACGGCTGACTCCCATGCGCGTGGACAGCTCGCGCTCCGAGCCGAGCCGCTGGCCGGGCCGGAGCTCGCCGCTCGTGATGAGCCGAAGGACCTCCCGCCGCACCGCCTCGACCGCGCTCTCGCCATCCAGGTCGCGGGACACCTGCTCACCCTTTCCGCCTCACAGGGCCAAACCATGACAGAGCATGGATCGGCCCGATTAGTTGACTTCCTTCCCGCGCCCGAAGGCGGGGATTCCCGTGGCTGAGGCGCGTTCACGCTGCCCTCGTCTCGGGTGGTTGGCGCTTCGCAGACCGCCCAATGGCGAGGTCTCCACGCCCTGTCACCGCCAGCCCGGCGGCGAGGATGTTCTTCGCGGCGTTGACGTCAGCGTTGCCCGCGTAGGTGCAGGATGTGCAGGCGAAGACCGCTTGGCTCTCGCGGGACTTCGCATCCACCTGCCCGCACGCCGAACAGCGCTGCGAGGTGTACGCGGCGGGCACCCGCACGACGCGGGAGCCGTTGTACCGCGCCTTGTGCTCCAACGCGGTCAGCAGCCCGCCCCAGCCCTTGGCGAGGATGGCCCGGTTCAGACCCGCTTTCTGACGAACGCGGGACCCGGGCCGCTCCATGGTGCCCTTGGCACTGGCCGTCATATTCTTGACCTTCAGGTCCTCGACCACGACCAGCCCGTGGTCACGGGTCAGCCGATTCGCCGTCCAGGCGAGGAAGTCGGCGCGCCGGTTGCGGATGCGGGCGTTCAGTCTCGCCAGCTTGGCCCGTGTGGCCGCGCGCCGCATGGACTCTTTCCGCTGCCGGGCGAGCTGCTGCTGAAGCCGCTTCAGCCGAATCGTCTCCCCGGGCGTGAAGAACTCGCGGTCACACATCCATCCGCCCGAGGTGACCACAGCGACCTTGACGCCTCGGTCCACGCCGACAGGCGGCTTGCCGTTCGGCGCGAGCTCCACCAGCCCGTCTTCCACGCAGAACGCGATGTACCAGCGTCTGCCGTCCTTCAGCACTGTGGCGTTGCGGAGCCGACCGCCGAGCGGACGCGTCCACCGGAAACGGACCCAGCCGAGTTTGGGTAATCTCACCCGGCCCCACCGGTGTGACACGCGCTCGACAGCCAGGTGTCTAGGGTCGGGGAAACGGAACGACGGCGGGCTCTTGCGTTTGGAACGCCAGCGGACCTTGAACGTGCCGTGCGTCTTGCATGCCTTCTCCAGGTCGCGCAGCGTCTGCTGAAGCGTGTGCGACGGGGCTTCGGCCAGCCATGGGAAGTCTTTCTTTGCTTCGGCCAGTTGCCTGGCCTGCTCCACATAGCCGGTGAACGCCCCACGCTGCCGGTAGGCCCGGCGCTGCTCCAACGCGGTGTTCCACACCGCACGGCAGGCGTCGCCGATGAGTTCGGCGAGGGTCTCCTGCTCTGGGGTGAACGCCAGCAGGTAGCGGCGGCCGGTCAGCATTCAACGGCCCTTCTGCTGCTCGACGTACCGCTTCACCATGGCCGGGGGTGCGCCGCCAACCGTGGCCGCGAAGTAGGAGTTCGTCCACAACGTCGGGAGCTGGGACTTCAGGTGGGGAAATGCCTCACGCAGCACGCGGGACGAGCGACCCTTGATGGCCTTGACCAGTCGGTGAACGCCGTATTGCGGATCGACCTCGACCAGCAGATGAACGTGGTCGGGCATGACCTCCATTCGCACCAGCCATGCCCCTTTCTCGTCCACCACCTCGCGGATGAGTTCCTTCAAGCGTTCTTCGATCCGGCCGCCCAGTATGCGCCGCGGGTACTTAGGGCACCACACGACACGGAATGCGCACCGGAAAATGACGTTGGTGTTCGACCGCAGGGTTGCAGCCACGACAGACAGTATGCAGCTTAGAGCTACTAATCTCTGAGGATCGTGGGGGATGGGCTTATCCATGGCTGATGCCGGGTCCCTGCGGTTCAGCACGAATTACAACCCGCTCATCGCATCCTGCGATTCGGGCAGGACCTGGCCCCCGTCCACGACCAGCGAGTGCCCGGTGACGAACGCCGCCTCGTCGGTGGCGAGGAACAGGCAGGCGTTGCCGATGTCCTCGACCGAGCCGAGACGCCGCATCGGGATCGCGGCCTCCATCCCGCGCAGGTAGTCGTCCCCCAGGCCGGCCAGTCCCTCCGTCAGGATGTTGCCGGGCAGGACGGCGTTGACCGTGATGCCCTTCGGCGCCAGCTCGATCGCGGCGGTGCGCATGAACCCGAGCTGCCCCGCCTTGCTGGCGCCGTAGTGCGACCAGCCCGGCAGGCCGGTGAAAGGACCGGTGATGGAGGAGGTGAGGATGACCCGCCCGTGGCCGGACGCCTCAAGCGCGGGCAGGCACGCGCGGACGCAGAGCATGGTGCCCTTGAGGTTGACGCCGACGACCTCGTCGATGTCGGCCTCGGTCATCTCGGCGAGCTTCTTGTCGGGGAAGATCCCGGCGTTGGCGCACAGCACGTCGACGCCGCCGTGCCGCTCGGCCGCCGTCTCGGCGATGCGCTCGCAGTCCGCGGCCCTGGACACGTCCGCGACCACGTACGACGCGCCGATCTCGGCGGCGGCGGACTTCAGCGCCTCCTCGTCGCGGCCCGCGACGAGGACGTTCGCGCCGGCGCGGGCGAAGACCCGCGCGATGCCCTTGCCGATGCCCTTGCTGCCGCCGGTCACGACGACCGACCGCCCGGCCACTGGGGTGAACACATGGACTCCTTAGAGTGATCCGCTGAGGTAGCGCTCGGCCAGCTCGCAGCTGCCCTGGGTGTAGCCGGCGCCGAGTTCCCTGGCGACGTCGGCGGCCGAATGGGAGCCGATCCACGCGACGAGGAGGAGGCGGCGGAACATGATGAACGTCCAGATCTCGGCCTCGTCCTCCTTCTGGAGGCCGAGCACGGACCGGTAGCCGCGCACCCACGACTCCGCCATGTGCGGCACCTCGGGCCGGTGCTCGATGAAGCTGACGGCGGCGCCGAGGTCGTAGAGGTACCAGCCGAGGCCGCAGTCGTCGAAGTCGATGACGCTCGTCCCCGTCTGACCGTCCACGAGGAGGTTGGCCAGGCGCAGGTCGGCGTGGATGAGCCCGTACCGGTCGGGGCCCTTGCCGAACCGCTCCAGCCTGCGGCGCAGCTCGGCCTCAAGCCGGGCGAGCACGGCGTGCGCCTCCCTGTCCACGCCGACGCCGTCCTGCCACCTGCCCCACCGCGCCCGCGGGCCGAAGGCGGCGTCCAGGTCCCAGTGGAAGCGGGTGAAGGACGCCGGCCTCGCCCAGGCGCGGGCGTGGCGGTGCATGCGGGCGGTGAGCGCGCCCAGCCGCTCGAACTCCTCCACCAGCCGGTCCTCGGCCGGCTCCGCGCCGGGAAGGAACTCGAACATCACACAGTGACGGGGCTCGGAGCCCGGTTCCCGCATGGTGACGACGCGCGACCCGTCACGGGCGGGCAGCACGCGCGGCGTGACGATCCCGGCCTCGTCGCGCAGCGCGTCCAGCCAGGCGAGCTCGCTGGCGATGGCCTCCAGCGAGTGGTAGCCGAGCCGGTGGACCCGCAGGATCGCCCGGCGCCCGCCGTCCGCAACAGTGAAGGTCGCGTTCTCCGAGACGTTGAGCAGCGTCACGGTGGCGTCGGGGGAAACGTCGTAGTGCCGAAGGGCTCGGCGGGCGACCCCCTCGATGCGGGCGAGGACGTCGTCGCCGCCGGACAGGTCGTGGACCTGCATGCGTTCTCCTAAAGGATCCTGTGGAAGTGTCCGTCAGATCTTCCCCCGCCTGTGTTTCCCGCGTCGCTCGGCGGGGCGCTGATATCCGCCGGGTCGTGCCGCAGGCGCGCCAGGAGCACAGCCCTCGTCACCGCTTGGTCGCTTCGCTCCCGCGCGGCTCCTCAGTCCAGATCGGCGGCGCGCCCCTCCGGCTCGCTCGGTGCTTCCCGCGTCGCTCGGTGTGCCCGGTGCGGTCAGTGGTCGCGGCCCTCGACGGACTCGAGGACGCGGACGATGGCGTCCCTGGCCGTACGAACCGAGGAGGAGCGGCCGCTGATGTAGAGCCGCCCGGCGGACCCGATCATCTGCACGTCCACGAGCGTGATGTCCGGCGCCGCCGCCTCGGCCTCGTTGGCCGCCACGGTCGCGAACAGCGCCGGGGTCATCTCGCAGACCAGCAGTGTCTCCCCCGGCAGGACCATCGAGGCCTGCCGGTTGCGGTTGATGAGCACCGCGTGCTGATCCGTGATGTCCTCGATGACGTCGGTGTAGAGGATCCGGGGCCGCAACTGGTCGCCCGCCGAGGCGCCGATGCCGTCGAGGATCGCCTGCCCGGCCCGCCGTACGTGCTCCAGTGAGGAGCCGTGAACCTCGAGCACGCCGAACTGGCGCTCGACGAACAGGATGCCGGGCTCGACGGACGGCACGGCGCGCAGGGCGAGGTCGATGACCCGCTCGATCGCGAGGCCGGGGGCGACCTCCACGATCAGCGCGTGCTGCCCCTCGTACGGCGGGTAGCCCCGGGCCCGGGTGGGCGCGGCCATGGCCGCGGTGAACTGCCGCCGCAGGTTCTCCACCAGCAGGTAGACCCGCAGCTCGGCCGTACGCCGCTCCGCCGGAGCCGCCTTGCCGGCGGCACGCGCGCGGGAACGGGGCGCAGGGGCGGCGCTACTCACCGGTCGAGAGGTCGAACGCGCGGGCGAGGTCGGCGTGCGGGCGCGGGATCACATGCACGGAGACCAGCTCGCCCACGTTCGAGGCGGTCTCCGCCCCGGCCTCGGTGGCGGCCTTGACCGCGCCGACGTCGCCGATGACCGTGACGGCCACCAGTCCCGACCCGACCTGCTCGCGTCCGACGATCGTGACGTTGGCCGCCTTGACCATGGCGTCGGCGGCGGCGAGCGCAGCCACGTAGCCCTTGGTCTCGATCAGGCCGATCGCGTTGTTGGCCATGTGCCTCTCCTTCGGTTAGACGGTTTCGTCGATGGAGCCGATGATCAGTGCGTCGATCGGCGGGGACTTCTCGGCGGGGAACCAGGAGGCGGCCACCGAGCCCTGCACGATCAGGACCCGCTCGCCGATGCCGCTCCCGAGCACGTCGAAGGCGATCAGCCGGGCTCCCCCGTCGAGTTCGACTTCGAGGAAAGCGCCGGCCGGGACGCCCTCGACCCGCTTGGTGGACCACACGCTCGACGTGACGGTGCCGCGCAGCATCAGTCCTCCCTCTCCACGGCGAGTCCGCAGGCGCGGGCCCGCTCCCTGGCGAGCGGCGTGAGCACCGCGCGGCGGCCGAGGACCATCCGGGCGCCCGCGGCGGCGGCCGCGGCCACGTGCCGCTCGGTGACGGCCCCCTTCTCGTGCCGCACGACCTCCTGCCGTACGGCCTCCTGGGCGGGCTGTGCGGCAGGGGCGGGTTCGGGGGCGGGTGCGGGTGCGAGTGCGGGTGCGAGTGCGGGTGCGAGTGCGGCCAGGCGGAACCGCAGCCGTCCCGACCGCAGGGCGGCGGCGCGGGCCGGGTCCGCCGCGAGGTCGAGGACCCGCAGCGCGAACGCGTTGAGATCGTCGTCGCCGCCGATCACGACAGGTTCGGCCGCGAGCGTCCGGCCGGGGGTCTCGGCGGATGCACCGGGCACGTGTCCGGCCGGCGCGGTCCCGGCCGGCGCGGTCGTCGCGGTCCCGGGCGGCGCGGTCGCGGTCGTCGCGGTCACGGTCGTCGCGGCGGAGATCGCGGGAAGGAGGTCGCGCAGCACCTCGCGGACCAGCAGCCGCAGCTCGTCGGCCGGGAGCGCGGTCATCGCACGGCTCCCGCCCTGTCGCCCAGCACCCGGCGGGCGGCGTCGGCGGCCTGGCGGACGTCGGACTCGCGGCCGGACAGGTACACCCGGCCGGTCGCGCCCATCATGCGGTAGTCGACGACCTTGATCTCCGCGGCCTTCTCGGCCTCGTTCACCGCGAGGATCGCGTACGACGCGGGCTGGCATTCCAGGACGAACAGCGACTCGCCCGGCAGAGCCAGCGACCCGACGCGGTTGCGGTTGATGAGGAAGGCGTGCTGCCCGTCCAGGCTGGAGACGATCTCGGAGGCCAGGATGCGGGGCGCCACGGCATGGGCGGCGCTCGCGCCGAGCGCGTCGAGCACGGCGTCGGCCGCCGCCCGCACCTCCCCGATCTGCCCATGGAACTCCAGGTAGCCGAACTGCCGCTCGACCACCAGCACGCCGGCCTTCACGTCGGCGTGCTTGAGCGCCACGTCGGTCAGCGGCTCGATGTCGAGCCCGGGGGCGATCTCGATGATCTGCGCGGCCTGGTTCAGCCGCGGCAGCGCGCCGCGCATCCAGGTGCCGAGGTAGCACATGGTCTGCGGCTGCAGCTGGTCGATGAAGATGAAGGAGCGCAGCTCGGCCATGTCACGACCTCACCAGCGACGCGAGCTCTTCGAGGATGAGCCGCCTGATCTCCTCGCGCAGCACGTCGCCCTGTGGCGCCGGGGCCGCCGGGGAGGCGGGAGCCGTACGCGCGTTGGACGGCTCGGGGTAGCGCGGCACCGGGCCGTCTGGCGGCGACCACGGATCGAGCCCGGCGAAGTCGCCGAACGGCGCGTCCACGTGGTAGGCGAGCTTCGTCCAGTTCACCAGGTTGCCCGGCTGGAGGTTCTCCCCCGCCGACGAGCCGCCGACGTAGCCGGTGCCGATCGTCATGGAGATCGGCAGGTTCGTGTGGACGCCGGAGCCGCCCAGGCTGTTGCCGGAGTTGACCGAGACGCGCAGCACCGGCACGGCCGCGCCGTACTCGATGATCGTGCGGGAGTCGGTGCTGTGGATCGCGGCCGAGTGGCCGGCGCCGCTGATGCGCAGCACGGCCCTGGCCGCGTCGATCCCGGCGCGCGTGGACGGCACGCGCAGCAAGGCGAGCACCGGGCAGAGCTTCTCGTGCGCCAGCGGCTCCTCCGGCATGGGCCGGTCGATCGGCGCGAGCAGCACGCGGGTGCCGGACGGCACCCGTACGCCGGCCTGCTGGGCGATCCAGGTCGCGTCCTTGCCGACGAACCGGGTGTCGAACCGGCCGCCGGGGAAGACCGCCTCGCGCACCCGGTCACGATCGGCGGGCGACAGCAGGTGGGCGCCGCGCATCAGCGAGACGAGGCGGTCGGCGACCGCGTCCTCCACGATGAGCACCGATTCGTTGGTGCACAGGATCGAGTTGTCGAACGCCTTGCTGTCCACGATCAGCCGCGCGGCCGGCTCCAGGTCGGCGGTGCGGTCCACGAACACGGGGACGTTGCCGGGGCCGACGCCGAGCGCCGGGTTGCCCGAGCGGTAGGCGGCCCGGACGACCGGAGTGCCGCCGGTGGCGACGATCACGTCGACCCTGGGGTCGGCCATCATCGACTCGATCAGCGGCAGCGCCGGCTCCTCGACGACCTGGATCACGCCGTCCGGCGCACCCGCCTCGGCCGCCGCGGCGGCGAGCGTCCGCGCGGCGTCGGCGCAGCACTCCTTCGCCATCGGGTGGGGGCTGATGATGATCGCGTTCCTGGTCATCAGCGCCAGCAGGATCTTGAAGTAGACGGTGGCGACCGGGTTCGTCGAGGGGGTCAGCGCGAACACCACCCCGGCCGGCCGCGGGATCGAGACGATCTTCTGGGCCGCGTCAGTGCGCGGGGACACGTAGTCGTGGCCGGCGTACTCCTCGACCAGGCCGGTGGAGCAGGCCACGTTCTTGAGCGCCTTGTGCTCGGCCACGCCGAAGCCCGTCTCGCGCACGGCCCACTCGGCGTACCGGGTCGCGTTGGCGGCGCCGGCCCCGGCCACCGCGGCGACGATGCGGTCCACGCTCGCCTTGTCGTACCGGGCGAAGGCCCGGGCGGCCCAGCGTGCCCGCTCCAGCATCCCGGACGTCACTTTCCAGCCTCCTTCGCGGCCCGTGCGATCGCGACGGCCGTACGGTCGAGCAACTCCTCGGTGAGCACGGGATCGATGAGGATGCCCGGCTTGTACTGCAGGACCCGGGGGTCGAGGGTGGAGAAGATGGCCCACACGCCGTTGTCGTAGAGCTGCCGCATGACGAACTTGGCGCCCTCGGGGTGGTCGAACTCCAGGCCGAAGATCAGGCCGTTCTGCCTGATGCCGGTGAACCAGCCCGGGTTGTCGTCCCTGATCCGCTCCAGTCCGCGGCCGATGACGTCGGACGCGTGGTGGACGATCGAGCGGGTCTCGGGCCGGTTGCAGATCTCCAGCGTCTTCATGGCGGCGAAGCAGCCGAGCTCGCCGCCGCCGAACGTCGCCATGTGGGCGAAGCCGTCCTCGGTCAGCCAGCCGGCGCAGCGCTCGCTGACCAGGACCGCCGCGATCGGGTAGAGGCCGCCGGAGATGCCCTTGCCGGTGACGAGGATGTCGGGCCTGATGCCGTGCTTGGTGATGCCCCACAGCTCGCCGGTCCGCATCAGGCCGGTCTGCACCTCGTCGGCGATGTAGAGCGCGTCGTACGTCTCGCAGAGCCGCTTGACGCTCTCCAGGTAACCGGGATCGGGCAGCGGGAAACCGTACGTCGCGGGGATCGTCTCCATGATGACGGCGGCCACGTCCCTGCCCCGCAGGGCCTCCTCCATGCCGGCCAGGTCGTTGAACGGCACGTGGACGAACTCCTCCGGCCGCTCCGACAGGAACAGCCGGGAGAAGCGCTCGTCGCCGGTGCCGACCGCGAGGCCGGTGTGGCCGTGGTACGCCTTGACGATGGAGACGATCTTGCGTTTGCCGGTGGCGTGCCTGGCCGTCTTGAGCGCGATGTCGATGGCCTCGCCGCCGCCACTGGCGTAGATGACCTTGCTCAGCCCCTCGGGGCCGGTCGTGATCAGCGCCTCGGCCAGCGCGGTGCGGGCGAGCGAGGGGAAGTGGTGGTTGCCGATGTCGAAGTGGTCCATCGCCTGCTTCAGCGCGGCCACGACCTCCGGGTTGCGGTGCCCCAGGTTGTAGGTGCCGCCGTTGAGGTGGACGTCGATCAGGCGCTTACCGGAGACGTCGTAGAGGAAGTAGCCCTCTCTGCGGTCGATGACCAGCGGAACACCGGAGTCGATCCAGAACTGGGTCTTCCCCGGGTTCCAGTACGCCGAGGACTTCTCGAGAACCTCGTCCTTGTCCGCATAGGTGAACAGCCCGTAGTCCAGCATCCCGGTCCCATCGGTCCGTGAATCGGTAGGACCAAATAAGACACCGGTCACACCTTAAACGTCAACGGTTCTCGTGGTGAGGACTACGAAACACCAAGGGTCTTGCCCGGGCAAACCATGGAGTGGCACGATTTGCGCACCTTGTGTGACATGCCACACATCTCCCCCACCCCCACCATGGTCTCCCGGAGGCACTGCTTTGAGCACCTTTGAGACACAGGCGGTGACGACATCCGCCGAGACCCCGGGCGTCAGCCGGTTGCGCAAGGACGCCGTCGGACTGGTCGGCGTCATCTTCATGGCGGTCGCCACCGCCGCCCCCATCACCGCGATGACGGGCAACGTGCCCATCGCGCTCGGCTTCGGCAACGGCCTGGGAGCGCCGGCGGGCTACCTGTTCGCGACGATCGTGCTGACCGTCTTCTCGGTCGGCTACACCGCGATGGCCAAGCACATCACCGCGGCCGGGGCCTTCTACGGCTACATCTCCCACGGCCTCGGCCAGGTCGCCGGGATGGTCGCGGGGATGCTCGCGACGATGGCGTACGTCGTGTTCGAGGCCTCGATCATCGGGTTCTTCGCCTACCAGGCGAGCGACACCTTCAAGACCATGAGCGGGGTCGAGATCCACTGGCTGTGGTTCGCCTTCCTCGGCCTGGCGCTCAACGCGATCCTCACCTACTTCGACATCAACCTGACCGCCAAGGTCCTCGGCCTCTTCCTGATCACCGAGATCTTCATGCTCGGCCTGACCGCGGTCGTGACCTTGTTCCACGGAGGCGGCCCCGACGGGCTGATGGCCTCCTCGATCAACCCGATCAACGCGTTCACGACCAACGGCCTGGCCGCCGGCGCGGTCGGCCTCGGCCTGTTCATGTGCTTCTGGTCGTGGGTGGGCTTCGAGTCCACCGCCATGTACGGCGAGGAGTCGCGCGACCCCAAGCGCATCGTCCCCCGGGCCACGCTCGTCTCCGTCGTCGGCATCGGCCTGTTCTACACGTTCGTGTCGTGGATGGTGGTCGCGGCCAACGGCGTGAAGGCGCCGGAGATCGCCGCCAAGGAGTTCGCCGGCATCTTCTTCAACCCCACGCAGGAGATGATCGGCACCTGGGCCGTCGACCTGTTCAAGATCCTGATCCTGACCGGGTCGTTCGCCTGCTCGATGGCGTTCCACAACTGCGCCTCGCGTTACCTCTACGCCCTCGGCCGCGAGAACCTGTTCCCCGGCACCGCGAAGACCATCGGCGCCACCCACCCCAGGCACGGATCGCCGCACATCGCCGGCTTCGTGCAGACCGGCATCTCGGTCGTGATCGTGCTGGCGTTCTTCTTCGCCGGGATGGACCCCTACATCCACATCTACACGCTGCTCGCGGTGCTCGGCACGCTGGCGATCCTCATCGTGCAGTCGATGTGCTCGTTCTCCGTCATCGGCTACTTCCACTTCAGGAAGAAGCACCCGGAGACGAAGAGTCTCTGGCGCACGCTGCTCGCCCCGCTGGTCGGCGGCCTGGCCATGCTGTACGTCGTCTTCCTGCTCTTCCAGAACCAGGAGGCGGCGGCGGGCGACGCGTCCAAGACCCTGTTCTTCAAACTGATCCCCTACATCGTGCTCGCCGTCGCGGTGATCGGCGGCGGTTTCGCCCTCTACCTGAAGGCCCGCAACCCGGTGAAGTACGAGATCATCGGCCGGATCGTCCTCGAGGACACGGTCGAGCGCGACTGAAGGAGCACATGATGACGGTGTCGTACGACCTCGATCCCGACGCGGACCCGGCGGGCCTGACCTACACCTTCGGCGGCGCCGCGCCCGTGATGTCGATCAAACCGGGCACGGCCCTGTCCACCTGGACCCGCGACTGCTTCGCCGGCCGGGTCAGGTCGGCGAGCGACCGGGTCTCGGAGGTCTGCGACCCGCGGTTCATCAACCCCCAGACCGGCCCCTTCTACGTCGAAGGGGCCGAGCCCGGGGACACCCTCGCCGTCCACTTCGTGTCCATCGAGCCGAGGGAGGCGCGCGGCGTCAGCACGACCGTGCCCTTCTTCGGCGCGCTCACCGGCACCGGCACCACCGCGCTGCTGCACGAGGCGCTGCCGGAGCGCACCTGGATCTACGAGATCGACCGGGATGCCCGCCTCGTCCGCTACAGCGCCCTGGAGTCGCCGTACGAGGTGGACCTGCCGCTCGACCCCATGCACGGAACGGTCGGCGTGGCGCCGGCCCTGGGCGAGGTGCGCAGTTCGCTCGCGCCGGGCGACTGGGGCGGGAACATGGACACCCCGGAGATGCGCGCCGGGACCACTTGCTACCTCGGTGTCAACGTCGAGGGCGCGCTGTTCTCCTTCGGCGACGGCCACGCGCGCCAGGGCGAGGGCGAGACCTGCGGGGTCGCGGTCGAGACGGCCATGGACACGGTCGTGATCGTCGACCTGATCAAGGGGACGCCCTGTCCCTGGCCCCGGCTGGAGAGCGACGACTTCATCATCACCACCGGCTCCGCGAAGCCGCTGGAGGACGCGTTCCGCATCGCCCACGCCGAGCTCACGAAGTGGCTGGCCGCCGAGACCGGGCTGTCGACGCTCGACGCCTACCAGCTCGTCTCGCAGGCGGCGCTCACCCCGGTCGCCAATGTCGTGGACACGGTCTACACGATGACGGCCAAGCTGCCCAAGGCCGTCCTGAAGGGCGCCGCCCCCATGGGCGGGACGCACGCCCGGCTGCGCGCCATGGCGGCCGCACTATGACGGCCTCGCGGCCGCCCGTCGGATCATTCGGTCCGACCAAAAGCGGCGACACCGCCGTCATCTGACGCACCACGCACCACGCTCCCGCCCTGCTCGCCCGACCGCGTCAGGCGAGCAGGGCGACGGTGTCGGTGCCCATGCGGCGAGCGGTGCGCGGCGAGCGAGGCGGCGGCCGGGCAAGCGCCCTCACCACCCCGTCGCGGGCGTCCCCGGTCACCGCTACGCCGTCGCCTACGGCCCGGCCACCGGCGGCTACGCACAGGAGTAGAGCCGCTTGCGCGGACCCCCGCCCCGGCAGAGCGGAAAACCGCTTTCCGGCTCGGGGCGGTTTCCGTACACTCGCCACTGATCATGCGCGCCGCCACGGCGCGGCGCGCGCCTTGACCACGAGAGGGGAGTTGACCGTGCGCCAGCACATCGCGGTCGTCGTCCTCCGGTCACGGTACGAGGTGATCCTGGTGTCTACGTCGCTTCCCGGTGCCCGCCGCGCGGCCGGCACCGGACGTTCCTGACGAACCCCGCACCCCTGGCCGTGTGGCCGCTCCGTGCTGCTCTCTGCTGCCCTGTGCCGCCCTGAGCCGCTCTGTGCCGCTCTGTGCCGCCCTGTGCTGCTCTGTGCTGCTGTGTGCCGCGTAGGCCCGCGCGCCGATTCCCCGTGCCCCGCTCCGCAGGTCGTCCGCCGGTCTCCCCAGCGGTCCTGCCACCGCGTCGCCCCGGGGGTCGCCGCCCGGCCTGATCCGGCCGGTGCTTCTCGTCAGGCCAATCGCGCCCGCCACCGCAGGAATCTTCCCGAAGGGCATGGCCATGCGCGCCGACCTGAACCGCACTCACCTCGTCCCGCTGACCGGCATCCGCAACCTGGGCATCCTCGCCCACGTCGACGCGGGCAAGACCACCGTCACCGAACGGATCCTCTACCTCGCCGGCGCCGTCCACCGGCGCGGCGAGGTGCACGAGGGGACCACCGTCACCGATTTCGACCCCCTGGAGCGCGACCGCGGGATCACCATCTTCGCCGCGGCCGTGAGCTGCCTGTGGGACGGCCACCGGATCAACCTGATCGACACCCCGGGGCACGTTGACTTCTCCGACGAGGTGGAGCGGTCGCTGCGGGTGCTCGACGGCGCGGTCGCGGTGTTCGACGCCGTCGCCGGCGTGGAGCCGCAGAGCGAGTCGGTGTGGCGGCAGGCCGACCGGTATGGCGTGCCGCGCATCGCGTTCGTCAACAAGATGGACCGCGCCGGGGCCGACCTCGACACGGCGGTCGAGTCGATCCGCGAGCGGCTGCTGGTCACCCCGCTGGTCGTCCAGTCGCCCATCGGGCGGGAGGACGGCTTCACCGGCGTGGTGGACCTGCTGCGGATGCGCTCGCTGGTGTGGGACGCCGGCCGTGACACGGTCACGGAGGGCCCGGTGCCGGAAGCCCTCGTGGACGAGGCCCGCAGACGCCGCCGCCTGCTGGAGGAGACGGTGGCCGAGCTCCATCCGGCGGCGCTGGAGGAGTTCTGCTCCCGGCCGGAGATCTCGACGCCGACCCTGACCGCCGCCCTGCGCGACCTGACCCTGCGTGGCGAGGCGGTGGTGGTGCTGTGCGGGTCGGCGTACCGCAACCGGGGTGTCGAGCCGCTGCTGGACGCCGTCGTCGCCTACCTGCCCGCACCGTCCGACGTGCCGCCCGTACGCGCCGCGTGGGACGGGCCCGAGCAGGAGCGGCCCGAGCTGGAGCGGCCCGCCGATCCGGCGGCGCCGTTCGCCGCGCTGGTCTTCAAAGTGCAGGCCGCTCCCACCGGGCGGCTGACCTACCTGCGTGTGTACTCGGGGACGATCAGGAGAGGAGACGTCGTGCTGGACGCCGGCGCCCGGCGCACGGAGCGGATCGGGCGCATCCTTAGGGTGCAGGCCGACCGGCACACCGAGACGGACCGGGCCACGGCCGGGGACATCGTCGCGGTGGCCGGGGTCAAGGCGGCCCGCGCCGGAGCGACCCTCTGCGCTCCCGAAGCGCCGTTGATCCTCGAGCCGCCGGTCACGGCCTCGCCGGTGGTCTCCGTGGCCGTCGAGCCGCGCGGGAGCGGCGACGCCGACCGGATCGCGACCGCGCTGGCCCGGATGGCCGACGAGGACCCCTCGCTGTCGGTCCGCACCGACCCCGAGACGGGCCAGACGGTGCTGTCGGGGATGGGCGAGTTGCACCTGGAGGTCGCGGTGGAGAAGCTGCGCCGCACCCACGGGCTCGACGTCGCCGTCGGACGGCCCCGGGTCGCCTATCGGGAGACGGTCGTCCGCGGGGTGTCCGGGCTGCTGTACCGGCACGTCAAGCAGGACGGCGGCGCCGGGCAGTTCGCCCACGTCGTGCTCGACGTGGAGCCGCTTCAGCACGACGCCGGCTTCGTGTTCCGGTCCACGGTCACCGGCGGCCGGGTGCCGCGCGAATACGTCGGGGCGGTGGAGGCCGGCTGCCGGGACGCCCTCGCCGAGGGCCCGCTCGGAGGTCATCCCGTGACCGGGCTGCGGGTCACGCTGACCGACGGTGCGACCCACCCGAAGGACTCCTCGGAGATGGCGTTCCGCACGGCCGGGCGGCTCGCGCTGCGGGAGGCGCTGCGTGCCGGTGTGATGGCCCTGCTGGAACCGCTGGCCGAGGTCACGGTCACCGTGCCCGACGACGCCGTCGGCGGAGTGCTGGGCGACCTCGCGGCCAGACGCGGCCGGGTCACCGGTTCGGCGGCGCGGGCGGGCATGCGGGCGGGCACGCGGGCGGGCACGGTCGTGGTCACCGCGACCGTGCCGCTGGCCGAGCTGTTCGGGTACGCGACCCGGCTCCGCGGCCGGACCCAGGGCAGGGGCTCCTTCACGAGCCGCCCCGCGGGCTACGCCCAGGTGACCGGTACGGCCACGGGCCTGACGCGGTAGGCGCCTCGTCGCGGTCCCGCCCGCGCCTCGGCGCGGGCGGGGCCGTTCCCATTCCTCTCGCGAACCGGGTCCGGGTGCACGGGGCCGGTTGACGCCCATTTGGCTAACCGCTATCTATTGAGGGGTCGCAGAGGAGGGTGGCCCGTGCAGGACGTGGTGCTGGCGCTGCTGTCCAAGGAGCCGTCGCACGGGTACGACCTGCGTCAGCGGTTGGTGACCGCGCTCGGACCGCTGGGCGAGACGCTGAACGCGGGGCAGATCTATGTGACGCTCACGCGGCTGGAGAAGGCGGGCCTGGTCGTCCAGGAGCGTGAGGACGCCCCGATGCGCGGCCCGCGGCGCAAGGTGTACGCGCTGACCGCGGCCGGGCAGGAGCGGGTGGCCGCGTGGATGGCCGAGAGCGCCGGGCCCAGAGCGGATGTGACGGAGTTCCATCTGAAGCTGGTGGCCGCCGCGGAGTCGGGCCTTGCCGACCCGCTCGCGCTCGTGGACGCGCGGCGGCGGGAGCTGATGCGCAGCCTCGCCGAGGCCCAGCGCGCCGCCCTCGCTCACGACACGGTCTCGGAGGCCGGACTGCTTCTGGAGGGCATCGCGCTCCGGCTGCAGGCCGATCTGCGCTGGTTGGAGGCGTGCGAGCGGGCCTGGTCCGCCCGCGTCCCACGCGGGGAAGGCGAAGGAAACGGATGAAGACAGTCGTGCCGAGAGGCAGGGGCAGGGGCAGGTCGTCGCGGAGTGACACGGGCGACAGCCCGCGCTCGGGACCAGCCGGCCTCCGGCCCGCCGAGGCGGCCGGGCCGGCGTTGCGGACGGTCGGCCTGACGCGCGTGTACGGGGAGGACGAGAGCCTGGTGTGGGCCGTCGACGGCGTCGACCTCGATGTCCCCGCCGGGCAGACGCTCGCCGTGACCGGGCCCAGCGGCTGCGGCAAGTCCACGCTGCTCCAGCTCCTCGGCGGGCTCGACCGGCCCAGTGAGGGCGAGGTGTGGCTCGGCGGCCTGCGCATCGACCACCTCGGCGAACGGGCGCTGGCCCGGCTGCGGCGCCGCTCCGTGGGGTTCGTCTTCCAGGCCTACCACCTGATGCACGAGCTGAGCGCGGCGCAGAACGTCGAGCTGCCCGCGCTGCTCGCCGGCGCCTCACCGCGGGCCGCCCGCCGCCGTGCCGCGGAGCTGCTCCAGCAGGTCGGGCTCGCCGGCCGCGCCCGGCATCTGCCCTCCGAGCTCTCCGGCGGGCAGCGGCAGCGGGTCGCCGTCGCCCGCGCCCTGGCCAACGATCCGCTGGTCGTCCTCGCCGACGAGCCCACCGGCAACCTCGACAGCGCCGCGACCCACGACATCCTCCGGCTCTTCGACGAGCTGCGCGCCGCCGGCCAGACCCTGGTCATGGTCACCCATGACGAGCGCGTCGCCGCCACGGCGGACCGCGTCGTCTCCATGCGCGACGGGACGCTGGCAGACGACACCCGCCTCGACGGCGACGGCCGCGGCACGAGGCACACCCACGGCCACGGCGGCGGTCGCGGCGGCGACACAGGGCTCGGCGGCGGCACAGGGCTCGGCGCGCTGCTGCGCTGGGAGGACTGAGCATGGGACACCTGCTGCTGACCTGGCGTCTGATCCGGCACGACGTGCGCCGCCGCCCCGCCGAGGCCCTCGTGTTCCTGATCGCCGTCACCCTTGCCATCGTCTCCCTGACGCTCGGACTGACGGCCCGCAACGCCCTGGCCACGGCGTACCTGAAGACCCGCGCGGCCACCGCCGGTCCCGACATCACCGCCATCACGACGGACACGGACCCGTCCGGCCTGGCCGGACGTCTCGCGGACACGCCCGGCGTGGCCGCGCAGGCCGACCCGATCTTCGCGTTCGACACCACCATCCGGGCACACGGCCGGGCCGCGCACTCCTCGGTCGAGGGACGTGACAGCGCACCGTCCGCCGTGGACCGGCCGCTGGTGACCTCCGGGACCTGGGTGCGTCCCGGCGGCGCCGTGGTCGAGCGCGGGTTCGCGCAGGCACTCGGCGTGCGCGTCGGCGACCGCGTCACCATCGTCAAGCGCGGCTATCCGATCGTCGGGATCGCGATCAGCGCGGCCACCCCGGTGTATCCGTGGAGCGACTGGGCCCAGGGGCCCGGGCCGTCCGACTACGGCGGCAGGATCTGGCTCACCACGGCCGACGCCCACGCGGCGGCGGGGCACACCCCCGGTGTCCACCTGATCCACCTGAAGCTGACCGCCCCTGCGGATCCCCACCGGTGGAGCGCCACCGTGTTCACCGACGACCGCAGGGGCGACTCCTGGGTGAACACCCACAACTGGCAGACCGTCCTCGAAACGGACGCCGTCATGATCAGGAACATGCAACCCGCCCTGGTCGTCGGCGGCTGGCTGCTCGCCGCGGCCGCGCTCGTCACCCTCGCCGCGCTCGCCACCGCGCGCGCCGCCCGCGACAACCGGCGTGCCGCACTGCTCAAGGCCGTCGGCGCCGGCCCGGGCACCGTCACCGCCGTACTGCTGGCGCCGCACCTGCTGCTGACCTTCCTGTCCACCGCGCTCGGACTGACCGCGGGGACGCTGGCCGCGCCCCACCTGATCGATCCCAGCGCCGGGCTGCTCGACACCGCCGGCCCTCCGGACTCCGTCACCGTCTTCGCCGCGGTCTTCCTCGCCGTCGTGGTCGCCGTGACCGGTGCGCTCGGTCCCGCCGTACGCGCCGCCCGGGGCAGCACCGTCCAGACCCTGGCCGACCCGGCGCACACGCTCACGCGCCGCCCGCGCCTGAACGCCGTGACGGCCTACCTGCCCACCGCGCTGCTGCTCGGCGTCCGGCTGCTCGCCCGCCGGCCCGGCCGCGCCGTCCTGGCCTCCGCCGGCACGGCCGCCACCACCGTCATGGTCACCGCGCTGCTCACCTTCCACGCCGAACTCGACGCGACCCCCGCCGTCAGGCGGTTCGGCCCCCTCGAAGTGCGGACCGACCAGACCGGCCAGGTGCTGCTCGCCGTCACCTTCGCGCTGGTGGCGCTGTCCACGCTCAACACCGTGCTGCTCAGCTGGGGCACCGCCGTGCAGGCCCGGCGCGCCCTGACCATCACCCGTACCCTCGGCGCCACTCCCGGCCAGATCGTCGCCGCGCACTGCGTCACGCAGCTCCTGCCCGCGGTGCCCGGAGTGGCGGCGGGCATTCCGGTCGGGCTCGGCCTGTACTGGTTCTTCGCCACACCGATCACGCCCCCGGGACCGTGGTTGCTCACCGCCGCGCTCGCCATCCTGCTGGCAGTCGCGGCGCTGACCGCGCTCCCCGCGTGGGCCCACACCCGCGAGCCCGCGGGGCGCGTCCTCAACGCGGAAGCCGTGTGACGCCCCTCCGGTGACGGGAGCACTGCGGACGAATCCGGTAGCCTTTGATCGTACCGATCGGTTCGATCTCTGTGAGGACGGATGACCCCCGAGATTCCCGCGGCCAACGCCGCCGTGACGTTCGACAGCGACGGCGAGACCCTGCTGGGCGTCCTTCACCTGCCGGCCGGGCCGGGACCGCATCCGGTCGTCGTGCTGCTGCACGGCTTCCCGGGGCACGAGCGCAACTTCGACCTGGCCCAGCATCTGCGCCGCGCGGGATACGCCGCCCTCGTCTTCCACTACCGCGGGTCCTGGGGCGTCGGCGGCTCCTGGTCGTGGGCCGGCGCGCTGGAGGACGCCGCCCGCGTCGCGGCCGCCGTACGTGAGCCGGGTTTCGCCACCGCGCACCGCCTCGACCCGGACCGGCTGGCGCTGACGGGGCACAGCTTCGGCGGCTTCGCCGCGCTGACGACCGCGGCGGCCGACCCGGGCGTCAGCGCGGTCGCGTCGGTGTCGGCGTTCGACTTCGGCTCTGTCGCGGTCGCCTGCCGGGAGGACGCGGCGCTGCGAGCGGCGTACGTCGAGGGGTTCGGCGACGACCTGCTTCCCCTGAGGGGGACCAGCGGCGCGGCGCTCGTGGACGAGATGATCGAGGCGGGCGAGGCGTGGAGCCTGTCCGCGCTCGCCCCGAAACTCGCCGATCGGCCGGTCCTGCTCGTCGGCACGGCCGGGCGCGACACCGTCACCCCCGCCGCCGAGCACCACGATCCCGTGGTGGCCGCCTACACCGCTCATCCGGTGCCGCTCCTGGAGCACCGCGTGCTCGTCACCGACCACGCCCTTTCCGATCAGCGTCTCGAACTCGCCGAGACCGTCCGCGGCTTCCTCGACCGGCACCTCGGCCGCTGAACGCCGGCAGACAACGATCGCCGCGCCCGTCGCGGCGGAGTGCCGGGCCTACTGCTCCCGCAGGCCCCACGGGGTGCCGTACGCGGTGAGCAGGTCGAGGAACGGCCGGGGCGGCAGGGCTTCCGGGCCCAGGACGCCCCTGCCGGACCAGACGCCGTCGGCCATCAGTTCGAGCGCCACGACCGGGTTGACGGCGGTCTGCCACACCACCGCCTGGGAGCCGTACTCGCGCATGGACCACTGGTTGTCGACCACGTGGTAGAGGTAGACCTCACGCGGGCCGCCGTCCTTGGTGCCCTTCACCCAGGTGCCCGCGCACGTCTTGCCGCGCATGCGATCCCCGAGGGTCGCCGGGTCGGGCAGGCACGCCGCGACCACGTCGCGCGGGGAGACCTTGACGGCGGCACCGCCCCCGGCGACGACCCCGACGGGCTCGGTGCGGTCCAGCCCCAGCAGATGCAGGGTCCGCAGCGTGTCGATGAACTCCGCGCCCAGCCCGTACTTGAAGGTCACCCGCTCGGCGTCGATCCAGCGGGGCACGAGCAGGACCTCCTCGTGCTCGACGTTGACGCACTCGACCGGGCCGATGCCCTCGGGGAAGTCGAACACCTCCGGCTCGCTGAAGGGCGGGGTGGTGAACCAGCCCCGGCCGGCCTCGTAGACGACCGGCGGGTTGAGGCACTCCTCGATGGTGGTCCAGATGCTGAACGAGGGCGCGAAGTCGTACCCCTCGACGGTGAGGTCGGCGCCGTCGCGGATGCCGATCTCCTCGATGTGGTCGAACAGTTCGTCGGCGGCGTATCGGGCGAAGACGTCCGACAGCCCCGGCTCCACCCCGATGCCGACCAGCGCGAGCCTGCCCGCCTTCTCCCACTCTGCGGCCATCTCGAACTGGGCGTCCCCCAGCTTGACCCCGCACGCCTCGTGCGGACGCTCGGGATGCGGCCGGGACAGAGACATCGCCATGTCCAGGTAGTGGACGCCGGCCGACAGCGCCGCCCGGAACAGCGGCATCACGAACCGCGGGTCGGTGGCGTTGAGCAGGACGTCGCAGCGGTGCTCGGCCAGCAGTGCCGCCACCGCGGCCTCGTCGCTCGCGTCCACCCGCCGGGCACTGAAGCGCGCGCCCGCCTCCCCCAGCGCGCCGACGGCCGCCTCGGCGCGGGACAGGTCGTAATCGGCGACGACCATGTGCTCGAAGAAGGATCGGCGGGCCGCGATCCGGGTGATCGCGCCGCCCACCCCACCTGCGCCGACGAGCAGAATACGCATGACAAAACTCCCTTTTCGGGACAAAGACACCTTTGATGCACACGATCCAACGTCACCACCGCGTGAAACGTCAATGGTGTTGGCATAAGGTGGCCGCGGGAGAGGAGAGCGCAATGCCCAAGCCGGTGATTTCCGAGTCGGCGCGCCGGCGGCGGCGCCCGACGAAGAACGGAGTCGTTCTCTCTGAGGACCTGATCGTGCGGACCGCGCTGCGCATGCTGCGTGAGCACGGTTCCGCCGGACTGTCCGTACGTCGGCTCGGCATCGCACTCGGCGCCGACCCCAGCACGCTCTACCGCTACTTCGCCGGCATCGACGATCTGACCCTGGCGATCGGCGACATGCTCATCGGCCGGGCCATGGACGGCTGGCACGGCACCGGCGACTGGCGCGCCGACCTTCGCGAGCTGGGCCTGCGCATCCACGCCGCCTACCTCGAACACCCTCAGGCGGCGGTGCTGACGGCCAGCCGCATCAGCGGCAAGTCCCACGAGATCGCGGCCGACGAGGCGATACTCGGGCTGCTGCGCGGCGCCGGTTTCCCCGACCGTGCGGCGGTCCGCGTCTACCACGCCTTCATCGACATGACGCTGGCCTTCGCCGCGCTGGACGCGGCGTCCCTCGCGCTGCCGGAGCAGGCGCGCAGGGCGGACGAGGAGATGTGGCAGGCGACCTACGCCCGCCTGTCCCCCGCCACCCACCCCAACATCGCGGCGGTCGCGCCTCTGCTGGTGGCCGACATGAACGACAGCGCCTACCCCGCCGCCCTGGACATGCTGCTCGCCAGCGCCGCGCCGTGGGACTGCGAGACAAACGGCTCTGCCGGCGACGAATGAAGACGTGCGGCTGAGGGGCACGGGCGGCAAGGCGGGATGTACGCCGCGAGGCCCAGCCGTGTCAGGTGGCCGGGCTCCCGGGCGCGCGAAGAGTCCGGCGGACGGCGTCGCGGAGCCAGTGGTGGGCTCCGACCTGACACGCCGCCGCCCGAGTGGAACAGCGTCCGGCCGCGCTAGGCTGCTGTGCCGTGCAGGAGACGCGCCTCGACACTGCCCGGATCCGGGCGGCTCGCCGGGTGATCGACCCGATTTTTCTCGACACTCCCCTGTACCGCTGCGAGGCGCTGGAGCCCGGCCTCGGCTGCACGGTGAGCATCAAGCTCGAAACGGCGAACCCGGTCCGCAGCTTCAAGGCCCGCGGCACCGAGGTGATCGCGAGCATGCTCGCCGACAACGGCTCGCGAGCCGTGGTGTGCGCCAGCGCCGGCAACCTTGGCCAAGCCCTCGCCTGGTCCGGTCGCGGCCGGGGACTCGACGTCACCGTCGTGGCGTCCCGCTTCGCGCCTGCGGCCAAGCTTGATCGCATCCGGGCGCTGGACGCCAGGTTGGAGCTGGTGGACGGCGACTTCGACATGGCCCGCGAGCGGGCGGCGGCCGTCGCGCGGTACGACGGCATCCGGCTGGTCGAAGACAGCCTGGACATCGAGACCTGCGAGGGCGCGGCGACCATCGGCCTGGAGCTGGTGGACAGCGTGCCGTCGTTCGACGCCGTCCTGATCGCCCTCGGCGGCGGGGCGCTGGCCACCGGCGTGGGTCATGTGGTGAAGGCCTGCGCGCCCGACGTCGAGGTGATCTGCGTCCAGCCGGTGGGCGCACCGGCGATGACGCACTCCTGGCGCCAACGGCGCGTCGTCACCACCGACTCGACCGACACCATCGCTGACGGCGTCGCGGGCCGGCGCCCCATCCCGGCCGTCCTGGACGACCTCCTCCTGGTCGCCGACGACGCCGTCCTGGTCCAGGAGGCATCGATCACGGCCGGTATGCGGCTGCTCCTCCACCACGCCGGCCTCGTCGTCGAACCGTCGGCCGCGCTCGGCATCGCGGCGATCCTCGAAGACCGCGACCGCTTCGCCGGCCGGCACGTGGTCACCATCGTGTGCGGCAGCAACGTCGATGTGGACGCCTACCACCACTGGGTCGGCGCGGCTCCCATTCACAGGTCGTGACGATTGCTCTCGCAGGTCGTCCTTGGTCAGGTGACGGAATGGGTCGCCGTCCCGCCGCCCGGTCACCCGTTCGTACGGCGGGGCCGAAGGGGTGGTCGCCGCGGAGGGTGATGCGGTGCATCACGCGGTGCGCGTCGCCGTAGTCGCGGTTGGCGTAGTGGGCGGTGCTCCGGTTGTCCCACATGGCGACGTCGCCGGTCCTCCAGCGATGGCGCACGATGTGCTCGGGCTTGGTGAGGTGGGCGTAGAAGGCGGCGGCGCGTACGGCGTGGCCGACCTCGGCGCGGAGCGCGGCGTACTCGGGAAGGGCGCACAGTTCGTCCGGTTCCACTCCGGTGCGGGGGAGGTCGACGTCCAGGTCGAGCGCGATCCGGCCCGGCCGGCGGGTGAGCACGACGACGCGGCTGCCGAGGAACACGACCTCCTCGACGCTGTGGGTGACGAACACCGACGTGCGGCCGGTCTGCGCGCTCACCTGGCGCAGGTCCTCCTGCAGGCGCTCGCGGGTGAGCGCGTCCAGGGTGCGAACGGCTCGTCGAGCAGCAGCAGCGGGTCGCCGCCGGCGAGCGCCCTGGCGATCGCCACGCGCTGCTGCCGCCCTCCCGAGATCTGCCAGATCCTGCGGTCCGCCACGTCGTGGAGGCCCACCCGTTCCAGCAGCTCGGGCACCCGGCGGGCACGTTCCGCACGGGGCACACCGGCGTAGCGCAGGGCCAGCTCGACGTTGCCGCCCACGGTCTTCCACGGGAACAGGCGCGGCTGCTGGAAGACGATCCCGGCGCCCCTGCCCGGGCTCGGCGCCGCCGGTCCGCACGGTGCCGGAGGTGGGCCTCTCGAAGCCCGCGACGAGGCGCAGCGGCCACCTCCCCAGCCAAGCCGGATGTCATAGTGACATTTATCGTCTAAATTGTCAGAAAACTCATCCGCGGAACTGGGAGCAGACATGTGGCTGACGGTCCTTCTGAGCTTCTTCGCCGGCGTCTTCGCGGCGAACGCGACGCCGCACTTCGTGAAGGGGATCACCAAAGAGGGATTCCCTACGCCGTTCGGCTACGGGCCGCTGGTCAACGTGGTCGCGGGCTGGGGGATGTACCTGATCGCGGCCGCGCTGACCGCGACCGCCGGCGTGGGCGCGCACCCTCTGCCCGCCGCCGTCGCGGGAGCGGCCGGCGTCCTGATCATGGCCGTATTCCACGCGCGCGTCGGCGCCTTCGGCAAGAAGCCCCCGACTGCCGAGTGACCGTCCGACCAGGGACGGCGCCTGGGCCTTCTCTTCAGGAATCGGTCGTGGTGGGCGAGCTCAGCGGGACGGTCTTGGCCCACTCGGCCCACTCGGCGAGGGTTCGATAGAGGCGTACGCCGGCTTCGATAGCGATGCGCATGGATCGCGTCTGGGGACTGTCGCCGAACTCGCCGCGGTCCTTCGCCTTCGCGTACTCCTCGTAACGCGCCGCCGCCTCGGCGAAGAAGCGGGCTTCCTCGTCGAGGTGGCGGCGCAGGTCGTCGGGCTCCATGAGCCAGAAGAAGAACGAGCGCAGCAACGACTGCATGCGCAGCGTGTGGTCCACTTCGGTGTCACGCAGCCAGGCGCGGACGGCCGCGAGCCCTGCCTCTGTCATGCGGTACGCCTTGCGCCCTCGTGGGCCCTCGCTCTCGACCTCGATCAGGCCCTCCTGGGCCAGCCGGTTCAGCTCGGCGTAGATCTTCGGGTGTTGTGCGGGCCAGACGGAGCCGAGCACCTCCTGGAACCGCCGCGCCAGGTCGTATCCGCTGGCAGGACCTTCCGCGAGCAGGCCGAGCAGCCCGTAGCGCAACGACATTCGCCCTCCTCCGGATCGACGACCCCCATCTTGACATGTCCTTCAGACCATGTGCATCATCACACATGTCCTAAAGTACATGTACCTAGGAACATGTGAGGAGCGGGAGCATGGCTATGGAGAACAGGGCGGTTCTGGTCACGGGCGCCGCGGGCGGAATCGGCAGGGCGGCCGTGGAGGCACTCGTCGCGCGCGGCTACACCGTCTACGCCGCCGTGCGCGGCGAGGACGCGAGCCTGGGGCGGACGGCCGGGGTACGCGTGGTGACCATGGACGTCACCGACCCCGGCTCCGTCGCGTCCGCGGCCGAGCGGGTGCACGACGAGGTGCGGGGCCACGGGCTTCACGCCGTGGTCAACAACGCCGGGATCATCGTCCAGGGCCCGCTGGAACTCGTTCCGCCCGACGACCTGCGCAGGCAGTTCGCGGTGAACACCCTCGGCCCGGCGTTCGTCACCCAGGCGTTCCTGCCCCTGCTGCGGGCAGGCCGGGGCCGTGTCGTCAACGTGAGCGCCCCGACCGCGCACGTGGCCCTGCCGTTCATGGCGCCGATCTCGGCCAGCAAGGCCGCGCTCAGAGCACTGTCGGACGCCCTGCGCGTCGAGCTGGCCGCCTGGCGCATCCCGGTGATCGCCGTGGAGCCGGGGGCCACCGCCACCGCCATCTTCGACAAGGCCGACGCCGCCGCGCGCAAAGCCCTGGCGGCGGCCGACCCGCACAGGGTCGCGCTGTACGACGACCATCTCGAACGTTTCGGCAAGGCGATCGCCAACCAGAAGACCGGCCCGGTCGAGGCCGTCGCCGCCACGATCGTGACGGCCGTCGAGGCGCGTGATCCCAAGCGCCGCTACCCGGTCAGCGCGGACGTCCGCGTCTACGGCATGCTGGCGCACGCCCCGGCGGGGCTGCGCGAGCAGCTGGTCACCCGGGCGTTCGGTCTGCGGGGCGTCCGCGCGGGCGGCGGCGCGCCGTGATCGGCCCGGAGCGGAACGCGGCAGCACGATGGCGAGCTGACGGAACGCGTATATCGTGTCAGCATGACGGATGCCGCCGAGGCCAAGCGCGACCACATCGTGGCCGCCGCGCTCGACGTGTTCGGCAGGTACGGCTACCGCCGCACCTCCATGGACCTGATCGCGCGTGCGGCACGTATGTCACGTCCGGCCGTCTATTTGCACTTCAAAGGTAAGGAAGACGTCTTCAGGGCGGTCGCGCGCCGGTTCGCCGACGACATCGTCGCCGCGGCCGAGGCCGCACGGCGCTCCGGCCGGCCCGTCGCCGACCGCCTCTACGACGTCCTGGTCATCAAGGTCGAGTTTTTCGCCGGCGCGGTCGAGGCGGAGTATCGGGCGGAGCTGTTCGCCGAGGCCGAAGTGGTCGTCGAGGATGTGATGGCCTCGTTCGAGTCGGACTATCTGTCGGTCGTCGAGGCCACACTCGGCGACGCGGCCGAGGAACTCGACCTGCTCGACACGGCCCTGTCCGCCGCGGACGCCGCCGCCGTCCTGGTGGACGCGCTCTCGGGGATAGTGCGGGAGAAGGCGGAGCCGGCCGTCCTGCGTAAGCGCCTGCGCCAGCTCGTGGAGCTCGCGGTCAGGGGCCTGACCAGCAGGCCGGCCGCCGTTCTCCACGCCTGACGGCCGGCGCAGCCCAAGCTAGGCGGGCGGGCAGTCCAGGGTCGTGCCCGTTCTGGGGGTGACCGAGCCGTAGTAGCGCACCCTCGAACACGGGACCACGTTGCCGGTCACCGCGACGTCGGTGATCGGGCCGGTGGCGTCGGCCCGTACGGCCAGCCAGTCCCGGACACCGCAGCTCGTCACCTGGTTTCCGGTGATCTCCACAGCGTGCAAGGGCCCGCCGGCGACCGATTTGACGTAGATGCCGCCCTCGCAGCCGTCGACCCTGTTGCCCGCGATGCGCACGCCGGTGGCGTTCACCGTGGCGATGCCGTCCCAGCGGGTGTTGCGGACGGTGTTGTTCTCGATGCGTACGCCGGAGTGCGGCCGGTCCGGGTCCGTGGTGTGCGACCCGGTGAACTGGCCCCATCCGGCCTGGGAACCGGAGGCGTCGCAGACGTTGCCGGTCAGCAGGATGTCGCGGCACGGGGTCAGGTCGCCGGCGCCGCCCCAGGTGTTGCCCTCAGCGGGAAGGTCCAGCTGGACGGCCTCGCCGTGCCACAGCCCCTGGCCCGGATCGGCGATCCAGCCCTTGAGCGCGCAGTCGCGGACGGTGCCGCGGCGCACCGCGTTCAGCTCGATGCCGTGCCACCACTTGACGTTCCACATGGTCACGCCCTGGATGAGCACGTCGCTGGAATGGATGATCGTGATGCCGTTCATGGCCGGCGCCTGATCCAGGCTGTCGCGCTGGACGAAGTCCCACACCGGATCCCAGCTGCCGCCGGTGATGGCGATGTTGCCCGCTCCGGTGTAGCCGCCGGTCGCGGCGCCGACGGCGTTGAGGACCATGGTGTGTTTGACGCCCTCGGCGGGGAACCGGGCCACGATCCTGGCGTCGGTCGCGTCGAGGTGCGTGTTCCCGTACACGATCAGCGGCTTGGTCAGCAGGTAGGTGGCCTTGGGGACCTTGGCGACGTACCGTCCGGCGGCGTCCCTGGTGCCCCTGCCGTCCCTGGCCTGGTCGAGCAGCGCCTGGATGGCCGAGCCGCTCACGTAGTCGGGCAGGGCGGCGGACGACGTCCGGGCACGCGAGGCCAGCAGGCCCGCCGCTCCGGCGAGGAAGGCCCGTCGTCCGATCATCGCCGAGTCCTTCCCAGCAGCACCGCCGCGGCGGCCAGGACGAGGGCGAAGCACGCGGGGCCGATCGCCTGGGCCGGCTCGTGCCGGACGACCCCGATCACGGCGTCGACCGCCTGGACGGCCGCGTTCAGCGCGAGAACCAGGGCCAGCGGGCGCCAGGCGCGCAGGGCCGTGCACAGCAGCAGGGCGCCGAGGAGCACGACGCCGCGTGCGGACATGTAGGCCGCGAACACGCGGGCCGCAGCGGCGTCCCCGCCCGCCACCAGGGCGCCGGGGGTCAGGATGCCGCCCACGGCGAAGTAGCCGGAGGCGGCGGCCGTCGCGACCGCCGCCACTGCCGCGAACCCACGGACAGATGCGCTGGGTGCCGAATAATTCGGTTGCCTAATCAATTGGTCTTACCTTCCTGCTCACGAAGCTCGGCCAGGCCGCGGCGAGCGGTTCGCCGCGGCCTGGCCCCTTGGGACTACGCCCGAGGAACTGCGCCGTCCTGGAACCGCTGACCGATCCGCGCACCGCCCTGACCGAGGTCGCCCTCACGCACGGCCTGCGGTACGACCACTAGAGATCCCACATCTGGCCGTAGCTGTCGTTGCAGGTCCACTGGATGAGCTGTGCCCCGTTGGCCGAGGTGCTGTTCGGGAGCGCGGCGCACTTACCGCTGCCGCTGTTGAAGAAGGTCTCGTCGCGCCGTTCCCACTGCTGGCTCTCGTGTCCGTTGCAGGTCCACTGGATCAGTTTGGCCCCGTTGTCCGTGCTGCCGTTCGCCACGGCCAGGCACAGGCCGCTGTGGTCGTTCACGACCTCCACGGTGTAGGAGTGGATCCTGCCCACCCGCAGATGCCAGAACTGGCCGGGGCTGCTGGTCAGGCAGTCCCACTGGATCACGGCCGCCCCGTTCGCCGTGCTGGAGTTCCCGATGGCCATGCACTTGCCGGTGGCCCAGCTCGCGACCTGGCCCGGAGCCAGGGCGGCCTGCGCGGGGGCCGCCGTCACAGTCAAGGTCACTCCGGTCGCCACGGCCGCGAACCACTTGGCGGTTCTCATGCGAATGCATCCTCTCCACGCTCTGACGTTTTGACAATCTAAGCAGAGATTGTCATATAGTCCAATCCGAATCGTGGGGCTCGCTGTCAGACGGCCCGGGCTCCGCACGCCGTCCCACGTGAGGCCGGGTTATGGTCGTCCAATGCCTGACGCGATCTTCGCCCACCCTCGCCTGGCCGCCGTCTACGACGCCTTCGACGGTGACCGCGACGACCTGGACGCCTATCTCGGCATCGCCGACGAGCTGGGCGCGGACCGCGTGCTCGACGTCGGCTGCGGAACGGGGTCCCTGGCGGTCCTGCTCGCCGGCGGCGGACGCACCGTCATGGGCGTCGATCCCGCCGAGGCGTCGCTGCGGGTCGCTCGGTCCAAGGACCGGACCGGAAGCATCACCTGGGTCCACGGCGATGCCACCGGACTCCCGGCGTTCGGCGCCGACCTCGCCGTGATGACGGGGAACGTGGCGCAGGTCTTCCTCACCGACGGCGACTGGACACGGACTCTCCGGGGCATCCATGGCGCGCTTCGCCCGCGGGGCCATCTCGTGTTCGAGACCAGGCGCCCCGAACGCCGGGCGTGGGAGGAGTGGGCCTCCGACACCGATCCGATCGTCCTCGACCTTCCGGAGGCCGGGCTCGTGGAGCGGCGTCTCGAGGTCACCGATGTGAGCCCGCCGTTGGTGTCCTTCCGCTACACCTACACGTTCCTGGCGGACGGCGCGGTCGTCACGTCGGACTCGACCCTCCGGTTCCGCGACCGGGACGAGGTGGAGACGAGCCTGGTCGCGAACGGCTATCGCGTGCTGGAGGTGCGGGACGCCCCCGATCGCCCGGGTCGCGAGTTCGTGTTCGTCGCGCGGCGTACGACGTGAAGCACCTCAGTGGTCGCCGGCGTCGGTGAGGATGCGGCGGGCCTGGCGGACGACGGCCTCGTCGACGAAGCGGCCGTCGGCGAGGGCGACCGCGCCCTGGTCGGCGGCGGAGACGACCTCCAGGGCGGCCACGATCTCCTCCCTGGTCGGGCGGTAGGCCGCCGCGATCACCGGAAGCTGGATGGGGTGGATGGCCGCCCGGCCGCGAAAGCCCATGGCGCGGCCCGCGGCGCAGGAGGCGGCCAGGCCGTCGAGGTCGCGGACGTTCGTGTACACGGACTGAGCCGGGGCCGGCAGCCCCGCCGCCCGGGCCGCGACCACGATGCGGGAACGCGCCCAGGTCAGGCCCGCCTCGTCGGTCACGCCGAGGTCGGCGCGCAGGTCGGCCTCGCCCAGGCCGATCCCGGCGACGGCCGGTGAGGCGGTGGCGATCTCGAAGGCGCGCTCCAGCCCGAGGGCCGACTCGATGATCGGGCGCAGCGGCACGCCCGGCACCGCGTCGGCGATCCAGCGGACCTCGTCGGCCGACTCCACCTTGGGGATGCGCAGGCCGCCGCCGCCGTGCAGCAGCGTTCCGAGCGCGTGCAGGTCGGCCTGGCCGTACGGCGTGCGCACGTCGTTGACGCGGACCTCCACGCGCGGCTGCGGCGTGGCCAGCAGGGCGACGACCCCGGCCCGGGCGACGCCCTTGTTCTCCGCGGCGACCGCGTCCTCCAGGTCCACGATCACCATGTCCGCCTCGCCGCCGAGGGCCTTGGCGATCCGGTCCGGGCGGTCGGCGGGCACGTACAACCACGTCAGGGGGGCGGCAGCAGGCCCAGAAGAAGGCCCGGAAGAAGGCACGGCGTCAACTCCTCGCGAATCCTCCGTGCCCCTTTCCGGAAGATCGCCACTCATGCCCGATCACCTTGTGACATGTCACACGACTCCCTTGGCCCGCAGCGCCTCGATCTCCGCGCCGGTCAGGCCGAGACCGTGCAGGATCTCGTCGGTGTCGGCGCCGTGCGGACGGCCGGTCCACCGGATCCGTCCCGGGGTCTCCGACAGCCGGAACATCACGTTCTGCATCCGCAGCGGGCCCATCTCGGGGTCCTCCACGGTGGTCACGGCGTCGAGCGCGCCCAGCTGCGGGTCGGCCAGCACGTCGCGCACGTCGTAGATCGGCGCCACCGCGGCCTCCGCCTCCTCGAACGCCCGCAGCACCTCGTCCCGGGTCCGCTCGCCGACCCACGCCGCCACGGCCGCGTCGAGCTCGTCCGCGTGCGCGACCCGGCCCGAGCCGGTGGCGAACCACGGCTCGTCCACCAGGTCGGGCCGCCCGACCAGGCGCATCACCCGTTCCGCGATGCTCTGCGCCGAGGTGGAGACCGCGACCCAGGAGCCGTCGCGGCACCTGTAGGTGTTGCGCGGCGCGTTGTTGACCGAGCGGTTGCCCGTACGCGGGGGCACGACGCCGAGCCGGTCGTAGATGGTCGGCTGGGCGCCGAGCACGGTCAGGATCGGCTCGATGATCGACAGGTCGACGATTTGCCCGCGTCCCGACCGCAGGGCCGTCATCACGGCGAACGCGGTGGCCAGCGCGCAGATGCCGTCCGCGAGCCCGAACGGCGGCAGCGTGGGCGGCCCGCCGGGCTCCCCCGTCATCGCGGCGAACCCGCTCATCGCCTCGGCGAGGGTGCCGAAGCCGGGCCGCCTGGCGTACGGGCCGAACTGGCCGAACCCGGTCACCCGGGCCAGCACCAGGTCGGGGTTGACCTCGCTGAGCCGGTCCCAGGACAGATTCCAGCGCTCCAGGGTGCCGGGGCGGAAGTTCTCGATGAGCACGTCGGCGTCCTCGACGAGCCGGACCATCAGGTCCTGGCCCTCCTCGGTGGACAGGTCGAGCGTCATCGCCCGCTTGTTGCGGCCGAGCATCTTCCACCAGAGCCCTTCGGGCCCGTGCCCGCGTGAGGGGTCCGGCCTGCGCGGGTGCTCCACCTTGACGACGTCCGCGCCGTAGTCGCCGAGCAGCATCGCCGCGGTGGGCCCGGCGAACAGCGTCGCGGCGTCGATCACCCGTACGCCGTCGAGCGGCCCCTTCCGTCCGCCCTCCATGGTCCCCTCGCCCTCCGCAGTCACAGTCCCTCCAGAAGACGGTCGATCTCGTGGCGGTGCGGCATGGAGGTGCTGGCGCCCTCCCGCTGCACCGACAGCGCCGCCGCGGCCGAGGCGAAGCGCAGCGCCCGCGCCGGGTCGGCCCCCTCGGTCCTGGCCACGGCCAGCGCCCCCGCGAAGGTGTCCCCCGCCGCCGTGGTGTCGACCGCCCGCACCGGTACGGCGGCCTCCCGCAGGCGGGTGCCGTCGCGCGAGCCGTAGAGGGCGCCCCGGGCGCCCAGGGTGACGACGGCCTCGGGGACGAGGTCGAGCAGCGCCTCCAGCGCGTCCCGGGGATCGTCGCGGCCGGTGAGGGCCGCCGCCTCGTGCTCGTTGGGCACGATGAGGTCGACGGCCTCCAGCAGTTCGGCGGGCAGCGGCACCGCCGGGGCCGGGGTCAGGATCACCTCGGTGCCGGGAACCCGTGCCGCGGCGACCACGGCGTCCATCGGCAGCTCCAGTTGCAGCAGCAGCGCGTCGGACCGGCCGATGATCTCCGCGTCCCGCCCGACGGGCCCGGTGACCGCGCCGTTCGCGCCGGGCACGACGATGATCGAGTTGTCGCCGCCGTCCTGCACCACGATGTGGGCGACGCCCGAAGGGCCGGGCACGACCCGCAGCGCGGCCACCTCCACGCCCGCCTCGGCGAGCGCGGCGCGCAGCACCGGCCCGAACGCGTCGTCCCCCACCGCCCCGAGGAAGGCCACGTCGGCCCCCGCGCGGGCCGCGGCGATCGCCTGGTTGGCCCCCTTGCCTCCGGGAATCGTGCGGAACTCCCGGCCCGTGAGGGTCTCCCCCGGCTTGGGAGCCTGGGCGACGTACGCCACCAGGTCCATGTTGGCGCTGCCGAACACCGAGATCACCGTCGGTCCCCCTCACCGAGCGCGAGCGTGCGGGCCGCGAGCGATTCGATCGAGACGCCGTCGAAGCCGGGCAGGCTGCTGGCCAGCCGGTCCCGGGTCGTCCACCGCTCGGGGACGCCGCCCGCCAGCGCCCCGGCGATCGACCCGGCCGTGGCGGCGGCCGAGTCGGTGTCCCAGCCTCCGGCCACGGCGGCGCCGACGGTCGCGGCGAAGTCCCCGGCGCCGTGGACGAGGGCCGCCGCCAGCAGCGCCGCGTTGTTGACCGTGTGCACCCAGTGGAGGTGCCCGTGCCGCGCGTACAGCCGGTCGGCGACCCGCTCGAAGTCCGGCTCCGCCGCGGCGTCCGCGACGGCCTGCCGTACGGCTTCGGCCAGGCGCGAGCCGGGCGGCACGACCGACAGCCCGGCCTCGATCACCTCGCCCACGTCCCCGGCCACGAGCGCCTGCGCGCACATGGCGGCGGCGAACATCGCGCCGTAGATTCCGTTGGCCGTGTGGCTGAGCCGGGCGTCCCGCCACGCCCAGGACGCGGCCGTCGCCGGGTCGCCCGGATTGGCCCAGCCGTACACGTCGGCCCTGATCAGCGCGCCGATCCACTCGCGGAACGGGTTGCGATGGACGGCGGTCGCGGGGGGTTCGAGACCCATGAGCAGGTTGCGGTACGCCGCCCGCTCGGCGGTGAAGACCCGCCCGGCGGGCAGCGCGTCGAGCCAGGTCCGCGCGACGTCCTCGGTCGTGAAGTCCCGGCCGTGCCGTTCGAGCACGGCGAGCGCGAGCAGCGCGTAGTTGAGGTCGTCGTCCTCGGGCACGCCGTCGATGTTCTCGGCGAGGCTGGTGGCCGCGCTGCGGCGGTTCCACGGCCACCGCTCCGCGATCTCCGGCGGCAGCCCCTTCGCGGTGAACCAGCCGCGGATCGGCCAGTTGCCGGTCGCCTCGGCGATGGCCCTGATCCCCTCGCGGGGGATCTTCTCCACCGGCTTGCCCAGGAGGCAGCCGGCCGCCCGGCCCCACCACGCTCCGCGTACGCGGCCGGGCTCCGGACGGATCCGGGGGCGGGAGGCGGGCCAGTCCGGGCAGCCGGCGACGATCTCCCCGAGCTCCGAGGGCTCGGGCAGCGGCGAGGGGATCGCCGCGAGTTCGTCGAGCAGTTCCCCGGCCAGGGCGCGCAGCTGTTCGGGGGCGGGCCCCGGGGAGGCGCCCGCCCGGGGCGGCGCGTCGTGTCCCCCGGCGGCGTGCCAGCGGTCGCCGACGGCCGCCACCTCCGGGAGCGCCCCGCGTCCGTCCTCGGCCGCCTGCCGCAGCTCGTGGCCGACGAGGTCCTCCGGCTGCACCCACGTCAGCCGGATCATCGCGCGTCCCCCTCCCCGCGCGGCGCGAGCAGGGCGTCGAAGGCGGCCTCGTGCGCGCGGCGGCGTTCCCGGTCGGCCCGGTGGACCCGCCGTGCCACGGCCGCGAGCGTCAGCCCCGGCCCGACCAGGTCCGTACGGCTGGCCGTCGCCACCTGCTCCAGCCAGTCGGCGGGGACGGCGGCCCGCCCGCCGAGCGCCCCGGCGACGGCGCCGCCCATCGAGGCGATCGAGTCGGCGTCGCGCCCGTAGTTGACGCCGCCGAGCACGGTCTCGCGGTAGTCGCCCTTGGCCATGACCAGGAACGCGAGCGCGAGCGGCAGTTCCTCGATGCTGTGCACCCGGCTCGGCCGCCGCGCCCCGAGACCCTGGTCGCGGTAGGTGTCGGCCACCGTGTCGTACGGCCGGATCGCCGCCCGCAGGGCCTCGAACGAGCCGTCCCAGTGGCCGAGGCCCCGGGCGGCCGAGCAGACCGCGTCGATGGCGGCCCGGGTGCCGTCGCGGGCGAGCCGCAGGCAGGTGGCGACGACCGAGTCGGGCGTCGCCCCCGGCCGCATCGCCTCGGCGACCGCCGCCGCGAGCACCCCCGCCGCCTCGCGGCCGTAGCTCGACTGGTGCGCCCCGGCCAGGTCGATCGCCTCTGCGTACGCGCCGTCGGGGTCGCCGGCGTTGACGACGCCGACCGGGGCCATGTACATCGCGGCGCCGCAGTTGACGATGTTGCCCACGCCCGCCTCGCGGGGGTCGGCGTGGCCGTAGTGCAGCCGCAGCACGAGCCACTTCTCGGCGAGGAACACCCGGTGGAGCGGCAGCGCCTCGGCCTCCAGCTCGGGGATCCACCTCTTCTCCCCCATCATCTCGGCTACCAGGTGCTCGGCGGCGGCGTAGGCGTCGAGGTGACCGCCGACCCGCTCGTACACCCGGATGAGGGCGTGCGTCATCAACGTGTCGTCGGTGACGTGGCCGTCCCCCTTGTGGTAGGGCGCGATCGGGCGGGCGTTGCGCCAGTCCTCGTTGAAAGGAGGGACGACGCCGCGGACACGACCCCCGTAGCGCTCCTGGATCTGCTCGGGCGTCCATCCCTCGGTGGCTCCGCCGAGCGCGTCGCCCACCGCGGCGCCCGCCACACATCCGACCGCCTTGTCGGCCAGCACATCGACCGGCGGGTCCTCCTGCGGCGTCATCCAGCCCTCCCCCTTGTCCGTACGCATGATGTGACGGGCGTCATGCGAGTCGCCCGGCGATGTCCAGCAGGTCGGTTCCCGCGAGCTCCGGCAGGCAGCAACCGGCCAGGGTGCGGACCCGCTCGCGCCAGGCGGCGGGCAGCGCGTCGTGCCCCGCGGCGCAGCCGAGCAGCGCGCCCGTGAGCGCCGGCGCGGAGTCCGCCACCGGCGCGAGGCAGGCCGCGGCCGAGACGCCCGCGCCGAACGCCTCCGCGCCGATCTCCTCCGCACCGGGCGTCCGTCCGGCGGAGGAGACGGCGGCGTCCGCGAGGGCCAGCGCGATCGGCACCGTCTGCGCGGCGGCCACGCCGTAGCTGTAGACGTGGTCGAGCACGGCGGCGTCCAGCGCCGGGACGGCGGCGAAGGGCGAGCCCGCCGCCCGCGCCGCCGTGAGCGCCTCGCGCGCCGCGTGGCCGATGGCCGTGTCCCGCGGCAGCGCGCCGAGCGCCGCCTCCACCGCGTCGGCCATCGCGGCGCCCTCCGTCAGCGCCGCCACCGCACGGGCCATCGCGACCGCGCCGAGCACGCCGTCCTCCGCGTTGGTGACGCACGCGTCCTCCAGCGGGTCCAGCCCGGCCGCGCCGAAGGCGACAGCCCGCACGGCCGCGGCGTCGTCGAAGTGGTGGGGGTTGTCATGCCCGCTGGCGGGCGGGCGCTTGCCCGCCGCCAGGTTGTCGAGCGCCGCCCACACCGAGATGCGCGCCCGGACGTCGTCGCGGCCCGCGAGGCGGCCGAACGCCTCCGCCCGGTCCTCCCGGATGGTCAGGGCCGTCCAGGCCAGCCACTCGGCGTCGTCGGACGGGCCGGCCGCCAGCGGCGCCACCGGCTGGTTCAGCGCGAACGGCACCGGCAGCGTGGTGACCTGGTGCTCCTCGGCGAACGCGTCGAGTTCCCGGTGCAGCCGCCTGCTCCAGCCGGCCAGCAGCGAGGACCGGTGCCGGGCGGCCGGCCACCCGGCCGCGTCGCCGGCCGCGAGACCGGCGAAGGCCCCCCGCACACGATCGAGCCTGTCCCGCCCGTCCCGCCTGTCCCCCGATGGCATGTGGTCCTACAGTCCCTTCACGATCTCGTCGGCGACGTCGCGGATGTCCCGTCCGGCGACCACGGGAAGGCACCGGCCCGCCACCGGGCCGATGCGCTCGGCCCAGCGCGCGGGCACCGCCGCCTCGCCCCGGCCCGCCCCCGCGAGAGCCCCGGCGACGGCGGCGGTGGTGTCGGCGTCCCTGCCGAGGTTGGCCGCCGTGACGACCGACGCCTCGACCTCCCCGCCGCCCGCCACGTAGGCGGCGAACGCGAGGGCGACCGCCTCGGGCGCCAGGTCCGTCCACGGGTAGTGCTTGACCACGACCGTGTCGTGCAGCGCACGCGCAAAGGAACCGTGCAGCGCACGCCCCAGCAGGTCGTGCAGGGCACGTCCCAGGAGGGGGCGGGGCGTGCGGGCGGCGACGTCGAGCGCGGCGCGGAGGTTGCGGGCCGTCCAGGAGTCCTCCGGGACCGCCCGCAGCGCCGCCCCGGCCACCTCGCCGGGCGGGGCGCCGGTCATCGCGACCGCGACCGCCGCGGCCACCGCCCGGCCGCCCAGTATCCCCTCGCCGGTGTGGCTCACCCGCCCGTCGGTCTCCGCCAGCCGCGCCGCCTCGTCCGGGTCGCCCGCCGCGAAGATCCCGTACGGCGCGGCCCGCATGGCCAGGCCGTCGGACCAGCCGTGGGCGTGCCACCGGCCGGTCAGCGGCGGCTCCAGGCCGCGGCGCAGGGCCTCGACGGTGCCGAGCTCGGAGAACCCGGCGCCGCGCATCGGCCCGTCGAGCCGCGCCACGATCTCCTCGCGCCAGGCCCGCGCCACGTCCTCGGAGGTGAGCGCGTGGCCGTGGCGCAGCAGCACGGTGGCGGCGAAGATCGTGTACTCGGTGTCGTCGGTGCCGCCGCGCTCGATCTCGGTGAGCACGCCCCACCGGGCGGCGATCTCCTCCGGAGCGAGGTTCTCCGCGGGGGCGCCCAGGGCGTCGCCGGCGGCCAGGCCGAGCAGGCAGCCCCGGGCGCGGTCGCGTACGGAGATCAACGGCTGTACCGCTCCAGCACCTTGTTCCCCTCCTCGACGAGCCGCTTGGCCAGCTCGTCCAGGCTGATCTTGTCGGCGAAGTACTCCTGCATCGCCGGCGTGGCCACCTTGCTCTTCCACTCGTCGAACCCGTTCACCTTGAGGAACGGCGCGACGACGAGGTCCTTCGCCGAGGCGGTGGCGACGTCCCACCCGTTCTCCTTCGTGGTGAGCGCGGGGTCCTTCGCGGCGGTCGTGCTGGTGGGCAGCAGCCAGTCACCCTTGGCCAGTTTCGCCTGGTTCGGGCCGTTCAGGAAGTAGGCGATGAACTTCAGCGCCTCGTCGGGGTGCTTGCTGTCGGCCGCGACCGACAGCGTCTGGGAGACCGCGCCCTGCTGGGAGGTCTGTCCCTTCAGCGGGGGCAGCGTGACCCACTCGAACCCGCTCGGCGCCTGCTCGGCGACCTGCTGGCGCAGGTAGACCCCGGCCGGGACGATCGCGTACTTGCCGGCGAAGAAGCCCGGCAGGGGGTCGGCGGTGCCCATGCCGAGCGCGGACGGGTCGGCCGACTTGTCGGTGTAGAGCTGGTCGTGGATGCGCTGGAGCACCTCGCGCTCCTGCGGCCCGACCTTCACCGTGGTCTTGCCGTTCTGCGTGTCGAAGAAGGTGCCGCCGAAGTTGAGCGCCAGGTTCAGCACCTTGTTGACCGGCGACTTCATCGGCCAGGCCACGCCGTACGCGCCCTTCTTGGTGAGCTTCTCGGCCACGTCGGCGAACTCGTCCCACGTCCATGGGGACTCCGGGGTGGGCACGCGCACGCCGGCGCCGTCGAGCAGCTTCTTGTTGGCGATGAGCACCTGCGACTCCTGCAGGAACGGCACGCCGTACACGCCCTGGCCGCTCCTGCCGTCCGAGAAGGTGACCGTGTCCCACGCGGCCTGCGGGATGTCGCTCTTCAGCTCGGCGGGGACCTTGCCGGTGAGGTCGAGCAGGAAGCCCCGCGAGGCGAAGCTCGACAGCGCCGGGGAGTCGTCGTGGATGACGTCCGGCGGGTCGCCCGCCTCGAACGACGTCACGAGCTGGTCGTTGACGTTGTCCCAGCTCCCCTGGACGTACTCGACCTGGGTCTTCGGGTTGGCCGTGTTCCAATCGGCGACGATCTGCTTGTTGGCCTCGATCGACTCCTTCTGCCAGGCCAGGCTGAGGAAGCGCAGCTTCACCGGCTCCCCGTTCTGCCCGGGCGCGGCGTCGCCGCCGCCGCCACCTCCGCCGCTCCCGCATCCGGCGGCGAGCGCGACCGCCGCCACAGCCAGCGCGGCACTCAATCTCTTCATCGAGACCCTCCTATCAGGTGTCGCCATGCGGGTCAGCCCTTGACGGCCCCGGCCATCAGGCCGGACCGCAGGCGCCGCTGGATGATGGCGAAGAAGACGAGGCTCGGCACGGTCGCGAGCAGCGACGCCGCCGCCAGCGGGCCGAGCCGGGCGACCCCCTCCGGGCCGACGAAGCGCACCAGCGTCAGCGGAAGGGTCTCCACCTCGGGATCCTTGAGGATCACGAGGGCGAACATGAACTCGTTCCAGGACGAGATGAAGCTGAACAGCAGTGTCGCGACCACGCCGGGCGCGAGCAGCGGCGCGACGACGGCGGCCAGCGCGCGCAGCCGCCCCGCGCCGTCCACGGCCGCCGCCTCCTCCAGCTCGCGCGGCACCGCCCGCACGTATCCGCGCAGCATCCACAGCGCGAACGGCATGACGAACGTGACGTGCACGATCGTGATCCCGGCGAGGGTGTTCACCAGTTCCAGCCGCCGCAGCACCATGAACAGCGGAATGATGATCAGAACGACCGGGAAGACCTGGCTGACCAGCACCCAGCCGATCGCGATCTTGCCGGCCACGCCGCGGAACCGGGCCAGCGCGTACGCCGCCGGCAGCGCGAGCGCCACCGTGATCAGGGCGGTGGCGACCGCGACGACGAGGCTGCGCAGCCCGGCGCCGACCAGGTCCTGCTCCGCGAAGGCGTCGGCGAAGTTGGCCAGCGTGGGCCGGCGCGGGATCCACGTGGGGTCGAGGGCGGCCATCTCCTGCGGCGTCTTCAGCGCCGTGGACAGCAGCCACAGCAGCGGGAACGCCAGGAACACGACGTATCCCAGCAGGGCGAGATACTTCAGCGCGCGGGTCATGTCAGTCTCCCTCCCGCGCCTGCCGCCACAGGTACAGGCCCAGCACGACCAGCACGACGATCGTGATCGCCACGCCGAGCGTCGCGGCGTACCCGAAGAAGCCGTACCGGAACGCCTCCTCGTACGCGAACAGCATGGGCAGCCTCGTCCGCCCGCCCGGCCCGCCCTGGGTGAGCACGTAGACCAGGCTGAACTGGTTGATGTTCCACACGAAGTCGAGCGAGGTGATGGCCACGATGACGGGCCGCAGCTGCGGCAGCGTGACGTTCCAGAACCGCCGCCAGGGGCCCGCGCCGTCCACGCTGACCGCCTCATACAGCTCCCTCGGCACGTTCTGCAGGCCGGCGAGCAGCACGACCGTGGTCTGCGGCATGCCGGTCCAGATGCCGACGACGATGACCGCGGGCAGCGCGAGGGAGAAGTCGTGCAGCCAGTCGACGTCCGAGCCGAAGAGGCCGTTGAGCAGGCCCGCGTCCGGGTGATAGACCAGCCGCCACATCAGGCCGACCACCACGGGCGGCATGGCCCACGGCACGACCGCCAGCACCCGGGCGACGCCGCGCAGGCGCAGGTCCTGGTTCAGCAGCAGCGCGAGCCCCAGCGAGGCGAGGAACTGCAGCACGGTCACCGACAGGCCCCAGATCATGCCGATCCGGAACGACTCCCAGAAGTCGCCGTCCGACATCAGCTCGGCGAAGTTCTCCAGGCCCACGAACGAGGTCTCGGTGTTGCGGCCGGACCGCGCGTCGGTGAAGGCCAGCAGGATGCCGTAGACCAGCGGGCCCACGCTGAAGACCAGCACCGGCACGAGCGCGGGGAGCAGCAGCGCGAAGCCGCCCCCGGACCGCGGCCCGCGCCGCGACCCGCCTCCGGCGCGGCCGTACGGCCGCTCGGCGAGCGCGGTCACCGGGCACCTCCCGGCGATGTCCCGGGAAGAGTGGTCGAGCCGCGGATCGTGAGGCTCGGCCGCACGACCGCCACCCGCGGCTCGCGCGGGCCGTTCTGCAGCCGGTCGAGCAGCAGCCCGGCCGCCGCCCGGCCGCGCTCGGCCGACCCCAGCGAGACGCTGGTCAGCGTCGGCCAGGTCACCGAGGCGAGGTCGGTGTCGTCCATGCCGACCACCGCCACGTCGCCGGGGACGTCCCTGCCCTGCTCGCGCAGCACGTCGAGCGCGCCGAGCGCGATGAGGTCGTTGGCGCACATCAGCGCGTCCACGCCGGGCACGCGTGACAGCAGCGCCCGCGCGGCGCGCGCGCCGCTGTCGCGGTAGAAGTCGCCCACCTCGACGAGGTCCTCGTCGTACGGCAGGCCCAGCGCCTCCAGCGCCTCCCGGTACGCGGCGGCGCGGGCGGCGCCGGGAACGGTGTCGAGCGGGCCGTTGAGGAAGCCGATGCGCCGCCTGCCGATGGCGTGCAGGTGTTCCAGCGCGAGCCGTACGCCGGTCCTGGAGTCGGTCCGGACGTTGTCCACCAGCGCGCCCTCCGGCATGTCCTCGGGCAGCGAGCCGATGACGACGACGGGGGCGCGCGCGGCGACGATGGCCTCGACGTGCTCCTCGGTGACGCCGCGCAACGGGCTGATGATGAGGCCGTCCACGTAGCGCTCGCGCAGACCGCGCAGCACGCCGAGCTCGTCCTCGGCGTCGCCGTCGGTGGAGTGGATCAGGAGCCGGTAGCCGGCCTCCTTCAGCAGCGGCTGGATCTCGCGCACCATCGCCACGTACACCGGGTTGCCGATGTCGGCCATGGCGAAGGCGATCTGGTCGGTGCGGCGGTTGCGGAGCGAGCGGGCGACCGAATTGGGGACGTAGCCGAGTTCGTCGGCCGCGCGCATGACGCGCCGCACGGTGTCCTCGCGCGTCGGCAGCCCGTTGAGCACCCGTGACACCGAGGCGATCGACACACCGGCGCGTTGCGCGATCGTGGTGATCGTGGGACCCTCGGTCAACGGCACCTCACTTGGAAGAGAGTGTCCTGTAATCGTTTACTAGCCGGTAACGCACAGCAGTCTGTAAACGTTTACGGCCGGATGAGTCCATATCAAACCCGGTCCATTGGGGAGCGTCAAGTAACGAACACGTAAACCGCCTAGATCACCAAGCCGCAACAAGCCGCGCGTTGGTTCTGCTCTTCGACCAGATTCGCCCTAGAATCCGCCGGTGTGAACGAAGGTCACGAGGACCCGCCGAAGCTCCCCACCAGAGAGCGCTCTCCTCGGCCCGGAACCGGCCGCCACCGACGGCCGCTCCCCGCCGACCTGCCGCCCGACGCGCCCGCCCTGGTCCTGGCGGTGCCGGGCAAGGCCGGGGACCCGGTGGGCCCGAGCGGTGACGTGGCCGTGGAGGTCGCCTCCATCGTCAGGCTCGACAACCCGCAGATCGACCTTCGCATCGTCTCGCTGGCCGACGGCGGCGCCGACCTCACCAAGGAGTTCGCGTCCATCGCCGCCCAGCGGCCCGCGGACGGACCTGCCGCGGTGGTGGTCCCGCTCGTCACCGGGCCCCATCCGCGCGTGCTGCGCGCCGTACGGGACGCCGTGACGCAGAGCGAGGCCGCGGTGCGGATCACCGAGCCGCTCGGCCCGCATCCGCTGCTGGCCGAGGCCCTGCACGTCCGCCTGGCCGAGGCGGGCCTGGCCCGCGCCGACCGGATGCGCCTGTTCAACGTCTCGTCGCCGGTCGACGGGATCATCGTCGCGACCGCCGGGGGCGACGAGGCCGCCCGCGGCGCCGACGCGACGGCCGTCCTGCTGGCCGCCCGCCTGACGCTCCCCGTCGTCCCCGCCGCGCTGGACGGCCAGCCGAGCGTGCGCGACGCCGCCGAGCGCCTGCGCAACATCGGCGCCAACCGGCTGGCCATGGTGCCGTACGTCATCGGCCCCGAGGCCGACCTCGCGCGGATCACGACGGCCGCCGAGTCGATCGGCGCCGGGTGCGCCGATCCCCTCGGCGCGCACGAGTCCGTGGCCCGCATGGTGTGCGTTCGGTACGGCGCCGCCTTCGGCGGTTTCGACGGCTTCGACGACCTGTCCGACTGACGCCGGTCACCCCGCGCCGGCGGACGGCTCGACGCGGGTCGCGCGGTCGAACAGTTCGACGAGTTCGTCCGCGCAGACGTCGGGATCGAGACCGTCGACGACCCGCTCGGCCATCGTGTCGATGGACGCGCGCAGAGCGGCTCCCATCACCGTGCAGTCGAAGGTCCGGAAGGCCCCCGTACGCTGCCCGTCCGCGAACAGGGCCACGAGCCTGGCGATCGCGGCGTCCCGTTCCCGGCCTCCGACGGGGGCCTGGTTGAAGGCGATCTGCTGCACCGCGCGCACGTGCCCGGGATGGCGGGCGACGAAGGCGATGTTCGACCTGATGAACGCCTCCAGTTGAGCGCGGGCTCCGTGCGCGGCCTGCAGCGCCGGGCGCATGAAGGCCGCGGCGTCGGCGACGACCTGCTGGACGACGGCCTCGAACAGCCGGTCCTTGCTGGAGAAGTGGTAGGTGATCAGTCTCTTGCTGCTGAGCCCGGCATGCTCGCAGATGGCCTCGAACGTGGTCTCCGCGTAGCCGCGCTCGGCGAGCACGGCGATCGCGGCCGAGGCGATCTGAGCTCTGCGCGCCTCGGTGGCCACCTGACGGGTCCCAGGGCTTCTCATGTCACCTCAGCTTGCCACCCTTCGGGTACGCCTCACGCACCGCACGCCGGTTGACGATCAGCGCGACGGCGGCGACCAGGACGCCGACCACTCCCTGCTCCGCCTTCATCCACACCGGATAACCGCTGTCGGGCGCGAGCAGGATGAGCACGATGCCGATGGGCGCGGCGATGCTGACGAAGCGGATGCGTACGTACGCGGCTCTCTTGCCACGCGCGGCCTGCCCGGTCAGGGCGACGAGCCAGACGGACGCCGCGGCCACGGCCGCCCCGCGCAGCCACACCACCCAGGTGCCGCCGATGACGGCGGCCACACCCAGCGCCGCGATCGAGATGACGAGGACCGCGACGAAGAGCATCCGCACGGGAGCCCACACCGAGTTGTTATCCATGCGGATAAATTTATTCGCATGGATAACGTTGTGCAAGCCCGAGCATGCTCCAGTCCCCGCGAACACGTGCGGAATCAGTGGTCAGCGCCGCACGAGAAGACTGATCTGGGCGCCGGTGTCCCGGAACCCGAGGGCGCGGGCGACGCGTCGCGACGGCTCCGGGCGCGCTCTCCACTGCGGCAGCAGCCCGTCGGCGAGCGCGTCGGCCGCCGCCGCCGATGCCACCACGCGGGCCAGGGGCGAAACCGCGATGGGCGCGGCCGAGATCGGGGCAGCGCGTGGCGGCGGCCGCGAGGTCAGGGCAGGGCGCGGCGGTAGCCGCGAGGTCAGGGCAGGGCGCGGCGGCCGGGGAAGCCGAGGTCGCTGCGGTGATACCAGCCGAGGGCGGTCTCCCCCTCCAGCCAGCACAGCCGTACGGACACCTCGCCGAGCACGGCGGGGAAGTCGACGAGCAGCGGGGCGACGCCCTTGATCTCGATGTCCTCGGCGTCGAACCAGCTGAGGATCTCGTCCATCCGCGCCTCCAGGCCCTTCGCCTCCGGCAGCCCGCCGAGGGGTGAGGCGCCCGCGTGCCGCAGGTCGTGGGTGAGCTCGGCCAGGTCGGCGCGTACGGCGACGAACGCGCGGGCGTGCTCCAGCACCGCCGGCATCAGCGATCTGGCCTCGTCGACCGTGAAGATCCTCGCCACCCTCCGGACGCTACCGCATCGGCCCGCGAGAGGCTCACAGGCGGCGGCGCAGCAGGCAGAACTCGTTGCCCTCCGGGTCGGCGAGCACGTGCCAGTCCTCCTCACCGGTCTGGCCCACGTCGGCCGGTACGGCGCCGAGCTTGATCAGGCGCTCCAGCTCGGCCTCCTGGTCGCGGTCGGTGGGGTTGACGTCGATGTGCAGGCGCAGCTTGCCTCGCTTGGGCTCGGGCACCGGCTCGAAGATGAGCGTCGGCTGAAGGCCGCCGAAGCCGGTGCCCGGCGGACCGATCTCCACCCAGCCGTCCTTGCGTTCGAGGACCTCGAAGCCCAGCACCTCGCACCAGAACGCGGCGAGCCGCTCGGGGTCGTGGCAGTCGACGACGAGTTCGCTGATTCTGCAGGCCATGACCGCGCCTTTACCCCGGCACGGTCTCCGCATGCAGCGGGCAGCGGGCGGTCTCCGGATGCGCCCTCAGCCATTCGAGCCGCTGCCGGCTCTCGTCGTCCATCGGCGTGTAGACGACGACGCGGGTCTCCGGTGGCGCGGGCAGCGCCATGCTGGTGGACGTCACGCGGATCAGCCCCACGGACGAGTGCTTGAACAGCTTCATCCGCGTGCCCGGCCTGGCCACGTCGTGCGTCGCCCACATCCGGGCGAACTCCGGGCTGACCGCCGACAGCCGGGTGACGAAGCCCGTCCACGCCGGCTCGCCCACGTGCCTGCCGAAGGCCGCCCGCAGCGTGGCGACCATCTGGGGAAGCTCCTCGTCCTTGTTGACGAACGGGCAGCAGCAGTCCGGCAGCGTGAACACCCGCCACAGCACGTTGCGATCGCGCGGCGGCTGCCCTATCAGGCCCCCGAAGAGGGCCCCGTACGAGGTGTTCCAGGCGAGCAGGTCGTAACGCCCGTTGTAGACGGAGGCGGGCAGCGGATCGAGGTGGCGCAGGATCACGTGGACCTCGGCGTCCAGCGCGTCCCGGCCGCCGCCGGGATCGGCGATCTCGGGCAGGTCCGCCAGCCGGTAGAGGTGCTCCCGCTCGGCCGCGTCGAGCCGCAGCGTACGGGCGATCGCGTCGAGCACCTGCACCGACGCGTTGATCGGGCGGCCCTGCTCCAGCCACGTGTACCAGGTCACGCCCACGCCTGCGAGCTGGGCGACCTCCTCCCGGCGCAGGCCCGGCGTACGGCGCCGCAGGCCGGGCGGCAACCCGACCTCCTCGGGCCGGATCCGCTCGCGTCTGCTGCGCAGGAAGGCGGCGAGCTCGTCACGCCTGGTGTGCCTGGTGCCGGTCCCCGTCGTCACCTCCCCATCTTGCCGAGTGGGCGGACCTGTTGCCAGGTGGTGTCGGTACCAGTATCCGCAGGCTCTCGGCACCGGTATCGCGGCGGCCGCATCGTTGCCGCCATGACCACTGTCACCACCCGCGCGCCGGCCGCGCGGCGGACCTCGTCGGCTGTGCTGCTCACCGTCATCCTGGCGGGGCAGTTCATGGCCATCCTCGACGCCACCATCGTCAACGTCGCCGCGCCCACGATGCGCACCGACCTCGGGGCCACCGGCTCGGGGCTGCAACTCGTCATCTCCGGCTACACCGTGGCGTACGCGATGCTGCTGATCACCGGGGCACGCCTCGGGGGGCTGCTCGGCTACCGGCGGCTGTTCCTCACCGGGCTCGCGGTGTTCACGGCCGCGTCGCTGATGTGCGGGCTCGCCCCGTCGACCGGCGTGCTGATCGCCTTCCGGCTGGTGCAGGGCGCGGGAGCCGCCCTGATGGTGCCGCAGGTGCTCAGCCTGATCCAGATCACCTTCGACGGCGCCACACGGGGGCGGGCGCTCGGTGTCTACGCCACGGTCATCTCGGTCGGCGCGGTCGTCGGCCAGGTGCTCGGCGGGCTGCTGGTGACCGCCGACCTGTTCGGCACGGCCTGGCGGCCGGTCTTCCTGGTCAACGTGCCGATCGGGCTCGCGCTGCTGGCCGTCGGCGCCCGGACGCTGCCCGCCGCACACGTGCGGCGTGAACAGGGGCTCGACGTGCCCGGCCTGGTCACCCTGTCGCTCGCGGTCTGCCTGCTGGTCGTGCCGCTCGTGCTCGGGCACGAGGAGGACTGGCCGCTGTGGGGGTGGGTCGCGATGGGCCTGTCGGTTCTCGCGTTCTGCGCGTTCCTGCTCGTGGAGCGGCGTGCGGCGCATCCGCTCGTCCCCGGCCGCCTGCTGCGCGCCCCCGGGGTGGCCGTAGCCGCGGCCGGCATCTTCCTCGTCATGGCGGCGTACGGCGGCTGGCTGTTCGCCATGGCCCTCCATCTGCAGGGCGACCTCGGCGACAGCGCCCTGCGGGCGGGCTGCCTGTTCATCCCCGCAGCCGCCGCCTTCGGACTGACCAGCCTCAACTGGAAGCGGCTGCCGGCCCGCCTGCACCGGCCGATGATCGTCGTGTCCGCCGTCGTCACCGCCGCGGGCGAGCTGGCCCTGGCGGCGGCGCTGGCCGGCGGCGGCCACGGCGAGCCGCTGCTGGAGATCAGCTTTGTGGCCATCGGGGCCGGCATGGCGGGCACGTTCAGCCCGCTCATGGCCGTGGCGCTGGCCCGGGTCGCGCCCGCCGACGCGGCCGACGCCAGCGGCCTGCTGGCGATGATGCTCCAACTCGGTCAGGTCGTCGGCGTGGCCGTCTTCGGCACGCTGTTCCTCAGCCTCGCCCCGTCGGCGCACGCCGCCACGGTGACGTCGCTGTGGCTGGCCGCGGTCTCGCTGGCCGCGGGCGGGTGCGCGCTGCCTCTCCTGCGCACCCGCCGGAACTCCGGATGAGCACTCGGATGAGCGCTCAGATGAGGCCGAGGGCGAGCATCGCGTCCGCCACCCTCCTGAAGCCGTCGATGTTCGCGCCGGCCACGTAGTCGCCCGGCATGCCGTACGCGTCGGCGGTCTCCAGGCAGCGGGCGTGGATGTCGCTCATGATCTCCTGGAGCCGCCGTTCGGAGAACTCGAACGTCCACGAGTCGCGGCTGGCGTTCTGCTGCATCTCCAGGGCGCTGGTGGCCACGCCGCCCGCGTTGGCGGCCTTGCCGGGGCCGAAGGCCACCCCCGCCTCGCGAAGCACCCGGATGCCCTCGGGCGTGGTGGGCATGTTGGCGCCCTCGCCGACCGCGACGCACCCGCCCCGCACGAGGGCCTCGGCGTCCTTGCCGGTGATCTCGTTCTGCGTGGCCGACGGCAACGCCACCTCACAGGGCACCTCCCACACGCTGCGCCCGGCGACGTACGCCGCCTCCGCGCCACGGCGCTTGGCGTAGTCGCTGAGGCGGCGCCGCTCGACCTCCTTGACCTGCTTGAGGAGGTCGAGGTCGATGCCCTTCTCGTCCACCACGTAGCCGGAGGAGTCGGAGCAGGCCACGACGACGCCGCCCAGCTCGCGCACCTTCTCGATCGCGTAGACGGCGACGTTGCCCGAGCCCGAGACGACAACGCGCTTGCCGTCGAACGACGTGCCCCGCGCCTTGAGCATCTCCTCGACGAAGAACGCGCAGCCGTAGCCGGTGGCCTCGGTGCGGACCTGGGCGCCGCCGTAGGTCAGCCCCTTGCCGGTGATGACGCCGGACTCGTACCGGTTGGTGATGCGCTTGTACTGGCCGAACAGGTAGCCGATCTCCCGTCCCCCGACGCCGATGTCCCCCGCCGGCACGTCGGTGTGCTCGCCCAGGTGCCGGTAGAGCTCGGTCATGAAGCTCTGGCAGAAGCGCATGATCTCCCGGTCGGAGCGGCCCTTCGGATCGAAGTCCGCGCCGCCCTTGCCCGCGCCGATCGGCAGGCCGGTCAGGCTGTTCTTGAAGATCTGCTCGACCGCCAGGAACTTGATGATGCCGAGGTAGACGGAGGGGTGGAAGCGCAGCCCGCCCTTGTACGGCCCGAGCGCGCTGTTGAACTCGACCCGGAAGCCGCGGTTGATGTGCACCTCGCCCCGGTCGTCGTCCCAGGGCACCCGGAAGATGATCTGCCGTTCCGGCTCGAAGATCCGCTCGATGATCTTCTGCTCCGCGTACTCGGGGTGCTTGCCGAGCACCGGGCCGATGCTTTCCAGCACCTCCCGTACGGCCTGGTGAAACTCGATCTCACCTGGATTGCGGCGCAGGACGTTGTCGTAGACGGCCTCGAGCCTCTCGTGCAGCATCAACCACTCCCTTGATGTCTGATTCCTCCCTATTTCACAGTAGAGGCATCCGGGTTGTGAGCAACCACTTCTCAGCGCGTGGGACGTACGAGGGCCCGCCAGACGTCGATGACGAGCACCGGGCGCATGCCGACCGACCGGTAGAGGCCGAGAGCGGGAGTGGTGTTGTTGCTGTCCACGTGCAGGATCGTGCCCACCCGTCCGCGCCGCTCGTCGGCCTCGAAGGCCCGCGTGAGCAGCAGCCGGCCGAGACCGCGCCCGCGGAAGGCGGGCCGCACCGCCAGCGTGCGGACGTAGCCGCAGTTCTCGTCGGGCACGAAGTGGTTGGTGCCGAGCAGCATGGCCGCGGGCTCGCCGTGGACGCGGGCCAGCAGCAGCTGCGTCCAGTCGTTCGCGCTGGACGCCTCCATTTCGTCGGCCCACTCCTCGAACCTCTTCGGCACGAACCCGAAGTGCTCGGCGAACGCCTCCTGCTGGACGGCGTGCGCCACGCGCAGCAGCTCCTCGCCGCCGGGTGCGCCGGTCTCGACCGTGACCCCGTGCAGGAAGAGGGGCCGTACGCCGGCGTGGTCGGTTCGCATGCGGTGGAAGCTGGTCGCGGGTGCGAAGCCGCGCTCCTTGGCTGCCTCGCGCATGACCGTGTCCTGCTCGTAGACGCTGACGTCGGCGACCGCGTGGTCGTGCCCGGCCTCGCGGGCGAGGTCGCCGGCCCGGCCGAGCACCAGGTCCCATATCAGGGCGGCAGCGCCGGGCTCCCGCGCCTGCACGTCGACGTCCACGTTGTCGCTCGTTCCCTTGCGCCTGGCGTAGCCCCAGCCGAGGAGCCGCCCGCCCGAGCGGACCACCCAGCTGTCGTGCTCCAGGTCCAGCTCGCCGAGGGTGTCGGCGATGTCGTCGAGCGTCCAGTCGGGCTTGCCGGTCACTTCGACGTCGTGCTCGGCGACCAGTTCGTGGATGGCCGCCGCGTCGGCGGGCGTCGGCCGCCGGATGTCGTAGTCGTTCACGCCACTGTTTGTACGCATCGCGACTTGTGGGCCGCTTGCCGCCGAATTGGCGGCGCGGAACCGCCGCCTCAAGAAGCTGTCCAGTAGGCGCGTCTTCGGCGAGCCGTGCAACCTTCTCGGCATCGCGCGCATCAGAGAGGCGAGCACGCCCGCGGGTACGGAAAGGGGGGCGGACGCACGTGGGGGGAAGTCCGGGGCGCGACGCCGAGTTCACCGAGTACGTGACGGCGAAGGCGCTGTGGCTGCGCAAAGTCGCCTACCTGTTGTGCGGCGACTGGCATGCCGCCGACGACCTCGTGCAGGCCACCGTGACGAAGCTCTACATGAACTGGCATCGCGCCGGTCGGGCGGACAACGTCGACGGCTACGCCCGTACGACACTCGTCAACACGTTCCTGGCCGAGCGGCGGGCGCCATGGGCGCGTCTGATCGTGCTGCGCGGCGCCCAGGACGACGTCGCGGACCACGAGGGCGACGTCGACGCGGCGCTCGACCTGCGGGCGGCCCTGGCCTGCCTGCCCCAGCGCCAGCGGGCCACCGTCGTCCTGCGGTATTTCTGCGACCTCAGCGTCGAGGAGGCGGCCCGGACGCTGGGCTGCTCGACCGGCAACGTGAAGAGCCAGACGGCACGGGGCATCGACACGCTGCGCCGTCTCCTCCGGACCCGTCCCGTCGCTTCGCCGAAGGAGCATCGAGCATGACCGGCGACATCGCGGACCTGGCCGCCGAGCTCAAGGCGCTGGCGCAGGCGCCCGCGCCCCCGATGGCCCTGGACCTCTCCCGTGCACGCGAGACAGGACGCAGGCGGCTGCTCCGTCGCCGAACCCGGACGATCGGCGCCGTCGGCCTCGCCGTCCTGACGGCGGTCCTGGCGGCCATGCCGCTCGTCAGGCCGGCGCCGGAGCCGGCTGCGGCGGTGACGTTGTCCACCGGGCCCTCCCCGCTGATCGCGCACGCCTCGTTCGGCTGGTTGCCCGAGCAGATCGCCGGAGTCGGCTACCAGGCGGGGCCGCACGGGGACCAGATGCTGGCGAGGGGGAGGGGCGACTACGGCGCGCGGATCATCCTCAGCCTCTACCCGGGCGACCGGGAGCCGGAGCCGGGAAGGTTCGCCGACGGCGCCGAGGGGGTCGCCGTGTCCGCCCGGGTCCACGGCCGCCCCGCCTACTGGCTCACCCATGACGCCTCCGATCCCCTCAACGGAGGTGACACCTACCTGCGCTGGCAGACCGCCGGCGGCCGGTGGGCCGAGCTGCATGCCTACTACCTGAACGTCGCCGATCCGCAGGAGGTCCTGCTGCGGGTCGCGGCCGGCGTGACCGTCGGGGACCGCGCCGTACCGCTGCCGCTGCGCGTCGGCGGCCTGCCCGCCGGTGTCCGCGTACAGGAGGTGCACCTGTGGCGGCCGCCGTTGCGGGGCATCGGCGCGTGGGAACTGCAGGTGTTCCTCTCGGCGAACGGTCTCCCCGTCACCGTCGGCGTCAGCCCGGCAGGAGGCTCCCCGAAGCCTCGGAAGAGCACCTGCACGAGCGCAGCCGGCCTCGACGTGTGCGTGCAGGTCGACGGCCCGGTGCCCGCGTCGCTGCGCGCGATCGGCGGTCCGCGGGGGCTGCTCGACCGGATCACCGTGCTCGGCACCGACGAACGCGACTGGACGACAGACGTGATCGGCTGACGCGGGCCGCGCGAGTGCGTCAGGGGCTTGCGCGCTCCGGCCGTCACGCAGGCCGGGGGAACGGACGAACGCGCAGGTCACCGAGGATCGGCCAAGGGCGTCTCCCATGACGGCCACACGGCGCGGCGGGCGGATTCCCTGGTTCGGCAGGTGTACGGTTCGCGAGTTGTACGGCCACGAGCCGTAAGCCCATGTCCCGCACCGGAGCCTCTCATGCCCAAGCGTCTCGTCGTGGCGCTCGCGACCGCACTCAGCGCGGTGACCGCCGCCGCCACTCTCGTCGCGATCCGGCCGGCCACCGCGGACGCCGCCACCTCCGGGTACGACTTCGCCCACCCGCAGGTCGTCACGACGGGACTGCGGGCGCCCTGGGGGATGGCCTTCCTTCCCGACGGCAGCGCCCTCGTCTCCCAGCGCGACACGGCGGACATCATGCAGGTGCGCCCCGGATCCGCGCCCGTGAAAGTGGCCACGGTCCCGAACGTGTCGCCAGGGGGTGAAGGGGGCCTGCTCGGTATCGCGGTCTCCCCGATCTACGCCCTCGACCAGTGGGTCTACGCGTACTACACGAGCGCCTCCGACAACCGGGTGGTCCGGTTCCGGCTGAGCTCGCCCCAGACGCAGCAGCCGATCCTCACGGGCATCCCCCGCGCCCAGACCCACAACGGCGGGCGGATCGCGTTCGGCCCGGACGGCAGGCTGTACGTGGGCACGGGCGACGCCGGGAACTCGGCCAACGCGCAGAACCCGAGCAGCCTGGGCGGCAAGATCCTGCGCGTCAGGCCCGACGGCACGGTGCCCGTGGACAACCCGTTCGCCGGCTCGCCGGTCTACAGCTACGGCCACCGCAACGTGCAGGGGCTCGCCTGGGACGAGGGCGGCCGGCTGTACGCCACGGAGTTCGGCCAGAACACCTGGGACGAGCTCAACCGCATCCTCCCCGGCCGCAATTACGGCTGGCCGATCTGCGAGGGCGTGTGCTCCGACCCGCGCTTCACCGATCCCCTGGTGACCTGGAGCCCCGCCCAGGCGTCTCCCAGCGGTCTCGCGTACGCCAAGGGCACGCTCTTCGCCGCGGCCCTGCGCGGGACGCGGCTGTGGACGGTGCCGATCAGCGGCGGCACGGCGGGCACCCCGGTGGCCGAGTTCCAGGGGACGTACGGGCGGCTGCGCACCGTGGCCGTCGGACCCGACTGCTCGCTGTGGGTGGCGACGAGCAACCGCGACGGCCGAGGGACCCCGGCCGCCGACGACGACCGGATCATCCGCGTCCCGCCCGCGGCCCGCTGACCCTCGCCATCGCCGCCGAGGGGTCTGAAAGTTTCCTCACCCGAGGCCCCGGCGGCGGACGAACGCGCAGGCCGGTGAACGGGCCTCAACCGGTCCGTTGCCTCGGGCGCGGGCGACGCTTTCGATTGAGCCGGTAGCCCCGTCCGCTCCCGGGAGCGTGTGATGCCCAACCGCCTGTCCGCGGCACTCGCGGCCGTCCTCTGCGCCGTGACCGCCGCCGCGGCAGTCGTCATGATCCGGCCGATCGCCGCCGGAGCGGCCACCACCGGATTCGACTTCACCAAACCACAGGTCGCCGTCACGGGACTGCTGACGCCTTGGGGGATGGACTTCCTGCCGGACCGCAGCGCTCTCGTGACCGAACGCGCCACCGCGAACATCTGGCGGGTGTATCCGGGGTACACGCCCACACTGGTGACCACCGTCAAGAACGTGTACGCGGTAGGCGACGGCGGCCTGCTCGGCATCGCCGTGTCCCCCACATTCACGCAGGACCAGATCGTCTACGTCTACTTCACCACCACCTATGACAACCGCGTGGTCCGGTTCCGGCTGAACTCACCTCAGACACAGCAGGTCGTCCTCGCCGGCATTCCTCGGGGCCCGTCGGACAACGGCGGGCGGATCGCGTTCGGTCCCGACGGCATGCTGTACGTCTCCACCGGCGACGCCGGCAACCCCGCCAACGCGCAGAACGGCACCCTGGGCGGCAAGATCCTGCGCATCAGGCCCGACGGTTCGATCCCTCCGGACAACCCGTTCTCCGGCTCGCCGGTCTACAGCTACGGCCACCGCAACGTCCAAGGCCTCGCCTGGGACACGGGCGGCCGGCTGTACGCCACGGAGTTCGGTGCGGACGCCTGGGACGAGCTCAACGTCATCGTCCCGGGAGGCAACTACGGCTGGCCGGCCTGCGAAGGCGTGTGCGGCGACACACGCTGGCGCGACCCGATCGTGACCTGGCACCCGGCCGAGGCGTCGCCAAGCGGCCTCGCGTACGCCAACGGGACGCTCTTCGCCGCGGCCCTGCGCGGGACACGGCTGTGGACCGTGCCCATCAGCGGCGGCACGGCGGGCACCCCGGCGGCCGAGCTCCAGGGAAGGTTCGGACGGCTGCGCACCGTGGCCGTCGGTCCGGACGGCTGGCTCTGGCTGGCGACGAGCAATCGCGACGGCAACGGGACTCCCGTCTCGGGCGACGACCGGATCATCCGGATCCCGCCCGTCATCGGCTCGCCGCCGTCCGGCCCGTCGCCCTCAGCGTCGGGCGGCCCGTCGGCCTCACCGTCGCCCTCGCCGTCCGGTGGCGTCTCGCCATGCCTCTCCCCTTCGCCCGGCCCTTCACCGTCGCCGTCACCCAGCCCCTCGCCGTCACCCAGCCCCTCGCCGTCACCCAGCCCCTCGCCGTCGCCCAGTGCCTCCTCTTCGCCCAGCCCTTCACCGTCGCCGTCAGCCAGCCCCTCGCCGACGCCGTCGCCCAGCGTCTCGCCGTGCCCCTCCCCCACGCCCAGTCCTTCACCGTCGCCCAGCCCGTCGCCGTCCGTCAGTCCTTCACCGTCGCCCAGCCCGTCGCCGCCTGCGGGCACACGCTCGTGTGAGGCGACGATCCGTTTCATCCTCACGTGGACGGCGGCCTCCCGGGGCGAACTGACGGTGCGGAACACGGGGACCCTGCCCATCTCCTCGTGGATGGTCACCTTCAAGGTCCCCAACGGTCTGAGCTACGTGGTGTGGAACGGCGGCTACAGCACGCCGGGAGCCACGGTGACCATCACCAACCAGCCCTGGAACGGCGTGCTGCCGCCGGGCGCGGCGGTGACGACGGAGTTCGCGGTCGGCTGGTCTGGTGGCACCGTCGATGTGCCGTCGCCCGTCACCTGTACGGCCGCCTGACGCCCCGGCTGGGAGATCAGGCGGTCCGGGGCTCGACGAAGAGGGTCTGCGTCGCCGTGCCGACCTCGCCGGACTGGTCGAACAGCGTGGTGCGGGTGAGCCCGCGTCCCCGGGGGCCGATCGTCGTGGCCGCGTCCAGGCAGACCCACTCCCCCTCCGGGGCCCGGAACAGAGAGATGGTGAGGTCCACGTTGGCGAACAGGTAGGCGTCGAAGTCCAGGACGCCGCTGATGCCGTTGCCGCTGTCGGCGAACATCGCGAGCCGTTCGAGCGGCGTGATCTGCTCACCTTCGACGAGCGGCACCCGCGCCCTGCCCCACGCGACTGCGGGCCCGGCCTCGTCCGGGGAGCCCTTGACGAACCGCCAGTCCGTGGCCCTGCCATACCCGAAGCCCTGCGCGATCCACGACTCCGCGTCGCCCGGGGCCGGCGGCGGGACCGGCGCGGGCGGCGGCGCGGCCTCGCTCGCCGGGCTGCCGGCCTCCCTGATGCGCCACGCGGTCGCCCTGACCAGCTCACGCCCGCCGGAGGTGACGGACGCACCAAGGCACTGCACGCGCCTGCCGTCCCTGATCATCTCGGTGCGCACCTCCACCTCCGCCACCGGGACGGGGGCGAACACGTCCACCGCCAGCCGGGCCAGAGGAAGGCCGGGGGAACGACCGGCGACGCGGGCGAGCTCGTGCACCAGCAGCGCGGTGACGGGCCCCATGTGCTGATGCCGCGAATCCCACGGTCCCTGGGTGTGCTCGGTCGCCTGGTATCGGCCGTGGCCGAGGGGGACGTACATCGCCATGGAACAAGATTCTAGAGGCGGCTCGCGGCTCCCTCCGGCGCCGGTGCGCCCGGGGATCCACCCGCTGACCCGACCCGGCTGGGGCCGCTACGGAGAAGCCGTGCCGGAGACGGCATACCCCGGAATCGACGGCCACCGGACGGTGAGCACCACCGACTCCTCTTCGGCATGCCAGGAGTGATCGACCCCGTGGCCCCACACCACGTAATCGCCCTGATTCGCCAACAGCACGCTCCGCCCGGGAAATTCAAGGCGAAAACGGCCACTGATCAGCACGAGGAGCGCGGTGCGCTTCTCGCCGGTGACCCATTCCGCACGGCGGTCGCCCCGAGGATGCACGAACCACTTGATCTCGACGTCCTCACTGTGCCTTACATCGTCAGCGGGTTTGAAATGCCCCAGCAGCCACCCACGGTCGGCGACCGAGTCCAGATGCGCGTTACCCACGTACACGTTCTCCGCCATAGCCCCGCACGCTAGCGAAGCCGTCAAGGCCTGCGGGCTCCCGTCGCCACCCAGGCGCAAGCAGCCGGCGGCTCCGAAGTGGCCCACGTCGTCCAGTCGATCCAGCTCACCGACCGCCCAGCGCTCCGCGCGATGCCCGAGGACTGTTACGCGAGCCTGAGCGGAAAAACCAAGATCGACTAGTGGCGCGCGCCGGCCCCTTGAGCACTTCATGACAATCGCCTTACCCGCGAACGGCAAACAGAGCACTATTTTCGAAATTGTCAACCGCGCACAGAGAAGGCATCCGAGAGCGGCCATCCCCGGAAAAGTCAACAGCATTCTTTGATTTGTTCTCCTACGAAGCGCGTGATATCCAATTGGTCGCCGGTTTTCACCAGCCCGCGCGGAGGGACCACGTCATGAACGAGCACTCGGCCGACTCCGTTTGGCGCGTCGATGACCGCTGCACCAACTGCGACGTGGCCCGGCAGCTCGCACCGGAGCTGGTCGCCGAGGTCGACGGCCGCTCCTCGGTCGTCCGCCAGCCGCGCACCGACGCGGAGGAACAGGCGTTGTACACCGCGGCTTTCGCCTGTCACACCCGGTCTATCCGGCGCGGCACGCGCGGACCGGACCCGGCGTTCGATCCCTTCCCCCTGCGCCTCTCCGAGCACGTGCACCTGTGCGGGCACAATTCGCGGCACACGGCCGGCGCGAATTCCTACCTGCTGCGCCGGCCCGCCGGAAACCTGATGATGATCGACACGCCGCGCTGGAGTTCCGCCCTGGCCGGCAAATACGCCGCCCTCGGCCCGATCACCGACGTCCTGCTCACCCATCGCGACCACGCCGCGCACGGCCGCGAATACGCCGACCGGTTCGGTGCCCGCCTGTGGATCCACGAAGGAGACCTGGCCGCCGCGCCGGACGCCGACCACGTCATCAGGGGCACCGAGCCGATCGAGATCGCCAACGGCGTGACGGCGCATCCGCTGCCCGGACACACCGAGGGCAGCGTGCTGTACCTCGCCGACCAGACCTACTGCTTCAGCGGTGACAGTTTCTACTGGTCCCGCACCGACGATGACATCGCCGTCGCCGAATCGGTCACCTGGTACTCCATTACGGAACTGGCCGCGTCGCTGGCCCGTACGGCACCGCGGGTGCGCTTCGAATGGCTGCTGCCCGGCCACGGCGACCGCAAGCGACTGCCTGCCGACGAGTTCGCCCGCCGGATGCACGCCCTGGCCGGCCGTACCGGGCGGCTCTCACCCCGGCCGATCGACTTCACCGCACTGCGCTGGTGACTCGCCCCTCTCCCCACCGAGCGGTGCGCCGCCGGCAGCCGCGCCGACAAGCACCGGCGTGCCATACCTAATACTCCAGCCGTAGATGGCGATCTTGCGCGTGGGCTGGTGGCGGAGATGGGGACGGCCACCGCGATCATCGAGTGTTGTGCTGACAATCAAAGATCGGGCGGTGGCCGCAAGCGGTAGCGTAGCGGCCTCGCGGTGGCAGGCGATGTTCGATGAGCTCACCGGCCGGATCGGCAGCAGGTTCTCCCGGGTGGAGCCGCGGCGGCGGGTCCGGGCTCTGCTGGGCGGGCTGCTGTCGGAGTTACCGCGTAAGAACTGCTGGACGCTGGCCGAATATGCCGGAGACCGTACGCCGGACGGGATGCAGCACCTGCTGTCGCGGGCGGTATGGGACGCCGACGCCGTGCGCGACGACCTGCGCGGCTACGTGGTGGAGCACCTCGGGCAGGACAGGGCGGTGCTGGTGGTGGACGAGACCGGCGACCTGAAGAAGGGCATGAGCACGGTCGGGGTGCAGCGCCAGTACACCGGCACCGCCGGACGGATCGAGAACAGCCGGGTCGCGGTCTTCCTGGCCTACTCCACCCCGGCCGGTCACGTGTTCATCGACCGGGAGCTGTATCTGCCCCGGGCGTGGACCGACGATGCCGGGCGGTGCCGGAGGGCGGGAGTACCCGCCGATCGCCAGTTCGCTACCAAGGGTGAGCCGGCGACGCGGATGGTCGCACGCGCTCTGGACGCAGGCGTCCAGGCGAGGTGGTGACCAGTGATGAGGTGTACGGCCAAAGCCCGCACCTGCGAGCGGAGCTGGAAGCCCGCCAGGTCGGGTACGTGCTCGCGGTCGCCTCCAGCCACAGGGTGACCATCGGCGCCGGGGTCTGCCGAGCCGATCAGGTGATCTTCTCGGTGGCGCAGGCGTCCTGGCAGCGGCTGTCGGCCGGCACGGGCGCGAAGGGGCACCGCTACTACGACTGGGCCGTCGTCGAGATCGACCGCGAAGGGCCAGGACGGCACTGGTTACTGATCCGCCGCAACCGGCGCACCAGTGAGCTGGCCTTCTACCGCTGCTACGCCCCGGCCCGGTTCCGCTGGCGGTCCTGGTCATGGTGGCCGGCCGTCGATGGACCATCGAGGAGTCCTTCCAGACCGGCAAGGGCCTGACTGGTCTGGACGAGCATCAAGTCCGCCGGTGGACATCCTGGTACCGGTGGACCACCCTGGCCATGCTCGCCCACGCCCTCCTCGCCGCGGTTACCGCCCAAGAACGCGCTGCCCAGCCGGCCGAACCCGAACTGGCGCCGCTGACGCTCGCCGAGATCCGGCGTCTGCTCGTCCCGGTGCTCATCCAGACCGCCCACAGCATGACCCACCTGCTTCGCTGGTCCCGCTGGCGGCGACGCCACCAAGTCCGCGCCCAGGCCAGCCACTACCGGCGGCAAGCTCTTTACGAGCCATGACTGGGATCGTTGACACTCCGAGCACTAGGCCCCCGCGGCCTTGCCCAAGGTGACAGTGCCGACATTCAGGCGGACCAGCGACGCCCGATCGAGTACCTCGAGCACCCGCTGGGCCTCCTCCTCGTCAGGCCGCCCCTCGACGAGCTCGTCGAGGGGTGCGCTGCGCGCCACCTCCTCACCGTCCCGCACGTCTATCAGGCGCAACAGCAGGTCGCGTGCCACCTCGCGCTCGGCAGCGCCGCGTACACCTGCTCGGCGACCACGCCGAGCAGGTGTACGCTGCCAGGGAGTCCGGAGGCCGTACGCCCGCGGCGGCCTGCGCGCCGTCGGTCAGCAGGGCGCTTCCGGCGCCGGTTCCGCCGAGAAGGCCCAGCAGGAGCCGCTGGGCAAAGGGGCGTGGCGGCCGGGTCCTTGAACAGGGCGGTGACGACCAGTTCGCGCAGCCTGGTAGGTAGCGCGCCGAGATCGGGGTGATGGGTCAGCAGGCGGTTGATCACTGTGACCAGAGTGGGCGCAGCGAAGGCGCCGCGGCCGGTGGCGGCAAATAGGCTACCGCTGCCCAGGCGGACACGTCGGATGCCAGGCTCGGCCCGGCCACCGGAGAACAGCTCGGGTGCCATGTAAGTGGGGGTGCCCATGAGTCCTTCGGTGATGCCGGCCGTGACCTCGGCCGTGCGGGCGATGCCGAAATCGATGACCCGTGTTGTGCCCGAGCATCCGGGCGGTGCAGAACGGCGGCACCCGCCCGGCCGCCAGGACGTCCTTGGCGAAGCGCCGCCGCAGGGAATGATCCCCGGCGAGGTAGGCGTGCGGTGCTGACCGATAAACGCTGCCGCTTCTCGCAGGCAAAATCAGGCCGCTCAGCTGCACAGATTGCCGCGGTTCACTCTCTGTAGCCGGCCCGCCATGCGCAGCACCTCAACGGCCCAACTAAGTCAATTGCGAGGTTGCGCCGGCATCTGCAGCGGGACACCGACTCGGTTGAAGGCGTTCATCAGAGCCACCTGGACGACCAGCGCGCCGAGTTCCTCGTCGGTCATGAGGTCGCGGACGCCGGCCCAGACCTCGTCGCTGACGCCGTGCGGGGTCAGCGTCGTTGCGGCCTCGGTGTACTCGAGCGCCGCCCGTTCCGCCGGGGTGAACAGCGCCGATTCGCGCCACGCGGACAGCTGGATGATGCGGTTCAGCGATTCGCCCTGCTCCAGCGCATCGTGACTGTGCAGGTCGATGCAGTGCACGCAGTGGTTGATCTGCGAAGTACGCAGCTTGACCAGCTCGCGGATGGTCGGATCGAGTGGCGAGGTGAGAATGGCCTGGTCCGCGGCGTACAGCGCCTTGGCGGCCTTTGGGGCGGCCGTCCGCAGGTCGAGGCGGGGCTCACCGCTGTGCACGTGGGTGGTCATGATTTCTCCTTCAGGCGTGGATATCGCGTTGTCGAGCCAGGCGTGTGCTGGCGGGGGTCACGAGGACTGAGTGGCTGACCAGTCGTCGAAGGTCGTGCGCCCGATCCGGGCGACACCGAGCGGAACCAGCGAGTCCCGCACGATCGGTACGCCGAAGTAGCCGGCGCCGGCGTCCGGCTTGAGGGGGCGCTCATCACCTCGCGCGGCAAGCGCCGAACCGATGAAACGGGCGAACGCCGCGCGCTCCGGCCCCGCGACCTCGACCACGCCGTCGAGCGGGGCGGAGGTGGCTACGTCCACGAGCGCGGCGGCGACGTCGGCCGCAGCGACCGGCTGAAGGTCCGCGGTGGGTGGCACGATCACGTCGTCCTGGGCCATGCCGGCGCCCATGGCCGTCAGGTTCTCGAAGAACTGTGTCGCCCGCACGATGGTGAAAGGGGTGCCCGACTCGGCGACGAGCCTTTCCTGCGCGGCCTTGGCCTCAAGGTAGCCCGGGTGCGAGAGCCGGTCTACACCGACGATCGACAGCACCACATGGTGCCGCACCCCGGCTTCCCGCCCGGCCTTCAGCAGGGTGCGGGTGGAGGTGGTGAAGAAGTCGAGGATCGGCTCGGGTTCGAAGATCACTTTATTGGTCACGTCGACGACCACGTCCGCGCCCTTCAGCGCGTCGGCGACGCCGCGGCCACTGATCGTGTCCACGCCGGTTCCCGGCGCGGCCGGAACGACGTCGTGACCCAGCATCTGCAGCGACTCGACGACTTTCGACCCGATGAGTCCGGTTCCCCCGGCAACGACGATGCGCATGTCCCACTTCCGAATTCGGATAACTGTTGTCCGAGATTCTATTCGGACAACAGTTGTCCGAGTCAAGTAGGCTGGGCGAATGAAGATGTCAGGCGGGGTCGAGTGGGGCTTGCACTGTTGCGTCGTGCTCAGTGGGGCGGGCGCGCCAGTGACGGCGGCCAAGCTCGCCGAGCTGCACGACGTCTCGCAGAGCTATCTGGCCAAACAGCTGCAGCTGTTGTCCCGCGCAGGCCTTGTGCGCTCGACGCTGGGCCAGTCCGGCGGCTATGTGCTGACTCGGGCTGCGAACGAGATCACGGTGCTGGACGTGGTCGAGGCGATCGACGGCGTCGAGCCGGCGTTCCGGTGTACAGAAGTGCGTCAGCGGGGCCCGATGGCCGTGCCGGCGGAGCGGTGTGACACTCCCTGCCCGATCGCCCGCACGATGGATTCCGCCGACCGCGTCTGGCGGGAGTCGCTACGCAGGGTCACCATTGCCGACCTGATCGCCGACGTCAACCGCATGACGCCACCTGAGATACTCGCGGGGGCCAGGGAGTGGCTGCGCGCCTGAGCAGCGGCGACGAGCCGTACATGGCCGCGAACCCATCCGGCTCCGGCACTGCCAGCAGCGAGAGTGTGTCCCGTCAGTGGTGTATCTCGATCTTGTTTGCTTAACTCAACGTTACTCGCCGGAGCAAGCCAGGAGCCAGCGCTCGAGCAAGACCAGCCCGCGGTGAATCCCTACGACCTGGCCGAACACGAGACCACTCAGGACTCCCATGCTCGTGGCGGCCACCTATGCGGCCGGTACCCACAGACCGACGATGCGCGAGCGGAAAAGGCTGAACGCATGTAGGCCAGCGGTACGACGACGCCGACGACGTCCATCCTGCCTTCAACGCGTTGTTCGAACCGCCCTCCGGAGTGGCAGGGGCCTGAGCCCGACTACCTTAGTACTCCAGCCGTAGATCGTGATCTTGTGAGTGGGGGCGCCGCTGATATGGCGCGGCCACCATTGACCATCTCGACGAGACCGGCCGCGCCATCGGCGGCGTCCATCCCTCTCTGCCTACTTGAGTCCACCGAGACGAAGGGCATCCTCGATCTCGCTGAGCTTCGCGGACGGCAGGACGCCCGCCTGCCCGATCAGGTCTTCCCTGGCCAGGGTGACCAGCCAAGTGCAAGGGATGAGGTCGGGACGTGGAAGTGCGACTCTCAGGACGCCTTCGAGAGGCAGTCCTTCGGGGGCACCTACCGCCACCTCAACGGCCACGCCGCTGAGATCGGTGCCCGCGGGAGCGACGATCTGCATCGCCAAGAAACCGGACGCCTCTTCTCCCGACAGCAGTACGACTGCCCGCTGCTCGTTGAAATCTGCCCACCAGACTTCGCCACGTCGCATATGTCCTCCTGATACGGGACGGCGCGCCTGCGTCGCCCCTTCGACCGCCGCCTACTCCAGGCACGGATCGTGATGTTGGCTGGTCAGGGCCTGTGAGAAGACGGCTGCGGCCACCGATGATCATCGTGAGCTGTGTGGACAAACGAAGATCATGCGGTGGCCGAAGCCCACAGCGTAGACCCTGCCCGGTGGCAGGAGGCGTTCGAGGGTCTGATGGGCCGGATAGCGGCGAGGTTCGCGCGGGTCGAACCACGCCTGCGGGCGCGGGACTTCGTGCGCGGGCTGCTGGCCCCGGCGCCCCTGACCAAGCTGGTCCGCGTCGCCGGGTCAAGATGGCGGGTGGAGGAAACCTTCCAGACCGGAAAGGGCCTGGCTGGACTGGACGAGCACCAGGTTCGCCGCTTCACCTCCGGGTCCCGCTGGGTCACCCTGACCATGCTCGCTCACGCCTTCCTCGCCGTCGTCCGCGCCGACAAACACGCCCACCATCCCGCCCCGGACGAGCTGATCCCGCTCACCTGTAACGAGATCCAGCGATTGTTCACGACGCTGATCGTCCGGCCCGTGCACGATGCAGCCCACCGGCTCCGCTGGTCCGCCTGGCGCCGCCGCCACCAGGCCCGAGCCCAGGCCAGCCATTACCGCTGACAAGCCGCGAATCAGACATGAAGATCACGATCTACGGCTGGAGTACTAAGCGGCATGGCACGGCTCAGTCTCTTGATCAGTTCTCGGGCATCACATCACGTGAGACCCCGAGGCTAAGGACAGCTGGAAGCGGACTGGGCCTGCACTTCGGCATAGCTGGCATCTTCCACCTTGACGTAGGTGGGCGAAGACAGGCCTATCCGGTTATAGGTCACGGTCCACACCTTTCCCCACCATTTGATGAATTTGATTTTGTAGCACCAACCGGCGTCCACCCGGACGACGTCCCAGTCCTGATTCGCGGGCGTGTGCGCACCCGGGCTGAGGTAATACAAGTCGCCTCCCGCGCACCCCGTGTTGGCGGTGCCGGTCGTACCGGAGTCGCACGTCCAGTTGTGCACTGCCGTGACGCCGTCATTGCTGACGTTGCCGACCTCGGAACACGCGCTACCGCTGCAGTTGGGTCCGGCATAGGCCGCGCCGGTAGTCAACGTATTGGTGAGCGTTGTCGCAACGAGTGCGACAGAGGCGCCTGCGGCCAGCCTCGATGTCCACTTTTTTATGACGGGTCCGATTCCGGAGAACCAGCCTGGCGCCGATCCCGGGAGAAACGCCATCGGATGCTGCCAGAACAATGTCAGGCCATGACGAAAGGCGCAAGACTCCCGATTATGGAAGCAATCAGGCGCTTCCCAATTCGATTCCACCGTCCCGGCCGTCCCTGCCCCCTTGGTCGGCCCAGTGATGGGGCAAATGGGGTACTGCCATGGAGTATCGACGACTTGGCACCACCGGCATGAAGGTCAGCAGGATCTGCCTGGGAATGATGAGCTACGGCGAACCGGCCAAGTGGGGCGGCTGGGTCTGGACGACTATGTGCTGGCCACCAAGGTCTACTTCCCGATGGGCGAGGGCAGGAACGACTACGGCCTGTCCCGCAAGCACGTCATGTCGGTTATCGACGCCTCCCTCGCCCGCCTCGGCACCGACTACGTCGACCTCCACCAGATCCACCGGTGGGACGACGAGACGCCGATCGAGGAGACCATGGAGGCCCTCCACGACATCGTCCGGGCCGGCAAGGCCCGCTACATCGGCGCCTCCAGCATGTGGGCGTGGCAGTTCGCCAAGGCCTGTTGAGTCGCCCATCCGATCAACGTGACTCGCGCGAACACGGTGCTCCCAGGCCTCGGCCCGGCCGACGATCAATCCCGGGCGGCGGCTCCACCGAGGTCAAGGTGGCCGACGTGAAGCTCATCGGCTTCCTCGTCGACGCGGGTCCCCATCCGATGTGCTCATCACAGTCGGCCCTCATGGGGCGAGCGCGGCCGGACGATCTTCTTGCAGCCCATCGGGACGACAAGGCCGCACGCCTCGACCCCCACGGGAGATCATCACCATAAATCCATAAATGTCCCAAAAGGTGAGTATTAGTCAATGGATGAGTTGACTCGTGGTTGATTAGAGCTGAAACAGATGGTCCCAGAGTGACTGTCTGTTCTCAGCCGTAGGCATGGTGCTACGGTATGTGCCGGTTCACGCTCTGCTGTGAGACGGCACCGCATGGCCGTCCCGCCTTACAGGGAGAACAGCAGGTTCGACGCGGCCTTGTCATGCTCTGCCGCCACCCCGAGGACGCTGATGTCAGTAGATGTACCCCACCGGGCACGGAGAAGGTTTTCACCGAGGGAACTGGTGGTCCTCGCCTTTCTCGGCACCATGATCATTACGGCCTGCGTGTGGTTGTGGGCGATGTCCGCGGCCCCTTATGAGGCCAGAGAGCTGATGGCGCTCGCCGGCGGGGTCTCGGCCGTACTCCTGGCCGGCGCCGTCGCGGCCGCTGTCCACTACTCCGGCACCGGTCGCCGGCTACGTGAGCGGGCCGAGTGGGCCGGCGCGCGGTTCACCTGGCTGGAGCGGGAAACGCTGCGAGTGGCCGAGGAGTCGCTGCCCTCGCTGGGACGTCAGGTGCGGGACGGCGCTTCGATCGCCGACGCGCTCTCCCAGATACCGCAGCCTCCGGACGGCCCGCTGCGGCACCTGCTCGAAGCGGCCGGGCACGAGCTCGAACTGCTCGAACGGGAGCGCGCCGCCGCCCGGACGTCCCGCGATGCGACCGAGGGCGAGATCTCCCGGCTGATCGACGACGCGCTGCCGGAGCTGTTCCGGCGGATCCAGACGGACCGGATGTCGGTGAGCGCCGCACTGGCCGAGATACGCCAGCCGGGGCAGGAGCCGCTACGCGACCTGCTGCGCGAGACGGCGCGGCAGCTCTCCGAGAGCGAGCGCAGGGGCACCGCCGTGATGGCGGCGTGCGCCGGGGCCGCGGCCCGGGTGCAGGCACAGGCCACCAGCCTGCTCGCCCGGCTGCGCGAACTGGAGGAGCAGTACGGCGAGCATGAGGAGGTGTTCGCCGACCTGCTGGACCTGGACCACCGCGTCTCCCAGATGAGCCGGCTGGCGGACAACATCGCGTTGCTGAGCGGCGGCCGTTCCGGGCGGCGATGGACCCGGCCGATCGTCATGGAGAGCGTCCTGCGCGGCGCGATGGGCCGCATCAGCGCCTACCGGCGCATCCGGCTGCACTCCACCAGCACCGTCGCCGTCGCGGGGTACGCGGCCGAGGGCGTGATGCACGCGCTGGCCGAGGTGATGGACAACGCCGCCACGTTCTCGGCGCACGGCACCGAGGTCCACGTGTACGTGGACGAGGAGGACGCCGGCGTCGTGATCACGATCGAGGACAGCGGCCTGGGGATGCGCCCGCGCGAGCGGCAGCACGCCACCAGGCTCGTGTCCGAGCCGCTCGACCTGCGGACGCTGTCCGGTACCCGGCTGGGCCTGGCGGTCGTGGGACGCCTGGTCGACAAGTACGGCCTGACGGTCAGCTTCCGGTCGTCCGCCCGCGGTGGCACGGGGGTCGTGATGCTGATCCCGCGTCTGCTGATCACGCAGCCCCTGTCGGCCACCGTGCCGCCCGACGCCGAGGCGTCGGTCCGCCATCCCATGCAGCCCGCCATGCAGGCCGCCGTACAGGCACCGGCCGTACCCGCGCAGGAGGGGCCGGCCGACGAGTCCGAAGATCTGCTGCCCAGGCGGCGCCGGGGGCAGACGCTGGCCGAGGCGACCAGGGCGCGGCAGGCATCGCCGGCCAAGCCCGCGCGCGAGGGGCCTGACTCGGCTGCGAGGTTCGCCGCGTTCCGCCAAGCCGGCGGCCGTGGGCGTACTTCCTCCTCAGCCCCTCCCCCGGCCCCGGGCGACTCTTGACACGCGTCCGCCGGCCACCGGACATTTTTGGATTCACAGATGAGGAGGCAGGGGGCGTCCCTCCCGCGCCGAAGGGGCACCCCGTCGTTTCTATGAGCACAACCGACGCTTCGCACACCACCGATCGTGACTTCGACTGGCTACTGGAGAACCTCAAAGAGAAGACCCCGGGGATCAGGCATGTGCTGGTGCTGACCAGGGACGGCCTGAAGATGTGCTTCACCGCCAGCCTCGACCTGGACGGGGCCGACCAGCTCTCCGCTCTGGCCGCCGGGATCCAGAGCCTTTCGCTGAGCGCCTCCGCCGAGTTCGGGGACGGCATCGGAGCAGGGCAGGCGATGGTGGAGTTCGCCGGCGGACTGCTGCTCATCGTGCCGGCCGGGGACGGCGCCCACCTGGCCGTGGTGGCCGAGGAGGACGGCGAGGTGGGGCTTATCGCGCACAACATGAACGAACTGGTGGAGCAGATCGGGGTGTACCTCACTGCGGCGCCGCGGCAAACGGAGAACAGCGACGACCGCGGATGACACGGCGAGCCATCGACCAAGAAGACCCTGACCGGCTCTACACCGTCACCGGTGGGCGTACCAGCGCCGATGAGAAAGCCTTCGACTCCGTCTCCCTCATCGTCAGCGAGTGCGCCCCCACCCCCGGTATGCAGTCCGAGCACATCAAGATCCTGCGGATGGCCCAGCGGCCGACGGCGGTGGTGGAGATCTCAGCGGAACTGCGACTGCCGGTCAGCGTGGTGAAGATCCTGCTGTGCGACCTGCTGGACACCGGTCGCATCACCGTCCGTCATCCGTCGATCGCCGCACAGGCCGGACGACCGGATCCCGAAATCCTGAGGCAGGTGCTCGTTGCGCTCCACAACCTCTGACCAGATGGCGGCCATCACGCGAACGCCCCTACGCACGACCGCCGCGGACGCCCTGAAAATCGTGATCGTCGGAGGGTTCGGGGCGGGAAAGACGACCATGGTCGGCTCGGTGAGCGAGATCCGCCCGCTGAGCACAGAGGAGGTCATGACCCAGGCGAGCGTGGGCATCGACGACGCCAGCCGGGTACGGACCAAGTCGACCACCACGGTGGCCTTCGACTTCGGCCGGATCACGCTGAACGCGAGCAAGGTGCTCTACCTGTTCGGCGCGCCCGGTCAGCAGCGGTTCTGGTTCGTGTGGGACCAGTTGTTCGCCGGCAGCCTGGGCGCGGTCGTCCTGGTGGACGCCCGCCGCCTGGAGGATTCCTGGTACTCCATCGACCGGCTGGAGCACCATCGGACCCCGTTCGTCGTCGCGGTCAACCGCTTCACCGACGGGCCCACCCTGGATTCGGTGCGCGAGGCGCTGGCACTCTCACCCGAGGTCCCGCTCATCGACTGCGACGCGAGAGAGCGGTCCTCGTCCAAACACGTGCTGATCACGCTCATCGAGCACCTCACCCGCACCTACGACCAGTTGCCCGCCCGAGAGAGCATGCCGTGACGAACTCCCCTCCCCTGCCCGGCTCCGCAGACCCGTCCGCATCGCAGCAGGCCGAGCGGAGACGGGAGCCGCTGAAGGGATACGCCGACCACGCCGATGCCGTACGACTGCACGCGTCACTGATCGGCGACGACCCGACCGCGCTGTTCCAGGAGATGCGCCGCGAGCACGGCCCCGTCGTCCCCGTTCTCCTCGACGGCATGCCCGTCTGGTACGTGATCGGTTATCGCGAGCTGCACCATGTCACCAGCCAGCCGCGGTTGTTCAGCCGCGACCCCAGGCGCTGGAACCTGCAGGACCACCTCCCCCCTGACTGGCCGGCGCGCCCGTACGTGACATGGCAACCGTCCGTGATGTACACCGAGGGGGCCGAGCACCAGCGGCGGATCGGCGCCATCAGCGACGCGCTGGACAGCGTCGACCGCACCGAGCTCGCCCTGATCTGCGAGCAGATCGCCGACCTCGCGATCGACGAGTTCTCCGGAGACGGTCAGACCGAGCTGATCTCCCAGTACGCCGACCGAATTCCGGCTCAGGTCATCACCCGGCTGTTCGGGCTGGCGGAGACCGACCTGCCGGAACTGGTCGAGGACGTCAACCACGTGCTGAGCGGGGGTGAGGAGGCCCTCTCCGCGGTTTCCCGAATTCTGGACAAACTAAGCCGGCTCATCGCCGACAAGCGCGCCCTGCCGGGCCACGACCTCACCTCGCACATGCTGGCACACCACGCGCGGATCACCGACGAGGAGATCGTCCAAGACCTGATCATGACGATGATCTCCTCCCATGACAACTGCCGCAACTGGATCGGCAGCACCCTGCGGCTGATGCTGATGGACGACCACTTCTCTATGAGCCTGCAAGGCGGCCGCAGCAGCGTCGGCGAGGCGCTGAACGATGTGCTGTGGAAGGACCCGCCCACGCCGAACATGCCCAATCGCTGGGCCGTGCAGGACTGCGAGCTGGCCGGGCGGCGCATCCGCCGGGGCGACATGCTGGTGCTCGGTATCGCCGCGGCCAATGCGGATCCGCAGGTGCAACCGGCCGCCCATGCCGGCTCCGGCGCCAACCGGGCGCACCTGGCCTTCGGCCACGGCGAGTATGGTTGCCCCTTCCCCGCGCCCGAGCTCGGCGGGATCATCGCCAAGACGGCCGTGGAGGTCCTCCTCGACCGGCTGCCCGACGTCTACCTCGCCGTGGAACCTGACGCGCTGCGCTGGCGCCCTTCGCTGTGGGTTCGCAGCCTGGAGGCCCTGCCCGTACGGTTCAGCCCGACCGTGCCGACCGGCCAGGGCCCGTCGAACACCTGGAACGCCTCCAGGTGAGGTCAGGCCGGAGCGGAGTCCGGCGACCGATGCGCGGCGAAGCCCGTGGCGGACAGGGAGAGCAGACGCTCGAGCCACCGCTGCCGCGCTGACGGTGAGTTGGGGTGAATAGGGTGCTGCCATGGAGTATCGACGACTTGGCACCACCGGTATGAAGGTCAGCAGGATCTGCCTGGGCATGATGAGCTACGGCGAACCGGCCAAGTGGGGCGGCTGGGTCCTGGACGAGGAGCAGGCCGAGCCCATCGTGCGCAAGGCGGCCGAGGGCGGCGTGACCTTCTTCGACACCGCCGACGTCTACTCGGGAGGCGTCAGCGAGGAGGTCACCGGGCGGCTGCTGCGCAAGATCTTCCCCCGGCGCGACGACTACGTGCTGGCCACCAAGGTCTACTTCCCGATGGGCGAGGGCAGGAACGACTACGGCCTGTCCCGCAAGCACGTCATGTCGGCCATCGACGCCTCCCTGGCCCGCCTCGGCACCGACTACGTCGACCTCTACCAGATCCACCGGTGGGACGACGAGACGCCGATCGAGGAGACCATGGAGGCGCTCAACGACATCGTCCGGGCCGGCAAGGCCCGCTACATCGGCGCCTCCAGCATGTGGGCGTGGCAGTTCGCCAAGGCCCAGCACACCGCCGACAGGCACGGCTGGACCCGGTTCGTCTCGATGCAGAACCACTACAACCTGCTGCACCGCGAGGAGGAGCGGGAGATGATCCCGCAGTGCCTCGACCAGGGGGTGGGGCTCATCCCGTGGAGCCCGCTCGCACGCGGCCTGCTCGCCCGCGCGGGCAAGCCGGCCGACACCGTACGGCAGGTCGGCGACGGCGCCAGGCAGGAGCAGCTGTACGGCGGGCACGCCGACGAGGCGATCCTGGAGCGCGTGGCGCGCACCGCCGAGGAGCGGGGCGTCTCCCCCGCGACCCTCTCCCTGGCGTGGTTGCTCAGCCGCCCGGCCGTGACCGCGCCGATCGTCGGCGCGACCAAGGAGCACCACGTGGACGACGCGCTCGCCGCGGTCGAGCTGAAGCTCAGCGAGAAGGAGATCGCCTTCCTCGAGGAGCCGTACCAGGCGCGGCCGCAGCAGTTCTGATCGAGAGGCCCCACGCTCGCCGGGCCCGGAAGGGGCTCGGCGGGCGAGGCCCCAGGGCCGGGAGTCAGGGCGAGGACGTCAGCCGTCGGTGGTGCGGCGGCGCCGGGCGCGGCGCGGGTAGGCCTTCGCCGTCTCCGCCAGCCGCGCCGCGTGCTCGGCCTGCTTGCGCCAGTGCCCGTAGGCGTCGCCGCGCTGCGCCAGCCGGTCCAGCTCACGCATCGTGGCCAGCGGGATGAACGCGGGCTCGGCGTCCCGCCACGGCGTGCCGGGCAGCGGCATGAACGTGTGGGTGTGGATGCGTGCCCCGAGATCCGCAAGGTCCGCGGCGAGCCGCAGGGACGCGTCCTGGTCCTCGGATGACTCGCCGGGCAGTCCGAAGATGAAGTCGACGTTCGGGCGGAAGCCGTGCTCCACGGCGATCCGCACGGCGTCGCGCACCGGCGCACTGCCGTGGCCGCGACCGGCCGCGGCCAGCACGCGGTCGGAGCCCGACTGCGCGCCGATGATGATGTTGTCGTTCGCCACGTAACGCTTGAGGAGCCGCATCGCCTCCGGCGTCACGTGCTCGGGACGGATCTCCGAGGGGAAACTGCCGAAGAACACCCGCCCGTTCGCCGGCAGTTCCTCTTTCACGCCCGCCAGCAGCTCCTCCACGGCGTCCAGCGCCGGCTCCGTCCCCTGCGTGCCGTACGAGAGGGAGGTGGGGGTGATGAAACGGACGTCGCGCAGGCCGTGGGCGGCCATCCGGCGGACGTGCTCGCGCACGCTGTCCACGCTGCGGTGCCGGAACCTGCCGCCGAACATGAAGGGCGTCTGGCAGAAGCGGCACGTGTAGGCGCAGCCCCTCGTGATCTCGATGGGCCCGAAGTGGCGGCGCCGGTCGGGGAAGGACGGGAAGACGTCCAGCGGCAACTGCGGGGCCGGTGGCGTGCGCAGCGCCATGCCGTCGCCGTCGCGCACCGCCAGCCCGGGGACGGTGGTGAGCGGCCGGTCCGCGCGCAGCGCCTCGACCAGGGCGACGATCGTCGGCTCCCCCTCGCCGATCGCGGCGAGATCCCAGCCTGCGTCGATGACCTGCTGCGGCTCGGCCGTGGCGTGCACGCCGCCGGCGATGTGCAGGACGCGCGGGTCGTCGGCCAGGGCCCGCACGGTGGCCAGCTCGGCGGCCATCGCCTCGGCGTCCGGCGAGTAGAACGACCAGAGGACCAGGACACGGTCCGCGGGGGTGGCCGCGATGTGCTCCGCGGTTTCCTCGGGGGTGGTCCCGAGCCGCAGATCGCACTCGGCCTTCGCGGTCTCGAGCGCGCCGAGCAGCGCGTTCACGCCGTACGTCACGGCCTTGCGATAGCGGACAACCACGGACACTTCCACGCTCACCCTGGCAGGGTAGTGCCACCGCCCTCCTCTCCCGCACCGCCGATCGGCGATCGAGGTGCCCGCACGTCGGCCGGGCGTCTTCCGAGCCGGCGGACGACCGGGGCGGCGGCAGGCCGCAGATGTCGATGGCTGTGAGCGTTCACAGTGCGTCTTCCGATCGGCTCTCCTCTCCACCGGGGCGCTTGGAGGTGGTGTGGGGCGGAGCCAATACGAGGCGGAGAACCGTTGTCAAGGGCCTTGATACGCGTTCGCGTCCCTGTCAGGGGTCTGGGTGTGGCCTGACTGGGCGTTATCGCGACGACCCACGAGACCGGCGAGAGGCTTATGTTGAAACTTTCATCACCTCTCTCCTGTCCAGCCTACGGTCGCCGAAACTTTCGGACTGCAGATGCCACTGACTTAACCGATTTTGCATACATACGTTGGCCAGGTAGCCCGAAAGTTTCCGTAGAAGCCTTGACAAGTTTCGGGGAGGTTTCCACACTGATCCTCCGAGGCGGTCCCCCGCTCCGGGTGGTGGTGCACGTGCAGGGGGCCGCCGATCACGACGCCCTGGTGGTGTGCGTCCTCAAGCGACGCGGCGCGGCGTCGTTCTCACGGGAACTTGCACGTTCCCCCTTGGTGATTCAGTTATGGAGGCTCAGACATGGGCGAAAACGTCATGTCCCCGCCCGGAACCCGGCTGCGCCGGGCTCTGGTCGCCGGCGCTCTCGGCGTGCTCACCGCGGCCACCGCGGTGGTGGCGGTGACGGTCCCCGCCGACGCCGCGGCGAGCACGCTCGGCGCAGCTGCCGCACAAACCGGCCGCTACTTCGGCACCGCCATCGCCAGCGGCAAACTCGGCGACGGGAACTACACCGGCATCGCGAGCCGTGAGTTCAACATGGTGACGGCCGAGAACGAGATGAAGATCGACGCCACCGAGCCGAACCAGAACCAGTTCAACTTCACCAACGCCGACCGGATCTACAACTGGGCGGTGCAGAACGGCAAGCAGGTGCGCGGGCACACGCTGGCCTGGTACTCCCAGCAGCCGGGCTGGATGCAGTCGCTGTCGGGCAGCGCGCTGCGCCAGGCGATGATCAACCACATCAACGGCGTGATGGCCCACTACAAGGGCAAGATCCCCTACTGGGACGTCGTCAACGAGGCCTACGCCGACAGCGGCGGCGGCCGCCGCGACTCCAACCTGCAGCGCACCGGCAACGACTGGATCGAGGTCGCCTTCCGCACCGCGCGCGCCGCCGACCCCGCGGCCAAGCTGTGCTACAACGACTACAACATCGACAACTGGACCTGGGCCAAGACGCAGGGCGTCTACAACATGGTCAAGGACTTCAAGTCCCGCGGCGTGCCGATCGACTGCGTCGGCTTCCAGTCCCACTTCAACGGCCAGAGCCCCTATCCCAGCAACTACCGCCAGACCCTGCAGAACTTCGCCGCCCTCGGCGTGGACGTGGCCATCACCGAGCTGGACATCCAGGGCGGCTCGGCCTCGACCTACGCCAGCGTGACCAACGACTGCCTGGCCGTGCCGCGCTGCGTCGGCATCACCGTGTGGGGCGTGCGCGACAGCGACTCCTGGCTCGGCGCGAACACCAGCCCGCTGCTGTTCGACAGCAACGGCAACAAGAAGGCCGCCTACACCTCGGTCCTGAACGCCCTCAACGCCGCCACGCCGAGCACCTCGCCCAGCCCCGGCACCTCCCCCAGCCCCGGCACCTCGCCCAGCCCTGGCACCTCGCCCAGCCCCGGTGGCGGGAACGGTAGCGGGCCGATCAGGAGTGTCGGCTCCGGCCGCTGCCTCGACGTGCCCAACGCCAGCACCAACGACGGCACCCAGCTGCAGATCTGGGACTGCAACGGCCAGACCAACCAGACCTGGACCTCCACCTCCGCCGGCGAGCTCCGGGTGTACGGCAACAAGTGCCTGGACGCGGCCGGCACCGGCAACGGCGCCAAGGTCCAGATCTACTCCTGCTGGGGCGGCGACAACCAGAAGTGGCGCCTCAACTCCGACGGCACCATCGTCGGTGTTCAGTCCGGGCTGTGCCTGGACGCCGTCGGACAGGGCACCGGCAACGGCACGCAGATCCAGCTGTACTCCTGCTGGGGCGGAAACAACCAGAAGTGGTCCTTCACGCAGTGAGCCCGGCGGGGCCGCCGACTCAGGCCGGCTCCACCTGCTGACCCTTTCCCTCTAGCCACAAGCGATGGCCTCCGGTGCGCACGCCGCGCCGGAGGCCATACGTGGGACCGTACGTGTGCTTCTCCGCCCTCCATCAGGGCTTCGCCGCGAGGGCGCCGTAGGCCCAGGCGTGACCTCCGGGAATTCGCTCCCGGTCTTTGTACTCGTCAGGCCGCCAGCGCACCACCTCGACCACGCCCGGGTCGATCACCTGCCAGCCCTCGAAGAACCGCAGCACCTGGTCGTGGGTGCGGGGCACCATGGGCGCGGTGCTGTTGTCGTAGGGCTTGGTGAAGTCCTCCTGGCTCACCTGGGGGGCGAAGTCGAGCGTGATGTGCGACAGCAGTAGGTGGCTGCCCGAGGGCACGGCGGCCTTGAAGGTCTCGACCAGGCCGTACGGGTCCTCCTCGTCGGTGACGAAGTGCAGGACGCCCGCCATGATGACGGCCACCGGACGGTCGAAGTCGATCACGGCCCGGACCTCCGGGTGGGACAGGATCGCCTCCGGCTTCCGCAGGTCGGCCTCGATCACCGAGGTCATCCCCGCGGCGCTGCCGGTCAGCAGGGCACGGCCGTGCACCAGGACGATGGGGTCGTTGTCCACGTACGCCACCCGGGCCTCGGGGTTGGCCTGCTGAGCGACCTCGTGGGTGTTGCCCTGAGTGGGAATGCCCGTGCCGATGTCGAGGAACTGCGTCATTCCCGCCTCGGCGGCGAGATGCCGCACCGCCCGGCGGAGAAAGGCGCGGTGGGCGCGGACGCCCTCGCGGGTCCCCGGCGAAATCCTGAGGAGGTGTTCGGCCGCCTCCCGGTCGGCCGCGAAGTTGTCCTTGCCGCCCAGCAGGTAGTCGTAGATCCGGGCAGGGTGCGGAACCGCGGTGTTGATTCGCGGGACGGGTTTGGCGACCGGCTCGGGGTCCGTCAACTCCGGCATCAGTGCTCCTTACTGCTGTCTCTCGATCGACAGGGGGACACAACGGCACCCGATCGCCGTGTCTGACCGCCACAGAAACTTTCGCAGCATTTTAAGTAATTTTCGGGAGACGCTATTCGCCCCACCGGGATCCGGTCAAGTCATGCGGCCAATCACCGGCCGGCCGCGGCCCGACTTGCGGCAGGTCAAGCCCTGCGGACTCGAATCTCGCACCGATTCGCCCATATAGCCTCAAATTCGCTCTTGAGAGCAGTGATATTGGTACTGATGACCAGGTTTGCAGCCGAATCAACCACGTCGCGCGACAAAGCCCCGGCGTCTCACCGGCGTTGCCGCCGGGAGCGCATGACCGCTCCGCGCGTTCGGATCCGCCTTCCGTGGCCGGCTCGGCCCGTTGATCCCTTGCCGGGCGCGAGGGCGGGCGGGAGGCTGGGCGGATGCTGATCCGACGGGAGAACCCCGGCGACGTCGAGGCCGTCCGCGCGGTCGTCGCCGCCGCCTTCGCCCCCTACGAAGCGGCCCGCGACCCCGACCGGCCGGACGGGCCGCCGGTCGAGGTGACGTTGCTCGACGAGTTGCGCGCCGACCCCGGCTGGCTGCCGGAGCTGTCACTCGTCGCACCGGCACCGGCACCGGCACCGGCAAAGGCACCGGGCGGCGGGATCGCGGGTCACGTCGTCTGCACGAGGGCCCACGTAGGGTCCGTGCCCGTGCTGGGGCTCGGCCCGCTGGCCGTGCACCCCGCTCACCACCGGCGGGGCGTCGGCTCGGCGCTCGTGCACGCCGTGCTCGGGGCCGCCGAGACGCTCGGCGAGCCGCTGGTCGCGCTGCGGCTGATCGATATGACATCCAGCCCCTCGTGAAGAAGATTCTGACGTGGCTCGTCCTCGTCGTCATGGCGACCGGCTGCCAGAGCACCGCCGAGTCCGCGGCGCCGCCGCCCGTCCGTCCCCCGGGTTCGGCCGCGGTCGTCTCGCAGGAGGCCGTGGACGGGCGGACGGACAAACTCGTGATCGACTCCCCTGCCACTGGCGGGAGGCGCTCGGTGTGGGTGGTGAAGCCCGCGGCCTGGAAGCCGGGTTCCACCGGCTGGCGCGCGCTGTACCTGCTGCACGGCTGCTGCGCCGGCGGCGGCTGGGACTGGCTCAGGACGGGCGAGGTGGCTCGGCTGACCGCCCGCCTCGACGCCGTCGTCATCGTCCCCGAGGGCGGTTCGATGGGCTGGTACGCCGACTGGCGTGACGGCCCCGCCTGGGAGACGTTCCACCTGACCGAGGTGCCGCGCCTGGTCGAGCCGCGGTACGGCGTCGGCACGCGCCGCGCGATCGCCGGTTTCTCCATGGGCGGGCACGGCGCGTTCGTCTACGCGGCCCGGCATCCGGGTGTGTTCGAGGCCGCGGCGTCGTTCTCCGGGGTGCTCGACACCCGCGACGACGTCCCCGGATATCGGGCGTTCATGGCGGACAACGGCGTGGACACCGAGGACCTGTGGGGCGACCCGAGCGCCTGGCCGGAGCACAATCCCGCCGACCTGGCCGGGCGGCTGAAGGGCGTGCGCCTCTACGCGTCCGCGGGCGACGGCGAGCCCGGCCCGCTGGACCACGGGGACGGACCGGTCGATCGCACCGAGGCCGCGATCATGCGGCAGAACCTGAACTTCGCCAGGGCCGCGGAGAAGGCCGGGGTGAAGGTGACGACAGATTTCTACGGAAACGGCACCCACACCTGGCCGTACTGGATCCGTTCGTTCGAACGCGCGCTGCCGCTTCTCCTACCCTGAGACGCATGGGACGGGCCAATGACGAGGCAGCCGCGGCGCTGCAGGAGTACGCCGAGCTTTTCGCGCTGAACGGCGGGGACGCCTTCCGGGTGCGCAGCTACCAGAAGGCGGCCAAGTCGATCGCGGGATTCCCCGGTGACCTCGGGGAGACCGATGTGCGGTCGATCCCGGGCGTGGGCGAGGCGATCGCCAAGAAGGTCGAGGAGTTCCTCGAGCGCGGCAGCTTCCGCCAGCTCGACGACCTGCGGGGCAAGGTGCCCGAGGGGGTGCGCAGGCTGACCCGGATCCCCTCGCTCGGCCCGAAGAAGGCGCTGTTCCTGTTCCAGGAGCTCGGCATCGACTCCCCCGCCGCGCTGGCCGACGCGATCCGGGACGGCCGTCTGAAGGGTCTGGGCGGCTTCGGCGCCAAGACCGAGGAGAACCTGCTCAAGGGCATCGAGCACATGGAGCGGTCGGGCGACCGGGTCCACCTCGGCATCGCGACGGATCTCGCCGAGCGGGTCATCGCCTCGCTGCCCGCCGACCGGATCGCCTTCGCCGGATCGCTGCGCCGGATGAGCGAGACGATCGGCGACATCGACATCCTCGCCGTCGGCGACCCCGGCCTGATGGAGCTGTTCGCGCGGCAGCCGTACGTCACCGAGATCATCGCGAAGGGCGAGCGGAAGACCTCGGTCAGGACCGACCGCGGCCTGCAGGTCGACCTGCGGCTCGTTCCCGCCGAGTCGTGGGGCGCGGCCATGGTCTACTTCACCGGCAGCAAGGAGCACAACGTCCGCATCCGGGAGATGGCGGTCAAGAAGGGCTGGAAGCTGTCAGAGTACGGACTGTTCGACGGCGACCGCCTCATCGCGTCGGAGACCGAGGAGGAGATCTACCAGGCTCTCGGCATGGCGTGGGTGCACCCGGCACTGCGCGAGGACGGCGGCGAGGTGGAGGCCGCGCTGCGGGGCGAGCTGCCGCACCTGGTCGAGCTGCACGACCTGCGGGGCGACCTGCACACCCACACCGACCTCACCGACGGCATCGCGTCACTGGAGGACATGGTGGCCGCCGCCGCGATGCGCGGCTACTCCTACTACGCGGTGACCGACCACGCGCCCGACCTGGTCATGCAGCGGATGACCCTCGACAAGGCCCTCGCCCAGCGCGCCCGCATCGCCGAGCTTCAGGCGAAATATCCGGACATGCGGTTGCTGCACGGCAGCGAGCTGAACATCGCCCCGGACGGCTCGGTGGACTGGCCTGCCGAGGTGCTGGCCGGGTTCGACGTCTGCGTCGCGTCGGTGCACTCGCACTTCACCCAGTCACGGGAGGAGATGACCCGCCGTTTCATCGCCGCATGCGAGAACCCGCACGTCCACGTCATCGGCCACCCCACGACGCGGAAGATCGGCAAGCGGCCGCCGGTGGACGCGGACTGGGACGCGGTGTTCCGCGCCGCCGCCAGGACCGGCACGATCATGGAGATCGACTCCTACCCCGATCGGGCCGACCTGCCCTCCGACCTCGTACGGCTCGCGCGCCACCACGGCGTCAGGTTCTCGATCGACAGCGACTCCCACGCCGTCCCGCATCTGGCCCACCAGAGGTTCGGCGTGGGCATCGCGCAGCGGGCCTGGCTCACCCCGGACGACGTGGTGAACACCTGGCCCCTCGACCGCCTGCTGGCCCACCTGGGCAGGGGCTGACCTCCCCGTCTCACAGATCCCGGAGAATCGCGCGCAACATGGTCACGGTGTCGCGGGCCGACTCGGCCTGCACGCTGAGGTCGTTCATCACGGCGGTGTAGTCGTCCACATCCTCCTGCTTGTCGAGGTACAACGCGCTGCTGAGCTGTTCGAGATAGACGACGTCGGGCAGGTCGGGCTCGGCGAACCGCAGGATGGTGAAGGGGCCGCCCACGGCGGGGTGACCCCCGGCCCGGAAGGGCAGGATCTGCAGGGTGACGTTCGGGCGCGCGGCGGCCTCGATCAGGTGCTCGATCTGGCGGCGCTGCACGGCCCGGCCGCCCAGGGGACGGCGCAGCGCCGACTCGTCCATCACCGACCACAGCCGGGGCCCGTCGGCCTGGTCCAGGAGCCGCTGACGCCGCATGCGCAGCCCGACGCGCCGTTCGACGTCGGACCCCGGCGCCCCGCGATGCCGCAGCCGGATCGCCGCGCGTGCGTAGTCCTCGGCCTGCAACAGGCTGTGCACGAACTGGACCTCGTAGGTGCGGATGGTGGCCGCCGCCTCCTCCAGCCCGACGTAGACCTCGAACCAGCCGGGCAGCAGGTCGTTGTACTGGTGCCACCAGCCGGGGGTGCCGGCCTGCTCGGCGAGCGCCAGCATCGTCTCCCGTTCCCCGCTGCCGACGACGCCGTACAGCGTGAGCAGGTCGGCCACGTCGCGCCGTTTGAAGGGGGTGCGGCCCAGCTCCAGCCGGCAGATCTTCGACATGGAGGCGCGGATGGCGTGCCCGGCCTGCTCACGGCTGATGTTCCTGGCCTCGCGGAGCCGGCGCAGCTGGGCGCCGAGCATCATGCGCACCACCGTCGGCCCGCCCCGCGGCTGAACCGGCCGTCCGTCCGGAGAAGTCGCAGCCTCCGGTCGAGCCGAGATCATCCCTGTCCTCCCCGATATGGGTCTCACCGGTGACCGGCCGTACGCCGACGCCTCCAGGTGACGGGATGGTATCGGGGCGAACGCGGCCTCAATAGCACTTTTCAGCCCGACCCATGTGGTTGCGTGCCGGAGCTTGATCGGAAAGGATGGGCGCGACGCGCGATCCGCCAGCAACGAGCGGAGATCACTGACGCGGGTGCGGTCGTCTCTCCGTTCCGACCACTCCGAGGCCCCCCTTGAACGACACTCCTCGCGACACTCCTCCCGCCGACGACCTTGGCGTCCGCAGGATCGACAGCAGCGTGCCGCACTCGGCTCGCGTCTGGAACTACTTCCTGGGGGGCAAGGACCACTACCCCGTCGACAGAGAGGCGGGGGAACGGATCCGCGCCGTCTTCCCCGGGATGGTGGACATCGCCCGCCAGTCCCGGCAGATGCTCGTGCGCACCGTCGGATACCTCGCCCGCGAGGCGGGAATCCGCCAGTTCCTCGACATCGGCACGGGCCTGCCCACCGTCGGCAACACCCACGAGGTCGCCCAGCGGCTGGCCCCGGCGTCCCGGATCGTCTACGTCGACAACGACCCCCTGGTGCTGGTGCACGCCCAGGCGCTGCTGACCAGCACTCCCGAGGGGGCCACCGACTACATCGAGGCCGACGTACGCGACCCCGGCCGCATCCTGCGGGAGGCGGCCGGAACGCTGGACTTCGCGCGGCCCACCGCACTCATGCTGATGGGCATCCTGGGCCTGGTGGCGGACTACGACGAGGCGCGGGAGATCGTGCGCCGACTGCTGGCGGCCCTGCCCTCCGGCAGCTATCTCGCGCTCTACGACGGCTCCGACACCGACCCGGCCTACGTCAAGGCGCTGGGCGGCTACAACGCGGGCAGCGGCGCGACCCCCTACACGCCGCGAAGCCCCGAGCAGATCGAGGGCTACTTCACCGGCCTGGAACTGCTCGAACCCGGCGTCGTCTCGGTGTCGCGGTGGCGGCCGGAGGACAACCCGTGGGGCGAGCCCCGCGAGGTGGCCTGCTTCGGCGGCCTCGCGCGCAAGCCCTGACCCGGATTCGCGCGTCCCATCTCGCCAGCCACCCTCACGCCGCCGCTCCGGCGCTTCCGGCTGTCCGCTTCCTCGTCGAGGAAGGACATCGACGGGGAACCGATTTCACCTGCCGCTGGCCGCATTCGTCGGGATCAGCCGAGCATGCGGTGGTCATGAAGCCCAGACACCTGACCAGTTTGAACCTTTACGCCCTTGACTTCACAGTTTACGCTCCGCGTGGATCATTTGTTGATCTCCGATGTCAGGCACGCTGGAGCAAAGGAGTGCAGTGCGAAGGAGTCAAAGGCCGGGCACACGCGCCAGCCGATTCACCGTGGGCCTCATCGCCGTCCTCGCAACTTTCCAGACCCTCGTCCCCGCATCAGCCGCCCCCTCTCCGGACACGACCCCCGCTTCTCCCGCCCGAACGCTACTTCCACGTCCGGATGACAAGGTCGCAAGCCACACCGCCATGGCGACCGCGCTGGCCGACGCGAAGAAACGGGGCCAATCGGTTCACGTCTCCGCGGCCACGTCGGAAACCTCGGATACCATCGCCTATCCCGACGGGCACCTCATGACGACCGTGAACAGCGGGCCCGTCCGAGTGAAACAGGCAGACGGCACCTGGTCTGCGATCGACACCACGTTGGTGGAGTCCCACGGTGCGCTCCGGCCCAAGGTCTCCAAGGCCGACGTGCAGCTGTCAACTGGGGGAAACGCACCCTTTGCCCAGTTGGCTTACGGCGACGGGAAGACGTTCGCGCTGCGCTGGCCGTCATCCCTGTCCAAACCGACGGTGCGTGGCAACACCGCCGTCTACCGGGGAGCAGCCGGGCCTACAGGAGATCTCGTCGTCACGGCCCTACCCACTGGTCTTCGCTTCGATATCGTGCTTCGCGAACGTCCCGGCGCCCCCGTCGAGATCAAGGTCCCGTTCACGCTCAACGGCCTGAACATGGAGGCGGCGGCCGACGGGCGATTGAGTTTGTCCGGCGGCGAGAAGAAGCCGGTCGCGTTATCGACCAAGCCGGAGATGTGGGAGTCAGGTCCTTCCGGCGAGACCGCTGGAATCCACAGTCGCCACGGGGACAAGGGCCGCCGCGGCAAGATCACGGCCAGGATCGCAACCGGCGATGGCGGAAAAGCACTGATACTGAAGCCAGACGCCTCGTTCCTCAATGACCCGGCCACCCGGTATCCCGTCACGGTCGACCCGAGTGTGCTGCTGCCGCTCAACGACGACACCGACGTCAACAGCGTCTTCGACTGGAACAACGTGGACGGCCCGTATCTGAGCGTGGGGTCACGCGAGCGCGACGAGCTGTCGCGCGCCTACCTTCGCTTCAACACCGCGGGCCTGCCATCGTCGATCACGTCGGCGGAGCTCGCTCTGCAGAATGTGGATGCCCCCAGCTGCGGAACCTCCGTCGGAACCGGCGTCCAGGTGCGCCGGGTCACCAGTGCGTGGGACGCCGCCACCCTGACCTGGTCTCCGCAACCGACGAACACAACCGAGGACGCGGTCATCAGCAAGGAGGGCTCCCAGGAGGGTTTCTGCGGGAGCGGATTCATGCGCTGGAACGTCACCGGGATCGTGCAGGACTGGCAGGCGGGCTCGCCCAACCACGGCGTTGTACTCCAGGACCCGGCGGAGCCGAAGACGGGCAATTACCGCGTTTTCACCTCGTCGGAGGGGGCCGGGGAGTCCGGCACCCCGCCCACGCTGACCGTGACGTACAAGCTTCCTCCGGCCATTCCCGAGGTGACGCTGAGCAGTGCGGACTCTGTCACCGGGAACGACGTCGTCTCACGCAGCGGCCAGGTGAAGGTGGCCTACAGCTCGACCACGTCCGGAGGGGAGAATGTCGACTACTTCGTGACGGTCTCGGATGCCTCGGGCCCGATCGGCAATCCACCACCGTTGACAAACGTGCCGTCGGGACAGGTCACGGAATACACCTTCGCCATGGGCAACCCCGATACCTTCAAGGTGTCCTTCAAGGCCTGCGTCAGCGGTTCCACCGTACTGTGCAGCCAGACTCCCGCTTATCGGATCACCTCTGACGCACCTCACGCGCCCACCGATCTGGCCACCGGATTGACGGAACCGACCAACCCGATCCTCTCGGGAATCGTCTCGCGTCCCTCCGGAGAACTGGTCACCGGACGGTTCTACCTTTACGACGCCCAGGGCGCCCCTGTCGGCGCAACCCCCTTCGGCGAGGGATCGGTCAAGGGCGGCACCCGCGTTTCACTGCGAGTTCCCGACGGGGTCCTTTCCGCGAACGCCTCCTACAGCTGGCAGATGGAGGCATGCGTGGAGGAGGTCTGCTCGGCCAAGACGCCTGCCATACGTTTCAGCACCAGTGGCTCGGCACCGCAGGAACCGGTCGGGACGGATACCGTCGTCCTCGACAAGAGCAAGCTGAGCATCCGAACGGCCAAGACAGCGGCAGACGCATGCGACGGCGGGCCCTGTGCCCTTGTGGACGCAGCCGCCGTGCAGGTCGGCGGAGCCGGAGCGGACCGTCGTATCTCTCTGGTGAAGGCCGATCTCGCCCGTGTCCCGGCGGGCGCCCAGATCACGTCGGCGATCCTCAAGCTGGGAAGCGCCGACTGCGGCGGACCATGCCCCGCGGGCGCGAAGATCTCCGTCTACGCCAAGAAGACCGAATTATCTGACTCCCCTGACGGCGCCGAACTCGCCGGCGACCTCGTGGCGGCTCCGGAGCAGCAAGCCGATCTGAGCGCGGCACAGGTGGACGTGACAGGCACCGTGCGGCAGTGGCTGCAGGAGACCACCGGCGACTACTTCGTCGACCCTGGACTCGTGCTGCTTGCCGACGAGACCCTGCCGCCGACGACCCTGGGCGCCGCCTCCGGACAGGTACCGATCTCACTCACCATCGAGTACCTTCCACCGACCGCCCCCGGAAAGATCACTGATATCAGGTCTCGCGCGGGAGACGCAGGTGTCCTGCTCGCTTGGGGAAAGCCGGAGACTCCCGGGGCAGACGCTCCTGTCGACAGCTACGACATCCAAGTTCTCAACGCCGGGGGCAACGTGCTGCGCACGCTGAGCAGCGAAGTGGACCGCGCCATCGTCGACGGCCTGACCAACGGAATGAGCTACCGATTCCAGGTCAGGGCCCGGACGGCATACGGAAGCGGCCCATGGCAGACCTCCGCTCCCGTAACACCTCAGGCCGTCGCGAACGCCACGAGTTTCGTCGAGGCGGTCGAGCAGTTCGTCGACGCCACTCAAGGTATGCGCGACAAGCGCTACGAGAACACGGGCGATGCCACCGACGGCGACTCGCAGGCAGTGGCGATCGCTCCCATCCTCTACACCAACGAGAACATTCTCCTGACCGACGGAGCCCCCAATAGGGACACCTCACAGATCGGGCTCTCCCACACCCTGGTCTCGGCTGCCGCAGACGGCAGCATAATCGTGCGAACCGGGATCACCGGAAAGACGACTTACGGCACCGACGGCGCTCCTTTGGTGAATGGCTGGGAAGAGCAGAGCGACTTCGTGTTCACCACGGGCAGCTCGGGCCTCCGACTGACCCGCCAGAACAGTAGTGGAGCCGTCGACGCACCGGTCGACATCGATGAAGTGGAAATAAACGCCTGGGCCGGAGGCGTGCCCGATGATCCAGCCCCTGCTCTGACGGCGCTGCAGGCGGACAACGGCCTCCGCGCGAACGTCACCGCGGCGGTCAGCCCAAGCGCTGCCGCGGCGTGGGCGGTCGCCAACGTGGGAGCCCCCACAAGGGCAGGCTGGGAGTACCCCAACGACTGCGCGAACTTCGTCTCCAAGGCGCTCGCACGAGGAGGACGCTACCGGCAGATACACGCCGCCTCGTGGTTCGGCTGGCTCGACCAGCGGCACAACGGTTCCTGGTGGGAGAGCCACGAATGGGGCAAGGACTCCTGGACGTTCTCCGCCGCCCAGAAGAACTACAATCACTTCGCAGGGCAGCACCGGGTGACGGTGCGCAAGACTATTGCCGAGGCTCAGGTAGGAGACATCATCTGGTTCATCAACCGGAAGACGGACCAGATCTCCCACATGGGAATCGTGACCTACCGCTACTCCACGGTCCGCGGTAAATGGGATATTTTCTTCGCCCAACACGGCGGCCATGGCGGCACAGGAAGCGGTCCGTACATGAACCTGGGCGACCGATATGACGCCACGGAGTTCAAGGGGCTGATCTTCGCCAAGGTGAACTGGTAGACAGAGGAAGCTCCGTACCTAAGCCGATCGACTCCATTTCCGCCGGCGGGCATCCATCGTGGACGCCCGCCGGCGGGCCGGGATCTCCAGATGAAGAAACTAAGGATCTTTCTCGCGCTTGTCCTGCCGGCCATTCCCATCGGATCGATCAGCGGCTGCGGGACGTGTGGGCAGGACGTCGAGGTGCGGCACGTGGCACCGCCACCGAAAGACGCCTCCGCGCGCGAAATCGTCCAGAGCTATCTCCAAGCCCTCGCTGGTCACGACAAGCAGACCGGGCGGTCGATGTGGGATCACAGCAGTCCGCAGTACGAAGCCGAATTCGCGGATCCGGTAAGCAACTTCACGAACTGGACCAGCCTCACCGATGTCGAGATCGGCGAGCCCGAAGCGGAGAGCTGCGGCGACATCCAGCGATGCGTACGAGTGCCGGTCAGCTACGCCTTCGAGCAATGCGAGTTCTACACCGGTGACGACGGCCCCTACAGCGAGAGGTTCTTCCTGGACAAGATCGATGGCCGGTGGCTTATCAGCGGGCACGGCCAGGGCTGAACCGGAGCCGGCGCGACAGGCGCCGCCTGCGTCCGGCTCCCGGGCCGCGCTCAGCCCCGGGCCGCCGACCGTCTCGGGACAGTCACGGGCGCGCCTGAACATCCCCCGGCGGCACGTGGGAGAAATGCGGCGGTAACGCGGCGCGGCGATGATGGTCACGGTGCGCAGGCGGGCGATTATCCTGCGCCAGGGGATCGCCGCGGGTGGGCGGTCCCCGGCGTACGGCGCCCGGCGCCGGGGCCGTGGGCCCCGGGCGGCGGGGCCGGCCGCATGACCGGGCGGCGTGAGCGGGAGGATGACGAGATGCGCCAGTTGACGGCACTCGACGCGCAGTTCCTGAGCGTGGAGTCGGCGACGACCGCGGCCCATGTGGCGGGCGTCGCCATACTCGACCCGTCGACCTCGCCCTCCGGCGCCCTGACCAGGGAGGCGCTGCTCGCCCTGCTGCGCGAGCGGCTGCACCTCGCCCCGCCGCTGCGGATGCGGCTGGCCGACGTGCCCTTCGGGCTCGACCGGCCGTACTGGCTGGACGACCCTGACGTGGACCTCGACGCGCACGTGCACGAGACCACTCTCCCGGCGCCCGGCGGGGAGCGGGAACTGGCGGCGTACGTGGCGGGCGCCCACGCGCGGCGGCTCGACCGCGGGCGGCCGCTGTGGGAGGCGCACCTCATCCACGGCCTGGAGGGCGGCCGCTGCGCCCTCTACACGAAGGTGCACCACTGTGCCATCGACGGCGTGTCGGGCTCGGAGATCCTGACCGCGTTGCTCGACCCGTCGCCGCAGCCGCGCCGGGTGGAGGCGCCCCCGGCCCCGGCGTCGCCGCAGCCGCCCGGGCTGCTCGCGATGCTCGCCGGGGCGATCACCCGGTCGATCGTCCAGCCGGTGGAGACGCTGTGCTCGCTCGCCCGCGCCGCCGCCGACCTGGACGCGATCCCGGTGTTGGCGGCGCTGCCCGACGCCCGGCTCGTGGCCCAGGCAGCCCGCGCGCTCGCGGGAGACGCGCGCCCGCTGCCCGAGACGCCGCCGCTGGTCGCGCCGCGCACACCGTTCAACGGCCCGATCTCCGGGGAGCGGGAGATCGCCCTCGGCTCCGTGCCGCTGACGGAGGTCAGGAGGGTGGCCAGGGCCTTCGGCATGGGCCCGAACGACGTGGTGATGACGCTGTGCGCCTCGGCGCTGCGGCGCTGGCTGCTCGCCCACGACGCGCTGCCCGACCGGCCCCTGGTGGCGGCCGTGCCGGTGGCGTTGCGCTCCCAGCGGTCGCCGGGCACGGGCGGGTCGTCCCGCGACGCCGCGGACGGGCGGGTCGGCAACCGGATCTCGGCCATGATCACGCCGCTGGCCACGGACGTCGCCTCCCCGAGGGAGCGCCTGGCCGCCGTCCGCTCGGCGCTGGCCGCCGCCAAGCGGCGCTTCGCCGTCTCCCACCGCACCTGGCTGGACGACGTGTGCGCGATGGTGCCGAACGCCTTCGCGGCGCTGGCCACGCCGGTGGTGTTCCGCCTCGCGGGGGTCGCCGGGGCGGGCGTCAACCTCATCGTGTCGAACGTGCCGGGCCCCCGCCTGCCGTTGTACCTGTGCGGCGCCCGGATGCTCGCCTACCACCCGCTGTCGGTGGTCACCGACGCCACCGGGGGGATCAGCATCACCTGCGCGTCGTACGACGGGCGGCTGGACTTCGGCGTCGTCGCCTGCCCGACCCGGTTGCCCGATGTCGGGAGCGTGATCGGCCACCTGCGCGAGTCGATGGACGAGCTCCTGGCCCTGCTCGACGACTCCCCGGACGACCCGGCCCCCCATGACCAGGCTCCCCACGACCAGGCCCCGCACGGCGACGCGGCTCCCGTACGGCCGCGGGAGGAGCGGGAGGAGATGGTGCCCGCCTGACCGCCCTGGGTCGCGCCTGGGTCGCGCCGGAGGCGTGCCGGGAAACGACGCGCCGGAGGCGTGCGGGAAGAGCACGGCCCTCGTCAGTGCAGGGCGTTGGCGATCAGTTCCGCGACCGCGTCGGGGTCGATGTGATGGCCGGTGAGCAGGCAGATGCTCTCCTGGTAGAGCAGGACCGCGGCGAAGGTCGCGGCGGCGGCCTCCAGCCTGGCGGCGTCACCGCGCCCGCCCGGCAGGGCGAGCTCCAGGGCGAACCTGGCCCGGTGGATGATCTCGGCGTTGAGGCGGCTCAGGCGCTCCCGAACGGAAAGGTGGGTGTCGGCCTCCCGGAACAGGATGCGCCGCATCGCGGGGGACGCGCGCAGCGGCAGCCTGCGGGCGAGCCGCGACAGCGCGCCGGCCGCGTCGCCGGGGACCGCCTCGGCCTCCTCCTCGACCACCACGGTGCGCTCGTCCACCAGCGAGATCAGTACGTCGATCTTGCGGGGGAAGTAGTGGAAGACCAGGCCCTTGGGCACGCCGGCGAGTTCGGCGATGCGCGCGGTCGGCGTGGCCTCGTAGCCGCCGCCCGCGAACAGTTCCTCGGCGGCGTCGAGGATGCGGGTGCGGGCGTCGCCGTCGGGCGGCTGTTTCCTTCTCCGCGAGCGTGACCACGCCTTGGCGGTCTGGAGAGGGCTGTCCACGCACCGAACCATAACCAGAGTGGGTGTCCCAACACCATGACGCGAGGGACAGGGCAGGCATACGCCCGCCCGCCGGCGGTGAGCCGGCGACCGGGCGTACGGAGGCGCCGGCGTCCCGGCGGTGGTGGGTGGCACCGCCGGGAGGCCGGCGACGTGTGGCCGGGAGCCGACGTCAGTGGCCGGTGGTCTGCTCGGCGCCGAGGCCGGTGAGCGAGCGGACCTCGATCTCGGCGTACTTCGACGCGTTGTACTCCTTGCTCAGGATCGTGCCGAGGTAGCCGCACAGGAAGCCGATCGGGATCGAGAAGATGCCCGGGTTCGACAGCGGGATCAGGTGGAAGTCCATCTCGGGGCGCATCGCCGTGGGCGAGCCGGAGACGACCGGGGAGAAGATCACCAGCACCACTGCGGAGATCAGGCCGCCGTAGATGGCCGAGACCGCGCCCGCCGTGTTGAACCTCTTCCAGAACAGGCTGTAGAGGATCGCCGGGAGGTTGCCCGACGCGGCCACCGCGAAGGCCAGCGACACGAGGAACGCCACGTTGAGCGACTGGGCGAAGATGCTCAGCGCGATCGCGACCGCGCCGATCACGAACGCGGCGACGCGGGCGACCACGACCTCCTGGCGCTCGGTGGCGGCACCCCGCTTGAACACGTGGGCGTACAGGTCGTGGGCGAAGCTGGAGGAGGACGCGAGGGTCAGGCCCGCGACCACCGCGAGGATCGTGGCGAACGCGACCGCCGCGATGACCGCGAGCAGGACCGTGCCGCCGACGTCGCCGAAGATGTCCTGGCCCACCTTCTGGGCGAGCAGCGGAGCCGCCGTGTTGCCGGCCTTGTCGGCCGCGGCGATCGTCTTGGAGCCCACCAGGGCCGCGGCACCGAAGCCGAGCACCAGCGTCAGCAGGTAGAACACGCCGATGATGCCGATGCCCCACAGGACCGACTTACGGGCGTCCCTGGCGGTGGGCACCGTGTAGAAGCGGATGAGGACGTGCGGCAGGCCCGCGGTGCCGAGCACCAGGGCCAGGCCGAGGCTGATCAGGTCGATCTTGCCCCAGGTCCCCTGGGCGGCGGTGCCGTACTTGAGGCCCGCGTTGAGGAAGGCGTCGCCCTTGCCGCTCTGGGTGGCGGCGTCGCCGAGCAGCCCGGACAGGTTGAAGCCGAACTTCCCGAGCACCAGCAGGGTGATCAGCGCGGCGCCGACCATCAGCATGACGGCCTTGACGATCTGCACCCAGGTGGTGCCCTTCATGCCGCCGAACACGACATAGATGATCATCAGCAGGCCGACCGCGATGATCGTCCAGATCTTGCCCGCCTGGGAGTGGACGCCGAGCAGCAGGCCGACGAGCGCGCCCGCGCCGACCATCTGCGCGAGCAGGTAGAAGATGCTGACGACGATCGTGGACACTCCGGCCGCCGTACGGACAGGGCGCGGCGACATCCGGAACGCCAGCACGTCGGCCATCGTGTACTTGCCGGAGTTGCGCATGAGCTCGGCGACGAGCAGCAGCGCCACCAGCCACGCGACGAGGAAGCCGATCGAGTAGAGGAAGCCGTCGTAGCCCGACAGCGCGATGATGCCGGCGATGCCGAGGAACGACGCGGCCGACATGTAGTCGCCGCCGATCGCCAGGCCGTTCTGCAGGCCGCTGAACGACCGGCCGCCGGCATAGAAGTCCGCCGCGCTCTTGGTGTTGCGGCTGGCCCAGAACGTGATCGCCAGCGTGAGGGCGACGAAGACCAGGAAGAGGATGGTGGACAGCGTCTCGTGACTCACTTGGCGCCCTCCCCGACCTCGTCACGGCTCTCGGTCCCGTCGCGCAGCTCGTCGGCGATCGGGTCGAGCTTGGCCGCCGCGTGCCGCGAGTACGCCCATGCGATCAGGAACGTCGACACGAACTGCAGCACGCCGAAGACGAGGGCGACGTTGATGTTGCCGAACAACTTGGTGCCCATGAAGTCCCGGGCGAAGCCGGAAAGCACCACGTAGAGCAGGTACCACACCAGGAAGGCGATGGTCATGGGGAAGGCCCAGGACCGGTAGCGGCGGCGCAGCTCCTGGAACTGCTCACCCGCTTGTATACGTTCGTAGACCGATGGATCGTGCTGGACGGTCACAAGATCTCCTTCGGCAAGTGATCTGGATCACTTCAACGTAGGAGCGCGCCGTGTCCGCCGACGAGTCCCGGGGGCCGCCGAGTCGCCCAGCCGTACCGCCCGCTCGTTCACATGGCGCATCCGTGCGACGAATGGTCGGTTGCACGCGCCGAGCGGTCACGCGCCGCGTTACATGAAACGCCAGACCGCAACGGAACGCCCGGCTACATGAAACGCGGGCGCCAGTCGCCCCGGTCGACGTTCAGCGTCTCCGGTGTGTGCAGGCGGACCATCGTGCGCGCCACGCCGCGCGGCACCCGCGACGGCGTCAGCAGCGACACCACCACCATTACGGTGAACGACACGGGCACCGTCCAGGCCGCCGGCTCGGCCAGCAGCGACCCCGCCCAGCCGGTGTGCGGGCCGCCGATGATCGTGATCACGACCGCCGCGCACGCCAGCCCTCCCCCGGCCAGCAGCCCGGCCATCGCCCCCGCCGTCGTCAGCCTGCGCCACCAGATGCCGAGCACGAGCAGCGGGCAGAACGACGAGGCGGCCACGGCGAACGCCAGTCCCACCACGGTCGCCACCGGCAGCGACCGCGCCGCGCCCGCCAGCGCGAACGGCACGAGCACCGCGAGCACGGTCGCGACGCGGAACGCGCGCACCCCGCCGCGCAGGATGTCCTGCGCGATCACCCCGGCGACCGACACCGTCAGCCCGGACGAGGTGGACAGGAACGCCGCGAACGCCCCCGCGGTCACCAGCGCGGTCAGGAACTCGCCCACCGGCCCGCCGACCAGCCGCCCCGGCAGCGCGATGACCACGGTGTCGCTCTCCGGCATGCCGTAGACGTGGCCGAGGTAGCCGTACACCGCGGGCATCAGGTAGAAGGCGCCGAGCAGCGTCAGCACGACGAGCGTGGTGCGGCGGGCTGCCCGGCCGTCCGGGTTGGTGTAGAAGCGGACGAGCACGTGCGGCAGCCCCATCGTCCCGAGGAACGTCGCCAGGATCAGCGAGTACGTCTCGTAGACGGGGTGATCGCGACCGTGGAGCGGCAGCACCCACTCGTCCCCCGGGGCGAGCCCCGGCCTTCCGTTCGACCACCAGGCCACCAGCATGAACGCCAACGGCACCGCCAGAGCGGTCAGCTTGAGCCAGTACTGGAACGCCTGGACGAACGTGATCGACCGCATGCCGCCTGACAGCACGTTGGTCGCGACCACCACCGCCACCAGCACGCTGCCCGTCCACGGCGGCGCCCCGGTGATCGTACGGAAGACCAGCCCGGCGCTCTGGAACTGCGGCATGAGGTACAGCCAGCCGATCAGCACGACGAGCACGCTGGACAGCCGCCGCACCGCCATCGACTCCAGTCGCGCCTCGGCGAAGTCGGGCAGCGTGTAGGCCCCCGAGCGCCGCAGCGGCGCCGACACCAGCACCAGCAGCACGAGGTAGCCGCCGGTCCAGCCGACCGGCAGCCACAGCATGTCCGCGCCGAAGGTGAGGATCAGCCCCGCGATGCCGAGGAAGGACGCCGCCGACAGGTACTCCCCGCCGATGGCCGAGGCGTTCCACAAGGGCGAGACCGTGCGGGAGGCGACGTAGAAGTCCGACGTGGTGCGGGACACCCGGATGCCGAACGCGCCGATGAGGACGGTCGCCAGCATCACCAGGACGACCGCGGCGATCTGGCTCACCGGCGCACCGTCCTCATCCCCGTGCCGTCCTCATCGGCGCTCCACGAGGTCGGCGAAGTCGCGCTCGTTGCGCTCGGCCTGCCGCACGTACAGCCAGGCGCCCCCGACGAGCGCCGGGTAGATCAGCCCCGCGAGCACGACCCACGGCAGCGGCAGGCCGAACAGCTCGGCCGCGCGCAGCTCCGGGGCCAGCAGGAACAGCAGCGGCAGCCCGCCCACGACGCAGGCGAGCAGGCTGCACACGAACAACGCCAGGCGGAACTGGGTCCGCACCAGGGAGCCCATGTAGACCTCGCCCAGGCGGGTCTGCTCGTCGATCTCCCGGGTGAGCGGGTGCCGCGGCCTGCGCGCCGCCGCCGTGCGCGGGCTGGTCACCACCACCCTGCGCGGCTTCCCGGTCGTCGCCGCACCCTCGCCCTGTCCGCGCGCGCCGGTCGACGCCGCCCTGCGGGGCTTTCCGGTCATCGCGCCCTCACCGTCCGCTCACCGGGTCTGGCCCCTGCGGGCCCGGCGGACGAGCAGGTCGCGCAGCTCCCGGGTGTGGCGGCGGCTCACCGGGATCTCGGTCTCCCCCACCCGCACCACGCACTTGCCCGAGTCGATGTGCAACTCGTCGATGTGCTTGACCGCGACGAGGTGGCTGCGGTGGACGCGCAGGAACCCGGCCGACGCCCAGCGTTCCTCCAGCGTGGCCAGCGGGATGCGGACCAGGTGGCTGCCGGTCGCCGTGTGCAGCCGCGCGTAGTCGCCCTGCGCCTCTACGTAGCGCACCTCCGTGCTCGCCACGAACCTGGTGACGCCGCCCAGCTCGACCGGGATCGTGTCCGCCTGCGGCCCCTCCCCCGGCTCGCCCCGGCTGCCGCACACCCGGCGGATCGCCTCGGCGAGCCGCTCCGGCCGTACGGGCTTGAGCAGGTAGTCCTCGGCCTTCAGCTCGAAGGCGTCCACGGCGTGGTCCTCGTACGCCGTCACGAACACGATCTTCGGTGGACGGGTGAACTGGGTCAGCAGCCGGCCCAGCACCACTCCGTCGAGCCCGCGCATGCGGATGTCGAGGAAGACCGCGTCCACCGGCCTGCCGTCCGCGATGGCACGGTCGAGCAGCCGGAGCGCGGCGGCCCCGTCGCGGGCGGTGAGCACGTCGCCGATGCGGGGATCCGCGCGCAGCAGGTAGGCGACGTCCTCCAGCGCGGGCTGCTCGTCGTCCACCGCCAGAACCCGCAGACCGCTCACGATCACCCCTCTCACCGACCGATCCCCTAGAGAGTGATGACCGGAACGGGCGGAAGTCAACGCCTCCCCATCACGACCGCATCACGGCTGGGGATCGCGGCGGTCCGAGGTCAGCCCGGACGGCGGCGGAGCAGCGCCCCCGGGTCGAGCGTCACCCGGAACGGCTCGTCGATCGTCACCGGCGCACCCGTCCGCGCGTCGTGACGCTCGCGATATTCTCCCGCGTTGAGCTCGAAGACGATGAGGCGCGGCTCCGGCTGATCGAGGCGGACCACCCAGTAGAAGGGGATGCCGATGCTCGCGTAGACCTGACGCTTGGTGCTTCCGGCAGGTCGCGCGTGTCATCCCGGGTCCACGGGTACATCGTCCCGTGCTGGTCGAACTCGATCGTCACGCTCATCGGCTTAGATCCTCCGGGCAAGGGGCGGCCTGACCGGTACGAACACTATCGGTAATCGCTTAGATACGTACAGATTTTCGAAAGGTCAGGCGCGGCCGCGGGGGGTATTCCGGGTGGCACTCGCCAGTCACTGCGGCGGCCGATTCACTCGCTACACTCGCTCATGCCTGGACTCCGGGGTGATATTTGGGAATCCGCACGGTGACCTTGGTGCCGGCGCCCTCGCCGGTCTCCACCACGAGGCCGTACTCGTCGCCGTAGACCTGGCGCAGCCGCTCGTCCACGTTGGCCACGCCGATGCCGCCCGCGCCCGAGCGGTCCTCCCCGGCGAGCACCCGCCGCAGCCGTTCGGGGTCCATGCCGACGCCGTCGTCCTCGACGGTGATGCCGCACTCCGCGCCCGCGTCCTCGGCGACGATCGTGATGCGGCCCACGCCGGGCTTGGCCTCCAGACCGTGCCGCACGGCGTTCTCCACCAGCGGCTGCAGGCACAGGAACGGCACGGCCACGGGCAGCACCTCCGGCGCGATGCGCAGCGTGACCTGCAGCTGGTCGCCGAATCTGGCCCGCTCGAGCGTGAGGTAGCGGTCGATCGAACGCAGTTCTTCGGCGAGCGTGGTGAAGTCGCCGTGCCGCCGGAAGGAGTAGCGGGTGAAGTCGGCGAACTCGAGCAGCAGCTCCCTGGCCCGCTCGGGGTCGGTGCGGACGAACGACGCGATGGTGGTCAGCGAGTTGTAGATGAAGTGGGGCGAGATCTGCGCCCGCAGCGCCCGGACCTCCGCCTCCATCAGCATCGTCCGGGAGCGGTCGAGCTCGGCCAGCTCCAGCTGGGAGTCGACCCACCGCGCGACCTCCTGCGCCGCCCGCACGAGCCCTGCCGAGGCGTGGTCGCCGTACGCCGCGAGCGAGCCGACGACGCGGTCGTCGGTGGTGAGCGGGACGACGACGGCGTGCCTGACGGGGCACTCGGGCCGCGCGCAGTCGAGCGCGAGCACCTGGGTGCGGCCGTCCTTCAGCGTCTCCGCCGCGTGCTCGAACGCCTCGGCCGCATGGTGGTCGCCCGCGCCGTCGTAGACGAGCAGCTCCTCGCCGTTGGTGACGGCGATGGCCGGGGAGCCGAGCAGCTCACGCAGGTGCCGCGACGCCTTCAGCGCCCCGGCCTGGGTCAGCCCGGCGCGCAGCGGCGGCGCGGCCAGCGACGCGGTGTGCAGTGTCTCGAACGTCGCCCGCTCGGCGGGGCTGCTGCCGAGGTCGCGCCGGCCGCGGAGCACCCGCCACAGCACGATCGCCGGCACGGCGACGAGGACGGCGACGACGAGCGCGGTGACGACCGGTTCCACGCCGCCGCAGCCTACTCCCGAGCCGGGCGGGGACGACGCGCCCGGCCCGCCGGGGCGAACCCGGACGGGCCGAAGTGCGGTGTTCCGCCGCGGCGTGCGCGAATTCAGCAGTGGACGCAGATCTGGGTGATGTCGTGGTTGGCCGGGTAGTAGTACCACTTGCCGTCGCCGCGAAGATCCTCGAACCAGCCGTCGGTCGAGCCGCGGAGGTACATCTTCATCCAGCCCCAGTCGAGGGAGCTGACCGCGCTCACCCCGTTGATCCGGTACCCGAGGTAACCGGTGCCGGTGAAGCATGTGTGGAATCCGCGCGAGTCCATGATTTCGACCTTGCGGTTCGGATTGCTGCAACTCGTGACGGCCGTGGCCGCCGTCGCAGTGGCCATCGCCGGTGAGGTCGTGGCGACGACCGCGCCGGGGCCGAGGAGCAGCGCTCCGATGAGTGCGGCCACTCGTGCCGTTCTGGGCGAAGGGCCTGCGCCGTTCTTCATGTGCTTCCTCCTGCTGCCAATGGGACATGGGGTGGCTCGGGCCGGCAGCCGGACGAGCGGCGGCTGCGGCGGCCGATCCGGTCACCATCCAGCCAGCACGGCGCTTTGATGTCCCGTTGCGCAATCGGCACGAATCAAAACCCGCCATTCGCGCACCAACCGGCGAGCGAGATGAACGGTGGGGCGGCAGGAGACCGGCCTCGGGACGGCCGGCGCGTGAGGCCGCGCGGCCGTCCTCAGCTCACCGGACCTACCGGGCAGTCGTCTCGTGGACGAAGGCGGCGACGGCCTCGCCCAACTCGCGGCCCGCGTCCTCCTGCAGGAAGTGGCCCGCGCCGGCGATGACGGGGTGAGCGAGCCCGGCCGCGCCGCGCATGGACTTCTTCAGGATCGGCGCCATCCCGCCGGTGATGGGGTCGCGGTCGGAGAACGCGACGAGGAACGGCAGGTCGAGGGTGACGAGGGTCTGCCAGGCGGCGCGGTTGGCGGGAGCGGCCGGGTCGTCGGGGGTGATCGGCACCAGGCCCGGCATCGCCCGCGGCCCCGCCTTGAACTCCTCCGAGGGGTACGGCGCGTCGTAGGCCCGCCGTACGGGCTCGGGCAGGTCGGTGACGCAGCCCGACTGGACGAACCGGGCGATGTCGAGCACGGGCGCCTTCTCGACGGCCTCCCGGAAGCGGTGCCACACCTCGGGCATCGGGATGTCGCCGGTCGGCAGGCCGGTGTTGGCGGCGACGACCCGGGCGAAGCGGCCGGTGTGTTCGGCGACGAGCCGCAGCCCGATCAGCCCGCCCCAGTCCTGGCCGACCAGCGTCACACCGCGCAGGTCGAGCGCGTCGAAGGCGAGCGATCGCACCCACTCCACGTGCCGGGCGTACGTGTGGTCCTCGGGGCGGGACGGCTTGTCCGACCGGCCGAAGCCGACCAGATCGGGAGCGACGGCACGGCAGCCCGCGTCGGCCAGCACGGCCATCACGTGCCGGTAGAGGAACGACCAGCTCGGCTCCCCGTGCAGCAGCAGCACCGGCGGGCCGTCCGCCGGGCCAGCCTCGACGTACGCCATCCGGGCGCCGCCGGTCACCTCGGCGTAGCGGGGTTCGCAGGGAAAGTCGGGCAGGTCGGCGAAGCGTTCGTCGGGGGTGCGAAGGAAGTCCATCCGGTTGCCTTTACGTTGTAGATTCACAGATGGGGAGGTTCGTTCAGCGCGGCGCGGATGCGGGCGGCGTAGTCCTCGATCTCGGCGTCGCCGTCGTACTTCACCCGGGGCCAGAAGAAGCCGCGCAGGCCGTCCTTGCGGTTGCGCGGCACGACGTGGACGTGCAGGTGGGGCACGCTCTGGCTGATGCGGTTGTTCATCGCGACGAACGTGCCGGCCGCGCCGGTGCCCGCCTCGACCGCCCGCGCGACGGCCTGGACCCGAGCGAAGAACGGTCCGACCTCCTCCGCCGGAAGGTCGGGCAGGGTCTCGACGTGGCCGCGCGGCACGACGAGCACGTGCCCCTTGAACACCGGCCGGGTGTCGAGGAAGGCCGCCGCCACCTCGTCGTCCAGCACCACACAGGCGGGCCGCTCCCCCGCCGCGATCTCACAGAACAGGCAGCCGTCCACGGTCACCAGCCGAGCGTGGCGTCGCCCTCGACGAGGGCCTTGGCGATGATCAGCCGCTGCACGTCGTTGGTGCCCTCCCCGATCGCCATGAGCGGCGCGTCCCGGTAGAGACGCTCGACCACGAACTCCTGCGAGTAGCCGTACCCGCCGTGGATCCGCATCGCCTCCATCGTCGCCCTCAGCGCCGTCTCCGAGGCGAGGTACTTCGCCATCGCGGCCTCGCTGCGCACCGGCCCCGCCTCCGACCGCACGGCGGCCCAGTACGTCATGAGTCTGGCCGCCTGGATGTCGGTCGCCATGTCGGCCAGCTTGAGCTGGATCGCCTGGAAGCCGGCGATCGGCTGCCCGAACGCGTGCCGTTCCCGGGCGTAGCCCAGGGCCGCGTCGTAGGCGCACTGGGCGACGCCGACGGCCCGGGCGGCGATGTTGAGACGGCCGAGTTCGAGCGCCGACAGCACCTGCTGCATGCCGCGCCCCTCCGTGCCGCCGAGCAGCCGCGACGTCGGCACGCGCACGCCGTCGAGGACGACCTCGCACGTCTCGGTGCCCTTGTAGCCCAGCTTGGGCAGGTCGCGGCTCACGGTCAGGCCCTCGCTGGCGGCGTCCACCAGCAGCACCGACATCCCGCGGTGGGCGGGCGTCTCGATCGAGGTCTTCACCAGGACGGGCAGCGGGTCGGCGTGCCGCGCGTTGGTGATCCACGTCTTGGTACCGGTGACGACGTAGTGGTCGCCGTCGCGGACCGCCCGGGTGGCGATGCCCTGCAGGTCCGTGCCCGCGCCGGGCTCGGTCAGCGCGATCCCGGTGCGGCGGGCGCCGGTGGCCAGGTCGGGCAGGTAGTGGCGGCGCTGCTCGTCCGTGCCGTATTCGGCGATCATCCAGGTGGACAGGGAATGGGAGCCGAGGATCCCCGCCACGCCCATCCAGCCCCGGGCGATCTCCTCGAAGACGAGGGCGAACGACACCCGGTCGAGGTCGAGCCCGCCGTAATCTTCCGGGACGGTGATGCCGAACAGTCCCAGTTGGGCGAACCGCCGGACGATCTCCTCCGGATAGCGGCCGGTGCGCTCCCACTCGGAGGCGACGGGAACGATCTCCTTGTCCACGAACTCCCGCAGCGTCTGCCGGAACAGCCGCTGCTCCTCGTTCAGCTCGAAGTCCACTACGCCTCCATCGGGCCGGTCTTGGCACGCGGGAAGTACCCCTTGTCGTGCGGCGCGTCGCGCTTGTAGACCATCACCGCGCGCCGCCAGGACATCACCTCGTCCCCGTCCTGGTTCAGGCCCCGGGTGCGGCAGGTGACGATCCCGGCGTACGGCCGGGACCTCGACTCGCGCTTGTCCACCACGATCGACTCGGCGTACAGCGTGTCGCCCACGAAGACCGGATGGGTCAGCCGGATCTCGTCCCAGCCGAGGTTCATCATGGCCGTCTGGCTGACGTCGATGACCGACAACCCGAGCACGATCGCCACCGAGAGCCCCGAGTTCACGATGATCTTTCCGACCGGAGCCCGAGCGGCGAAGTGCGCGTTGAAGTGGTTCTGGTTGGTGTTCATCGTCAGCAGCGTGAACCAGGTGTTGTCGGCCTCGCTGACCGTCCGGCCGAGCGGGTGCTGGTAGACGTCGCCGACCACGAAGTCCTCGTAATAGCGCCCGATGCGGGCTTCATGGACCGTCACACCAGAATACTATTCTGGATCAGCTCCCGGCGGGGTGAGCCCGATTCTTACCGAGAAGGCGGGGCCCGCGCCGGCCGAGCCCATTCCCGGGTTCACGGCCGCCGCCAGCCGGCCGCGAACGCCCGGGCCGGATTCTCGACGAAGATCGCCGACGCGACGCGGGGGCCGAGCTCCCGCTCGATCCGCGGGCGCAGGCCGCCGAGCAGGAACGGCATGCCCGGACCGTCGGCGCCGGACCGGGCCGCCGCCGTGACCGTGTCGCCGCCGAGCAGGATCTGGTGGGTGTGTCCCGCGCCGGCGAGCGCTTCCAGGCAGTCCAGAAGGCGCCAGTCACCGGCGTGGTGCGCCCGCGACGGACCGTCGAACGCCAGGAACGCACCGGCCTCGGCGGCCTCCCTGTGGACGCGCGTGTCCGGGAACCGGTGCAGGTGCCCGAGGATCACGCGGCGCGGAGGGACACCGTGCGTACGGCACAGCAGGTCGAGCACGTCCATGGCCGCGGTTCCGGCCTCCAGGTGGACGCCGATGGGCGCGTCGGTGGCGTGGTGCGCCTCGGCGGCGGCCGCCATGACGTGCCGCGCGTGGTCGTCGAGCCGGTGATAGGCGCCGGCGACCTTGATGAGGCCGGCTCTCACGGGACCGGCGGTCAGCTCGCGGACGAACAGGCCGGCCAGCCCGCCGTGGACGCGCCGCAGCTCGTCCGGATCGTAGTGCCTGGCCTGGTGGAGGCCGGTGGCGGAGACGACGTGCACACCGGACCGCCGGGACAGGCCCGGCAGTTCTCCGGCCCGCGGCCCCAGCCCCCAGGGGGTCCACTGCACCACCGCACGACCACCGAGAGCGGCGAAGGCGTCGAGTTCGGCGAGCGCGGCCCCGGCGTCGTCCAGTTCCTGACCCGGCAGGGCCGGCGAGGCGAGGAACAGATGGTCGTGGGCGTCGCAGATCCCCAGCTCGTCGGGCGGTATGTCCCCGAGCACGGTCCGGACGGCCCCCGTCATCGTCCGTCCTCCCGCTCCGCGTCGCCCGGCGCCGGGGCGACGGCGCACAGCCCCGGCGCCGGGACGCCGATGCAGGGGGATCCCTCCTCGCGATCCAGCCGGGTCCGCGTCAGCCGCTCCCGCGGCGCCTGCCTCGTCGTCATGTCCCACTCCTCCTCACCGAGGTAACGCCTTGGGCGTTACGAGGAGGACTGTAGGGGATGTAACGGCTGAAGCGTTACCCTGATGTCGTGACCAAGGACGACAAGCTCGCCTTCCGCTTCGACTGCGGCGCCGTCTGGTTGAACCTGCTCGCCACCAGAGGCCGGACGTTCAGCGCGGCGCCCGTGGAACGGCTGGCCACTCCCGCCCGCCTGGCGGAGTGGCTGGAGCGGTGCGAGCTGTCTCCGGCCAGGCCACCGGGACAGGACGACCTGCACCGAACGTGGGCGCTGCGGGAGGCGCTGCGTTCGCTCGCGCTGGCCACCGTCGAGGAGCGGCCGCCACCGGCGGACGCCGTGGCCCACCTGTCCACCTTCCTCGGCGAGCACGACGATCCGGTGCGGCTGAGCGCGGACGACCGGCTGCGGCGCGAGCCCCCGGCGACCACAGCGCACGCCCTGACCCGGATCGCCCGTCAGGCGGTGGACCAGATGACCGGCTCCGACCGGCTGGCGCTGAAGAGCTGCCCCGAGCCCGACTGCAGGGGCGTCTTCGTCGACCCGCCGGGGCGCCGGCGCTGGTGCCCGTCCCCCGCGTGCGCGAGCCGGGGCAGAGTTCGCGCGCTCCGCGCCCGCCGCATCGCCGCCGCGTCCGCCGCGTCCGCCCCGTCCGGCGCGTCCGGCGCGGACGACGCCCGGTCTCCGTCGCCTCAGCCATGAGAAGCGCCGCAGGCGCGAGAGTGGCCCGGCACCGGGCCGGGCCTGTCTCACAATGTCTCTCCGGCAGCGAGGCGTCGGTGCCGGGCGCGCCGCCTTACGGCGCGTCGGCTTCCTGGCGCGCTTCACGCCGAGTCCCTGGAACCTCGCTCAGGCCTTCCTCGGGCTCGGGGTTCTTCGGGGGATCACGGGGGTCGACGTACGGCTCCGCGGGGGACTCGCCTTCGGCGATCTTGCGACCGCGCTGGAGCTCGGCGTCGAGTTCCGCGCCGCTCAGGATGACGATGTTCGACAGCCACAGCCAGACGAGGAAGACGACCACGGCCGCGAGCGTGCCGTACGTCTTGTTGTAGGAGCCGAACCGCGCGACGTACAGCCCGAAGCCGGCCGACACCACGACCCAGGCCACGACGGCGAACAGGCTGCCGGGGCTGAGCCACCGCACACCGGGCTGGCGGACGTTGGGCGCGGCGTAGTAGAGCAACGTGATCATGCCCGCCGCGAGCAGCACGAGGACCGGCCACTTCACGATGCCCCAGACGGTGACCGCGGCGGGCCCGAGGCCGAGCAGGTTCCCCGCGATCTCCGCGAGACGACCGGTGAAGGTGACGGCGAGCACGGAGACCGCCATCAGGATCACCAGCAGCAGCGTCAGCCCCACCCGGAGCGGGGTCACCTTCCAGAACGGACGGCCCTCGCGGATGTCGAAGATCGCGTTGGTCGCCCGGATGAACGCCCCCATGTAGCCGGAGGCCGCCCACAGCGCGAGCAGCAGACCTGTGACAGCGAACACCCCGGCGGTGCCCTGGTGCTGCTGGACGTTGGCGAGGCCGGTCTGCAGCATCTGCTGGACCGGCCCCGGCGTCAGCGACTTGATGTTCCCGAGCAGCGGGCCGGTGGCGCTCTGCCCCAGCAGGCCGAGTATCGACACCAGCACGATGAGCCCGGGGAAGATCGAGAGGACGGCGTAGTACGTCAGCGAGGCCGCCCAGTCGGGGACGTTGTCCTCCTTGAACTCCTTGGCCGTGCGCTTGACCACTCCGATCCAGTCGCGGCGCGACAGCCTCTCCAGCGGCCCCTGCTCGTCCTCGGGGTCGGTCATCGGTGGGCGAACCTCCGCATGAGCGTGCGACGTGGCTGCGGGAACATCCGGCGACCGCCGAACACGCGGGACCGGCCGAACATGCCGCGCATGCCCGTCCCGCCGAACCTGCTCTTGCGGCCGAACATGCTCATGCCGCCGGGCGTCCTCTTCCCGCCGAACATGCTCATGCCACCGGACGTCCTCTTCCCGCCGAACGCGCCCTTGCCGCCGAGCGGGCCCATGCCGCCGAACCTGCTCTTGGCGCCGAACATCCGGGAGCCGAGCATCCGGGATCCGCCGCGCGGCATGCCGATCTTGCCGGACGTGCCGAGCATCCCCCTGCCCGCGCGGGCTCCGCCGAAGCCGCGCATCCTCGACACGCCCCCCTTGCCAGAGACGCCCGGCTTCTGGAACATGCCGGACACACCGGGCCTCGTCATACGGCCCTGGCTCCGGGTGATCCGGCGCAGCAGCAGCAGCGCGGTGCCCGCGGCTCCGGCGGCGGCGATCAGGCCGGCACGACGCTTCGCCTGCTCGCCGACCCTGCCTGCGGCTCCGCGCAGCGGCTGCGGCGTTGCCTCGCGCACGCGGCCGGTGACACCGGCCACCCTGGCCCGCGCGGCCGCGGTGGTCGCGTGCACGCGTTCCTGCGCCCGTGCCTTCACGTCGGCCTTGGCGGCCAGTGCCTCGATCGTGTCGCCGAGGTGGTCGCGGGTCCGCTCGATCTCCTGGCGGACCTCGGCGATCTCGTCGTGCCCCTTCTCCTCGTGTTCGCCCCTGGTCTCGGTGTCCCGGGCCGCGGCGACGGGCTCGGGGCCGGGCCGCGACTGCCGTACGGCGTTCAGCGACTCCGGCTCGGTGACCGGCTCGGACACGTCCTGTCTGTGCACACCCACGGTCCCGGCGTTCGGCCGGGCCGCTCCGGGTTCGGTCTCGGTCATCTGCGCGCACTCTCCTTCATGACGTCGATGTCTGCTTTGAGGCTGCGCATCGCCTCGTCGGGAGTGGGCGGCGCCGCACGGGACACCTGCTCCTTGCCCACCAGGGCGAGCAGCCCGGCGAGCGCCAGCAGCGCGACGCCGATGATCAGGGCGCTGGCCCAGGCCGGCAGCACGAGCGCGAGCGCCAGGATCGCCGTGGCCACGAGGGCTCCTCCGCCGTAGAACGCGATGAGACCCGCGGCGCCGAGCAGGCCCGCGCCCATGCCCGCGCGTTTGCCCTTCCGAGTCATTTCCAGCCGCGCCAGCCGCAGTTCGTCGCGGATCAGCCGGGAGACGTCCTCGGACAGCCGGCGGACGAGTTCGCCCGTGGACAGCGACTCCTTCTGGATGGTCATGGCCTGCCTCCCTTCCAGGGTTGGGAAGCGCCTACCCGCAGCCGAGAGCCCTAACCACGGGGCTCGGCGGGGTGAACGGCCAGGCTGTTACACATGAAAGTTTCAGTTATGAATTAGCGCCACATCCGCCAGAGGCGGGCAAAAGGCCAGCAAGGGGCCCCGGCTCACCGCCCGAGGGGGTCACCGAGTGAGGCGTCGGCAACCCGTCATTGACATACCGGGGGCCCAATCCACAATCCTGAGGTGGGAGCGCTCCCATCGTATCGGTTCAGATCCACCCTTGCCCGCATCGGTCACGAAATCCGCTACCTGGCATTTCTTCACCCGATGCTCCCACCCCCAACCCACTTTGGAGACCCTCCTCAAATGCGAACGAGAGCTCTGAGTACGGGAGCGCTCCCACGATCGCGGAAACGGCTCGCCCTGCTGGCGGCCGCCTCCGTGTCGGGCGGCCTCCTCGTCGGGCTGGCGCAGACCCCCGCGTCCGCCGCCGTGTCCTGCGACGTCCAGTACGCGCTTAACTCCTGGGGTTCCGGATCGGGCGGTTTCACGGCCAGCCTGGACATCAAGAACCTGGGCGACTCGATCAGCAGCTGGACGCTCAAGTTCAACTTCCCCAACGGGCAGAAGCTGTCGAACGGCTGGTCGGCCAACTGGAGCCAGAGCGGCGCCACCGTCACGGCCACGAACATGTCGTGGAACGGGAACCTCGGCACCGGCGCGACGACCAACATCGGGTTCCAGGGAACGTGGTCCGGCAGCAACAACAAGCCCACCTCGTTCTCCATCAACGGCGTGACCTGTGGGGCGACCGTCAGCCCGTCCCCGAGCCCCTCCCCGAGCCCCTCGGCCAGCCCGTCCGCGTCGCCGTCCGCGTCGCCGTCGGCGTCCCCCTCCGCCTCGCCTTCGGCGTCGCCCTCCGCGTCGCCGTCGACGAGCCCCTCGCCGGGGGACAACCAGTACATCAACAACTTCATGACGATGTACAACAAGATCCACGACCCGGCCAACGGGTACTTCTCGCCCCAGGGCGTGCCGTACCACTCGGTCGAGACGCTGCTCGTGGAGGCTCCCGACCAGGGCCACGAGACGACGTCCGAGGCGTTCAGCTACTACCTGTGGCTGGAGGCGATGTACGGCAAGATCACCGGTGACTGGTCGAAGTTCAACACCGCGTGGACGACGATGGAGAAGTACATCATCCCGTCGCACACCGACCAGCCCACCAACGACAAGTACGACGCCAGCAAGCCGGCGACGTACGCGGGTGAGTGGAACGACATCAGCCAGTACCCGTCGAAGCTGGACAACAGCGTCAGCGTCGGCACCGACCCGATCGCGGGCGAGCTGAAGTCCGCCTACGGCACCTCCGACATCTACGGCATGCACTGGCTGCTGGACGTCGACAACACCTACGGCTACGGCCGCTGCGGCGACGGCACCACCAAGCCTGCGTACATCAACACCTACCAGCGCGGGCCCGAGGAGTCGGTCTTCGAGACCATTCCTCAGCCGTCGTGTGACACCTTCAAGTTCGGCGGCCCGAACGGGTACCTCGACCTGTTCACCGGCGACAGCAGCTACGCCAAGCAGTGGAAGTACACCAACGCGCCGGACGCCGACGCCCGCGCCGTCCAGGCCGCCTACTGGGCGCTGACCTGGGCGACCGAGCAGGGCAAGCAGTCGCAGATCTCCACCTCCGTGGCCAACGCCGCGAAGATGGGCGACTACCTGCGCTACGCGATGTACGACAAGTACTTCAAGCAGCCGAACTGCACCAGCACCTCCTGCCCGGCGGGCACCGGCAAGAACGCGTCGAACTACCTGCTGTCCTGGTACTACGCCTGGGGCGGCGCGTACGACACGTCGGCCGGATGGGCCTGGCGCATCGGCTCCAGCCACAACCACGGCGGCTACCAGAACCCGATGGCGGCCTGGGCGCTGTCGAACGTCAGCGCGCTGAAGCCCAAGGGCGCCACGGCCGTCACCGACTGGTCGACCAGCCTCACCCGGCAGATCCAGTTCTACAAGTGGCTGCAGTCGGCCGAGGGCGCCATCGCCGGTGGCGCGACCAACAGCTGGGAGGGCCACTACGCCGCCCCGCCGTCGGGGCTGCCGAAGTTCTTCGGCATGGCCTACGACTGGCAGCCGGTCTACCACGACCCGCCGTCGAACCAGTGGTTCGGTTTCCAGGCGTGGTCGATGGAGCGCGTGGCGGAGTACTACTACGCCACGGGCAACGCCGACGCCAAGTCGGTGCTCGACAAGTGGGTCACCTGGGCGCTGTCCGGCACCACGGTGAACTCCGACGGCACCTTCCAGATCCCGTCGACGCTGCACTGGACCGGCCAGCCGGACGCCAGCTTCAGCGGCACCGGGATGCCGCCGGCCAACACCGGCCTGCACGTGACCATCGCCGACTACACCGACGACATCGGCGTGGCCGGTTCGTACGCCAAGACGCTGATGTTCTACGCGGCCAAGTCGGGCAACGCCCAGGCCAAGAGCACGGCCAAGGCCCTGCTCGACGGCATCTGGAAGAACAACCAGGACGCCAAGGGCGTGTCGGTGGCCGAGACCAAGACGGACTACAACCGCCTCGACGACCCGATCTACGTCCCGTCCGGCTGGACCGGCAAGATGCCGAACGGCGACCCGATCAACAGCAACTCGACCTTCATCTCCATCCGGTCCTGGTACAAGAACGACCCGGACTGGCCGAAGGTCCAGTCGTACCTGAACGGTGGATCGGCTCCGGTCTTCCACTACCACCGCTTCTGGGCGCAGACCGACGTGGCCACCGCGCTCGGACAGTACGGCCTGCTCTTCCCCAACGGCTGAGCACGCCCCGTAAGCCGGGGTGCGGTGTCGCCTGACCCTTCACCGCACCCCAAGGAAGTGTCCCGGCGGGACACGACCGAGTAAGCCGGGGCGCGGCGGCGCCTGACCCGCTGCCGCGCCCCCGACCCCCCACCCATGTGAGGCACATCTTCATGCGGCGTACGTTCCCGGCACTGGCTGCGCTGATCATCTCCACCGCGGTCGTCCCGGCCGCGGTCCCCATGTCGGCTTCCGCGGCCCCGGCGTTCAACTACGGCGAGGCGTTGCAGAAGTCGCTCTTCTTCTACGAGGCCCAGCAGTCCGGCAAGCTGCCGTCCACCAACCGCGTCACCTGGCGCGGCGACTCGGCGCTCAACGACGGCAAGGACGCCGGCCTGGACCTGACCGGCGGCTGGTACGACGCCGGCGACCACGTCAAGTTCGGCCTGCCGATGGCGTTCAGCACGACGATGCTCGCGTGGGGCGCGGTGGACTACCGCGACGCCTACGCCTCGTCCGGGCAGCTCACCTACCTGCTCAACAGCCTGCGCTTCGTCAACGACTACTTCGTGAAGGCGCACCCCTCCCCCAACGTCCTGTACGGCCAGGTCGGCAGCGGCAACGCCGACCACGCCTGGTGGGGGGCGGCCGAGGTGCTGCCGATGAGCAGGCCCTCGTACAAGATCGACTCCTCGTGCGGCGGAGCCGACCTGGCCGGTGAGACGGCGGCCGCGATGGCGGCCTCCTCGATCGTCTTCCGGCCCACCGACCCGTCGTACGCCGACAAGCTCCTCACCCACGCCAAGCAGCTGTACACGTTCGCCGACACCGTGCGGGGCAAGTACAGCGACTGCATCACCGACGCGGCCAACTTCTACAAGTCCTGGAGCGGCTACAACGACGAGCTGGTGTGGGGCGCCATCTGGCTCTACCGCGCCACCCAGGACTCCTCCTACCTCGCCAAGGCCGAGTCGTACTACGCGAACCTCGGCACCGAGCCGCAGTCGACCACCAAGTCGTACAAGTGGACGATCGCCTGGGACGACAAGTCGTACGGCTGCTACGCGCTGCTGGCCAAGCTGACCGGCAAGCAGCAGTACGCCGACGACGCGAACCGGTGGCTCGACTGGTGGACGGTCGGCGTCAACGGGCAGAAGGTGAACTACTCCCCCGGCGGCCAGGCCGTGCTCGACTCGTGGGGCTCGCTCCGCTACGCCGCCAACACCGCGTTCGTCGCGCTCGACTACAGCGACTGGCTGACCGACGCCACCCGCAAGGCCCGCTACCACGACTTCGCCGTGCGGCAGATCAACTACGCGCTCGGCGACAACCCGCGCAAGTCGTCGTACGAGATCGGCTTCGGGACCAACCCGCCGCGCAACCCGCACCACCGCACCGCGCACGGCACCTGGACCAACAACCTGAACGGCGAGCCGGAGCAGAGCCGGCACATCCTGTACGGCGCGCTGGTCGGCGGCCCCAAGTCGGCCGACGACGCCTACACCGACAGCCGTGCCGACTACACGATGAACGAGGTCGCCACCGACTACAACGCCGGCTTCACCAGCGCGCTGGTGCGGCTGTACAAGGAGTACGGCGGCACGCCGCTGGCGAACTTCCCGGTCGCGGAGACCCCCGACGGCCCGGAGATCTACCTCCAGGCGGCGCTCAACGCCACCGGCCAGAACTTCACCGAGATCAAGACGCTGGTCTACAACCACTCGGCCTGGCCCGCCCGCGCGCTGACCGACGGTTCGTTCCGCTACTACTTCACCCTCGACGGCGACACCACGCCGAGCCAGATCACGCTGACTGCCAACTACAACCAGTGCAAGCCGCCGACCGGCCCGACGCAGTTCTCCGGCAGGGTCTACTACGTCACGATCGACTGCTCGGGCCAGGTCATCGCGCCGCAGGGGCAGTCGGAGTCGCGGCGTGAGGTGCAGTTCCGCATCGCCAGCTCGGGTTCGTGGGACCCGTCGAACGACTGGTCGTACACCGGGGTGTCCACTACGCCGTCCACGCCGGCGACGGTGCAGAACATGACGCTCTACTCGGGGTCCACCAAGATCTGGGGCAACGCCCCGGGCAGCGAGCCGTCCCCGTCGCCCAGCCCGTCGGTCTCCCCGTCCGCGTCGCCGTCCGCGTCCCCGTCTCCGTCCCCCAGCCCGTCGGTCTCCCCGTCCGCGTCCCCGTCTCCGTCCCCCAGCCCGTCCGTCTCGCCGTCCCCGTCGCCGTCCCCGTCGCCGGTGACCGGCAAGGCGTGCACCGCGACGTACAAGGTCACCAACTCGTGGCAGGGCGGCTTCCAGGCGGACGTCACCGTACGCAACTCCGGCACCTCGGCCGTCTCCGGCTGGACGGTGGCCTGGTCGTTCCCGGACGGCCAGACCGTCTCCCAGCTGTGGAGCGGCACCGTCAGCCAGAGCGGGTCGAACGTCACAGTGAAGAACCTGTCCTGGAACGGCAGCCTGAGCGCCGGCGCCACCACGAGCTTCGGCTTCACCGGCACCGGCTCGGGCACCGTCCCGTCGTCCGTCACCTGCACCCCCGCGTAGCCCGCGTTCCCGGGCTCGCCCAAGTCCGCCCGCCTTCCCCAGACGGACCCCTCTCTGGGGAAGGCGGGCATCCACGTCAGCGCCGAGAAAGGGAGAGATCGATGATCAGACAGACGATCGCCACGGCAGCCCTGGTCCTGGCGACCGCGGGGATCACGGCCGTCCCGGCGGCCGCGGACTCGATCGGCTGCACGGCGACCTACACGATCACCACCGTGTGGGGCGGTTCGCAGAGCCACGGCGCGATCGCACAGGTGACCGTGAGCAACAGCGGGTCGTCGGCGATCAAGGGCTGGCGCGTGTCGTTGCGTTACACCGACGGCACCGTCGTCACCCAGGTAGGGGGAGCCGTGTCGCTTCCGGTGATCGGCCTGCCGGGCATCTACGCGTTCGGCAACGAGAGCTACAACGGCGACATCCCGATGGGCGGCTCGACCGCCTTCGGCCTCATGACCAGCGGGGGCGGCGGCGGAGCTCCCAGCATCAGCTGCACGCCCGTCTGACGCCCCGCGCGGCGGCAACCGGCCATGCCTGCACAGACGATCCCCCGGGACACACTCCCGGGGGATCGTCGTCTTCCGTTAGACGAACCAGACGCAACCAGACATGTCACACTGTGCCATGCCGGATCACCACGACTCCGGAGGCAGGTTCACGTCGCCGACACGGTCGTAGATGACGGTCTCGTCCGCCAGCCTGACGACCACAACGCGGCGGGCGAGCCCCGCTCTCTCCAGCGCCTTCGCCGACTCCACGGCGTTCTTGGCGTAGTGGTAGCGGTCACGGCTACCGGTGAACGGGCTCTCCCTGTCGCACCTGACCTCGTAGCGGTCATCCGGCCAAGGGTGGGTAAGCCCGTCAGCAGTGCGGCGCTCGGTAGCGGTCGCGGTCATTGCACACCTCTCTTGTCGCGGAGGGACCTCCGCTCAGAAAGACCCCCCTGCCCCCCCAACGTCTAAGTATTCCTCATATGCAACATTTGTTTCACAGCACCCCCTCAAACAGGGGGGTATAGGTCACGTGCTCGTCCGGCGGGCCTCGCCCGCGGGCAGCAACAGGGCGGGGACCACGGTGAGCGCGACGACCACCAGAATCGCCCAGAACGCCGAGGGGAATCCCGAGCTCAGGTTCGCGACGCCTGGAACCGTGGACCATCCCAGCACCATCGCGATCAGCGCCGTCCCCGCCGCGCCGCCGGCCTGCACGCCCATGGCGTTGGCCGTCGTCGCCGCCGGGATCCGCGCCTCCGGCAGCGAGTGATAGAGGCTGGCCATCAGGGGCGTGCCGACGAACGCCAGCCCGACGCCGCGGACGAACAACGCCGCGACCAGCACCGGCGGATTCGTGTGCGCCGAGGCGAGCGCGAAGGGAAGCGTGCCGGCCGCGACCAGGGCGAGGCCGACGAGGACCGGCAGGCGCGCGTTGCGCGAGACGTCGACCAGCCACCCGGCCAGGAGCACCGCGACGAGCGTGCCCGCCCCCTGTGCGGCGAACAACCAGCCGGCCTGCCGGGCCGACAGTCCGTCGACGGTCTGGAAGTACAGCGGCACCAGGAACACCGCGGCGAAGAGCGCGAAGTGGTGGAGCAGCGACGCGGAGGCCGAGGCGGCGAACGCGCGGTCGCGGAACAGGCGCGGGTCCACCACCCGCCCGGTGGATCGGGCCGCCCACCCCACGTACGCCGCGAGCAGCCCCACCCCGGCCGTCAAGGGGAGTGCGACCTCGGGCGTGAGGACAGAGGCGACGTTCCCGCCCATCTGGCTAAGCCCGAAGACGACCGCGGTCAGTCCGCCGCTCAGGCAGATCAGCCCGCCCACGTCGAGCCGGCCGGCGACCGCCGGGTCGGGCGCGAAGGGAAGGAGCACGGCGGACAGGATGCTCGTCAGCAGCAGCAGAGGGACGGTGAGGAAGAAGATCCACCGCCACGACAGCACGTCGATGACCACTCCCGCGACGACGGGCCCGGCGATGGGCGCCGCCTGTACGGCCACCGCGATCAGGGCCATCGCCCGGCCGCGCCGCTCGCGGCCGGCGACCTCGGCGACGAGGATGCGGCTCAGCGGGAAGACCATCCCGGCGCCGAGTCCCTGTATCACCCGGAAGGCGATGAGGGCGCCGAACGACCAGGCCAGCCCGCACAGGACCGAGCCGGCCAGCGACAGGACGAGTGCGGTGATCCACACCGCCGCCGCCCCGAACCGCTGAGCCAGCCATCCGGTGACGGGAATGACCATCGTCGCGGCCAGCAGGTAGGCGGTGATCACCCATTGCGCGTCCGCGTACGACGCCCCGAAGTCCATGGAGAGCGTGCGCACGGCCGTCCCCATCACGGTGCCGTCCAGGAGCACCATGAACCCGCCCAGCGCCAGCACCGCCGCCGCGATCATCGGTGGCGCGTCGAGCACCCGCGCGCCGGGCCGCGGGCCGTCGGCGGCCGGAGGCGCGGACGACAGCGGCAGCGTGCGCGGAGGCGGGGCGTCGGAGGGTCGCGGCCCGTCGTACGGCGGGGGGCCGGCGCCGGGACCGGGGTGGGCGGCGGGGTGGGCGGCGGGGCGGGCGGCGGCGCGGGCGCCGTCCTCGAGCAGGGTGTCGGCGGGGTGGCCGGCGCCGAGGATGTTCAGCAGGATCTGCCGGGCGGCGGGGCGGCGGGCGGGGTCCTTGGCCAGGCAGGCGGTGAGGATCTCGCGCAACGGGCCGGTCAGTGCGCCGGTGAGGGGACCCAGGTCGGGGTCGGCGTGCAGGATGCGGTGCATGACCGCGGGGATGGAGTCCTGCCCGAAGGGCGTGGCCCCGGTGGCGGCGTGCGCGATCGTGCAGGCCCAGGCGAAGACGTCGGCGGCAGGACCGACCGCCTGTCCCGCGATCTGCTCGGGCGCCATGTAGGCGGGGGTGCCCACGACCGCGCTGGACATGGTGCCGGTGGCGTCCAGCGCCCGCGCGATGCCGAAATCGATCACCCGCGGTCCGTCCGCCCCCATGATGACGTTGCCCGGCTTGAAGTCGCGGTGCACCACCCCGGCCTCGTGGATCGCCGCCAGCGCGGTCACCGTCGCGATCGCCAGCCGCTCCAGCGCACCGCCCGTCACCGGCCCGCCCGAGACGATCACCTCACCCAGCGACGGCCCCGCCACGAACTCCGACACGATGTAGGGACGATCCCCCGCCACGTCGGCGTCCAGCACCCGCGCCGTGCAGAACGCAGCCACCCTGCGCGCGTGGTCCAGCTCAGCCGCGAACCGCGCCCGCGCCCGGTCGTCCCCGGCGAACCGCGCGTGCAGCAGTTTCACCGCCACCGGCTCACCGCCCGGGGCCAGGCCCTGGTAAACGGTTCCCTGGCCGCCCTCGCCGAGCAGGCCGAGCAGCCGGTAGAGGCCCACCTGCCGCGGATCGTCGGCACGAAGCGCCCGTAACCCCGCCATCTCCCCCTCCCGGTATCGGACGGGGCGACATTACCGGAACCGATCACCACGGGTCAGGATCAACCGAGAAGCGCCTTGTCCGACGGCACAGGCCCGGCGGGCAGGATGACCCGGAACGCCGTACGGCCGGGACGGCTCTCGACGTCGACGGTGCCGCCGTGCGCGGCCACCACCGCCTTGACGATCGCGAGCCCCAGGCCGCTGCCGCCCGAGGCCCGGGTGCGGGCCTTGTCGGCGCGGACGAACCGCTCGAAGATCTCGCCCTGCAGGTCCTCGGGGATGCCGGGGCCGTCGTCGGTCACGGTCAGCTCCACCTTGTCCGGGCCGGGCACACGCAGGGCCACGGTCACCGTCGTGCCGGGCGGGGTGTGCGCGCGGGCGTTGCCCAGCAGGTTGGCCACCACCTGGTGAAGCCGGTCGGGGTCCCCGGGCACGGTGACCGGCTCCTCGGGCAGATCGAGCCTCCAGCGGTGGTCGGGCCCGTAGGCGCGGGCGTCGCCGGTGGCGTCGATGGCCAGGCGGGTCAGGTCGACCACCTCGCGCGCCAGCGGGCGGCCGGCGTCGAGCCGGGTGAGCAGCAGCAGGTCGTCCACGAGCGTGCCCATGCGGGCCGACTCGGCGTCGATGCGTTCCAGGGCGTGCCGCACGGCGCCGGGGACGGCCCGCTCGTCGCGCCGGGCGAGCTGGACGTGGGCGCGGACGGTGGCGAGCGGGGTGCGCAGTTCGTGGCTGGCGTCGGCGGCGAAGGTGCGCATCCGCTGCTCGCTGGCGTGGCGGTGGGCGAGGGCCCGCCCCACGTGGCCGAGCATGCGGTTGAACGCCTCCCCCACCTGGCCGATCTCGGTGCGGGGGTCCTCGTCGGGCACCCCCTCGGGCAGCTCCACCTCGCCGTCGGCCAGCGGCAGGCGGGCCACGCGCCGGGCCGTGGCCGCGACCCGGTCCAGCGGGCGCAGCGACAGCCGCACCCAGACAGCCCCGGCGATACCGGTGACGAGCACGACGACGGCGAACACCCCGATCTCGGCCATCTGCAGGCGCTGCACGGTGTCACGCACGTCGTCCAGGGGCAGGCCGGTGACGAGGAGCTCCCCGTCGTCGTTCTCCACGGCCATCACCCGGTAGTCGTCGAGTCCGCCCGAGGACATGTCCACCGTGTGCCCGAGCCCGTCGGCTGGGACGGCGGCCAGCAACCTCTGGTCCGCCGCGGACAGGACCGGGTCGGCCCGGCCCACCACCGCCGGCTCGCCCACCTGGCCGTCCCGGACGAGGACGCCCAGCGTGCCGGGGGCCTGGCCGCGCGAGTCGCCGCGCTCGCCGTACGGATTGCGCGGATACCCGTGCTCGCGCTCCTCGTGGGCCAGGCTCGCCGCGAACCGCCCGGCCGTCACGGACAGCTGCTGGTCCACTCGCTCGACCATGAAGCGTTCGAGCAGGAGGGACGAGGCCGCCCCGGCCGCCGCGCAGGCGAGCACGAGCAGCACCAGCGTGCCCACCACCAGGCGGGCCCGCAGCGTCGTCGGCACCAGGCGAAGCAGGCGGCGGCGCGTACGCGGCACCGGCCTGCGCGGCGCTGTCTCGCGCGGCGCTGTCTCGGGCGGCACCGCCTGGCGCGGCGAGCCGGTCACGGCGGCGCGGTCACGGCCGCAGGACGTATCCCACGCCCCGCACCGTGTGGATCAGCGGCCTGCGGCCGGCGTCGATCTTCTTGCGCAGGTAGCTGATGTACAGCTCGACCACGTGCGCCTGCCCGCCGAAGTCGTACGACCAGACGCGGTCGAGGATCTGCGCCTTGCTCAGCACGCGCCGGGGGTTGCGCATGAGGAAGCGCAGCAGCTCGAACTCGGTCGGCGTGAGATCGACCAGCTCCCCGTCCCGGGTCACCTCGCGGGCGTCCTCGTCCATCACCAGATCGCCCACCACCAGCCGGTCGCCCTCGGCGCTGCGCGCCATGCCGGCGCGGCGCAGCAGCCCGCGCAGCCGGGCGAGCACCTCCTCCAGGCTGAACGGTTTGGTCACGTAGTCGTCCCCGCCCGCCGTGATGCCCGCGATGCGGTCCTCCACCGCGTCGCGCGCGGTCAGGAACAGCACGCACACGTCCGGGGCCTCGGCGCGCAGGCGGCGCAGCACCTCCAGCCCGTCGAAGTCGGGCAGCATCACGTCCAGCAGCACCGCGTCGGGCTGGAACTCCCGCGCCTCCTGCACGGCCGACGTCCCGTCGCCCGCCGTGCGCACCTCCCATCCCTCGTACTTCAGCACCGCCGCGAGGACCTCGACGAGGTCCGGTTCGTCGTCGACCACGAGGACGCGTACGGGGGTTCCGTCGGGGCGGACCAGTCCGGGCTGGTCGTTCGAAGTCTTACGCATGATGCCTACAGGGTCCTCCCCGCTCACCGGGCCTACCCTGTGAGCCGCCTCAGAGAATCCTATGAATGGTCCGCAGGTGCCCCGGTTCATAGGAAAACAAGAGGTTCGGTTGGCACGGTGGGTCGCGTGATGACGACGAGGAGGCAGCCGTGACCACCACTTTCCCGGGGACATCGGCGACGACCGGGCACGCGCGTCCGCCGCGACGGGGCGTGCGGGCCCGCCCCGAGGCCGTCCTGGCGCTCATCGCCGCGGGCGTGGTCGCGGTCGTCGGCATGTGGTGGGCGAACACGCCCAGCGTCGCGGGCTTCGACGACTGGCTGACGAACGCGGGGCGCATCACCGGGCTGCTCGCCGGATACGCGATCGCCGTGCTGCTGGCGCTGATGGCCCGGGTCCCCGCGCTGGAGCGCGGTGTCGGCTCCGACCGGCTCGCCCGGTGGCACTCCATGGGCGGCCGCTACGTCGTCGGTCTGACGGTGGCGCACATGCTGCTGATCATCTGGGGTTACGCGCTGACCGACCGCACCGACGTGGTGAGCGAGACGGTGACGCTGAACCTCACCTATCCCGACGTGCTGAAGGCCACCGTCGCGCTGCTGCTCCTGGTGGGCGTCGGTGTCGTCTCCGCCCGTAGGATCCGCCCGAAGCTGCGCTACGAGACGTGGTTCCACCTGCACTTCTACACCTATCTGGCCGCGTGGCTGGCCTTCGGGCACCAGCTCGCCACGGGCGCGGAGTTCGCCGTGGCCCCGGTCGCCCGCACCTCCTGGTACGTCCTCTACTTGGGCGTCGCGGCGCTGATCGCGTGGTATCGCTTTCTCACGCCCGTGCGGCTGGCCGTGCGGCACCGCCTGAGGGTCTCCCGGGTGGTGCCCGAGGCTCCGGGGATCGTCTCCGTGTACGTGACCGGACGGCGCCTGGACCGGCTGCGGGCCGAGCCCGGCCAGTTCTTCCGCTGGCGGTTCCTGACCAGGCACCTGTGGTGGTCCCCCAACCCGTACTCGCTGTCCGCCCCGCCCGGTGCGAGCGAGATGCGGATCACGGTGAAGGACCTGGGCGACCAGAGCCGCTCTCTCGCCGGTCTCCGGCCCGGCACCCGGGTGCTCGCCGAGGGGCCGTACGGCGCGTTCACCGCGAGCGGGCGCCGGGCGCGCAGGGTGCTGCTCGTCGCGGGCGGCGTCGGCATCACGCCGCTGCGCGCGCTGTTCGAGTCGGTGCCGGCCGCCTCCGGCGACCTGACCCTCCTCTACCGTGCGCGCGACGAACGGGACCTGGTGTTCCGCGCCGAGCTCGAGGAGATCGCCAGGGCGCGCGGCGCGACCCTGCACTACTGCGTCGGCCCCCGGGCCGCGATCGGCGACCCGTTCACCCCCGCGACGCTCGCCGGGCTGGTGCCGCACCTGCCCCGCCACGAGGCGTACGTCTGCGGTCCGGCCGAGATGACGAGCGCCGTCACCGCCGCCCTGCGGGCCGCCGGGGTGCCGAAGCGCCGCATCCACCACGAGTCGTTCGAGTTCTGACCATCCGGATTGGAAGTGCCATGCGCAGAGCAATACTGGCCGTGCTCGCGACCGCCGTCGGTCTCGTGCTGCTGCTGTCCTTCAAACCGCACGAGGTGACCTCGCTCGCCGAGCGTCCGGCCGCCGTCACCCAGGGCGACGCCGGGGCGACGGACGGGAACGGGGAGGGCTCCGGCGACGGCTTCTTCGGCCGTGACCGCGACCACGACGACGACCACGACGAGTTCGGCGACGGGGACGGGGACCGCTTCGGCGGGAGCTCCTCCGGTGCCGCCGGTTCCCCCGGCGCCTCGGGTGCCTCCGGTGCCGCCGGTGCCGCCGGTTCCTCGAACCCCACGGGATCCTGGACCGGGCAGGGCGCCACCGCGGGTGTCACCAACGGCGGGCAGACCCTCACCGGCGACTCCGCCGACACCCGCTGGGGACCGGTGCAGGTGGCGATCGTGATCTCCGGTGGGAAGATGGCCGGCATCAAGGTGCTCGACGCCCCGGCGAACAACCACCGCGACATCAGGATCAACAACGAGGCCCTGCCGATCCTCAACGAGGAGGCGCTGACGGCGCAGTCCGCCCAGATCGACACGGTCTCCGGCGCCACCTACACCAGCGAGGGCTACATCCGCTCCCTGCAGAGCGCGCTCGACAAGGCCGGCTTGTGACACGCCACGTCGAGCACGTCATGGGCACCGTTTTCTCCTTCGACGTACGCCACTTCGACGGGCGTCACTCCGACGTCGAGCCGTACGTCGCGGAGGCGGTGGCGTGGCTGCACCACGTCGACGAGGTCTTCTCGACCTACAAGCCGGACAGCCCGGTCAGCAGGCTGGGCCGGGGCGAGATCACCCTGGCCGACTGCCCGCCGGAGGTGGCCGGCATCCTCCGCATGTGCGAATCGGTGAGCGACCGGTCCCGCGGATACTTCACGGCCTACCCCGGGGGCCGGCTCGACCCCTCGGCCATCGTCAAGGGCTGGGCGGTCGAACGGGCCTCCGCCCTGCTGCGGGAGGCGGGCGCGCCGGACCACTGCGTGAACGGCGGCGGGGACGTGCGGCTGTCCGGCTCGGCGGGCCCCGGCCGCTCCTGGCGAGTCGGCGTCGCCCACCCGCTCCGTCCGGGAGACCTCGCCGCCGTGGTGTCGGGCAACGACCTCGCCGTGGCGACCTCGGGCACCGCGGAGCGCGGGGCGCACGTCATCGACCCCCACACCGGCCGGCCCGCCACCGAACTGGCCTCGGTGACGGTGATCGGGCCGGACCTCGCCCTGGCCGACGCGTACGCCACCGGCGCCTTCGCCATGGGCGGCGCCGCCCGGGAGTGGGTGGAGGAGCTGGACGGCTACGAGGCCTTCGCCGTCACCGCGACCGGCGCCACCTGGCGGACGTCCGGCCTCTGAGGGGACGACGCGCGGGCCGGCGCCGGTGACCGCGACCTGGGTGGCCGGCCGAGTCCGCTACCGGCACCACGCCCTCGCTCACCACGCGAGAGCGTGCTTGAGCCGTGTGGCGGCGGCCACGGCGGGCCACAGGCGGGTGGCCAGGTTCCTGGCGAGTATGCCGCCTCGCGTGGCGGGAGCGAGAAGTGCCGACGCCTGCGCGACGTTGCGCTGCTTGGGGTCCACCAGGCGCCGGTGCGCCGCCTCGTATCGCAGGAAGGCCGCCGCGGGGTCGCCGGAGTGGGCGGCCAGTGCCTCGGCGAGGGTGAACGCCCCCGCCATGGCCAGGGTGGAACCGTCCCCGAACAGCGACACGCAGGACGCGGCGTCGCCGAGGAGCGCGACGCGGCCCTTCCACCACCGGGGCAGGCGCACCTGGCTGACGGAGTCGAAGTAGAGGTCGCCGGCGGTGCGTACGTGGTCGAGCAGTTCCGGCGCCCGCCAGGACACGTCCGCGAAGGCGTCGATCAGCATCCGCCTGTGCTGCTCGGTGTCGCGGTGGTCGAACCCCGGCGCCGCCGGGCTGCGGTAGAGGAAGAACGCGCCCGCGGGCCGGGGGTTGACGGCGATCGCCTTGCCGGGTGTGTTGTGCATGAGAATGTCCCGGCCCGCTCCGGCCGCCCCGTCGGGGAGCGGCGTGGTCGCGACGTACAGGCCCATGTGGCGCACGAGCCCGCTCTGCGGCGTCCCCGTCTCCTGGCCGAACGTCAGGCGCCGCGTCACCGAGTGCAGGCCGTCGGCTCCGATCACCAGGTCGAAGCGGCGGGGGGCGGCGCGCTCGAAGGCGACGTCCACCCCGTGCCCGTCCTGGCCGAGCGCCGTGATGGAGTCGTCGAAGAGGAACTCGGCGTGGTCGCGGCTCGCCTCGTACAGGATCGACGCGAGGTCGCCGCGCGGCACCTCGACCTCGTCCGGCCGCTGCACGGCGCGCATGTCCATCCGGCCGACCCGCCTGCCCGCCGCGTCGACGAAGCTGACCCCCGTCGTGCCGGTGGCGGCCCGGCGCAGCCGGGGCATGACGCCCATTCGTTCCGCGACCGTGACGGCCGGCCCTCTGACGTCCACCGGGTTGCCGCTGGACCGGGGCTTTCCCCCGCGTTCCACGACCGTGACCCGGAATCCGTGCCTCGCCAGCCAGTAGGCCAGCGTCGGGCCCGCGATCCCGGCCCCCGAGATCAGCGCTGTGCTCATCACGCACCCCTAACCGGAAGAATTTCCTCCGCATAAGCGACGGTATCCTAACCGGAGGAAAATCGTCCAGATCCCTCGTGAGGTTGCAGTGGAGAAGGGGCTGCGCGCCGACGCGCGCCGCAACCGGGACCTGATCGTCGCCGCGGCCCAGGAGCTGTTCCTGGAGCAGGGCGTCGACGTGCCGCTGGAGGAGGTCGCCCGCCGGGCCGGCGTGGGCGTCGGCACGCTCTACCGCCGCTTCCCCGACCGCGACGCGTTGCTGCGCGCCGTCGGCGAGGAGACCCTGCGCCGCCTCGCCGGCCTGGCGGAGACCGCCCGGCGGGAGGAACCGGACGCCTGGCACGCGCTGTGCCGCTTCCTGCGCGGCGCCGTCGCCCTGCGGGTCGGAGTGCTCGCCGCGAAGCTCGACCCCCACCTGCACCAGCGGATCCGCGCCGGCGCCGACCTGCACGAGATCCGGCAGCGGGTGATCGCCGCGGTGCTCGCGATGATCGAGCAGGCGCGGGCGGACGGCGTGCTGCGCGCCGACGTGGGCCCCGGCGACTTCGCCCTGCTGATGACCCTGAATGTGTACACGCCGCCGGGCATGCACGACGAGCAGGCCATGGGGCGCGTGGTGGAGATCGTGCTGGCCGGCCTGCGCGCCGATGCGGAGTCGCCCCTCCCCGGAGCTCCACTCGGCGAGGACGACCTGCGCCGCTACACGGCCGTACGGCTCCCGCCCACCGAGTGATGCTCGGGAGCCTTGTTTCCGCTGCTAGCGTTCCGAATTGGCGGGAGGAGACGGCGTGTTCGTGATCCACGCGGCCTGCGACGGCGGGCGGCTCGCACTCCAGGTGAGGGAAACGGCGTGATCGTGATCCACGCCGCCTGGAACGGCGGGAGACTCGTGCTCTGGGCGGAGGAGACGGCCGGCGCGGAGCCGGTGGCCTCCCGCGCCGAGGTGCGCCCTCACCCGTTCGCCGCTCCGGCGAGCACCCTCGCCGCGGAGCTGCCGCGCTGGGGGGACGCCGCGGCCGAGGCGGCGGGCAAGGCCGTGTCCGGCGAGGCGGTGCTGCTGCTGCCGAGTTCGGCGACGAGTCCCCTTCCCTCGCCGGAGACCGGTCTGCGGATCACCGCGCGCCGGGCGAGGATCAGCCCGTGGCGGGTGCCCGCGCTGCTGGTCGAGCCGGGGCCCGCGCTGCGGCTGCTGACAGGGGCGTTCGAGCCGCCGCCCGCCGCCGGGCCGTCCCTGCGCTATCTCACGGTCGTCGCCGCCCACGCCCGTGACCTGGTGCGGCGCGGCCGGGTGCTGCCCCAGCTCGTCGCCGAGGACGGCGGCTACGCGGCGCGCTGGCGGCCGGTGTTGACCGGCGCGCACGCCGACCGCGTCCGCGAGCTCGCCGCCGCCATGCCGCCGGCCTGCCGAGCCGTGGGAGAAGAGCGGCCGTCCGCCCATGTGCTGATCGAGGCGCTGGCGGGTCTCGCCGATGCCGCCGTACGGCAGGCGCTGCCGGAGCGCCTGCTCGGCGGGCACCGGCCCGGGCCGCGCAGTCCCCTGGCCGACCGGTGGACGGTGGCGCTCACAGGAGACACCGCGGCCCTCCCCGGCGCGCGCCGGGAGGAGGCGGAGGCGCTGGCCCGGCCGCTGGAGGACTGGTTCAGGGCGGCCCACCAGCTCGACGGCCCGGTCAAGGTGTGCTTCCGCCTCGTCGAGCCCCTCCTGGCCGAGGAGCAGCCCGGACACGAGGCGGGCGCAGGGGCGTGGCGGGTGGAGTTCGCCCTCCAGTCGGCCGAGGACCCGAGCCTCTACGTGCCCGCTCCCCTCGTCTGGGCGGGCGAGAGCATGCCCGGCCTTCCCGGGCGACCGGACGAGACGCTGCTCGCCGGCCTTGGCCGGGCGGCGCGTCTCTATCCGACGATCGACCACGCGCTCCGGGAGGTTCGGCCGACGCACGTCGGCCTCGACGTGGAGGGGGCCTTCCATTTCCTCCGGCACGCCGCGCCCCTCCTCCAGTCGGCCGGGTTCGGCGTGCAGCTGCCCGCGTGGGCGGGGCGCACCCGGCTCGGCCTGAAGCTCACCGCACGGTCCCGCTCCGGACCCGGCGCCGCCGCCGACCAGGGGTTCGGGCTGGCGCAGCTCGTGGACTTCCGGGCCGAGCTGGCCGTCGGCGACGAGACGATCAGCGAGGCGGAGCTGGCCGAGCTGGCCCGGCTCAAGGTGCCACTGGTCCGGCTGCGGGGGCAGTGGGTCGAGCTGGACGCCCGGCAGCTCGGGGCCGCGCTCAAGGCGGTGGAGCGCCGCGGTTCGGGCCGGATGACGATCGGCGAGGTCATCCAGGAGGTCGTCCACGGCGGGGACGACGAGTTGCCGCTCGTCGAGGTGGACGCCGACGGCCTGCTCGGCGACCTGCTGTCCGGCGAGGCCGACCGCCGTCTCGAACCCGTGGCGACCCCGGCCGCCTTCCACGGCACGCTGCGGCCCTACCAGGAACGCGGCCTTGCCTGGCTCAGCTTCATGTCGCAGATCGGACTCGGCGGCATCCTCGCGGACGACATGGGCTTGGGCAAAACTGCCCAAACCCTTTCATTGCTCGTGGACGAGCGCGAGTCGGGCGAGCGGGCCGGGGTGACGCTACTGGTGTGCCCGATGTCGCTGCTCAGCAACTGGCAGAAGGAGGCCGCCCGCTTCGCGCCCTCCCTGGACGTCTACCTCCATCACGGCACGGGCCGCCTGCGCGGCGAGGAGCTGGCCGAGCGGGTCGGCGTGGCCGACCTCGTCCTCACGACGTACGGCACTGCGTTGCGCGACCGGGACGCTCTGGCCCGGTTCAGCTGGGCCCGGATCGTCTGTGACGAGGCCCAGGCCATCAAGAACGCCGCCGCCCGGCAGGCCCAGGCGGTGCGCTCGCTCCCGGCGCGGACGAGGCTGGCGCTGACCGGCACCCCGGTCGAGAACCATCTGGCCGAGCTGTGGTCGATCATGGAGTTCTGCAATCCCGGCCTGCTCGGATCGGCGAGGGCCTTCCGCGACCGCTACCAGGAGCCGATCGAACGGCGGGGCGACGAGGTGGCCACGACCGCGCTCAAGCGGGCCACCGGCCCGTTCGTGCTCCGGCGCCTGAAGACCGATAAAACGATCATCTCCGACCTGCCGGACAAGATGGAGATGAAGGTCTGGTGCACGCTCACCCCTGAGCAGGCGAGCCTCTACCAGGCGGTGGTCGAGGACATGATGGACAGGATCGCCGGCAGCGAGGGCATCGAGCGGCGCGGAAACGTCCTGGCCGCGATGACCAGGCTCAAGCAGGTCTGCAATCACCCCGCCCACCTGCTCAAGGACGGCTCCCGGCTGACCGGCCGGTCGGGGAAGCTGGCCCGGCTGGAGGAGCTGGCCGAGGAGATCCTCAGCGAGGGCGACAAGGCGCTGGTCTTCACGCAGTACGCCGAGTTCGGCTCGATGCTGCAGCCCTATCTGGCGGCCCGCCTCGACCGCCCGGTGCTGTGGCTGCACGGCGGGCTGCCGAAGAAGACGCGCGACGCGCTGGTGGAGCGGTTCCAGACCGAGGACGAGCCGATGATCTTCCTGCTGTCGCTCAAGGCCGCCGGCACCGGGCTCAACCTCACCGCCGCCAACCACGTCGTGCACGTGGACCGGTGGTGGAACCCGGCCGTGGAGAACCAGGCCACCGACCGGGCGTTCCGCATCGGCCAGACCCGCAACGTGCAGGTCAGGAAGTTCATCTGCGCGGGGACCCTGGAGGAGCGGATCGACGAGATGATCGAGCGCAAGAAGGCCCTGGCCGAAAGCGTCGTCGGGACGGGCGAGGACTGGATCGCCGGGCTGTCCACGGCGGAGCTGCGCGAGCTGTTCCGCCTGTCCCCCGAGGCGGTGAGCTGAATGCCGGTCGGGCGGGACGGCTGGTTCGAGGCCGCGCGGCCCATCAGGGTCGAGGGCGGCATCAAGGCGCGCTCGAAGCGGGGCTCCATCGGCGAGCAGTGGTGGTCGCGGCGGTTCATCGACATCCTGGAGCGCGTCTGCGACGCGGGCAGGCTGAGCCGGGGGCGGGCCTACGCGCGACGGGGCCAGGTGCTCGACCTCGACCTCGGTCCCGGCCTGGTGAAGGCCCGGGTGCAGGGCTCGCGCCCGGAGCCCTACGACGTGAGCGTGCGGATCACGGCGTACGGCGCGCGGGAGTGGGCGGGGCTGGTCGAGGCGCTCGCCGCGCAGGCCCTCCACCGGGCCAAGCTGCTCGCCGGGGAGATGCCGCCGGAGATCGAGGACGTCTTCTCCGGGTGCGGGCTTCCGCTGTTCCCCGGCGAGCGCGGCCTGGACATGGCCTGCTCCTGTCCCGACTGGGGCTTCCCGTGCAAGCATCTGTCGGCCGTGCTCTACCTGCTGGCCGAGGCGTTCGACGGCGACCCGTTCCTGGTGCTGGCCTGGCGGGGCATGGGCAGGGAGGCGCTGCTCGACGCCCTCCGCGCCACCGGCGGAGGCGGCCACGGCGGCGGCGTTCAGGGTGGCCTCGTTCAGGGCGGGCCTGGCGGCGGCATACCCGGGCTGCTCGAGGTGGCCGACGTTCCGTTCGCCGAGCGGATCGGCGACTTCTACGAGTCCGGCGCCTCACCGGCCCGCCTCGGCCCGCCGGCCGATCCCGGGTCGCCTCCCGACCTGCTGCTGCGCGCGCTGGACCCGCCGCAGGTCAAGGCCAGGCACATCCCGCTCCTCGACCTGCTGCGGCCCGCGTACCGGACTCTCGCGGCCGAGGAGAACGAGTAGGGATCAGGTGTCCTCGAAGCTCTGCGGAACCATCACCCGGACGCCGTTCGGGATGGTCCTGAGCACGAGCGGGGTGCGCAGCCGCACCTCGCCGTCGATGTCGGCCGCCATCGGCGGGTCGGTCTCCAGCAGCATCTCCTGGCCGGTCACGAACGGCCCGCCCGCGAGGCTGGTCCACCTGCCGGTGGTCGCCCGCACAAGGGTCTCCCCGAGCAGGCGCAGCCGCTTGCCGGAGCCGAGCTGGTAGGCCACCAGCTTGCGGTTGTCGATGCTGACGTCCCTGGCGATCTGCCAGCCGCCGTGGAAGCGGCCGTTGGCGATGTTGAGCTGGTGGGTCAGCAGCTCATGGCGCTTGCCGTCCACCGTGATGTAGGCGCGGAACGGCCGGTGCCTCGGCAGGATCGTGATCGCGGTCAGCGGGTAGGCCGCCCGGCCGAGCATCCGCTTGAGCCACGGCTTCACGGTGCCCGCCACCTCGACCGAGACGCCGAAGCTCGCGAGGTTGGCGAAGGGCCGGTCGCCGCAGATCCCGAGGTCGATGTCGGCCACCTTGCCCTCGGTGAACACGCCGACCGCCCCGGCCAGGTCGAGCGGCAGCCCCAGGCTGCGGGCGAAGTTGTTGGTGGTGCCCAGCGGCAGCACGCCGAGGGCGACGTCGCGGCCCGCCACGTGCCTGACCGAGCTGCTCAGCGTGCCGTCGCCGCCGCCGACGACGAGCAGGTCGGGGCCGGAGTCGAGCGCGCGGGTCAGGATGTCGCGCAGCCGCGAGGGGTCGGTCACGGGGTGGACGCCGGTGAGCCGGAAGTCCCGCTCCTTCAGCAGCCGCAGCACCTCGGCGTAGTGGCGGCGGCCCCGCCGGGACTTGGTGTTCACGACGACGGCGGCCTTCCGCTCCCGGTGAATGGCCGCCGTATGCTCCGCCTTGCTCCGCACGGTCACATGCTAGGGGCCGCCGCGGCCGGGCGCGCGCCCCGGGCACGAGTGTGCCCGGCTGCCGTCCGGAGCGGACGGCGGCCGGGCACGGGGACCACGGGGTTTCACAACCCGGTGGCGGTTACTTCTTGGCCGGAGTGACCTGGACGATCGCGCCCATGTTGGCCGGCAGCGGGCTGATCAGCTTGATCTGCACGCCGAGCTGCTTGCTCTCGTCGCCGGGGTTGCCGGTGCCGAGGATGACGCCGTCGCCGAGGTCGGTGCCGTACAGCTCCGTCGCCGGGGTGCCGTCCGCGTGGACGATCCTGGTCGAGTACGGCTGGTTGTCCTTGGACGGGACGACCGCAGAGGAGTCACGCTGGCGGTAGTAGAGGCTGCCGTCGCGGACCTCCAGACCGGGGTACCAGCCCTTGGCGTCCGTGAACGTCGTCACCGCGGCCTGCTTGCCGAACGAGGTGCAGTACTCCGTGAACGGCTCGCCCTCGACGCACTCCTTGAACGGGTAGGTGCCGGCGAAGTTGAACGCCGCGTTGGACGACTGCGGACGGGACGGGAGGTTCTTCAGGACCGACGGGTCCTTCTCCGCCGCCGCACCCGTACGGCGCAGCGGGTCGAAGTGCGAGTCCACGATGAGCAGCTCGCCCTTCGGGCCCACCGACGGCAGGTCGAACGTGCGGCCCGAGACGTCGTTGTTGGCCACCGAGGTGTCGCGGTACCACACGAGCAGGCCGGGGGCGTTGTACTTGACCTTCTCGACCTTCCACGCGCCGTCGCGCAGCCAGGTCGTGTCGTAGGCGTACTGCAGGCCCTTGTCGAACCCGTCGAAGTTGCGCCACTCGGCCAGGTAGTACTGCGCCGCCTGCTCCTGACCGGAGTGGATGACCCAGCCGGCGCCGCTGGTGTCGGTGAACGTGCCCTTGGTGGCCGTCCAGCCGTTGGCGCCGCCCTCGACGTCGTCGGTCCAGACCGCGGTGGCGCCGTTGGTCAGCGAGAAGTCGTCGTTGAACCAGCCGCGGTGCACGGACGCCGCGTCCGTGGCGTAACGCAGGCGGATCTGGACGGACTTGCCCGCGAACGGCGCGAGGTCGACGTACAGGTGCTGCCAGCCGTCGCTCACCCCGGTCATGCCGTACTTCTTGCCGCCGTAGTCCTTGAGGCGGCCGTTGGGGTCGGTGTAGTCGTCGCCGGTGCTGGCGAGGCTGCCGTCCTCGTTGAAGACCTTCTGCTCGGTCCAGGTGGCGCCGCCGTCGGCGGAGACCTCGAAGAAGCCGTAGTCCCAGTCGGCCTCGATGTCCCAGTCGCTCCACCACCGGAACTTCACGTCCGACCCGGCCGGGACGTCGACCGTCCTGGTCAGCTTGTTGTCGGCCCAGTCCTGGTCGCTGTTGGACCACCACAGGTTCGCCCCGCTGTGCGGGGTGGACATGATGTTCAGCTTGTCCGGCAGGTTGATCCGGACGCCGTCCTCGGTGCCCTTCGGCGTACGCGAGGTCTGGCCGACCGCCACGAGCTGGTTCTTGCCGCCCGGCTCGATGACCTTGGGGTTGGCCCAGCCGAGCACCCACTTGTCCCACAGGCCCATGTGGGTGGGCAGGGACTGGAAGATCGGCCCGGAGTGCGAGCCGCTCGACATCAGGTCCCAGAAGTCGACGTCGGAGTCGCCTTCGCCGGTGGTGTCGTACAGGTCCGGCAGGCCGAGGTCGTGGCCGTACTCGTGGGCGAACACACCCACGCCGGAGTCCTCCGGCTGCAGGATGTAGTTGGAGATCTTCACGCTCGTGCCCGGGACCGTGTAGCCGCCGGCCACGTCGCTGGAGTGGGCCCACAGGGCGAGCGTGCCCTCGGCGCCGCCGCCGCCCGACTTGTCCTCACCGGCGTGGATCAGCACGAGGTGGTCGACGACGCCGTCGGGCTCGTCGTAGTTGCCGTCGCCGTCGGCGTCGGAGGTGTCCTCCACGTCGTAGTCCGCCCACGGGAAGTTCGGGTTCGACTTCACGAGCGCGTCGACCGCGTCGACCGCGAGCTGGGCGGCGCCGCGCGGGTTGTCCGGGTGACCGGTCATGTCCTGCGGGTAGGTGTGGCACTTGCCCGCGCCGTACCACGCCTCGGAGTGCGGGACCTTGATCCAGCCGACGGCCTCGCCGGTGACGGTGTAGGCGCCCTTCGACATCTCCTCGTACATGTTCTTCATGGTGGAGCCGGAGATGTCGATGCCCTTCTTGCCGTCCCGGGGGTCGGTCAGGTCCGGGCGGACCCGGGTCGTGATCCCCTTCGAGCTGTAGAGCATGTTGTTGTAGTGGGCCGTGTTGAAGTCGGCCACCCACATGGAGTTGTTGTCCTTGCCCCCACCGCCGGCGGTCGCGGGGTCGGGGATCTTGTTGTGCAGCGGGCCGTTCAGCTTGGTGCCCGGCGGCTCGGTGACGCAGTCGTCGACGTCGTCGATCGTCTTCGGGTGGGACCAGCCGGAGAAGTCGTCGTTGGCCTGGTCGTTGAACTCGACCAGCAGCGTGAGGAGCTTGGCGGTGCGGGTCGTCTTCGCCTTCTTGTAGATGAAGTCGAAGGGGTTCTTCCCGGTTCTGATCGCCTGCTTCTCGTGCTTGGCCAGCACCCGTGCCGCGACCGGGTTGCCGCTCGCGAACTTGTGGTCGACGGCCTGCGCCAGGGCCGCGGTGCGCTTGGCGCCCTTGGCCGGGACCTTCTCCTCGGTGGTGGTGAAGTCGCCCTGCACACGCGGCGGCGCGTAGTTGATGTAGTGGTCCTTGGCGGAGGGCTGGTAGCCCGCCGTGGGCGCCGCAGCCGCACCGGCCGCGGCCAGACCTCCTGCCGCCAGCCCGAGCGCGGGCACGATCGCGGCGAGACGCCGGATTCTTCTGGACAACGAGATCCCTTCCCGTCCGGGTTCCCCGGACACCCATGCACGGCGCGCCGGGATGAGCGCGCATGCGGGACCTTAAACGAGGGGGTAAAGGGGGGGTAAAGAGGCAACCGGTATGGTTGTCAAAATGTGATCTGTACCTAAAACCGTTAATAATTCCGGATGAGACCCGATACCGAACCGTGCCGTAAAGTCCAGACGTGAACGAGCTGACCTCCGCGCTCGCCGCGGCGCTGCCGGACGGGCGAGTCCTCACCGATCCCGACGTCATGGACTCGTACGCCAGGGACCGCACGTTCGTGCCGCCGGGCAGGCCGCTCGGCGTGGTGCTCGCGCAGTCGCGCGACGACGTCGTGACCACGATGCGCTGGGCGAGCGAGCACCGCGTGCCGGTGGTCCCGCGCGGCGCGGGCACCGGGCTCGCCGGCGGGGCGACGGCCGTCGACGGCTGCGTCGTCCTGTCCCTCGCGCGGATGACGGCGATCCGCGAACTGTCGCCGCAGGACGAGATCGCGGTCGTGGAGCCCGGCGTCATCACCGCCGACCTCGACCGGGCGGCCCGCGAGCACGGCCTGATGTACGCCCCCGACCCCTCGTCGTACGAGATCTCGACCATCGGCGGCAACCTGGCGACCAACGCGGGCGGCCTGCGGTGCGTGAAGTACGGCGTGACCCGCGACTCCACGCTCGGGCTCGAGGTCGTGCTGGCGGACGGGCGGGTGCTGAACACCGGCCGCCGGACGATGAAGGGCGTGACCGGCTACGACCTGACCGGCCTGTTCGTCGGCTCGGAGGGCACGCTCGGCGTGATCACCGCGGCGACCGTGCGGCTGCGGCGGGCGCCGCGCGAGATGGCCACGGTCGCCGCCGAGTTCACCTCGCTGCGCGACGCCGCGGCGGCCGTGTCGGCGATCGTCGCCGCGGGCTGCCAGCCGTCGATGCTCGAACTGATGGACCGCACGACCCTGCAGGCCATCGACGACTGGAAGAACATCGGGCTGGAGCCGTCCACCAGGGCGATGCTCATCGCCCAGGCGGAGGGCTCGGCCGACGAGATGGCGGCGCTGTGCGGGGCCGCGTCGTTCGTCGCGGTGTCGTCCACGCCGGAGGAGGCCGCCGAGCTCATCGGCATCAGGCGCCTGGCCTACCAGGCCAAGGAGCGGCTGGGCCAGTGCCTGGTGGAGGACGTGTGCGTGCCCCGCTCCGTGCTTCCCGAGATGATCACCACGATCGAGGAGGTCGCGGCCCGGCACGGCGTGATGATCGCGACGGTCGCCCACGCGGGGGACGGCAACGTGCACCCGGTGTTCGTGTTCGACCGCGGCCTCGCCGAGCCGCCGGAGGAGGTCTGGACCGCGGCCGACGAGGTCTTCCGCGCCGCCCTCGACCTCGGCGGGACGCTCACCGGCGAGCACGGCGTGGGCCTGCTGAAGAAGCGCTGGCTCGGCCTGGAGACCGGCCCGGTGGCGGCCGAACTGCACCAGGGCATCAAGCAGGTGTTCGACCCGCTGAACATCCTCAACCCCGGTAAGGCGATCTGACCACTGGTAGCGTTTGGTCCCATTGTCATGTTGCGTGTTAATCGGGGGCGATGGTGGCGTTAGAGGCTGGGGATCCCGACCGCCTGGGCCCGTTCACGCTCGTCGACCGGCTCGGGGAGGGCGGCCAGGGGATCGTCTTCCTCGGGCGCGGCCCGGCGGGCGAGCAGGTCGCGGTCAAGTTGCTGCACACCCGGCTGACGGCCGATCCCGAGGCACGGGAGCGGTTCCTGCGCGAGGTCGCGCTGGCGCAGCGGGTCGCGCCCTTCTGCACGGCCCCCGTCCTGTACGCCGACCTCGCGGGCAACCAGCCGTTCATCGTCAGCGAGTTCGTGTCCGGGCCGTCGCTGCGGCAGCTCGTCGACCGGGAGGGCCCGCGCAGGGGCGCCGCGCTCGAACGGCTCGCCATCAGCACGGCGACGGCGCTGGCCGCCATCCACCGGGCGGGCATCACCCATCGCGACTTCAAGCCGGCCAACGTGCTGATGGGCCCCGAGGGCCCGGTCGTCATCGACTTCGGGGTGGCCAGGGCGCCCGACTCGCCCCAGTCCACCGCGACCGGCGCGTCCATCGGCACACCCGCCTACCTGGCCCCCGAGGTGCTCTCCGGCGGCACGGCGGGCGCGTCCGCCGACATGTTCGCCTGGGGCGTCACGATGGTGTTCGCCGCCACCGGCAGGCCCGCCTTCGGAGCGGACTCGATCCCCTCGGTGATCACCCGGATCCTGCACGCGCAGCCCGACCTGGGCGACCTCGCGGCGCCCCTGCGGGACATCGTCGCCGCGTGCCTGTCGAAGGACCCCGCGCTGCGCCCCTCGGCCGAGGACGTGGTCGCGCGGCTCACCGGGCAGCCCACCGTGCCCGTACGGCCCGCCGCAGCGGCCGGGCCGCAGGCACCCGGGCCGGGACCGCACGGCGCCGCACCGCATGCCCCCATGCCGGGACCGCAGGGCGCCGCGCCGGCGCCCGGGCCGCATGCGCCGGGCCCGCACGCGCCCGCACCGGGGCCGCAGGGCGCCGGAGCGCCCACGCCGCCCGCACCGCCCGTACGGCCCGCACGGCGCGGGCCCGGCCCCGACGGGTCGCGACCGCGGCGGCCGGTGCTGACGTGGACAGCGGCCGGTCTCGGGGTGTCGGTCCTCGCGGCGGCGGCCTTCCTCGTGCCGACGTGGGTGTCCGCCCAGCAGATCTCCTCGGAGGACCCCCTCGGTCCCACCGCGTCGCCCACGGTGACGCCCATGGTGACGCAGTCCCAGGACGACGACGTGCCCATCCCGCAGCCGTCCGATCTGGTCACCAACCCCGTGCGGCCGAAAGACAGGAAGCCCTCGCCGAATCCCTCGGCACGCCGGCCGAGCGTGGGGCCGAAGCCGGCCGCCTCCCCCACGCGCACCCGCCAGGCACAGCCGTCGCCCTCCCACCCGGTCCCGACCCAGGTCAAGCCCACTCCCAAGGTCACCACGCCGGCGCCCGCGAAGACCACCCCGGCTCCGGCGAAGACCACGACGGCACCCAAGCCCAGCACGACGGCGAAGGCCACCCCGACGCAGACCGCGGCGCCCAAGCCCAACCCGTACACCGCCAAGGGCGTGTGCGGCGGCGGCTACGCCGTCGTCGACTCGCACTCCTACGGGCAGGCGACGACGTACCTGCTCTACAACGCGTCCAACGGCTACAACTGCGTGATCACCATGTCGAAGTACGTCGTGCCCGGAAAGATCAAGATGAGCGCGGTGCTCAAGGTCCAGAACGGCTCGTCGAAGACCGACTCCGGCAGCTACACGACCTACGCCGGGCCGATCCGGCTGCCGGCCAAGGGCAAGTGCGTCATCTGGGGCGGCGGCTACGGCACCGCCGCCTGGAGCAGCGCGTGGTCACACTGCGGCTGACGCGAAAGGCGTCGGTGCTGGTTCGGGTCGGGGCTGATTCGGACGGGGCCGGGGCCGACCCGGAGGCCGGACCCGGCTCGTTGACGTGACGGCGGCTCACCACGGAGGATCATCAGGTGACAGAACTCGGTTCGGTGGTGCCATGACGGTGCTCGTCAGCCGGCTGGACACCTCCAGCGGCGAGTACGGAACGCGGCGCGAGGCCATGCTGGCGAAGCTCGCCGAGCTCGAGGCCGAGCACGCCAAGGCCGTCGCCGGAGGCGGGCCCAAGTACGTCCGACGGCACCGGGAGCGCGGCAAGCTGCTCCCCCGCGAGCGGATCGAACTGCTCGTCGACCCCGACTCGCCGTTCCTGGAGCTGTCCCCGCTGGCGGCCTGGGGCACCGAGTATCCCGTCGGCGCGAGCGTCGTGACCGGCATCGGGGTGATCGAGGGCGTCGAGTGCGTCGTCACGGCCAGCGACCCGACCGTGCGCGGCGGCGCGTCCAACCCCTGGACGCTGCGCAAGACGCTGCGCGCCGCCGAGATCGCGCTGCGCAACCGGATGCCGTACGTGAACCTGGTGGAGTCGGGCGGCGCGGACCTGCCGTCGCAGAAGGACATCTTCATCCCCGGTGGCCAGGTCTTCCGCGACCTGACCCGGCTGTCGGCCGAAGGCGTCCCGACGATCGCGCTGGTCTTCGGCAACGCCACCGCGGGCGGCGCGTACGTGCCGGGCCTGAGCGACCACGTCGTCATGGTGCGGGAGCGGGCCAAGGTGTTCCTCGGCGGCCCGCCCCTGGTGAAGATGGCGACCGGCGAGGAGTCCGACGACGAGTCGCTGGGCGGCGCGGAGATGCACGCGCGGGCCTCCGGACTGGCCGACCACCTCGCCACCGACGAGTACGACGCGCTGCGGATCGGCCGGCGCATCGTGCGGCGGCTCAACTGGCGCAAGAGCGGGAACGTTCCCGACCCCGGCTACGCGGCTCCGCTGTACGACGAGGACGAACTGCTGGGGATCGTGCCGGAGGACCTGAAGGTCCCCTTCGACCCCCGCGAGGTCCTCGCCCGGGTGGTGGACGGCAGCGACTTCGACGAGTTCAAGCCGCTCTACGGGCCGAGCCTGGTCACCGGGTGGGCGAGCGTCCACGGCCACCCGGTCGGGGTCCTCGCCAACGCGAGCGGCGTGCTGTTCGGCGCGGAGTCCCAGAAGGCCGCCCAGTTCATCCAGCTCGCGAACCAGTCGCGTACGCCGCTGGTCTTCCTGCAGAACACCACGGGGTACATGGTCGGCAGGGAGTACGAGCAGAGCGGCATCATCAAACACGGCGCCCTGATGATCAACGCGGTGGCCAACTCGACCGTGCCGCACATCACGATCGTCATGGGCGCCTCCTATGGCGCGGGCAACTACGGCATGTGCGGGCGGGCCTACGACCCCCGCTTCCTGTTCAGCTGGCCGAGCGCCAAGTCGGCCGTCATGGGGCCGGCCCAGCTCGCGGGCGTCATGTCGATCGTGGGCCGGGCCGCCGCCCAGGCGCGGGGGCAGGTCTACGACGAGGAGGCCGACGCGGCGATGCGCGCGGCGGTCGAGGCGCAGATCGAGTCGGAGTCGGCGGCGTTCTTCCTGTCCGGCCGGCTGTACGACGACGGGGTCATCGACCCCCGCGACACCCGTACGGTGCTCGGGCTGTGCCTGTCGGCGGTGGCGGGAGCGCCGGACGCCCGCCGGGCCGGCTACGGCGTCTTCCGGATGTGACCGGCATGCTCATCGGCACCGTGTTCATCGGCACCGGGTTCACGCAGATCGACGGGGGTGAGGGGTCATGATCGGGCGGCTGCTGGTCGCGAACCGCGGGGAGATCGCCCGCCGGGTCTTCCGCACCTGCCGGGAGCTGGGAATCGAGACCGTCGCCGTCTTCACCGACGCCGACGCGTCCGCCCCGCACACCGCCGAGGCCGACCAGGCCGTACGGCTGGGCGCCCCCCTGGCGTACCTCGATCCGGAGCGGATCGTCGAGGCGGCCCGGAGGTCGGGTGCCGACGCGGTCCATCCCGGATACGGCTTCCTGTCGGAGAACGCCGGCTTCGCCCGCGCCGTGCTGGACGCCGGGCTGACCTGGATCGGCCCCTCCCCCGAGGCCGTCGCCGCCATGGGCAGGAAGATCGAGGCCAAGGCGCTGATGGCGGAGGCCGGCGTGCCGGTCCTGCCGACCATCCCGCTGTCCCCGGACGGCCCGGTGGAGATAGCGGCTCCCGTGCTGGTCAAGGCGTCGGCGGGCGGCGGCGGGCGCGGCATGCGGGTGGTGCGCGATCCCGCCGATCTGGCCGGGGCCGTCGAGTCGGCCCGGCGGGAGGCGCTGTCGGCCTTCGGCGACGGGACGCTGTTCGCCGAGCCGCTGCTGGAGGGCGCCCGCCACATCGAGGTGCAGATCCTCGCCGACGCCCACGGCACGGTCTGGGCGCTCGGCGAGCGCGAGTGCTCGATCCAGCGCCGCCACCAGAAGGTGATCGAGGAGGCCCCCTCTCCCGCGGTCACCCCCGAACTGCGCCGCGAGCTGAGCGAGGCGGCGATCCGGGCCGCCCGCGCGATCGGCTACCAGGGCGCGGGCACCGTCGAGTTCCTGCTGTCGGACGAGGGCTTCTTCTTCCTGGAGATGAACACCCGCCTCCAGGTGGAGCACCCGGTCACCGAATGCGTCTACGGGGTCGACCTGGTCCGGCTGCAGATCGAGGTGGCCGAGGGCGCCCATCTCGCCGCGCTGCCGCCGAGCCCGGTCGGTCACGCGATCGAGGCCCGCCTGTACGCGGAGGACTCCGGGGGCCGCCCGCAGAGCGGTGTGCTGCACCGTTTCGAGATCCCCGGCGTGGACGGCGAGTTCGGACTCGGGGCACGGCTGCGGCTCGACTCGGGAGTGCTCTCCGGCTCGGAGGTGGGCGTCCACTACGACCCGATGCTGGCCAAGGTCGTCTCGTACGGCCGGGACCGGGCGGAGGCGGCCCGGCGGCTGGCGGACGCGCTCGCGCGGGCGCGCATCCACGGGCTGACGACCAACCGCGACCTGCTCGTGGGAGTGCTGCGGCACCCGGACTTCCTGTCCGGGGCGCTCGACACCGGCTTCCTCGACCGGCATCCCGCACCGGCCCCGCTCGCCGGTCCCGAGGCCGTGCGGCTGTCCGCGCTCGCGGCGGCGCTGGCCGGGGCGGCGGCCGGCCGCGCGGCCGCCCGGCGCGGCGGCGTGCTGGGCGGGCTGCCGAGCGGCTGGCGCAACGTCCCCTCCCAGCCGCAACAAGCGGTGTTCTCCGCCGAGGACGGCGGACGCCTGGAGGTCGCCTACCGGCTGACCAGGGACGGGCTGCGGGCCGATGGCTTCGAGGACGTCACGCTCGTGGCGGCGGAACCCGGCCGGGTGGTGCTGGAGACGGCGGGCCTGCGGCACGCCTTCGAGGTGGCCGCCTACCCCGGCGTGCACCCGGGCACGGTGCATGTCGACTCTCCGCTCGGCCCGGTGCGGCTCACCCCGGTCGAGCGGCTGCCCGAACCGGCCGCGCGCGTGACGCCGGGAGCACTGCCCGCCCCGATGCCGGGTACGGTCCTGCGTGTCGAGGTCAAGCCCGGTGACGTGGTCGAGGCGGGGCAGCCGGTGGTCGTGCTGGAGGCGATGAAGATGGAGCACCTGATCGTGTCCCCCGCCTCCGGCACGGTGGCCGCGCTGCACGTGACGCCGGGCGCGCAGGTCGAGGCGGGCGTGCCGCTCGCCGTCATCGAGCCGTCGCCGCCGCGGGAACCGGACGGCGGCCCGCACGCGGAAGACACCGGAACGGAGCCCGCGACGGAGCCCGCGACGGAGCCCGGGACGCAGCCCGGGACCGCAGCCGGCACGGCGGCCGGTGCGGCGGCCGGTGCGGATTCGGCCCCGGATCGCGGCGACGCCCCCGACGCGGAGGGCCGCCCGGAGACAAGGCCGGAGACGAGGCCGGAGACGAGCCCGGCGACGGGCGCGCCGCCGGGAACGGACACGGGCGGGCATCCGGGGACGGGAACCGGCCCGCGGCCGGGCATGGCCGCGGGCGTTCCTTCCGGCACCGGGACGGGCGCGGATCCGGGCGGGGAGGCGACCCAGCCGTGAGCGAACCCCAGGAGGTGCTGGTACGCCGGGAGCAGGCGGGCGGCGTGGCCACGATCACGCTCGACTCGCCGCACAACCGCAACGCCCTGTCGTCCCGGCTGCTGCGGCAGCTCGACGACGCCCTGTCGTGGGCGCTGGACGAGCCCGCCGTACGGGTCGTCGTGCTCACCGGCGCGGGGCCGGTGTTCTGCGCGGGCGCCGACCTGAAGGAGCAGCGCGGCGGAGGGGCGCCGGTCACCGCGTCGTTCCCCGACATCATGCTGCGGATCTGGGAGAGCCCGAAGCCGGTCGTGTGCCGTCTGAACGGCACGGCGCGAGCGGGCGGCCTCGGCCTGGTGGCGGCCTGCGACTTCGCCGTCGCCCCGGCGACCGCGTCGTTCGCCTTCACCGAGGTGCGGCTCGGGGTGGTCCCCGCCATGATCGCGGTCACCTGCCTGCGGCGCCTGGAGCCCCGGGCCGCGGCCGAGTATTTCCTCACCGGAGAGGTCTTCAGCGCCGGACGCGCGGTGGAGATCGGCCTGCTGACCCGGGCCGTCCCGGAGGAGGACCTCGACGCGACCGTGGCTCACTACACCGGCATGCTGCTGCGCGGCGGCCCCGAGGCGCTGTCGATCACCAAGCGGCTCGTGCGGGAGGTGCCGCTGCTGCCGGTCGAGGAGGGGTTCCGCGCGATGGCCGCGCTGTCGGCCGAGCGCTTCACCTCGGAGGAGGGGCAGGAGGGCATCCGGGCCTTCGCGGAGAAACGGCCCGCCGCCTGGGTGCCCGCCGAGGCCCCGGCCGGAGACGCGGGACGATGACGGCGGAGGCCGGACGGCCGGGACCGATGCGGGTCGCGAACTGCGGCGGCTTCTACGGCGACCGGCTGTCGGCCGCCGAGGAGATGGTCGAGGGCGGGCCGATCGACGTGCTGACGGGCGACTGGCTGGCCGAGCTCACCATGTCGATCCTCGCCGGCAACCGGCTCAAGGGCCGCCCCGGCTACGCGCGTACGTTCCTCACGCAGATGGAGCAGGTCCTCGGCACCTGCCTCGACCGGGGCATCAGAGTCGTCGCCAACGCGGGCGGCCTCGATCCGGCCGGCTGCGCCGAGGCGGTCTCGGCCCTGGCCGACCGGCTCGGGCTGCGCGCGGCCGTCGCCCACGTCACCGGCGACGATCTCATGCCACTGGCCGAACCGCCGGTCAACGCGGACACCGGCGAGACCCTGCGGGCGGCCCCGCTCACCGCCAACGCCTACCTCGGCGGCCGGCCGATCGCCGTGGCGCTGGAGCACGGCGCGGACGTCGTCGTGACCGGGCGGGTCACCGACGCGGCGCTGGTCACCGGGCCCGGCATGTGGTGGTTCGGCTGGGATCCGGGCGATCTCGACCCGCTGGCCGGTTCCGTCGTCGCCGGGCATGTGATCGAGTGCGGCTGCCAGGCGACCGGCGGCAACTACGCCTTCTTCGGAGAGGTCCCGGACCTCGCCCACTGCGGCTTCCCCATCGCCGAGTTGTACGCCGACGGGTCGAGCGTGATCACCAAGCACCCCGGCACCGGCGGGCTGGTCTCGACCGGGACCGTGACCGCGCAACTGCTGTACGAGATCGCCTCGCCCCGCTACCTCGGACCGGACGTGACCGCCCGGTTCGACACGGTCCGGCTGGAGCAGGAGGGCCCCGACCGGGTCAGGATCACGGGCGTGCGCGGCGAACCACCTCCGGACACGCTGAAGGTCGCCGTCACCTACCTCGGCGGCCACCGCAACACGATGACGCTCGTGCTGACCGGCCTCGACATCGCGGCCAAGGCCCGGATCGCGCAGGAGGCGATCTGGGCCCGTGTCCCCCGCGAGTCGTTCGAGCAGGTCCACGTGGAACTCACCCCCCTCGGCGCGGGCGACGCCGGGACCGCGTTGCTGCGGATCACGGTCATGGATCCCGATCCGCGCAGGGCGGGGCGGGCGTTCTCCTCCGCCGTCGTGGAGACCGGTCTGGCGAGCTATCCCGGCTTCTACGGTCTGACGCCGCCCGGCGACGCCTCCCCCTACGGGGTCTACTGGCCCTCGTCGGTCGACGCGCGGGCCGTGCTCCCGGTGGTGACCGTGGACGGAGTCCGCGTCGAGGTGCCGCACGTGCCGCCGTCCGGCCCTGTGCTGGGCGAGCAGGCGGGCGGGCCGCCGCCCGGCGACGCGGCCGGCACCGCGATTCCGCCGTACGCCGGGGATCTGGCGGCCGGGCCGGTCGCGCCGCTCGGCACGGTCGCCGGCGCCCGCTCGGGCGACAAGGGCGGCGACGCCAACCTCGGCGTCTGGGTGCGCGACCCCGCACGGTATCCGTGGCTGGCGGCGTTCCTGACCGTGGATCGGCTCAGGAACCTGCTGCCGGAGGTCGGCGACCTCCCGATCGAGCGGTTCTCGCTGCCGAACCTGCACGCGCTGAACTTCGTCGTGCACGGGCTCCTGGGCAGAGGCGTGGCGGCCAGCCCGCTCCTGGACGCCCAGGCGAAGGCGCTCGGCGAGCGTCTTCGCGCCGTGTGCGTGCCCGTTCCCCCATGACTAGGATTGCGCCCTATCGCCGCCAATCGGGAGAGAAGGACATGCGATTGCGCTTTCTCGGCTCCACGTCGGAGGCGGGGGCCTGCCCCTCCCTCTACGAGACCGACCGCGGCACGATAGTCGTGCAGGGCCTGGAGGTCGTGGACCGCGAGGCCCGCGCCGACCTGCGCCATGTGCTCGACGGGGAGACCGCGGTCGAGGTGCCGAGGGAACTCCTCGTCGAGATCGCCCGGCGGGTCTTGCCTGATCACGACTGATGGCCGCCCTCTGGCGTGATCAGGCGTGCCGGGTCTACCTTGGTCCGCACCACGGCCGGAGGTGGGCATGAGCGGTTTCCATCAGGCCCGCATGGACCTGGGAGCCCAGCTACGCCGGTTGCGGGAGAACGCCCGCCTGTCCGGGAAGGACCTCGCCGAGCGGCTGCGCTGGCAGCCGTCGAAGGTCTCGCGGATCGAGAACGCCCGCCAGACGGCCACCGAGGACGACGTGGCGGCCTGGGGGAAGGCGGTGGACGCCGATCCGCAGGCGATCGACGGCCTGGTCCGGCAGGCGGCCGGGCTGCTGGAGCGGCAGGACTCCTGGCGGCAGCGGCACAGGAACGGCCTGGCCGCGCTGCAGGAGGACGTCCGCGACCTGGAGGCGCGCACCCGGCTGTTCCGGGCCTTCGAGCCCGGCGTGGTGATCGGCCTGCTGCAGACCACCGAGTACGCCAGGCACATCTTCGGCAAGGTCAGGCGGGTGCGTGAGTCCACCGACGACGTGGACGACGCCATCCGCGTCCGCATGCGGCGCCAGGAGATCCTGTACGACCCGGCCCGGCGGTTCCGGTTCGTCATGCCGGAGGCGGTGCTGCGTTACCGGCTCGCGCCGCCGGACGTGATGCGCGGCCAGCTCGACCGGCTGATCGCGGTGACCACGCTGCCGAACGTGGAGTTCGGGCTGCTGCCGTTCGAGGCGCAGTTGCCGTCCGCCCTGATGAACTCGTTCTGGATCTACGACGACTGCCTGGTCGGGGTGGCGACCAGGACCAGGGACCTGCTGCTTCGCGACGCCGAGGACGTCGCCTTCTACGCCCAGGCGTTCGAGGAGTTCTGCGAGGTGGCGGCCTTCCGCGACGACGCGAGGGCGCTGATCGTGCGCGCCCTCGACGACTACGCCCGGCCGCGCTGATCCGCCCGCCGTACGCTCACGGCGAGGTGCCGCCGACGGGCCTGTGGGCCTTGAGCAGGTCAGAGCTCGGCGGCGAGCGAGCGAAGCCCGGCGATCACCTCCGCGCCGCTGGGAGCGCGGTCAGGATCCACCAGCCACTGCAGCATCAGGCCGGTCAGCAGGGCGAGCGGCACCGAGCCGCCGAGTCCCTCCCGTCCCTCGCGCTGCCCCTTGGCGAGGTGTTCGCGCACCTCCGGTGACCGCTCGGCCTGCACCACGGCCTCGAGCTGGGCCACCCACAACGCCCGGTGGGTGGTGAAGCTGTCGATCAGCGCCTGCCAGCCCTCCTCGGGTTTGCCGGACGGGGCGCGAGAGGCGAGTTCCTGGGAGAGTTCGTCGACCGCTTCGACCAGGGCCTGAGTGAGCAGGGCGTCCTTGGAGCCGAAGTGGTAGCCGATGGCGGCATGGCTGACCCCGGCGGCAGCGGCGATGTCGCGGACGGTCGTGTGCGCCCAGCCGCGCTCGATCAGGCACCGCTTGGCACCGGCCAGCAGATCCTCTCGGTTTCCCATGCCGCGCAGTCCGAGGTCCGCGAACACGACACGAAGATGGGCGGCACCGTCCTGGTCGACGAGGAGGGCGACGAGATCGGGCGCCTGCCCGCCGAGGCGTTCGCCGGCGAGCTGGAAGTGCCCAAGCGGGAGCTGACCCGCATCCTGCACCGCATCACCGCCGGCGACGTGGAGTACGTGTTCGACGACTCGATCAGCGCACTGACGCAGCACGGGTCTGGAGTGACGGTCGAGTTCGAGCGCGGCGGCACCCGCGAGTTCGACCTGGTGTTCGGCGCCGACGGCGTGTATTCGAAGGTCAGGCAGCTGGCCTTCGGCCCCCATGCCGAGGCGCTGCGGCACCTGGGCCTCTCCGGCGCCGGCTTCAGCATCGCCAACCACCTCGGCCTGCGCCGCGGCGGGATCCTGCAGCACGGCAAGGACACAGCGATCTTCCTGCTCAGCACCGGCGACGCCGACCGGCTCACGGTCAGTCTGTCCTTCTCCACCGCCTCTCCCGCACTCGACAGGCGGCCCAGGCACGAGCAGGAGCAGGCGGTGCGCGCCGCCTTCGCCGGGCGCGGCTGGCAGGTGCCCCGCCTGCTGGAGGCGATGAGCGAGGCCGACGACTTCTACTTCTCCTCGACCTGCCAGGTCCACCTGGACCGCTGGTCGTCGGGCCGGATCGCGCTGGTCGGCGACGCGGGGTACTGCGCCGCGCCGACCAGCGGCATGGGCACCTCACAGGCGCTGATCGGCGCCCGGACGCTGGCACGCGCCCTGGCCTCGGCCGGCGGCGACCACGCGGCCGCCTTCACCGCGTACGAGGCGGAGCTGCGGCCCTACGTCGCGGAGAACCAGGCGATCGGCCAGGAGACCGCGGCGACGATGTTCGGCGGCGGTGGAACCGGCCCCGCGGGCGCGTAGAGCGCGTAGCGCCGCTCGTCCTGAACGCGCACAGCCTGCCGTGTCCTCCTCGGCACCCGCATGCGGACGTCGCGGCGCGGCACCGGCCGCGACGTCCCGCCTCACTCCGCCTGCGGCCGTCCGTCACTTCCCCAGGGCGGTCTGCAGGTCCATGACGTGGTCCTGGGTCTGCTGCAGCAGCGGGCGCAGCGCCTCGGCCACGTCGCTCAGGCCGAGTTCCTGGGCCTGCTCCACGCGCTCGCGGTAGCGGCGCAACTGCTCCTGCTCCAGCTCCAGGTCGAGCCGGAGGGCGTCGGCGCCGTCGGTCGCCACCGGCACCTCGGGAACGCGGACGCTCGGGACGCCGCCGAGGAAGTCGATCTGCTCGGCCAGCGTGCTCGCGTGGTCGAGTTCCTGGCCGAGGTGCTGCTTGAGCTCCTCGATGATCGACAGGTACTGCGCGCCCTTGATCGTGGCCGTGTGCTGCACGTACTGCACGATCGAGCGGTACTCGCTCTCCAGGTCCTCGTTGAGCAGGGCGATGAAGCCCTCGGTGTCCATGTGGGGTCGTCCTTTCGTCGGTCGGAAGTCCCATCACGTACCCGCTGAGGAGGCGGCCGAACGCCGTCAGCCCAGCTTGTACAGCGAGGACCCGCCACCGTCCGTGCCGCTGTCCGTGCCCCCGTACTCCGCGGGCTCGACCTGCGTGCCGTGCGCCTTCACCCATTCGGTGACGTCCGAGCTCGCGCCGCGGGAGGGTCCGAAACCGCCGTCGCCGATCAGGATGTACGTGAGCTTCCCCTCGGCGACGTACCGCTGCAGCTTGTCGACCGTCATCGCCGGGTCGGACCCGGTGAACCCGCCCATCGCGATGACCGGCTCGCCGGTGGACAGGATGAGCGACGACGCGCTCTGCGCGCTGTCCACCGCCACCAGCCAGGTGGCGCCGCCCTTGTTCCGCTTCAGGTAGGCCGCCATCGCGGCGTCCACCTGGCCGCCGGGCCCGCGCATGCCGCGTCCGCCCTGCCGCCCGCCGGGACCGCCGGGGCCGCCGCGGCCGAACGGTCCTCCCATGCCCTGCGACGGCCCCGCCGTGGGGTTGGTGCCGTTCACCGCCGCGCCCAGCGGCGTCATCGCGTACGCCGCCGGACCGGCCAGCCCGGCCGCGACCGCCGCGGCCAGCGCTACCGCCGTGATCCGCGCGGCCGCCCGGCCCCCACGCCCGGCCGGGCCGCCACGCCCCGTGCCGCGGCCCGCGAGCGCCGTGACCGCCAGGGCGAGCGCCGCGACCACCGTGCCGCCCGCGACGGCCCAGGCGAGCCACGGCACGAACTCCGGCGTACGGCGCAGCACGACGAACGACCAGGCCCCGGTCACGGCGACCGCGGCGGCCAGGATCAGCCGCCAGGCGGCCGAGGCGCGTGCCGTCCGCCACATCAGCACGCCGCCGATGCCGGTCAGCGCGGCGACCGCGGGGGCCATCGCGGTCGTGTAGTACGGGTGGAAGGTGCCGCTGGAGAAGCTGAAGACGGCGTAGTGCACGACGAGCCAGCCGCCCCACACCAGCAGCGACGCGCGCACCGCGTTCCTCGCGGTCGCCTTCGACGGCTCGGGGCCCGGCCTGGCGACCAGGACGAGGCCGCAGACGAGGGCCGCGGCGGCGAACGGGAGCAGCCAGGAGATCTGCCCGGCCATGACGTCGTTGAACAGCCTGCCCGCGCCGGACGCGCCGCCGAAGCCGCCACCGGCGCCACCGCCTGGGCCGCCGCCCATGCCGCCGCCGAAGGCGCGTGTCACGCCTTCCGGGGCGTCGGCGGGAAGTCTGCCCGGGCCGCCGCCGTTGCCCGCGCCGCCGAAGATCCGGCCCAGGCCGTTGTAACCGATCACCAGGTCCCAGACGGTGTTGTCGGTGCTGCCGCCGATGTACGGCCGCGAGGACGCGGGCCACCGGTCGACCACGACCATCCACCACGCGCTGGTGACCACGAGGACCGCCCCGGCGGCCAGGAGGTGCCCGATCCGGCGTACGAACGCGCCCGGCGCGGCGTAGAGAAAGGTCGGCGCGAACGCCGGCAGCACGAGGTACGCCTGGAGCATCTTGGTGTTGAAGGCGAGGCCCACCAGCACGGCGGTGACCAGCAGCGTGCGCAGGCGCCCGGCGCGGATCGCCTCCAGGCAGAACCATCCGGCCGCGACCAGCAGCAGCACCAGGACGGTGTCCGGGTTGTTGTCCCTGTTGATGGCCACGGTGATGGGGGTCAGCGTCATGACGAGCGCCGCCAGCAGGGCCGCGGCCCCGGCCGCACGGGCGTCGAGCCCGCGCAGCGCCCGCCGTACGGCGGAGTGGACCAGGGCGACCGACGCCACGCCGGCCGCCGCCTGCGGCAGCAGCATGCTCCACGTGCCGAACCCGAAGATCCGGGCCGGCAGGCCCATCACCCACAGCGCGAAGGGCGGCTTGTCGACCGTGATGTACGACCCGGCGTCGAGCGCGCCGAAGAAGAACGCCTTCCAGCTCTTCGTGCCGGAGTAGATCGCGGCGGCGTAGTAGTCGTTGGCGTACCCGTTGCGGCCGAGCGCCCACGTGTAGAGCACGGCGGCGAGGACGAGGACGGCCCACTTCCCCCAGCGCAGGAGCGGGGTCACCCTGTCCGCCGGGGTCCGGTGGCTTGTCTGAGTCGCGGCGGCGAGGAGGGTCATCGGGAGTCCTTCCGGGGCGCGAAGACCCAGGATCGCAGGAGCAGGAAGCGCAGCAGGGTGGCCAGGCCGTTCGCCACGACGACGGCGGCGAGCTCGGCCGCCCGTGACGCGCCGCCGGGCAGCGCGGCCAGGCCCCCGCTGGTCAGCGCGAGCCCGGCGACGAAGGCGACGAGCCCGCCGAGGTGATGCCGCAGAGCGCCCGCCCGGCCCCGCACGCCGAAGGTGAAGCGGCGGTTGGCCGCGGTGTTGGCGACGGCGGTGACCAACAGCGCGATCGCGTTGGCCGCCACGGGCGGCAGCACCGAGCGCAGCATCCAGAACAGCGCCAGGTGCGCCGCCGTGCTGATCGCCCCGATCACCGCGAAGACGGGGATCTGCGTGCGCACCGACGTCCGGGACGGCGGTGCCGCGGGGGCCGCGAGGCTCCCCCGGGCGACCCGCCACATGCCCCTGAGGTCGTCCACGGCCGTCCTGACGATGTCCACCCGGCTGTCGGGGTCGTCCACCCAGTCGACCGGCACCTCGTGGATGCGCAGCCCGTGCTGCTCGGCCAGCAGCAGCAGCTCGGTGTCGAAGAACCACGCCTCGTCCTTGACGGCGGGCAGCAGGGCCTGCACGACCTCGGTGCGGGCCGCCTTGAACCCGCACTGCGCGTCGGAGAAGCGCGCGCCCATGAGCGAGCGCAGCAGCAGGTTGTACGACCTGGAGATGACCTCCCGCTTCGGGCCGCGCACCACGTTGGACCACGGGGACAGGCGGGTCCCGATCGCCAGGTCGCTGTGGCCGGTCATCAGCGGCGCGATCAGGGGGAGGAACGCGTCCAGGTCGGTCGACAGGTCCACGTCCATGTAACCGACCACGTCGGCGTCGCTGGACTCCCACACCCGCCGCAGCGCCCGGCCCCGGCCCTTCTGGTCGAGGTGGACGGCCCGCACCCCCGGCAGCTCCCGGGCCAGCCGCCGGGCGATCGTCCACGTGCCGTCCGTGCTCGCGTTGTCGGCGATCGTCACGCGGAAGCCGTACGGGAAGTCGCCGCTCAGGTAGGCGTGCAGCCGCTCCACGCTCGCGGCCAGGACACGCTCCTCGTTGTACACGGGGACGACGACCTCGACCAGGCGGGTCCTGCGGGACGCCCCCGCCGCCGGCCCGGAAACCATCGTCATGCTCATGCCGCCTCCTCGCCTGACGGCTCGGAGTTGCATTCGCAAATTGCACTGTGCTTACTGATTCGCTCGCTTCGCTCGCTCATGCCGCCTCCTCGCCTGACGGCTCGGAGTTGCATTCGCAAATTGCCCTGTGCTTACTGATTCGCTCGCTTCGCTCGCTCATGCGGTCTTCTCGCCTGACGGCTCGGAGTGGCGCCGCGCCGGAGGCGCGCCGATGACGCCGGCGCGAATTGCACTGTGCTTACCGATTCGCTCGCTCATGGGCCCACGCTCGCGGGCCGGAATGGGACGGCTCTGAGGCGTTCATTAACCCCGGATGAGAACGCTCCCGAGAGGCTCCGGTCAGACGATCGGGGGGCGGCCCGCGCGGGTGAGCCGTGCCACGGTGGCCCAGGACATGGGACGGCGCTGCCCGTGCCCGCCCTTCAGGCCCTCGCGCAGCCCCCGGAACCAGACGGCGAGGTTCGCACGGGAGCGAATCCGGGCGACGCTGACCACGGTCCAGAGGGCCAGATAGACGGGAATGAGCGGGGCGGGCAGCCGGCGGTAGGCGAGCCACACGCGGTTGCGCGCGACGAGGCGGTAGAAGGGAGCGTGCCTCGCGGGGTCGGTGGCGGGATGATGGATGACGACGTCCGGCGCGTAGTAGCCGGTGCGTCCGAGGTCCCACAGCCGCCAGCTCAGGTCGATGCCCTCGTGGAAGAGGAAGAAGTGGCCTGGCCAGCCCCCGGCCTGCTCGTAGTCGGCGCGGCGGATGAGGACGACGCCTTCGGCCATGACGGTGATGGTGCCCGGCCGGGTGACCGTGCCGGCGCGCAGGCGCGGCACCCATCGGCGCAGCGTGACCCCGGTGCCGGGGTCGGCGATGCGCGGCTGGATGTAGGCCGCCCGGGTGTGGCGGCGGGCGACGGCGACGAGCCGGGCGAGGGTGTCGGTGGCGGGCAGGACGGCGTCGTTGTCGAGGAAGAAGACGAACTCGCCGGCGTCCGGCCCGGCGAGGGCGTCGGAGCCGGCGTTCCGCCCGGCGGGGATGCCCTCGTTGACGGGCAGCACCACCGTACGGACCCCGGCGGGCACGTGATCGGGCTGTACGCCGTTGCCGACGATGACCACACGCAGATCGACGTCCCGCTGGGCCAGAAGGGATTCCATCGCCCGTTCGAACGGCTCGGGCCGGTCGTTCATGGTGAGCACCACCACGTCGACGGTGGCCTTCGGGCTGGTCATCCTGTCGCGTCTCCCGAACGGGCTGGGCACCTGGTGGAGCGAGCGGGATCTCGTCATCCGTCGTTCCCGTCGCGTTAACCCACCACCCTAGTGGTCTTCACCTGCGGATCCGGGCCGATCGCGGACGCCCGGGCGGCAGTGGCCCGGCCGGACCCCGGCGTCCACGCACCCGACCCCGCCCAGGCAGGTCAGGCGGTGGGCGGGCCACCGGGGAGTTCGACCGTGGCGAGCGTGCCGCCTCCCGGCGCGTTCTCGATCGCGACCCGTCCCCCGGCGTCCCGTACGGCCTGCGCCACGATGGACAGGCCGAGGCCCGAGCCGGGCAGGCTGCGCGCCGACGGCGAGCGCCAGAACCGCTCGAAGACGTGCGGCAGCTCGTCCCCGGGGATGCCGGGGCCCTCGTCGCGCACGGTCAGCACGCCGCCCTTGAGCCGCACGGTCACCAGCCCCCCGCGGGGGCTGAACTTCACGGCGTTGTCGAGCACGTTCACCGCGGCCCGCTGCAGGCCCCGGGCGTCCCCGTGGACCTGCCACGGCTCCAGGTCGACGTCGAAGCGCAGCCCGGGGCCGCGCCGCCTGGCCCGCTCGACCGCCGACGCCACCACCTCGTGCAGGTCGATGTCGGACGACAGCTCGCCGCTCTCCGCCTTCCTCGACAGCTCCAGCAGGTCGCCGATGAGGCTCGACATCTCCTCGAACTGCTCCTTGACGTTCGCCAGCAGCCGCCGCTTGGCCGAGGGCTCGATGGCGCGGCCGGTGTTCTCGCTGCGCAGCAGCAGGTCGATGTTGGTGCGCAAACTCGTCAGCGGGGTGCGCAACTCGTGTCCCGCGTCGGCCACGAGCCGCCGCTGGCGCTCCTGCGAGCTGGACAGGGCGGCGGTCATGGTGTTGAACGACCGGCTGAGGCGGGCGATCTCGTCCTCCCCCTCCACCGGGATCGTCACACGCAGGTCCTCCGTCCTGGCCACGTGCTCGACCGCGCGGGTCAGCCGCTCCACCGGGCGCAGCGCCGTACGGGCCAGCCAGAGACCGGCCACGGCGGCGCCGAGCACGCCGAGCACGCTGACCGAGCCGAAGACGAGGGCGAGGATGCGGAGCGTCTGGTCCATCTCGGCGGTGGAGCGGAACACGCTGACCGTCACCGGGCCCTGCGGCAGGGGCGGCTCCGGGAACTGCGCGGCGTCGCCCGGCGGGCCGCCGAGACGCGGCTCATATCTGAAGGTGTAGACGAGCACGGAGGTGCCGTCCGTGGTGACCGCGTCGCGCAGCACGGGCCGGCCGCCGGAGACGGCCATCACCCGCTCCCGCGCGGTCGGCGTCACCTGCGCCGATCCGGACGCGACGCACACCGAGCCGTCCGCCAGGACGACCTGCCAGCTGCGCCCGGAGGGGTCCCAGTCGGGCCTCGGGTGGCCCTCCTTGCGTCCCTGACCGGCGCAGTCGCGCAGCGCGAACCCGACCTGTTGCGCCGGCGGCTGCAGGTGCGTGATCGAGCCGGCGATCTGGCCGCGCATCTCGCCGCGCACGAGCAGCCAGCACACGGCCGCCGCCACCGCGACGGCCAGGGCGACCGCCGTCGCGATCAGCAGGGTGAGCCGGGACCGGAGCGAACGCCGCCTCACAGCGACGGCCGCAGCACGTAGCCCACGCCGCGCACGGTGTGGATCAGGCGCGGCAGCCCGCCCGCCTCGGTCTTGCGCCGCAGGTACATCACGTACACGTCGAGCGAGTTCGACGACGGCTCGAAGTCGAATCCCCACACCTCTCGCAGGATCTGCTCGCGGGTGAGCACCTGCCGGGGATGGGTGAGGAACAGTTCGAGCAGCAGGTGCTCGGTGCGGGTGAGGTCGAGCCTGCGGCCGGCCCGGGTGACCTCCCAGCTCACGGTGTCCATGCGCAGGTCGCCGAAGGCGAGGACGTCGCCGCCGCTCTCGTTCTGCGCGTACTGCCCGCCGCGCCGCAGCAGCGCCCGCACCCGGGCGAGCAGCTCGTCGAGCTCGAACGGCTTGACCAGGTAGTCGTCCGCCCCGGCGTCCAGGCCGGAGACGCGGTCGCCGACGGCGTCGCGCGCGGTCAGCATGAGGACCGGGAGCCGGTTGCCCGAGGCGCGCAGCCGCCGGCAGGTCGTCAGCCCGTCGAGCCGGGGCATCATGACGTCGAGGAGGACCCCGTCGTACGTTCCCCCGTTCTGTGCGGCGCGGTCGAGGAGGTCGAGCGCGGTCAGCCCGTCCGCGGCGGTCTCGACCGCGTAGCCCTCGAACTCCAGGCTGCTGCGCAACGCCTCCCTGAGAGCGGGCTCGTCGTCCACTACCAGTAGTTTTGCCGGTTCCTCACGCACCGGCACAAGCTACCCGAGCGTCATGAAGGTTCCGTTAAGAGCGCCATCGCGGCGTTGTGACCGGGGATGCCGCTGACGCCGCCGCCGCGCCGGGCGCCCGCGCCGCACAGCAGCACCCGCTCGTGCGCCGTCTCGACGCCCCACTGTGCGGGCCGAGCCCCGTGGCCGCCCTCCTCGCCGTACGGCCAGGACAGGTCGTGGTGGAAGATGTGGCCGCCGGGCAGGCCCGCGTCCCGCTCCAGGTCGAGCGGGGTCTTGACCTCCAGGCAGGGCTCGCCCGAGGGCGCGCGCAGCAGGCAGTCCTCGATGGGCTCGGCGAGCACGGAGTCGATCGAGGCGAGCGTGCGGGCCAGCGCCTCCCGCTTGGCCGCCGGGTCCGTGAACAGGCGCGCCGGCATGTGCAGGCCGAACAGCGTCATCGTGTGCGCCCCCGCCTCCCGCAGCCGCGGGCCGAGGATCGAGGGGTCGGTGAGCGAGTGGCAGTAGACCTCGGCGGGCGGCAGGTCCGGCACCTTCCCCGCGGCGGCCTGCGCGTACGCCGCGGCGAGCTGATCGCGGCTCTCGTTGATGTGGAAGGTGCCGCTGAACGCCTCGGCGGGGTCCACGGCCGGGTCCCGCAGCCGGGGCAGCCGCGACAGCACCATGTTGATCTTGAGCTGAGCACCCTCGGGCCGCTCGGGTGTCTCCCCGAGCAGCCGGGCGAGCACGGCGGGCGGCAGATTGGCCAGCACCTTCCCCGCTGTCACCGCGTGCTCCGCGCCGTCGTCGAACGTGACCTCTCCCGTGCCCGGGTCGATGGCCAGCACCTCGGCGCCGGTGCGGATCTCGGCTCCGTGCCGCCGGGCGACCTCGGCGAGCTCGGTGGTCACCGCGCCCATGCCGCCGACGGGCACGTTCCAGTCGCCCGTGCCGTCGCCGATGACGTGGTAGAGGAAGCACCGGTTGGCCAGCAGGTCGGTGGCCGGATCGGCGAAGGTGCCGATCAGGGCGTCGGTGAGGACGACCCCGCGCACGGTGTCGTCGGCGAAGCGCTCGTCCACCACCTCGCCGACGGGCCGTTCGAACAGGTCGCGCCACGCCTCGTCGTCCCCCACGACCTTCCGCAGGGCCGTACGGCCGCGCAGCGGTTCGAGCAGCGTCGGCGCGACCCGCCGGGCCACGTGGGCGGTCATCCCGTAGAACCGCTCCCAGGCCGCCAGGTCGTGCCGCCCCCCGGTCACCGCCTCGAAGGAGGCGGCGGTGCGCGCGGCGTCCTCGTTGTCCACGAGCAGGCCGGTGTCGCCGGCCGGGGTGTAGGAGGCGAAGCGGCGGCGGCGCAGGTCGAGGCGCAGCCCGAGATCCTGAACGATCTTCGTGGGCAGCAGGCTGACCAGGTAGGAGTAGCGCGACAGCCGCGCGTCCACGCCGGGAAACGCGCGGGCCGACACCGCGAGGCCGCCCACGTGGCCGAGGCGTTCCAGGACCAGCACGCTGCGCCCCGCCCGGGCGAGGTAGGCCGCGGCGACGAGGCCGTTGTGCCCGGCGCCGGCGATGACGACGTCGTAGTGCGAGCGTGGCATGGAGCGTTCTCCCGGGTCGTACGTGGCTCGGAGTCGCGGTTGTGTGCGGTCCGGATGCGGGTCGCGGCGGCGGGCGTGGGAGGGTCTCGGAGGGGGTGACGGGAGGATGGCTGGTGGGCCTGGGCGGACGCCCGCAACGTATCGCAAGATCCCCCGCATGACTCGGGCAGAATATGCCGAAGCGGACAATCTTCCGCTGGTGCGAAAAAACCGAGCGATCCGGAGGGGCGCGCCGCCGATCTGGACTGAGGAGCGCGCGGGAGCGAAGCGACCAAGCGCGACGAGGGAAGCGCCCATGGCGCGCCTTCGGCACGACCAGGCGGGTATGAGCGCCCCGATGGTGAGCGGGAAACAGGAGAGACATGCGCGTTTCCGATGAGGTCGCAGAGGCGCTGGCCACCGGCCGTCCGGTCGTCGCCCTGGAGTCCACCATCATCTCCCACGGGCTTCCCCAGCCCCGCAACCTCCAGGTCGCCCTCGAACTGGAGGACATCGTCCGGCAGGCGGGGGCCGTGCCGGCGACGGTGGCGGTGCTGGACGGCGTCCCCCGGGTGGGCCTGGACAAGGACGGGCTGGAGCGGATCGCGACCGAGCCGGGCCTGCGCAAGCTCGGCTTCCGCGACCTCGCCCCGGCCGCCGCGCTCGGGCTGAGCGGTGCCACGACCGTCTCGGGCACCTCGTTCCTGGCCGCCCGCGCGGGCGTGCGGGTGTTCGCCACCGGGGGTCTCGGCGGCGTCCACCGCGGCTGGACCACGGTGCAGGACGAGTCGGCCGACATCGACACGCTCAGCCGCACCAGGATCACGGTCGTGTGCGCCGGGGTGAAGTCGATCCTCGACGTGCCCGCGACGCTCCAGCGGCTGGAGACCAAGCAGGTCACCGTCGTCGGCTACCGGACCGACGAGTTCCCCGGCTTCTACCTGCACAGCTCCGGTGAGCCGGTGGACTGGCGCATCGAGACGCCGCAGGAGGCCGCCGGCGTCATGCGGGCCCAGGACGCGCTCGGCGGGCTGGACACGGCGCTGATCGTGGCGAACCCGGTTCCGGCCGAGCTCCAGCTCGACCCGGACCTGCACGACCGGGTGCTCGCGGAGGGCCTGCGTGCCGCCGAGGAGCGCGGGATCACCGGGCAGGCCATCACCCCGTTCCTGCTGGAATACCTGGTCGAGGGCACGGGTGGCGCGTCGCTGGAGGCCAACCTCGCGGCCGTACGCGGCAACACCCGCCTGGCCGGGGAGATCGCGGCCGCCTGGGCGGCCGGGTGAGCGGTCTGCTGGTGATCGGCGACGTGGTCACCGACGTCGTCGCGCTGCACGACGGCCCCGCGGCCACCGGCACCGACACGCCCGCCGACATCGCGTTGCGCCCGGGCGGCTCGGGGGCGAACACCGCCTCCTGGGCCGCCCGGCTCGGCGCCGACACCCGCCTGCTCGCGCGGGCGGGGTACGACACCGGCGAGTGGCACGAGGCCCAGCTGACCAAGGCCGGGGTCCGGCCGCACCTGCGGATCGACCCGGAACGGCCCTCGGCCGTCGTGATCGCGATGGTCGACTCCACCGGGGAGCGGTCCATGCTCACCAACCGCGGGGCGAGCGGCCACATCGGGGTCGGCGACTGGACGCCCGACCTGCTCGACGGGGTCGGGCATCTGCACCTGTCGGCGTACACGATGTTCGCCGAGCCGGGCCTGGAGCTCGTGCGGCTCGCCATGCGCGAGGCCGCCCGGCGCGGGATCCCGGTCAGCGTCGATCCGGCCTCCTGCGGGCCGCTGCGCGCGTTCGGCACCGGGCGGTTCCTCCGCGAGACCGCCCCGGCGAGCGTCGTGATCCCCAACCTGGAGGAGGCGCTGCTGCTCGCGGACGCCGCGGATCCGGAGACGGCGGCCCGCACGCTCAGCGCCCACTACGGCACGGCGGTGGTCAAGCTGGGGGCCGGTGGTGCCCTGCTGGCCCGCGATGGCCGTATAGTCGCCAGAGCGGCCGCGCCCCTGGCGGAGGTGGTCGACTCGACGGGCGCGGGAGACGCGTTCGCCGCGGGGTTCCTGGTCGCCTCGATGGCCGGGAGCACACCCGAGGAAGCCCTGCGCAAGGGGTGTGAGACGGGCGCGGCGGCGGTCGCGCAGGTCGGCGCCCGGCCGGATCCTGGGAACTTTACCCTATTGACACCAATTGCTGGTTTGCGGCGTAAGCTGCACCATTAGCAACATGCGTCACTCTCGGGAGGGTGCGGTCATACCGATGGACGCCGAGTCAACGATCTGCCTGAGCGACCTGGTCCCGGCCCTGCGCTGGAGCCGTCCTCAGCAGGTGGCCGAGATGCTGGCCGACCCGCGCCTGCCCGGCGGCTGGTGGGCATCCGTCGGGATCGGCCGCGCGATGCGGGCGACCGGCGTTGACTGGCTCTGCGAGCGGCTCGCCCGCCTGGCCGTCGGCCGCTGGGATCACCTGCCCCTCACCGACCTGCTCCCGGCGCTCCAGGTGCACACCGTGGACCCGGCCATGCCCGGCTGGCCCGATCCCGTACGCGCGGTGGTCAACCACCTCGGCGGGTGGTACCGGCTGCGCCGTCTGACGCCGTGCGATCTCCAGGCCCCGGCCGCCCCCGCCTCGCCCGAGGTCCTCCTGACCACGGTGTTCCGTGAGGTGTTCGGACGCCTGGAGAGCGAGCTGGCGTCCGGGCGGTCCGCGCAGGCGCTCGCGGGGGGCGAGGCCGCACCCCAGGCACAGCCACAGGCACAGGCGCCCGCCGGTCCCGCCTCCGAGCCCCTCCCGCAGGCCGCCGCGCCCGGAACCACCTCTCAGCCCTTCCCGCAGGCCGCCGCGCCCGGAACCACCTCTCAGCCCTTCCCGCAGGCCGCACCCGGGACGACGTCGCAGCCGTTCCCCCAGGCCGGGCCCTCCTCTCAGCCCTTCCCGCAGGTCGCCGCCCCGGGAACCACCTCGCAGCCGTTCGCCCGGCCGACCGCGCCGGCGCCCGGGCAGGCCGCTCAGACGCCCGCCCAGACACCCGCGCAGCAGGGGCAGGCGCCCGCCCGGCCGGGGCAGGGCGCGCCGTCACCGGCCGCGTCGCCCGTCGCGCCGGCGCCTGTCGCGGAGCCGGCCAAGCCCGCCACCCAGCCCTTCGCCCGGCAGTCCGGGGCCTCGCTGCCGCAACCCGCGGCCGCCCCCGCCCAGCCGCCGGCCGAGGCGGCACGGGAGCGGCAGCCGGCCGACCTCAGCGCGCACCCGATGGTCGCGGTGATCGAGGGCCTTTTCCGCGGCTGGGACCCGCTCGCCAGGGCCGTCGCCGCCGAGCGGCTGTTCGCCGCCGAGCCGGTGAGCCTGCGCACGCTGGCGCACAACCTCAACGTGGACCGCGAACTGCTCTCCCAGGCCCAGCGCACGGCCGAGGAGCGGGTGCTGCTGTGGCTGCGCTCCCCCGACTCCGCGCCGCTCACCGGCCATCTGTTCGGGCTCACCGAGTGGCTGGGCGCCGCCGCCACCCAGGAGCAGCTCATCGCGGCGGACCCGTCCCACCCCATCGAGGTCCCGGCCCTCGGCACGCCGCTGTGGCGGGTGCTGGTGACGCTGATGCCCGACCGCCGCCTGCAGGACGGCTGGCTCGTGGTCGGCGACCTGGTGGGGCTGCGGGAGAAGACCCGCCAGCTACTGGCGAACAAGCCCGCCGACGCCGACGTCGTGGAGCTGCTCGGCCAGCTCGGCATCCGCGCCCACTCCGCCAAGGCGTGGCTGGACTCCATGCCGCAGCCGGGCTCCCCGTCCGAATTCGGCTCCCTGCCCACCCGGCACGGCCCCGACCAGACGGCGAAGCCCGCGCCGCTGCCCCGCCGTACGCCGGGCGCGAACGGGCACCACCACGGCCGCGGCGGGGTCCCGATCCCCTCGCAGGCCAACAACGGGCCCGACGCCGCCACCGCGCTCGCCGCGCTCAGCGCGCTCACGAGCGGCAACCTGAACGGCACCGTGAACGGGAACCTGGGCGGCCATCCGAACGGGAACCTGGCGGGCGGCAACCTCGCGGGGGGCGTGCCCCGGCCGCATCTGGTGCCGAACCCCCGCCCGACCTCCAGCCCGGCCTCCGACCCGCGCCGCTGGCAGCGGATCGACGTCACCAGCGGTCATCTGCGCGGCGAGCCGGTGGCGGTCCCCGAGGGGTACGCCGCCCAGCTCGGCATGCGTCCTGGGACGCTGCTGTCGGTCACCGGCCCGGGGGACAACGCCGTCGTGCTGGTGTGGCGCGACCGGCAGCCGGTGTTCGACTCGCTCCAGCCGGTCCTGATGCGGCTGAACGCGCGGCCCGGCGACTCGGTCTACGTGACCGTGGACGGCTACCGCCTGGACGCCCAGCTCACCTCGGCCGTCTGACCGTCCCGCCCGCGAGTGGCCTACGGCGCGACGCGCGCGGGATCTCGCCGGAAGGGCGGCCAGGTCATGCCTGCCGCCCGGTGCCGACGATGAGCGTGTAGTCGGCGCCGACGCGGAAGCCACCGGAGGACCCGTGGACGGTCAGCGTGTGGCGGCCGTAGCGCGCATGTCCGCCGTACGGTGCCGCCGAAGGTCCCGGCGAGGAACCAGACGTCCTCCGGCTGGTTCCGGTCGCAGAATCATAAGACGCGATCATCGCCGGTCTCAGGTCGATCAGGAGTTTCCCGATCCCGCGAGCCCGGACAGCGCACTCATGTCTTCGGTCTGAGCATCTTGCGGTAGTAGGTGGCGGACACCTCGTAGCCGAGGGCGCCGTAGAACTCGGCGGCCCGCCGGGTCGCCAGCGCGACGTATCCGCCCTGCCGTGAGCGCGCCCACGTCTCGAACTCCTCCAGCAGCCGCCGCCCGATGCCGTGGCGGCGGTAGCCGCTCTCGATCATCGCCTCCTCGACCCACGCGACCCTGCCGTTGGCGAACAGCGTGAGGTGCGTGAAGCCCAGCAGGTAGCCGCGTACGGTCCCCTCGACCGTGGCGACGATGAGGAAGGCGTCCTCGTTCTCCAGGAGTTGCGGCAGCGCCGCGTCGAACGGCGCACGCTCGGGCCGGAACGTCACCGCGAACTCGCGGGCGAGTGCGAAGATCTCGTCCGCGTCGGTCTTCTCGGCCCTCCGGAGCTGGAGATCACCAGACGTCATGAAATGGACTCTAGGAGTACCCAGGCACATACGTCCAATCCGAGCTGACCCCGCGAGACCCGGCGGCAGGCGGGGAAGGCCTCAGACCGCGGTGACGGTGAAGGACCGCCGGACGTGCCGCACGAACTCGCGTACGGCGGGGCCCTGCCCGCCGCGCCACACCAGCGCGAGCAGGGCGGGCGTGTCGGCGTCCTCGATGGTGAGCGCGGTGAGCCGGTCGCGGTGGGCCGCGGCCATCGACTCGCTGAGGACGGCGACGCCGAGTCCCCGGGCCGCGAGGCCGGCGACGGCGTCGGCCGCCCCGGCCTGCAGCGCGATCACCGGCTGGAGGCCCCGGGACGCGCAGGCCCGGTCGAACACCGTGCGCAGGCCGGTGCCGTACGGCATGCAGACGATCGGGTAGGAGCCGAGGTCGCCCAGGGTGACCCCGTCCCGGCCAGCGAGGGGGTGGCCCGGGGGGACGGCGGCGACGAGCCGCTCGCTGATGACCGTCAACGTCTCCAGGCCGTCCGGAGCGACGGCGAGACCGGCGAGGGCCAGGTCGAGGGCGCCGGCGCGCACCCCCTCGACGAGCCGGTCGGAGTTGTCCTCCAGCAGGGAGATCTCGACCCCCGGATGGGCCCGGTGGAATGCGGCGAGAGCGTCGAACAGCGGCGTGACGGTGCAGCCGACGACCATTCCGACGGTGAGCCGGCCCCGGATGAGGCCGGTCACCTCGCCCACCGCCTGTCCCAGTGCCCCGGCCGCGGCGAGCGCGGCGCGGGCGTGGTCGAGCGCGGCCTTCCCCGCGACGGTCAGCGTGACGCTCCGCGCGGACCGGTCGAACAACTCGGCGCCGAGTTCGCGTTCGAGCTGCCGGATCTGGGCGCTGACGCCCGACTGACTGATGTGCACCCGCTCGGCGGCGCGGGTGAAGTTGCGCTCCTCGGCGACCGCGACGAAATACTCCAGCTGACGCAATTCCATAACCACAGATTCTAGTTCCTATCCAATCCATCTGTTGGCCTTCTGGCAGGTGGCTCGGCAGGCTGGAGCCGTACGAGAGTTCGGGAGGAACCCATGCCGGAGTACGAGAAGGCCATGCGGCCGGAGGACATCACCCGCCTGTTCGTCGAGCGGTCCAACGCCGGGGACGCCGCGGGAGTGGCGGCGCTGTACGAGGAGAACGCGGTGCTGGCCTACCCGCCGGGCAGCGTGACGGCCGGCCGGGAGGCGATCCGCGCACTGTGGGAGAAGGTGCTGGCGAACCGTCCCCGTTTCGAACCCGAGGAACCGCTGCCGACCCTGGTCAGCGGCGACATCGCGCTGACCTCGACCCCGCCGGGGGACGGCGCCGGCGCCCGGGCCCAGGTCGTGCGGCGCCAGCCCGACGGAAGCTGGCTGCGGGTGCTCGACCAGCCGGAGTTCCAGCCGCCCGCCCGCTGATCCGGTTACGGGTGAGCCGCCGGGGCGGCGGCGGGGGCGCGGTCCGCCTCGGTGGCCGGGGCGGCGCCCCCGTCGTCCACGAACGTCGCCTCGTCGAAGGGCGCCCGGCCGGCCAGCACCTCCTCCGCCCGCGAGCGGTCGAAGTCGCCCACCCACGTGGCAATAAGGACGGTGGCGACCGGCGGTGCCGTCGAAATTGAAGGATTGACGCGCTCCCCGGCCTGAAGGCCCGGGATTCAGCCCGTGCCGCACGGTCACGCGGCGCCCCTGTGGCTTCCTGCTTCCTCGCGCTGTGCCAGGGCTGGCCCCGGTCTTACCTGCGCTCCACAGGCGTTTAGCCTCTCCGCCCGTCCGGCGGCGAGGATGTTCTTGGCGGCGTTGACATCCCGGTCGTGCATCGCCCCACACGGGCAGGTCCACTCCCGGACTTTCAGCGGCATGGACTCGGCCAGTGCCCCGCACTCAGAGCAGAGCTTGGAGGAGGCCGGTGGAAGACCCGCCCGTGCATGCGGGCTTTGTACTCCAGCATGGTCACGAAGGACGACCAGCCCGCGTCGTGCACGCTCTTGGCCAACCGGGTGCGTCAGCGGCCAGGGCGAGGTGGACCGGGCGCTGTCCACCCTGCGCGGGACCGCCCGCCCTCATGTGCCCAAGGGGATGACGGCCGACACCCTGGAGGCGGTGGCGGGCGCGCTGCGGACATGCCGCCGGCGGCATGTCCGCCCAGGCCGTGGGCGCGGCCGTGGGCGTGTCCCGGGTGACGGCCCGGCGCTACCTGGAACACCTCGTCGACACCGGCGTCGCGCGCCGTGTCCCGCGGTACGGCGGCCCCGGCCGTCCGGAGCTCCGCTACACCATGGCCTGACCGCGCGATCGACCGCGTCGACGTCGCGGTCGAACGGCCGATCGCCCCCAGGCGCTGGGTGGCGGAGACGCCTTGGCGCAGGACGACGCTCCTCACCCCGCCCGAGCCGCTGATCCGGGTGCGGTTCGAGGTGCCGTGGCGAATGCGTCTCGTACGCGATCTCGACCGCCATGCCGGCCCTCCGTCCCCTTCAGGCCCCACGGTGCGCGACCCCCCGGGACGAGGTCCGGCACTTCGCCCTCCGCTGAACCCTTCCGGCGTTCCCGCTTGAAAACCACTCCGACGTCGTACGGGTCCTCCACTGCCGCCGGCCGCGCTGCACCCCTCGCGGAGGCCGAAGTCGGACGCGTGCGGAGCGGGCCTGAGCCGTGGCCCTCCATCGACAAGACGCGTACGGTGCAACGGTGAGAATCGATCACCCTCGTCGGAAGGCGGAGGACCTTGTTGCCTGAACTCCATCCCGGAGACGCCGGTGCCCTGCTCTTCGACTGGGACGGAACGCTGGTGGACAGCCAGCGGGCGAACTATGTCGCGTTGGCCGGAGCGCTGGCCGAGGAGGGCGTACAGCTGGGCCAGGAATGGTTCGACGCGCGCACCGGCCTCTCCTCGGCCGAGATGGTCCGTCTGCTGGCACGCGAGGGCGGGCTCACCCTCCGGCGGCCCGTGGAGGAGATAGTGGCGGATCGCGACGAACGGTTCCTGCGGATGGCGCACGAGATCCGCGTGCACCCGGAGATCGAGGCCGTGGTCTCCTCCTTCCACGGAAGGCTGCCCATGGCCGTGGCCTCAGGCGGCGCCCGGAGAGTGATCGAGATGACGCTCCGCCACCTGCCGATCCGTCACCGGTTCGGCACCGTGGTCACCCGCGACGACGTCGAACGGGGCAAGCCCGCGCCGGACATCTTCCTGCGCGCGGCGAAGCTGATCGGCGTCCCCCCGAACCGCTGCACCGTGTACGAGGACAGCGACGAAGGCATCGCCGCTGCCCGGGCGGCGGGCATGACGATCATCGACGTCCGGCCGCTCACCCGCCGGCCGAGCGGGACGAGCGCCTGAGGCCGTCTTCTGGGCAAGCTGCTCGTTGCCGCGGGGGCATGCCCCGGCGACGACGGCCTCCGGGTGCGTGTACGCGACCCCGGCTCGCACGATCGAGCACGGCGTATCTCCAGGTGACAGCGATCTAAGCGGGCAGGCCGAGTTCGCGGGCGATGAGCATGCGCTGCACCTCGCTGGTGCCCTCGCCGATCTCCAGGATCTTCGCGTCGCGGTAGAAGCGGCCGACGGGAAACTCGTTCATGAAGCCGTAGCCGCCGAAGATCTGGGTGGCGTCGCGGGCGTTGTCCATCGCGGCGTTGGACGACACGAGCTTGGCGATCGCCGCCTCCTTCTTGAACGGCAGACCGGCCAGCATGCGCTCGGCGGCGTGGTAGTAGGCCAGGCGGGCCGTGTGCACCCTGGCCTCCATGTCAGCGATCTTGAACTGCATGGCCTGGTAGCGGCCGATCTCCTGGCCGAAGGCCCGGCGCTCGCGCACGTACCGCAGCGACTCGTCCACGCAGCCCTGGGCGAGGCCGACCGACAGCGCGGCGATGGCCACCCGGCCCTCGTCCAGCGTCTGGAGGAACTGCGCGTAGCCCCGGCCGCGCTCGCCCAGCAGATTCTCCTCCGGCACCCGGCAGTCGGCGAACGACAGCTCCCGGGTGTCCGAGGCCGACCAGCCGACCTTGGAGTACTTCTTCGACACGGTGAAGCCGGGCGTGCCCGACGGCACGAGGATCGTGGAGATCTCCGGCCTGCCGTCCTCCCTGCGGCCGGTGATCGCCGCCACGGCGACGACGCCGGTGATGTCGGTGCCCGAGTTGGTGATGAACGCCTTAGAGCCGTTGATCACCCATTCGCCGCCGTCGAGTACGGCCGCGGTGCGCATGCCGCCCGGCACGTCGGACCCGCCGCCGGGCTCGGTCAGGCCGAACGCCCCGAGGATCTCCCCCGCCGCCATCTTCGGCAGCCACCGCCGCTTCTGGGCGTCCGTGCCGAACCGCAGGATGGGCATCTCGCCCAGCGAGACCGCCGCCTCCAGGGTGATCGCCACCGAGGAGTCGACCCTGGCCAGCTCCTCCAGGGCCAGGCACAGCGCGAAGTAGTCCCCGCCCATGCCGCCGTACTCCTCCGGGACGGGCAGGCCGAACAGGCCCATCGCGCCCATCCTGCGGACGATGTCGTACGGGAACTCGCACCGCTCGTAGTAGTCCCCGATGACGGGGGCCACCACCTCACGGGCGAACTCCTCGACCGACTTGCGTAGTTCGACGTGCTCGTCGTTGAGCATCTCAAATCTCCTTGGCCAGAGCCTGGACGACGCGGGAGGGGCTCGGCCGGCCCAGGACCTCGGCGAGCCAGAGGCTGGTGGCGGCCAGCGACCTGACGTCCACCCCGGTCTCGACGCCGAGACCGTCGAGCATCCAGACCAGGTCCTCGGTCGCGAGGTTGCCGGTGGCGCTCTTCGCGTACGGGCAGCCGCCGATGCCGCCGGCGGAGGAGTCCACGACCGTGATCCCCCGCCTGAGGGCGGTGAGCGTGTTGGCCAGGGCCTGTCCGTAGGTGTCGTGGAAGTGGACGGCCAGCCGGTCGGGCCCGACCCCGGCCTCGGCGAAGGCGTCGAGCAGCGCCTCGACGTGCCGGGGCGTGCCGACGCCGATCGTGTCGCCGAGCGACAGCTCGTAGCAGCCGAGGTCGAGCAGCCTGCGCCCGACCCGGGCGACCTGCTCGGGTGCGACCAGTCCCTCCCAGGGGTCGGCGAAGCACATCGACACGTACGCCCTGACCCGCATGCCGTGGGCGAGGGCCCGTTCGACGACGGGGGCGAACATCTCGAACTGCGACTCGACGGTCCGGTTCAGGTTGCGCCGGGCGAACGACTCGGTGGCGCTGCCGAAGATCGCGATGTCGGTGACGCCCTGCTGCAGGGCCCGGTCGAGGCCCCGCTCGTTGGGGACGAGCACCGGGTAGCGGACTCCCGGCACCCGCGGCAGGCTCTCCAGCAGCTCCGCTGCGTCCGCGAGCTGGGGCACCCACTTGGGGTGGACGAAGCTCGTCGCCTCGATGGTCGTCAGTCCGGCCTCGGCCAGCCGGCCGATGAACTCGCGCTTGACCTCGACGGGCACGACGGCGGACTCGTTCTGCAGGCCGTCGCGCGGGCCGACCTCGTAGATCGTCACTCGCACGGCGTCACCCTCGCCACGACCGCGTCCAGCTCCACCGTCTGCCCCGGCCGGGCGCGCAGCTCGGCGAGCACGCCGTCGGCCGGCGCCGTCAGGGTGTGTTCCATCTTCATCGCCTCCACGACGACCAGCGGCTGCCCCGCGGTGACCCGGTCGCCCTCCGCCGCCTTCACGAGCAGCACCGTTCCCGGCATCGGGCTGCGTACGACCCCGTCGCCGGCGAGCGCCCCACCCTGCCGGTCCTTCGGGTCGCCGGGATCGTGCCGGGTGACGGGCCATGCGCGGCCGCCCTCGGCGAGCCACACCGTGTCGCGGTTCCGGGCCACCGCGTACCTCCGGGTGACGCCGCCGAGGGTGACCGCCGCCTCATCGGTGCCGGTCCACTCCAGTCGCACCCGGCCGAGTGAACGCTCGTTAACTTCGATCTCCGCGTCGCCGGCCGCGCCCCGCACCCGTACGGGCACGCCGAGCCGGTGCACGGTCCAGGCGGGCTCTCCGACGCGCCACCCGTCCGCCACGTCCCACGGGTCGTCCGTCGTACGCCCGGAGACGTGGAACCCGGCGTGGAAGACGAGCGCGGCCGCCGCCAGCACCTCATCCGGCACCTCGCCGCTCACCAGGTCGCCGAGCCGCCGCTCGACCAGCCCGGTGTCGAGGCGCCCGGCCGCGACCTCGGGGTCGGCCAGCAGCGCGCGCAGGAACCCGATGTTCGTGGTGACCCCGAGGATCACGGTCGAGGCCAGCGCACGGTCGAGGGCCGCGAGCGCGCCCGCCCGATCGGGGGCCCAGGCCACCGCCTTGGCCAGCATCGGGTCGTAGTCACTGCCCACGGCCATCCCGCCGGTCAGCCCGGAGTCGAAGCGCACGCCCTCGCCCGCGGGCTCGCGCAGGGCCAGGATCCGGCCGCCGGTCGGCAGGAAGTCGCGGGCCGGGTCCTCGGCGTAGACGCGGGCCTCGACGGCGTGGCCGCGCAGGCGCACCTCGTCCTGCCCGAACGGCAGCAACTCCCCCGCGGCGATCCGCAGTTGCAGTTCGACCAGGTCGAGGCCCGTGACCATCTCGGTGACCGGGTGCTCGACCTGCAGCCGCGTGTTCATCTCCATGAAGAAGAAGTCGCCGGGATGCGAGCCGGGGACGATGAACTCGACCGTCCCCGCGCCGACGTAGCCGACCGACCGGGCGGCCTGCACCGCCGCCGCCCCCATGCGGGCCCGCGTCTCGTCGTCGAGCAGCGGCGAGGGCGCCTCCTCGACGATCTTCTGGTGCCGCCGCTGCAGGCTGCACTCACGCTCGCCGAGGTGCACGACGTTCCCGTGGCCGTCGGCCATGACCTGGATCTCGATGTGCCGGGGCCGGTCCACGAACCGCTCGATCAGCAGGGTGCCGTCCCCGAAGGCCGCCGTCGCCGTACGGCGGGCCGACTCGACGGCCGCGGCCAGGCCGTCGGCGGACTCGACCCGCAGCATGCCTTTGCCGCCCCCGCCCGCGGACGGCTTGATCAGCACGGGGAAGCCGATGCGCTCGGCGACCTCGGCCAGGTCGTCGTGCGGTTCCGCGCCGCCGGGCACGACCGGAACGCCCACGCGGGCGACCGTCTCCTTGGCCCGGATCTTGTCGCCCATGGCCTCGATGGCCCCGGCCGGTGGGCCGACGAACACCAGGCCCTCCTGCGCGCAGCGCTGGGCGAACTCGGCGTTCTCGGCGAGGAAGCCGTACCCGGGGTGGACGGCCTCGGCGCCGCTCGCCCGGGCGGCCTCGACGATCGCGTCGATGTCGAGGTAACCGCGCGGGAGCCGTACGGCGAGGTCGGCCTCGCGCACGTGGCGCGCGTCGCGGTCGGCGTCACTGTGGACGGCGACGGCGCGCACGCCCAGGGCGCGCAGCGTACGGATGATCCGGACGGCGATCTCGCCCCGGTTGGCGATCAGGACACTGGAGAACATCACGAGAGAACCCGACGCAGTGAGCGGAGTGAGCGGTGAGGAACGAGCCGCTCGCGAAGCGAACGAGGAGCTGGTGAACGAGTCATCAGCACAGAGAGAACCCGACGCAGTGAGCGGAGTGAGCGGTGAGGAACGAGCCGCTCGCGAAGCGAACGAGGAGCTGGTGAACGAGTCATCAGCACAGAGAGAACCCGACGCAGTGAGCGGAGTGAGCGGTGAGGAACGAGCCGCTCGCGAAGCGAACGAGGAGCTGGTGAACGAGTCATCGACACTGCCTCACATCCGGAAGACGCCGTAGCCGACGGGTTCGAGGGGGGCGTTCGCGGCGGCGCCGAGCGCCAGGCCGAGGACGGTCCTGGTGTCCGCCGGGTCGATCACCCCGTCGTCCCACAGACGCGCGGTCGAGTAGTAGGGGTTGCCCTGGTGCTCGTACTGGGCCCGGATCTCGTCGGCGTCGGCGTCGCCGACCATGGTGAGCACGGTGGCCGCCTGTTCGCCGCCCATGACCGAGATGCGGGCGTTCGGCCACATCCACAGGAAGCGGGGCGAGTAGGCGCGCCCTGCCATCGCGTAGTTGCCCGCGCCGAACGAGCCACCGATGATCACCGTGAACTTCGGCACCCGGGCGCAGGCGACCGCCGTCACCATCTTCGCGCCGTGCTTGGCGATGCCCCCGGCCTCGTACGCCTTGCCGACCATGAAGCCGCTGATGTTCTGCAGGAACACCAGCGGGATCGACCGCCGGTCGCACAGTTCGATGAAGTGCGCGCCCTTGAGCGCCGACTCGCCGAACAGGATGCCGTTGTTGGCCACGATCCCCACGGGGTGCCCGTGGATCCTGGCGAACCCGGTGACCAGGGTCGGGCCGTATTCGGCCTTGAACTCGAGGAACCTGCTGCCGTCGACCACCCGGGCGATCACCTCGCGCACGTCGTACGGCCGGCGGGTGTCCTGGGGGACGATGCCGTACAGGTCGCGCGGGTCCCACAGCGGCGGCTCGGCGGGCGCGACCTCCCAGGGGCGGGGGCTTTTCGGCGCGAGCGTCGACACGATGTCCCGCACGATCTTCAGGGCGTGCGCGTCGTCCTCGGCGAGGTGGTCGGTGACGCCGCTGACGCGGGCGTGGACCTCGCCGCCGCCCAGTTCCTCGGCCGTGACGGTCTCGCCGGTGGCGGCCTTCACCAGCGGCGGCCCGCCCAGGAAGATCGTGCCCTGGTCGCGGACGATCACGGCCTCGTCGCTCATCGCAGGGACGTACGCGCCGCCCGCGGTGCAGGAGCCGAGCACGGCCGCGATCTGCGGGATGCCCCGCGCCGACATGGTGGCCTGGTTGTAGAAGATGCGGCCGAAGTGCTCGCGATCGGGGAAGACCTCGTCCTGTTTCGGCAGGAAGGCGCCGCCCGAGTCGACCAGGTACACGCACGGCAGGTTGTTGTGGAGGGCGACCTCCTGGGCGCGCAGGTGCTTCTTGACCGTGATCGGGTAGTACGTGCCGCCCTTGACGGTGGCGTCGTTGGCCACGATCACGACTTCGCGTCCGGCGACCCGCCCCACGCCGGTGATGATCCCGGCGGCCGGGGCCTGGTCGTCGTACATGCCGGCGGCCGCGAGCGGGGACAGCTCCAGGAAGCGCCCGCCGGGGTCGAGGAGCGTGTCGACGCGGTCCCTGGGCAGCAGCTTGCCGCGCTGGACGTGCCTGGCCCTGGCCCGCTCGGGGCCGCCGCGCGCCGCCGCCGCGAGCCGTTCCCGCAGGTCCGCCACCAGGCGTTCGTTCGCCTCCGCGGTGCGCTTGTACGGCTCGCCGCCCGGGTCGCACCGGCTCTCCAGCACCGGCCAGTCACTCGTGCTCATGCTCGGATGTTAATCATCATTAACAGACTCCGTCTACCATGGTGCCGTGAAGACCGGGAGGACCGTGAAGACCCCTACCCGCAATCGTCGGGCCGAGATCCTCGAAGCGGCCGCGGACCTCTTCGCGGCGCGCGGCTTCCACGGCGTGTCCATCGAGGACATCGGCGCGGCCGTGGGCGTGTCGGGGCCGGCGCTGTATCGGCACTTCAGCGGCAAGGAGGCCCTGCTCGCCGAGATGCTGCTGGACATCAGCGAGCGGCTGCGCGAGCAGGGGGCGCGGCTGGCCACCACCGCCGACCCCGACACCGCGGAGGCGGCGCTCGACGCGCTGCTGTCCGGGCACATCGAGTTCGCGCTGACTCACCCCGCGCTCATCCGCGTCCACGAGCGCGAGCTGGACAACGTGCCGGAGCAGGCCCGCCGGGCCATCCGGCGGCTGCAGCGGCTGTACGTCGAGGAATGGGTGACGGTGCTGTCCGAACTGCACCCCGCGTGCCCGCCCGCGCGGCTGCGCGCCGCCACGCACGCGGTCTTCGGCCTGCTCAACTCCACCCCGCGCAGCGCCGGGGAGCTCGACCCCGAGGCCATGGCCGACCTGCTCCGCACCATGGCCCGCGCCGCGCTGTCCCGGTTGTAGGAGCCCGGGCGCCGCGCTCTATCGGGACGTCACGACGCGCGTGCCGGCGCGACTGTAGGTGTTGTCCGCGGTGTACTCGTACACCCCGAAGGTCCCCTCCGTGACGTCCCCGTTGCTGTCGAACTCGATCCGCCCGCTCAACCCGTCGTAGTCGATGTCCAAACCAGAGCGGACGAGGGCCGAGCACTCCCGGTAGGACGTGCATCGCCGACCACCCGAGCTGACGTCCCTCAGCCGCGCGGCCACGGACTGGCCGAGATCCCCCCTGGCCGCCTCCGCCGCGAGGGCTCCCAGGATCACCGCGTCATAGGCCTCCGGGCCGTAGCCGAGATCGCCGAGGCTCGGATCCATCGCACGCATCCGCCGGGCGAATTCTTCGCCGGCGTCCGCACCGGCCAGCGTCCCCCTGGCACCGAGCAACGTCCCCCTGGGCAGATCCGCCGAGTAGTCCGAGAGATTGCCGTCCACCAGATACCAGTGCTGGGTGCCGGCCGTGACCCCACGCCGCCTCAATTCCTTGACGATCTCGGCCGTCTCCTCGAAGCCGATGAGCACGAGCGCGTCCGCCTTCTCCCGGACGATGGTGTTCACCGGCTTCGCGAAGCGCGTTTCGTCCTCGTCGTACCTGACCTTCCTGACCACGCGGCTCCCGGTCCGGGTGATCGCCGACTCGATTCCCCCGATCACGCTCTCCGAGTAGGGGTCGTCGAGGGCCATGATCGCGACGGTGCGGTCGTGGTTCTCCGCGATCAGCCGGCCGATCGCACGTCCTTGCAGGTCGTCCCCCGGGGCCGTACGGAAATAGAGGCCGCGGTCGTAGGCAGAGGTGAGCAGCGACGAGGTGTTGGAGGGCGAGATGATCGCCGCCCCCGCCTCGGTGACCTGATCGAGGATGGTCAGGGACACGGTGTTGGACACCGCGCCCACGATGAGATCCGCCTTCCGGGCGAGCAGATCCGCGACGGCGGACGACGCGATGTCCCGCGCCGGGTCGCCCGAGTCCGACCGGACGAGGCGCACGGGCCGCCCGAGCACGCCACCCGCGGCGTTGACGTCCTGGACCGCCAGGTCGGCTCCCGCGGCCGTCGCGGCCCCGAGGAAGTAGAGGGACCCCGTAACCGGCAGCAGGGTCCGGACGGTCAGGACGCCGTCCCCCACCGCCCCCTTGGCCATCTCGACCCGCCCGGGTGTGGGCGGGCTCCCCGTCGGCGAGGAGCCCCGCAACCCCAGCGCCGCCGTCACCGCCACCAGCATGCCGAGACCCGCGGCGAGGATCGGCCTGACCCGGCCGCGTACCCGCCGGGGCGAGGGCACCACCGCCGGCGACCGCGTGGACCCCGGGCCGGTCGGAGCCGGAGAGACGCCCATCGGCTCGCCGGCGAGGATCGCCGACTCGATCGCGCGCAGTTCGGGCCCGGGATCGAGCCCGAGTTCCTCGACGAGGACGCGCCGAGCGTTCCGGTATGCCTCCAGGGCCTCGGCCTGGCGGCCGGAGCGGTACAAGGCCAGCATGAGCTGTCCGTGCAGCCGTTCACGCAGTGGATGCGCGGCGACCAGGCCACGCAACTCCCCGATCAGTGGGCTGTGGCGTCCCAGGGCCAGTTCGACGTCGATCCGCTCCTCGACCGCGGCGGCGCGTTCCTCCTCCAGCCTGACCGCGTACTCGTGGGCCCTCCCGCTCAGGTCCGCACCGCCGAAGACAGGGCCGCGCCACAGCGCCAGTGCGTCCCGGTACGCTGCGGCGGCGGACCGGAGGTCCCCCGTCCGCCGCCGGCGGGCCTCGGCGAGAAGATCCTCGAACCTCCGCGCGTCCAGCTCATCGGAGTCCAGGTTCAGGGCGTAGCCCCGGTTGACGGAGGCGATGCGCGCGCCGTCCCCCAGGACACGGCGTAACTGGGCGACGTACACGCGAAGGTTGTCCGCAGCGGACGGCGGCGGGTCGGACGGCCACACCGCATCGACCAAGCCGTCCAGGACAACGGGCTCGTTCGGACAGGTGACCAGCGCGGCGAGCAGAGCACACGTCTTCGGTGCGGTCAGCCGTACGGCCTCGCCGTTCTGCCGGATCTCGATCGGTCCCAGGATGCGAAGCAGCATCACGCCCCTTGCTGGTCAATGCTCTTATACGGGCGGTTATACGCGATTTGCAACGCCTCTTTGCCACGCTGCGGGAAACGCCGCGATCTCCGTGGAGGCATCGTGATCCGATCCATCGCACTGCTCCTGGCCGCCCTGTCCGTGACCGCCGCCGCGCAACCACCGGCCTCCGGCCCGGCCGCGAGCGAACTGAAGGCCGCGCTCGTCGGCTCGAAGGCCGGCTACACGAAGGTGCACACCGTCGCCGCTCGTGCATCGAGATTCGCCTCCGGCGGAACGGCCGTCGCCGACTGGGCCTTCAGCGCTCTTCCGGCACGATGCAGGACCGCGGCCACCACAGGGCTGCTCTGGGATCCGAAGGTCGTCGCCCGTTTCCCCAAGAGCCCCGCCGCCGTGGTGGAGTTCAGCGGCAGGCACGCGCTCGGCGAGTCGCTGATCTCCGTCCCGGAGTCGCTGCCGGACTCGCTGTTCCACGTCCGGGTGCCCAAGGGGTGTGCGAATGTGCGGGTCGCCTACCAGGGCAGACGCGTCAGAGTGAAGATCGCCCCGCTGACCTCCGCCGAGCTGCCCGACATTCCCGGCGCCTCCGTCAGCGGGGTGAAGACCACCCTCCCGCCCGGCCTGTGGGGACATGACAAGGGCGCGCAAAAAGTGCTGATCGTCGTGCGGGACGGGAATCTCGTGCTGGAGACCTACGCGGATGCCTTCGGACCCGTGGGGGACGTGTCGAGCGACTGGACGACCGCGTCGTGGGCCAGAGCAAGGGCCCGGCTGACGTGATACACGGTTGAGGTGATCCACGCTTCCGGCCCGGAACGGCCTGGGCGATCGCGCCACCCGCCCTCGCCCGGGTCAGGCGAGCAGTTTGCGGGCGGCGCGTTCGATGTCGGACTCCGACAGCAGCACGGTGTCGGCGGCCGGGCCGAGCGGCACGAAGCTGTCCTGTGAGGTCACCCGGGCGATCGGACCGCGGAAGCCGTTGTCGACGAGCGCCGCGATCACGCTCTCGGAGACGCCGCCGCTGTGGCGGGTCTCGTCGGCGATCAGCACGCGCCCGGTCAGTTCGGCCGCGCGCATGAGGTCGTCGACAGGCAGCGGCGACAGCCACCGCAGATCGAGCACCCGGCAGCCCATGTCCTCCGCCGTGAGCTTGACCGCCGCCCGCAGGCTCATCCGCAGGCCGTTGCCGTAGGTGACGATGGTCAGGTCGCGGCCGTCGCCGTAGGAGCGGGCGCGGCCGACCGGGACGTGCGTCTCGTCCCAGCGCGCCGGCGGCGCGTACGGCGTGAGCCAGCCGTCGTCGCCCTCCTCGAAGAGATCACGTGTGTGGTACAGCGCGATGGGTTCGAGGAACACGCAGACGCTGCCGTCCATGCGCGCGGCGGCCAGGCAGGTGCGCAGCATCGCGGCCGCGTCGTCGGGCCGCGCCGGAGAGGCGACGATCACGCCGGGAATATCGCGCAATGCGGCAATTGAGTTGTCATTATGGAAATGTCCCCCAAAGCCCTTTTGGTAGGCATATGAGGCGACTCGTACGACCAAGGGGTTGCGATACGCGCCCTGCGAGAAGAACTGCATGGTCGACGCCTCGCCGCGAATCTGATCAAGGGCGTTGTGCAGGTAGGCCAGGTATTGGATCTCCGGCACCGGCAGCAGCCCCGACACCCCGGCACCGAGCGCGAGGCCGAGGATCGCCTGCTCGTCCAGGAGCATGTCGAAGACCCGCTCGGCCCCGAACCTGCGCAGCAGCCCGCGCGTGACGCCGTACACCCCGCCCTTGCGGGCCACGTCCTCGCCGAACACCAGGACCCCGGGGTCCAGCGCCATAGCGTCGGCCAGCGCCCGGTTGACCGCCTGGGCGACCGTGAGCCTGCCCTCCTGCTCCGGCAGGGTGGCGAAGGCGCGCTCGCGCGCCTCGGCGGGCGCGGACCGCAGGGCCTCGGCGGCCACCGCCTCGGGACGGCGCGGCGCGAGCGGGGCCATCACCTCCGCCGCCGTCGCGAGCCGGGGCCGCCGCGCGCACTCCGACGCCAGCTTCAGCACGTGGTCGCGTTCGGCCTCATAGCGTGCGAGCAACTCGTCGGGCGCGGCCAGGCCCGCCTCCACGAGCAGCCGTGCCGTACGGACGAGGGGGTCGCGGTCCAGGTCGGCGGCGATCTCCCGGCGGGTGCGGTAGCCGATCTCCACGTCGGACCCCGCATGACCCATCAGGCGGACGGTGCGCAGGTGCAGGAACGCCGGGGCGCGGTTGACGCGCACGTGCTCGACGGCGCGCAGCGCCACGTCGTAGGTCTCGGCCAGATCGCCGCCGTCGGCCTGGAAGTACTCCAGCAGGGGGTGCCTGGCCTGCGCGACCCACTCCGGCGGCGTCTTCACGCTGATGCCGAGGCCGTTGTCCTCACACACGAAGAGCACCGGGATCTGCAGCCCGCGGAAGCGGCCGTACGCGGCGGTGTTCAGCCCGGTCAGCGCGGAGGCGTGGTTCATCGACGCGTCGCCGAAGCTGCAGACGGCGACGGCGTCCCCGGGCCAGGGCGACGGCAGCCCCAGCATGCGCGCCCGCTCGATCGCGAAGCCGACGCCGACCGCGCGCGGCAGGTGACTGGCGATCGTGGAGGTCTGCGGGATGACGGCGAGGCCGGGGTGGCCGAACACCTTGTGCCGGCCGCCCGCGATCGGCTCCTCGGCCGACGCCGCGATCCCCAGCAGCACGTCGCGCAGCCCCTCCTCGGCCAGCCGCCCGGCCTGAGCCGAACGGGTCAGGTAGAAGGCGCCGGACCGGTAGTGCAGGAGCGCGGGGTCGTCCACGCGGAGCGCGGCCGCCACGGCGGCGTTGCCCTCGTGCCCCGACGACCCGATCGTGTAGAAGCCCTCGTCGCGCTCACGCATGAGGCGGGCGGCGACGTCGAGGAGCCGGCTGCCGAGCTGCACGGCGAACAGTTCACGGCACCGCGTCCCCGTCAGGCCCGTGCCCGGCCGCACCGGCAGGTCCGGATCCCGGGAGGGTCCGGGGGTCAGCGCCCCGACGGCCTCGGCGAAATGCGTCTCCACAGCGTCCCGCACCACACGGCCGATTATGTCGCACGATGCACGCTCCGTCCCGCACAGCGACAACTCCGTACACCAGACGGTTATGGATCATGCTTTTTGACACGAATCGATGACGATAAGTAAGAGGGCTCAACCATTGCCGGTATTCGCCCGTCTACTCGTTATGAATGACGTGGCACCCTCAGGCCGCGTTCAACCACCGGAAGGATGGTTCACCGGAATGTTGAAACGCATTCATGCCGCGATCGCGGCAGTGGCTCTGGGAGGGGCGGCCCTCGTCGCGCTCCCGGCCACCGCCGGCGCGGCGACGGCGGCGGGTCCCGGCGACCTGGCCGTCTCCCCCAGTCCCGTGGTCGTCGGCAGCGACGCGGGCACGACGGCGACCTTCACCTACAAGGCGTCCGACAAGGGCGCGGCCAGGCTCGTCGACCGCGACGGCCGGGCCGTCCCCCTGGACCCCGGCCCCGCGGGCTCCGGCGCCTACTCGGCCACGTACGGCTTCACGTTCAGGGACGAGCCGGGCGTCTGGAAGCTGGAGGTGCGGGCCGGCGGCGGCACCGCGAGCAAGGAGTTCCAGGTCCACTGGACCACCGACCTCGACTTCGACGCGGCGCCGGACGTCGTCGACCGTGGTGACGGGATCAGGCTGACCGGCGCGCTGACCTACCGGGACGGCGACGGCCGGCAGGCGTACGACGGGCAGCGGGTGTACCTCGCCTTCAAGCCGGTCGGCGGCTCCTACAGCCGGGTCGGCTCGGTGACGACCGACCGGCACGGCCGGTTCTCGGTCGACCGCAGGGCGGACAGGAGCGGCTGGTGGCGCGCCGAGTTCGAGGGCGCCTCCGACGCCGAGCCCGCGACGAGCGACAGCGACCGGGTCGACGTCAGGGCCCAGTCCAGCCGCACCCGGATCACCGGATTCGACGCCTCCCCCGAGCCCGTCGACGCCGGTGACGACCTGCGCCTGCGCGGGCGGCTGGAGATCTCCGGCTTCGCCGGCTGGAGCGGCTACCCGGGCCGGCAGGTGAAGATCCTGTTCAAGCCGGCCGGCGGTTACCGCTGGCAGTACGTCACCTCCGACTGGACCGACTCCTACGGCCGCTTCTCCGCGGACGTCACGGCCAGGACCTCCGGCTGGTGGCGGGCCGAGTTCGAGGGCGCCGGCGGTGCGGGCTACTCGGCGAGCGCGACCGACTACGTGACGGTCCGCGTGCCCCGGCCGACGCCTCCGCCCACGCCCAAGGCCGACACCCGGGTCGTCCAGTTCAACGCCGCGCCGGAGCCGGTCAGGTATCACCGGTACCTCACCTTCCGGGGCAAGCTCCAGGCCTGGGACGACGGCTGGGAGGGCTACGGCCACCAGAGGGTGACCGTGTGGTTCAAGAAGGCCGGCGGCTCCTGGCACTACGTCAAGACGCTGTGGACGAACAGCACCGGCAAGTTCTGGGGCAAGACCAAGGCGTCGGCGTCCGGCTACTGGAAGGTCGTCTTCGCCGGGAACGGCGAGGCCGATCGCTCCACCAGCCGGAGCGACTGGGTGCGCGTGAAGCACTAGACGATCACTGAGCCGGCCCGGGGCGTGCCGCACGCCCCGGGCCGGTTCGCGTCCGCGATCGTCCGCCGGCCGGGACGGCTAGAGTTTCGGCGATCACGGCGAGCACGGCATCGGGGGCGACGGTTGGACGCGTTGATATTGATCGCCTTCGCGGTGACGGCCGTCGTGATGGTCGCGGCCTTCGCCCTGGCCGCCCGGCGGCTTCTCGGCCTGCGCTTCGGGACGGTCCGCACGCTGCTCGGCGCCGCCCTCGCCGTCCTGCTGTTCGGCCCGGTCTCACAGGCCCTGGTCGGCCCGGTGGTGGGTGACCAGGCCGGAATCACCCCGCTGTGGTTCTTCATCCTCGCGTACGCCTGCGCGCTGCTGGCCTCGATGGTGTTCCTGGCGATCGCCGAGGCCCTGGTGCCGACGGGATCGATCCCGGGCCCCCTGGAGGCGGTGGCCGCGATCCGGCGGCGAGCAGGACGGTCACGACGCTATCTGCGCATCACCCGCATTCTCATCCGCCACGGCCTCGGCCCCTATCTGCGCGGCCGCGACCCCGACCTGGGCGCCCCCTCCAGCCGCTTACGGCTGGCCCGCTCGCTGCGCGAGGCACTCGACGAGGGCGGGGTCACGTTCGTGAAGCTGGGGCAGATCCTGTCCACCCGCGGCGACCTGCTGCCACCCGAGTTCGTCGAGGAACTGCGCCTGCTGCAGGACCGGGTCGAGCCCGCACCCTGGGAGGAGATCGAGCCCGTCGTCACCGGAGAACTCGGCGGGCCGGTGGAGGAGGTCTTCGCCTCCTTCGAGCGGAAGCCGCTGGCGGCGGCGTCGATCGCGCAGGTCCACCTCGCACGGCTGCGGTCGGGAGAGGAAGTGGTGGTCAAGGTCCAGCGGCCCGGGATCGCCCCCGTGGTGGAGAGGGATCTGGACATCGTGGCCCGCCTCGCCCGTACGGCGGAGCGGCGCACGCGCTGGGCCCGCGGGGTGGGCGTCGGCGACCTCGCCCGGGGGTTCGCCGAGGCGCTGCGCGAGGAGCTCGACTTCCGGGTCGAGGCGGCGAACATGGCCGCCGTCGCCGCGACGTCGAAGGACGCGGCCGTACGGTCGCCCGTGCCCCATCCGCGGCTGAGCGGCCGCCGTCTCCTCGTGATGGAGCGGCTGGACGGCGTTCCGCTCGCCACCGGTCAGGACGGCCTCGGCCCCTCCGAACGCGAGGAGGCCGCCAGGGCCGTGCTGCACGCGCTGCTGGAGCAGATCCTGCTGAACGGGGTGTTCCACGCCGACCCTCATCCGGGGAACATCATGCTGCTGTCCGGCGGGGGCATCGCCCTGCTGGACTACGGGTCCGTCGGACGTCTCGACGGCGCTCTCCGGGCCGCGCTCCAGCGCCTGCTCGCCGCGCTGGACCTGGCCGACCCCGCGGGCGTCGGCGACGCCCTGCTGGAGCTGGTGCCCCGGCCGGACGAGATCGACGAGCGCGAGCTGGAGCGCGAGATCGGCCGCTTCATGGCCCGGCACCTGGTGCCCGGCATCGTCCCGGACTCCCGGATGTTCGCCGACCTGTTCCGCCTGGTCTTCGCCCACAAGCTGTCGGTGCCGCCGGAGGTGGCGGCGGTGTTCCGGGCGCTCGGGACGATCGAGGGCACGCTCACCGGCCTCGCGCCCGGGTTCGACATCGTGAAGGAGGCGCGGGACTTCGCCGGCCGCCGCCTGTCCCCGCCCGGCGGCCGGGAGGAGATCCGCGCCGCGGTGGCCCAGGAGGCGGTGCGCCTGCTGCCCCTGCTGCGGCGGCTGCCCCGGAGCGTGGACCGCATCGTCGGAGCGGCGGAGAGCGGCAGGTTCAGCGTCAACGTGCGGCTGTTCGCCGACGCCCGGGACCGGCGGCACATGACCGGCCTGCTGCACCAGGCACTCCTGACGGTGCTGGCGGCCACCGCGGGGATCATGGCCGTGCTGCTGCTCGACTCGGAGCGCGGGCCGCGGGTGACCCCCGCCGTCACGCTCTATCAGCTCATCGGTTACAACCTGCTGGTGGTGAGCGCCATCCTCGCGCTGCGCGTGCTCGTGACAATCTTCCGGGAGCGCCGGGAGGAGTGACCCGGCGCCCCCGCGAACCGTTCGGTCCGTGCGACGGGACCGTTCAGTCCGTACGACGGAACTGGAGGACGGCCACGCCGAGCAGGACGGCGCCGATCGCGGCGACCAGGCCGAGTTCGAGCGGCACCGCCAGCCTGTGGCCGAACCAGCTCACTCCGGGGTTGAGCATCGCGTCCACCCGCGGCGGCACGTCGAGGTGGCCGAAGACCGCCCGGCGCATCGGGTCCACCGCGTACGTCAGCGGGTTGACCGTGGTCAGCACGTGCAGCCACGACGGCAGGTTGGCCAGCGGGAACATCGCGCCCGACAGGAACATCATCGGCATGATCGCCATCTGCATCACGCCGAAGAAGCTCTGCATGTTGCGCATCCTGGCGGCCAGCGTCACGCCGAACGCCGTGATCGTGAAGGCGGCCAGGAACATCTCGCCGAGCAGCGTGAGGATCAGCATCGGCGAGTACGGCACGCCGACCAGCCCCGCGAGAGCGAGGATGATCACTCCCTGCAGGCAGGCGACGACGGCGCCTCCGAGGCACTTGCCGATCACGATCGCGCCCCGGCTCACCGGCGCGACCAGCATCTCGCGCAGGAAGCCGAACTCGCGGTCCCAGACGATCGAGCCGGCCGAGAACATCGCCGTCATGATCACCGTCATGGAGATCATGCCGGGGTACATGAACGTGCGGAAGTCGACGCCGGGGATCGACCCGCGCACGAGCGTGCCGAGCCCGGTGCCCATCACGAAGAGCCACAGCACGGGCTGGACCAGCGAGGAGACGATCCTGGTGCGGTCGTTCGCGAACCGCAGCATCTCCCGGTGCAGAACCACCTTGATCGCGCGCAGGTCGTGGCCGCCGCTCGCGCGCGGCACGCTGACCCGGACCACGTCGGTCGTCATCGGCTCACCTTCCCCGCATGGCTCTCGCCCGCATCCACTGGTTGCCCGCGCCTGACGACTCGGCGTCGCGGATCGTGGAGCCGGTGTAGGACATGAAGACGTCGTCGAGCGACGGGCGCGACACACTCACCGACCGGATCGGCACGCCGAGGCCGGCGAAGAGCCGGGGCACGAACTCCTCCCCGGACGCCACCGCGAACGTCACCTGGCCCTCGCGCACGGCGGCGTCGACACCGAACCTCTCCTTGAGCAGTCCGATGGCCCGCTCGTCGTCGCCGGTCTGGATCTGCACCCGGTCCTTGCCCACGCTCGCCTTCAGCGCCTCCGGCGAGTCGATCACGACGATCTCGCCGTGGTCGATGATCGCGATGCGGTCGCAGTACTCGGCCTCGTCCATGTAGTGCGTCGTCATGAAGATCGTGATGTCCTCGCTGTGACGCAGCTTGTCGATGTACCCCCAGATGGCCGAGCGCGTCTGCGGGTCCAGGCCCACCGTAGGCTCGTCCAGAAACAGCACACGGGGCGAGTGCAGCAGGCCGCGGGCGATCTCCAGGCGGCGCTTCATGCCGCCGGAGAACGTCATGACCTTGCTGTCCTTGCGGTCCCACAGCCCGACCATCTCCAGCACCTGGCGCATCCGGTCGCCGAGCACCCCCTTCGGCACGCCGTACAGCTCGGCGTGGAAGCGCAGGTTCTGCTCGGCGGTGAGGTAGCCGTCCAGGGTCGGGTCCTGGAAGACCAGGCCGATGTTGCGGCGCACCTCGTCACGCTGCTTCACCACGTCGTAGCCCGCGACGCGCGCCGTGCCGCCCGTGGGGGTCACCAGCGTGCACAGCATGCTGATCGTGGTGGTCTTCCCCGCGCCGTTCGGTCCGAGGAAGCCGAACACCTCGCCGGGCGCCACCTCGAAGCCGACGCCCTTGACGGCCTCGACCTCGCCGTAGTTCTTGCGCAGCCCGCGCACCTCCACGGCGGGGTTCACGCGTCCTCCGCGAGGATCCGGAACATCGCCTGCCTGGTGCTCTTGAGCAGCTTCTTGGTCGCGGCGACCTGGCGGTCGTCCGCGACGTGGGTGAGGTGGACGAACGCCTCGTTGAGCTGTCCCCACAGCATCCGCAGCTCGTGCCGGTCCTCCGGCAGGCTGCGGCGCACGTCGGCCCACGGCTCGGCCCGTTCGTCGGCCTGCCGCCGCCCCTCCTCCGTCAGCCGGTACGTACGGCTGCCGCCGGCCTCCACCCCGCTGACCAGCCCCTCGTCCTCCATCTGCTGGAGGGCGGGGTAGACGGAGCCGGGGCTGGGCCTCCATACTCCGCCGCTGCGCCGCGCGATCTCCTCGATCATCTGGTAGCCGTTGCGCGGCTCCTCCGTCAGCAGGCGCAGCAGGGCCGCGCGGACGTCGCCCCGTCGTACGCGCGGGCCCAGCGCGGGCGGCACACCGAGCGGGGGTCCGGGTGGAACCGGCGGGAGCGGGAGATCGAGGTGGGGTGGCGGAGGCGGCGCGAACGGGGCCGCCGGAGGCCACATCTCGTCGTGCAACGTATCCTCCAACTATCGAGATACGTAAACGATATATCTAGATAGTTGGCACGACAAGGCCGCGCCCGGCTCCAGGAGGCTCAGAGCCAGTCGCGGCGCTTGAAGACCAGGTAGAGCGTGAGACAGACGACGCCCATGAGCATGATCGCCACGGGGTATCCGAGCAGCCAGTGCAGCTCGGGCATGTGATCGAAGTTCATCCCGTAGATCGTGCCGACCAGCGTCGGGGCGAACAGGATGGCCGCCCACGCCGAGATCTTCTTGACCTCGTCGCCCTGGGCGATGCTCGCGGCCGTGAGCTTGGTCATCTCCTCGTTCTGCTGCTGGCTGACGAGTGTGGAGTTGACGACGAGGATGTCCTGGAGCATCTGCCGGAAGCCCGCCACGCGCTCGGTGACCGTGATGGCGTGGTCGGACACGTCGCGCAGGTAGCGCTGCAGTTCCTCGTTCACGCCATATTTGGGAGAGCCCGCGATGAAGCCGTCGAGCATCGGGACCAACGGGCTGGCCGCCCGCTGGAACTCGATGACCTCCCGCGACAGGCTGTAGATGCGCCTGGGCGCGGCGGGGTCGCCGCCGAAGACCTGCACCTCGATCTCGTCGATGTCGTTCTGCAGCCCGGCGACCACCGGCGCGTAGCCGTCCACCACCGCGTCGAGGATCGCGTACAGCACGGCCTGCGGCCCCTGGCGGAGCAGGTCGGGGTCCGACTCCATGCGCCGGCGCACCTTGGACAGGTCGGGCGCCTCGCTGTGCCGTACGGTCAGCACGAAGTCGGGGCCGACGAAGACGTGCAGTTCGCCGAAGGCGACCTTCTCGGGTTTGTCGAGATACTGCGCCGCCCGCAGCACGACGAACAGCGTGTCGCCGTACCGATCGGCCTTGGGCCGCTGGTGGGCGACGATGGCGTCCTCGATGGCGAGCTCGTGCAGGCCGAACTCCTCGGCCGCCTTGATCAGCTCGGCCTCCTCCGGCCGGTAGAGGCCGATCCACGCCATCGCCTTCGGCCGCGAGCGCAGCGAGGCGATCGCGTCGCCCAGCGACAGCGGCGAGTCCACGCGCTCGCCGTCCACGTACACCGCGTTGTCGATCACGCTCTGCCTGAACGTCTCCCCCTCGTCCGCACGGGGGTCCATGGAGTGCTCGGGAGCCTGCTCCGGTTTCGCCCTCATCAGCCCACTCAATCCGCGCAGTCCACGCATACGCCGCTCAGCCACACATAGAAGGTAACCACCATCGTCACCCTTACTCAGGCGGACCGTAGGGACCGAGGACGGAAGCACGGGGAGCACGGGCCGGCGCGGCGGGCCGTACGATCTCGGGGGTGAACCCCCTGAAGCCCCTGTGGAACCACCTGACCGCCACCCAGATCGCGCCCCCGCTCTGGCTGGTCGTCCTGTCCGGGTTCGCCGCTCTCGCCGTCGTCGCCTACCCGGCGTCGTGGCACATCTCCCGCGGCCTGATCACGATCGCGCACGAGGGGGGCCACGCGCTGGTCGCGGTGCTGACCCGGCGCAAGCTGCGGGGCATCCGACTCCACTCGGACACCTCGGGCGTGACGCTCACCAGGGGCAGGCCGACGGGGCCCGGCATGATCGCCACGGCCGCGGCGGGGTACGTCGCGCCCTCCCTGATCGGGCTCGGATCGGCCTGGCTGGTCTCCGGCGGGCGGATCACGATGCTGCTGTGGGCCGTGCTCGCGCTGCTGACGTGCATGTTGCTGATGATCAGGAACTTCTTCGGCGCCGTGTCGGTGCTCGCCGTGGGCGGCGCGGTCTTCGCGCTGTCGTGGTTCGCCCCGCCCCACGTCCAGTCGGCCTGCGCGTACGCCGCCGCGTGGTTCCTGCTGCTCGGCGGTGTGCGGCCGATCCTGGAGCTGCAGACCAAGCGCCGCCTCGGCCGCGCCCCGGACTCCGACGCCGACCAGCTCGCCCGGCTGACCCGCGTGCCCGGCACGCTCTGGGTGCTGCTGTTCCTGGTCGTCTCCACCGCCGCGCTCGTCTACGGCGGCTATCTCCTCACCGCCCGCTGGCTGCCTCTGTGAGCCGTTGACCTTGACGCGACGTCAACGTCTCTAATGAGGGCATGCGGATCGGAGAACTCGCCGCGCTGGCCGGGGTGTCCACCCGTACCGTGCGGCACTACCACCACCAGGGCGTGCTGCCCGAGCCGCCGAGGCGGGTCAACGGCTACCGCGAGTACGGCCTGCGCGACGCGCTCCGCCTCGCCCGTGCCCGCAGGCTGACCGAGCTGGGCCTGTCGCTGGACGAGGTGCGCGACGTGCTGGCCGGCGACTCCGCCCGGGAGCTGCGGGAGATCCTGCTTGAGCTGGACGCCGACCTCGCCCGGCAGGAGGCGGCGATCCGGGCCAGGCGCGAGCGGCTCGCCGTGCTGCTGAGCGAGGAGTCGCCGTCGCCGGACGGAGCCGTCTCGCCGCGGATGGCCGAGTTCCTGCGGTGCCTCGAACCCGTGCGCGAGTCCCCGTTCGCGGCGGCCGACGCCGAACTGCTCGCCCTCCTCGACACCGCGGCGCAGCCGGAGGACCGGGACCGCCTGCTGGAGCTGATGCGGCCCATGACCACGCCGGAGGCGCTGGCCCGGGGCGAGGCGTTGTATCGGAGGCTGGCGGAGCTGGACCGCGCCGACCCCGCCGATCCCCGCGTCGGCGCCCTCGCCGCCGACTTCGCCGCCCACCTGCCCCGCGAGCTCGCCGCCTCACTGGCCTGCGCGATGCCCGGCGCCGGCGACCCGTTCGCCCAGGCGTTCCTCGCCGATCTGTCCCCCGCGCAGGCCGAGGTCGTACGGCAGGCCATGGCGCTGCTCACGGACGGAGAGTCGTCGTGAGGCACGCCGTGGGCTACAGCCGGGAGCAGACGCCGACGATGGCGGCGATGCTGTTCGTACTGGTCCTGGAGACCGTGGCCATGGACCTGCTGCTGCGCCGGTTCGGGCTGCCGGACGCGCCGCGCCTGGTGATCCTGGCACTCGACGCGTCGTCGGCCCTCGGCGTCCTCGGCGTCATGGTGAGCTGCGCCCGCCGGCCGCACACCGTGTCGCCGGACGGGCTGCGCCTGCGGTACGGCCGGCTGTTCAGCCTGGACGTCCCGGCGGAGCTCATCGCGTCGGCGCGGATCGACCGCCGCTACGACGAGAAGAGACTCGTGTGCCTTGCGGACGGCGAACTCGCCCTCGCGGTCTCGTCCCAGACGAACATCGTGGTCGAGCTGCGCGAACCGATCGAGGTGCCCCGCCCGCGCCGCCCTTGGACGACGGCCGCACGCTCGGCGGCGGCCGTACGGCGGGTGCGGTTCTTCGCCGACGACCCGGCGGCGGCGGTGCGGGCCGTCGGCGCGCTCACGATGGTGTACTGATGGTCAGCGTGGACGACGGCGTCACCTGTCGGAGACAAGCTCGGCCAGGTGATGCAGCGAGTTGATGAGATGCTCAGGGCCGAACGGCGGGAACCGGATGCCTCGCTCCCGGTTGCCGAACACGGCCCAGGGCTCACGACGACGCGACCGGTTCCGCCTCACCGGCCGCGAGGACGGACGCGAGCGCGGCGACGGTGATGTTGCGGCCCGAGACCACCGCCACGACCCGTCCGTACGCGGCGACCTTCCCGGCGAGCAGGGCGGCGACCGGCACCGCTCCCGCGCCCTCGGCCACGTATCCACGCTCGGCGGCCAGGTAGCGCAGCGCGGCGCGGATCTCGTCCTCGGTCACCGTGACCAGTTGATGCACATATCGCGCGACGAGGCCGACGGTGACCGATCCGGGCTCGATGTTCCCGGCCAGGCCGTCGGCGAGGGTCGGGCCGACCTCGACGGGCACGCGGCGGCCCGCGGCGACCGCCGCGGACACGGCGGTGGAGGCCGCGGCCTCCACGCCGACGACGCGTACGTCCGCGCGGCCCGCGGCCCACAGCGCCAGCCCGGAGGCGAGCCCTCCGCCCCCGACCGGGCACACCACGGTCAACGGCCCGTCGAGCTGCTCGTCCAGCTCGTGTCCGATCGTGCCCTGACCCGCGATGACGTACGGATCGTTGTAAGCCGATATGTAGCACCACCCCGGCGCCTCGGCGAGCGCGAGCGCGTGTTCCTCCGCCTCGTCGAAGCTCTCTCCGGCGCACACCAGGTCGACGTCCAGGCGGCGCAGCCGGTCCGTCTTCGCCGCCGAGGCGGTCCTCGGGACCACCACCGTGGCCTTGCCGCCGAGCGCGTTCGCGGCGAAGGCGACGCCCAGCCCGTGGTTGCCGGCCGACGCCGTCACCACACGGGATGCGGGTGCGGCGGCCACGGCGTTGAGCGCGCCGCGGACCTTGAACGACCCCGTGGGCTGCAGGCTCTCCAGCTTCAGCGCGGGATCGCCGGCCGTGCCCGCGCCGAGGTCCACCGGTGTGGGGCGCAGGTGGGCCCGCACCACCCGCCTGGCGTTCTCCAGATCGTCGTGCCGGGGGATGACGACGGTTCGTACCGATCGGTTCTGGTCCATGTTCCGATCATGTGCGCGGTCGCTCGTCGATGCGGCCCGCCCGGTCCTTTACGTTGTAGATTCGTCTGTTGCGTCGCGGATGAGGGCGATGTCGGCGGGGTCGGCGGGCCGGCCGTTCTCGGCGGCGGCCTGGGCCACGAGGAGCTCGCCGGTGTGGGCCACGTGGCCGCGCATCGCCGCGGCGGCGGCGTCCGGGTCGCCCCCGAGGACGGCGGCGAGGATCGGCTCGTGCTCCGCGGCGACGTCCGCCAGCGAGCGGGAGCGGTCCACGGTGGAGGCGCCCAGCGTCACCGTGGCGTCCCTGAGCCCGGCGACGACCTCCGCGAGGCGCCGGTTGGCCCCCGCGGCGAGGATCGCGTCGTGGAACGCCCGGTCGTGCCGCATGAACCGCGGCTCGTCGTGGTCGGCCGCCGCGGCGCGCATGGCCTCCAGCTCCTCACGCAGCGCGCGGGCGAGGCCTGGACCGGCATGGCGGGCCGCCCGCCTGGTCGCCGGCACCTCGAGCAGCAGCCGCAGGTGGAACACCTCGGCGATCTCCCTGGGGTCGCGGCGCAGCACCCGGAAACCCCGGCTCCGCTCGAACCGCACCAGGCCGGCCTCCGCCAGCCGGAGCATCGCCTCGCGTACGGGGGTGCGGGAGACGTTGAGCTGCTCGGCCAGCCGATACACCGAATAGAGCTCTCCCGGCCGCAGCTCCCCCGTGTGGATGGCCTCCCTGACCGCCTCGATGACCTGCTCGGTGAGACTGGACGTGCCGGCGACCGCTCGCACCGTCTGACCACCCTCCGGGAATGGGCTCGCCCGCGTACGGCGGCGCATTGACATGCAGCATGCTACATGCCAGGTTGCCCATCGGGTGTGCCGTGCGCCGCGTACGCATCCCCGGCCTGTGCCCTCATGACCCGGCGAGTGAAAGGCCCCGCGATCGTGATCGTGCCGAGCAACCCCGAGTCCGTCTTCACGTACGGCGCGCCCGCCCTGAAGTTCGGCCCCGGCGCGTCCGCCGAGATCGGCTTCGACCTCGGGCAGTACGGCGTGCGCCGCGCGCTGGTGATGACCGACGCGGGCGTGGCGGCGACGGGCGCCCCGGCGCGGATCGCCGAACAGATCGCCGGGTTCGGCATGCACGCGGAGGTGTACGACGGCGTGCACGTCGAGCCCACCGACGAGAGCCTGCTCGCGGCGATCGGGCACGCCCGCGCGAGCGGGCCGTGGGACGCCTTCGTCGCCGTCGGCGGCGGGTCGAGCATCGACACGGCCAAGGCCGTCAACCTGCTGACGACGAATCCGGGCGAGCTGATGGACTACGTCAACGCGCCGATCGGCGCCGGGCGCGCCCCCTCCCGGCCGCTCAAGCCGCTGGTCGCGGTGCCCACGACCACGGGCACCGGCTCGGAGAGCACCACGATCTGCGTGCTCGACGTGCTCGGCCTGAAGGTCAAGACGGGGATCAGCCACGCCCGCCTCCGTCCCGTGCTGGCCGTCGTGGACCCGGACCTCACGATGACGCAACCGCCCGAGGTGACCGCCGCGGCGGGGATGGACATCCTCTGTCACGCCCTGGAGAGCTACACCGCCCGGCCGTACACCTCCTACGAGCGCATGCGGCCGGAGGAGCGCGTGCCGTACTGCGGGTCGAACCCGGTGGCGGACATGTGGTCGGAGCAGGCGATCCGGCTGCTCGCGGGCTCGTTCCGCACCGCCGTACGGCACGGCGACGACGTGGAGGCGAGGGGCGCGATGGCGCTGGCGGCGACGTTCGCGGGGCTCGGGTTCGGCAACGCGGGTGTGCACATCCCGCACGCCAACGCCTATCCGATCGCGGGCCGGGTGAAGGACTTCCACCCGCGGGGCTATCCCGGCGTCGAGCCGATGGTGCCGCACGGAATGGCCGTGGCGCTGACCGCGCCGGAGGCGTTCCGGTTCACCTTCGAGGCGGCCCCTGCACGGCACCTGCGCGTGGCCGAGCTGCTCGATCCCACGGCGGCCGTGCCTGACGAGCCGGCGGAGTTCCTGCCCGGCGTGCTGAGCGCGCTCATGCGCGACGTCGGCATCCCGAACGGCATCGGCGGGGTGGGATACGCGGAGGCCGACGTGCCGGCGCTGGTGGAAGGGGCGATGAAGCAGCAGCGGCTGCTCACCACCTCTCCCAGGCCCGTGCGGGAGGAGGACCTCGCCGGCATCCTGACCCGTTCGCTCGCCCTTTGGTGAGCCCGGCCCGTCCGGCCCTCTCCCCGCCCGTCGCTCCGGCGGGTCCTCGGCGGTGGCCGACGCTCAGCAGTGCTTGCTCAGCGACATCCCCTTGATCAGGGGGTACAGGCTGGGGTCGAACCTGCCTTCGGCCAGCCATCGATACTTCCGCGGCCAGGCGAGGGGCAGGTTCTTGACGAACTTGGTGCTGGTGCTGCCGGGTATGCGTATGTCGGCGAGCAGTGCGCCGTTCTCGTCCTTGAGATGTGCCCACATCAGCCAGGCGTCGTCACCCGACATGCTGGTGAGCGTGGCGTCGAACCAGGCCGTGCCGTCCGGATAGAGCGTCCATGTCGGGGCCGTCCAGCCGGCGCCGCCGCTGTACATCGTGCAGTCACCCGCGGTGGAGCCGTGCTTCCATGTGAACGTCTTGTAGCCGGCGGACGCGTTGGCCGTTCCCGTGGGGAGCGACAGGCCGAGGGCGAGGGCGCCCACGGTGACGACCATGACCGTGCTCCTGCGGATGCTCTTCATGACATGCTCACCTCTCATCGGTCGCTGTGCCGCTCAGCCGGTCTGGCGGAGCCCCGTGGTGGACACCGCGGGCCTTGCACACCGTTGATAGGTCCGCACGGTTGCAGAGTGCTTGACCTTCTCTTGCCCGTGACCGCTCTTGCCCCTGACCCGGGCCGCCGGACTGCGGGAGCGCCGCGGGCGGGGAGGTCAGCCGGCGGGTTGCGGTCCTCAGGATGCGGGCGTCGTGCCGGTTGGGCGCCTCACCCCCACGGCAGGCGGAACCGCCTGAACGAGGGGCTCCGGCGGCTTTGCTCAGCGGTGCGACAGGGTGGAGCCGGAACGGCCCTTGACCACGCGGAGCTGGGCGGGGATGCGCACCCGAAGCTCGGCGACGTGGCTGACCACGCCGACCGCCCGGCCGCCCTCGCGCAGGCCGTCGAGGATGTCGAGCACGTCGTCGAGCGTCTCGTCGTCGAGGGTGCCGAAGCCCTCGTCCACGAAGAGGCTGCCGATCTCCGCGCCGCCCGCCTCGGCGGTCACCACGTCGGCCAGCCCCAGCGCCAGGGCGAGTGAGGTGATGAAGCTCTCGCCGCCGGAGAGCGTGGCCGGGTCGCGTTCCACGCCGGTCCAGGCGTCGAGCACGCGCAGGCCCAGTCCGCCGCCCGACCGGCCCCGGTCACCCGCGGACCGGTTCAGGTCGTGCCGCAGCAGGTAGCGCCCGCTCGACATGCGGTCGAGGCGCTCGTTCGCCGCGTCGACGACCTGGCTGAGGCGCTCGCCCAGCACGTACGCCGACAGCCTCATGTGCCACCGGTTGTCGCCGGACGTGCCGGTCGCCAGTTCGGCGAGCCGGCGCGCCAGGCGGTGCCGTTCCTCGGCGGGCCGGTAGGCGCGCAGCGCCGCGTCCAGTTCGCCGGCGAGCCCCGTGAGCTGGTCGAGCCTGCCTTTCGCCCGGTCGCACGCCGAGGTGCGGGCGGTGTGGTCCCGCTCGGTCCGCTCGTGGCCGGCTTCCAGCTCCGGCAGGTCCGCGGCGGGCTCGGCCGCCGCCGCGACCAGTTCGGGATCGGCGAGCAGCCCCTCGACCGTGGCCCGTTCGGCGTCCAGGTGTCCCAGCCGCTCGGACATCGCCTCCCGCTCCTCCGGCGTGCGCACGGCGGCCGCCGCGTGCTCCACGCTCGCGAACCCCTCCCCGCCGGCGGCCCTGGCCGCCTCGGCCAGGGCGGTCTCGCTCTCGCGGTCGGCGGCGGCGGCCGCGGCCGCCGACTCGGCGGCCTCTCTGAGCAGGTCCGCCTCCTCGCCCAGCCGGTCGAGGCGGGCGGCGAGCGAGGGGTCCTCGCCCCGGGCGGCGTCGATCACCTCGGCCAGCCTGCGCTCGTCGGTCTTCAGCCCGTCCCTGTGCGCGCGTGCCTCGGCGAGCGCCGCGCCGGTGCGCGCGGCCCGCGCACCCAGCTCCTCCAGCTCGGCGGCGAGCCGGGCGGCGCGGGCGGTCAGATCCTCCTCTGCCGCGGCCAGAGACCGGGCGCGTTCCAGGTCCGCCTCCGCCGTCGCGAGGTCGCCCTGCAGACCGGCGGCGAGCCGCTCCCCCTCCGCGAGCAGGGCGTCCCGCCTGGTCCTGATCTCGGTCAGCAGCCCGGTCAGCTCCGCGGCCCGCTCTCGGGCCGACTCCAGCTCCGCCGCGAGCCGCCCGGCCTCCGCCTCGGCAGCCGTGACCGCCGTCTCGGCGGCGCGCAGCCGCGCCAGCTCCTCGCGGGCGTCCGCGAGGGCGGCGGACGCGTCCTCCTGGGACAGGTCGGCGGCGCGCGCCGCCGCGTCGCCGAGCCGCGACGAGAGGGCGGCGACGCTCGTCTCCGCCTCCTCGCGGGCCCGCTGCGCGGCCTCGAACGCCTCCTGCGCCGCCTGCTCGTCGTCCGCGGTCGCGGCCCGTCCGGCGGGTGCGGCGGGACGGGGGTGCTCGGTGGCGCCGCAGACGGCGCAGGGCGCCCCGGCCACGAGCCCGGCCGCCAGTTCGGCGGCCATCCCGTCGATCCTGGCCTGGCGGACCTCCTGAAGCCGGTCGCGACGCTCCTGGGCCAGGTCGACGGCCGCGCGCCGGTCGTGCTCGGCCCGCTCAAGATCGGCGGTCAAGGCGTCGCGCAACCGCGCCGCCTCCAGCCGCTCCCCCGCCATGTGAGCGGCGGCCTCCAGCGCGGGGACGCGCGCGGCCATGTCGCGTAAGCCCCTGAGCCGCTCCTCGGCGCCGGCCAGCGACTCCGGCAGCTCGGCCTGCGCGGCCAGGGCCCGCACCTCGTCCTCGGCGAGCCGCGCCAGTTCGGCGTCCAGCAGCGCGGCCTGCCCGGTGACCTCCCGCAGCCGGAGCGCGGTGTCCCTGGCGGCCGTCAGGCCCGGCAGGCTCGCCGCCGCCGTGCGCGCCCGGGCGAGCCGTTCCTCGGCGTCGAGCCGCTCGGCGGGCAGGGCCGCGAGCCGCCGGGTCAGCTCCGCCTCCTCCTCGGTCAACTCCGCCAGCCCGCGTTCGGCGTCCGCGCGCTCGCTTCGCACCTGCCGCAGGCGCGCCTCCTCCGGAAGGATCTGACGCACCCGGGCGACCTCGTCGCGCCGCTCCCGCTCCAGCACGGCCAGCCGCTCCGGGTCCGTCCGCTCCGTGTCTATCCGCTCCGGGTCCGTCCGCTCCGTGTCTATCCGCTCCGGGTCTATCCGCTCCGGGTTCGGCCACTCCGCGCCCGGCCGTTTCACGCCCGGTTCCCCGTTGAGCCCCGGCCCGCGGCCGGGTAGCGCGCGGAGCACGGCGTCGGCCGCCACCCGCCGCGCCTTGGCGGCGGCCTCCGCCCGCTGGGCGGCCTGCCGGATCAGCGGCGCAACCCGATCGGCCCGGGCGGCCTCGTCGAGCATCGCCTCCAGATCCGACCGCTCGTCCGCCGCCGCGTCGAGCTCCTGCCGCCGGGCGAGGGCGGCGGCGTGCCTGCGCTGCCGGTCGGCCAGGGCCCTGCCCTCCTCCAGGCGGGCGCGGGCCGACAGCAGCGCCTCCTGGCTCGCCGCGCGGGCCGCGACCGCGTCGGCGAGCGCCCCGCGGGCGAGGTCGAGCACCTCCCCCGCCCAGACCGCGGGGTCGCCGGCGTCCTCGGGCAGCGGCAGGTCGTCGCCCGCCGCGCCGCGCATGCGGTCGAGCACCGACTCGACCCGCTGGCCCAGCTCCTGCGCCTCCCGCCACGTGCGCGTGCGGTGGTCGGCCAGCCACCGCTCCATGTCGCCGAACACCCGTACGGAGAACAGCCGCTCCAGCAGCTCCCGCCGCTCCTCGCCGCCGGCCCGCAGGAACTTCGCGAACTCGCCCTGCGGCAGCATCGCGACCTGGCAGAACTGGGCCGCGGTCATGCCCGTCAGCGTGTTCACGAAGTCGCCGGCCTCGTCGCTGCGGGTGCTGCGCACGATCCACTGCCCGCCGGGCTCGGTCAGCTCCTCGATCCGGGCCTTGGCCTTCTCCTCAATCAGGCCGGAGCCCCGCAGCTTCGGCCGCATCCAGGCGGGCGAACGGGTGATGCGCAGGCGCCTGCCCCGGATCGTCAGCTCCAGCGTGACCGACGGCCCGCGGTCGGGCGGCGCGTGGTCGCAGCGCAGGCTCCTGGCGCTCTCCCGCTGGCCGGGCACCCTGCCGTACAGGGCGTAGCAGACGGCGTCGAGCACGGTCGTCTTGCCGGCGCCGGTCGGCCCGTGGATCAGGAACAGGCCCGCCTCGCCGAGCGCGTCGAAGTCGACCTCCTCCGCCCCGGGAAACGACCCGAACGCGACCAGGCGCAGCCGATGCAGCCTCACCGGACCTCCTCACTCGCCATGGTCCGGGCGGGCCGCCGGTGCCCGCCGATTCGCTCGCTCATGCGCTCTCCTTGATACGGCACGCCTCGACCGCCTCCCGCAGCAGGCGCCGTTCGTCGTCGTCCGCGGGCTCACCGCGGACCTCGCGGACGAAGTCGAGCGCCACCTCGATCTCGGCCCGGCCGGCGATTCTCGCCCGGCCCGCCGGTCCCTCCGGCACGCCGTCCGGCTGGAAGGCGAGCGCCAGCGTGTGCGGGAAGCGCCGGCGCAGGCGCTCCATCGCCTCGCGCGGCCGCACCGGATCGGTCAGCGTCACCTGCAGCCAGTGGTCCTCGTACCGCTCGAAGCGGCCGTCGGTCAGCAGGTCGTCGATGCGGCCCCGCACCGTGCTCACCGGCCGGGGCACGGGGGCGGGGACGAACTCCGTCCGGCCCGTGTCGAGGTCGGCCAGCCAGGAGCCCTTGGTGTGGCCGGCCTCGGAGAAGGAGTAGGCGATCGGCGAGCCGCTGTAGCGGACCGTCTCGCTCATCACCTGACGGCCGTGCAGGTGCCCCAGCGCCACGTAGTCGACCCCGGAGAACGCGCTCAACGGCACGTGCGAGACCCCGCCGACGCTGATGTCCCGCTCGCTGTCGCTGGCCTCTCCCCCGGTGACGAACGCGTGGGCGAGCACGACCCTGCGCGCCGCCGGATGCGCCCGCACACGCTCCATCGCGTACGTGACGGCGGCGGTGTGGCTGCGCTCGGCCAGCTCCCACGGCCCCCTGACCAGCTCGGGCTCGAGGTAGGGGATGCCGAAGAAGGCCACGTCGTCGATCACGACCGGCTCCCAGGCCCTGCCGGGGTCGGTGCGCAGGTGCACCCGCTCCATGAGGTCGGCGCCGAAGCCCAGCCGTACGGCGGAGTCGTGGTTTCCGCTGATCAGCACGGTGTGCACGCCGAGGGCCTTGAGCCTGCCCAGCGCCTCGTTGCACAGCGCGACCGCGTCGACGGGAGGCAGGGCACGGTCGTAGACGTCGCCGGAGACCACCACGACGTCCACGCGCTCGGCCCGCACGGTCTCGACCAGGTGGTCGACGAACGCGGCCTGGGCGCCGAGCAGGCTCTCGCGGTGGAACGACCGGCCGAGATGCCAGTCGGAGCTGTGCAGGACACGCATGTCGCAGGAAGCTAACAGGTCCCGCCGACAAACGCGGCCCCAACCGCCCCTCTGGTGCACGACGCAAAGGAGGAGTAATGACTTAGCCTGGGTTCGGTATCGCGAGTACGCATGGGGGAGCGGCCTCATGAACGTCGGCCGGGGCACTCTCGGGGTGATCGCCGGTGTGCTGATGGTGGTGCTCGCCGCCGTCGGTTACATCCTCTCCCCACCGGCCTTCGATCCCCCACCTCTGTCCACTTCGCCCCAGTTTCGCGACTTACCTCCCCAGCCCGCCGGCGAAGCGCGGCCGGTCACCCGCACCGACCGGTTCCGTACCGAGTCGCTGCTCGTGCCGGCGAAGAACGAGACGCTGAAGGCGACGATCAGGGCGCCCCTGTCCCCGGGACGCCATCCCGCGATGGTGTTCGTGCAGGGCTCGGGGTCGGGCGACGGCGGGGAGTTCACCCAGCAGGCCGAGTGGCTGGCCCAGGCGGGCATCGTGACGCTGGCCTACGACAAGCGGACGGTGGGCTACTCCTTCCGCAGCCGCGATTTCGGCCTGCTCGCCGACGACGCCCTGCGCATGCTGCGGGTGCTGCGCGGGCGGCCCGACGTCGACCCGGCGCGTGCCGGCCTGTGGGGCGTCAGCGAGGGCGGCTGGGTCGTCCCGATCGCCGCCGAGCGTGATCCGCAGGCCGCGTTCGTGGTCCTGGTCTCCTCTCCGAACGTCTCACCGCTGCGCCAGGTCGCCTGGGCGCTGAACGAGCAACTGCTGCGCCTGCACGCCCCGACCGGCGTACGCGACCTGCTCACCCGGGCGATGGGCGGGGTCGGCTTCGACTTCCTGCGTTACGACGGGGTGCCCGCCCTGCGCGGGATCACCCAGCCCGTCCTCGCGCTGTACGGCACCGACGACCCGTCCATCCCGTTCGTGGAGAGCACCGAGACGCTCACCGGCGCCCTGGCCGAGGGCGGCAACACCGACTACACGATCCGCTTCCTCGCCGGAGCCGACCACGCCATGCGGATCCGCGGCGGGTCGTACGCGGCGGACTACCTGCCCACGCTGGCCAACTGGATGAAGGACCTGCCGCGTACGGCCAGGTCCCCGGTGGCGATCGCGGGGGCGACGCCGGTGCAGCGCTTCGAGGCGGCCGACGTGCCGGCCGCGCCGTGGTGGGGGGACAGCACGATCCTCTGGCTCACGCTCTGCCTGGCCGCAGTGGGGTACGTCGCGGCGCCGGTCACCGAGATGGTCGTCCGGCTGCGCGGGCGCGACCTGCGGCTGCAGGCCAGGGTGGAGGCCAACGTGCAACTGTGGCCGGCCATCCGGCGGCGGCTGCGCCGGATGGCCTGGACCGGCCTCGGGGAGCTCGCCGCCGTCCTGGCGTTCATCACGCTCATCGTGCTGTTCTCGGTCAACCAGGCCGGCGCCTGGCCCGCCGTGCAAGCCGGATGGCTGGTCGTGCGCCTGCTCGCCATCCTGATGCTCGTGCAGACGGTCACGACGTTCGCGGCGGTGGTCGGCGGCCTGCGGGACGGCTGGGAGCCGACGCCCTGGCAGAAGAGCGTGCTCGCCGGCGTGCTCGGCGGGACCGCGCTGCTGCTGCTGACCGCCGCCTACTATGGCCTGTTCGCCTTCCCCTGGTAGGTCGAGCCCCAGGTCGAGCCTTGGTCAAATGCCGGTATGGACTGCTCCGGCTCGGGCCGGTCACGGGCTTTCTGCGGCCGGTGTCGCTTCAATTGACGCGTGGTCACCCCTGATCTGGCACCTCGGAACGGCGCCTCGCCGGCGACGCGTCGCAGCGGGCCGGTGTTCAGAGCCGCCGCGCTCATCGGCTGGGTGGCGCTGTCGGCGGTGCTGCCCGGCGCGGCCCACCTGCGCGCGGGCCGGTGGCGCACCGGGCTGCTCCTGCTCGGCGGCTACCTGACCGTGGTCGTCGCCGTCGCGTGCGTGGCCGTCGGCGCGGACGCGGGCCTCGCCGGGCGCGCGCTGGGCTGGCTGGGCCAGATCTCACTGGTGTTCGCGGCCTGTGCCGTCGCCTGGTTCTGGCTGGTCGTCCGTTCGTACGTCGTCCTGCGTCCCGGGCGGCTGCCCCGCAAGGGGCAGATCCTCACCGGGCTGGTCGCGGGCGTGCTCGCGGTCGTCGTCGCGGTGCCGTTCGCGATCGCCGCCCGGTATGTCCGCGTGTCCGAGCAGACCCTCGACTCGCTGTTCGCCGCGCAGGGCGGGACCGCCCAGGCGGGCGGCGCCGTACGCCGGGACGATCCGTGGGCGGGCCGCGACCGGGTCAACGTGCTCCTGCTCGGTGGCGACTGGGGCGACAACCGGATCGGGATGCGCACCGACAGCATCAACGTCGCCAGCGTGGACGTGCGGACCGGCAACACCGTGCTGCTCGGCCTGCCGCGCAACCTGGAGCACGTCCGCTTCCCCCCGGGCAGCGCCATGGCCGCCCGGTTCCCCTTCGGTTTCCAGCTTCCGGAGTATCGCCCCGGCTGGCGCGAGGACCTGCTGTTCTCGGTGTGGCAGTACGCCGACGACCACCCCGAGCTGTTCGGCGGGCGGCGGCACATGGGCGCCGAGGTCCTCAAGGAGACGGTCGGCCACATCCTGGGCCTGCGGATCGACTGGTACGCCCTGGTCAACATCTGGGGCTTCGCGAAGATGATCGACGCTCTCGGCGGGCTCGTGGTGGCGGTGGACCGCGACATCGTGTACGGCCTGCACAACGAGGGCACCGTCAGGGCGGGCACCCGGCGGCTGAACGGCACCGAGGCGCTGTGGTACGCCCGCTCCCGCACCTTCAGCGACGACTTCGACCGGATGCACCGGCAGCGCTGCGTCCTCGGGGCCCTGCTCTCGCAGGCCGACCCGGCCACGGTGCTGACGCGGTTCACCGAGATCGCGGCGGCCACGCGCAGGATCATCAGCACCGACGTGCCCCGGCCCATGCTGGAGCACCTGGTGCCGCTGGCCTGGAAGGTCAAACACGCCACGATCACCAGCCTGCAGTTCGTGCCGCCCCTGATCAACACCGCCTATCCCGACTGGGACCGGATCCGGCTGCTCACGGCCAGGGCGATCCGCGCCTCGGTCCACGCCCAGGCCGGCCCTTCCGCCACGCCGTCCGGCTCCCCGCCCGCACTGGGGCCGCACCGGCACCGGCACTCCCTGCCGCCGCCCTCCCCCACGCCCGTGCTGCCGCCGCCGGGGACGCCCAGCCCGATCGACGACGGCTGCGGGGCGCCGCACACGGCGATGGCACGCTGAGCCCGTCTCTTCCCGAAGGCCGGGGCGGGGTTCTCCTCGCCGAAGCCGGCCGCGTGACCGATGAAAGGCGGGTTCCTGGGAGGTCACCCGTTCGCTGCGTGCGTCGTCGCCGTCAGACGCGGAACGACTCGCGGGCCATGCGGCGCACCCGGTCCTCGTCCACCGTGTGCCCGAGACCGGGCTGGGTGAGCGGCACGGCGACGACCCCGCCGGACGCGCCGACCGGCGGGAGCACCACCTGGGCGCTTCGCGGCGGCTCGGCCACGTCGCTGGGCAGGGAGCAGCCGGGCAGGCTGGCGACGGCGACCGTCGCGGCCCGGGCCAGCCCCGCGCCGAGGCCGCCGGCGCAGACGATGTCCCACCCGGCCTCCACCGCGCGGTCGTGCGCGAGCCGTACGGCGCCGAGCGAGCCGAACTTCGCGGGGCGCAGCAGCAGCGCCCGGCCCGCGTTGAGGCTCACCGCCTCGTCGAGGTCGGACACGGAGGTCACCTCGACCGCGACCGCGGCGGACACCCGGTCCTGCAGGTCGGCGCTGGTCAGCAGGTCCTTGAAGGGGCGTTCGATGGCCACCACCCCGTAGGCGTCCAGCGCCTCCAGCTGCGCGATCTCCGTGTAGGCGCCGCGCCCGTCCACCGCGATGGCCAGCCCGGGATAGGCGGCGCGCACGGCGCGCAGCGGCTCGACGTCCCAGCCGGGGTGGACGTCCAGCGTCACGTGGCCGTAGCCCGCGCAGACGTGCCGGTTCACCCGGGCGACCATGCTCTCCAGGGACCGGTCCGCCGCCAGCCTGACGGTCGCGATCAGCGACGTGCGGCTGCCGCCGAGGGCGTGGGAGAGCGGGACGCCGTTCATGCGGCCCCACAGGTCCCAGCAGGCCATGTCACCGGCCGCGCCGCCTGGGATCTCCCCCAGCTCCGAGGGGTGCTCCCAGTCGATGCCGACGAGCGCGGGCAGGCCCCGCTCGAGCGGGCCGGCCTCGGCGGGATCGACGGCCTCGCCCCAGCCGACCATGCCGCCGTAGTCCGTGATCTTTATCAGGACGGTCTCCGGACGCCTGCCGTACGGCAGGGTCATCCTGAAGACCTCCAGCTCCCGGACACGCGGCACTCGGATCCCCTCGCTTCTTCCCCCGGATCCCGCCGAAGGCCGTCCCGGCGGCGCCTCGGGTGCGCTGCGTCCGGCCGGCCTGCTCCACGGCGGGATTCCCGGGATTCCCTAGACCTCCATGGTGCCCGCTTCGCGGCGGTGCTCGAAACGGCCGCCGACGAGAGTGGCCGTGCCCGCCATGACGACGAGCAGGCCCAGGCACGTCACGTAGACCCACGGCCGGCCCCCGTACGCGGCGAAAACGGCCCCCGTGATCGCGACGGCGACGACGGAGAAGACCGACTCGCCGATGCTCAGCGACGCGCTGTTGCGGCCCTCCTCCCCCGGCGCGGACAACTCCAGCACCAGCACCGACAACGTCGGGAAGACCATTCCGATGCCCAGGCCCGCCACCACCCAGCCCGCGAAGACCACGACGGCCGGCGTGGCGGGGATGACGATCAGAGCGGTGACGCAGATGCCGACGGCGATCAGCGTCGCGCCGATGCGGATGGTCAGCGCCCGCGCGTGGGGCCGGCGGCCCTGGATCCACGAGCCGAGCGACCAGGCCAAGGCCCCTCCGGTGAGCGCGAGCCCGGCCTCGGCCGTGTTCAGGCCCCGCTCCTGCACCAGCATCAGCGGGACGAACACCTCGGCGGCGAAGAACGACCCGGCCGCCAGGCCGCGCAGCGCGATCACGGTGGGCAGCCCGCGCGCCGCCCGCAGCGTCCCCTTGGGCAGCAGTTTCGGCAGCGCCAGCGCGAGGACCGCCACTCCGGCGACCGCCAGGACGATCCCCGCACCCGCCGCGCCGCTGCCGTACTGCAGCAGGGCCGCGCCGATCGCGGCGCACACGCCCCAGGCGAACCGGGGCAGGAAGGCCCGGCCCATCGGCTCCCTCGGCTGCCCGCCCGTGGCGGGCAGTCCCCGCCACATGATCAGCGCGGCGGGGACCGACAGCACCGCCACGCCCAGGAAGATCAAGCGCCAGCTCCAGGTCTCCGCCACGAAGCCGGTGACGGCCGGCCCGACCACGGACGGCAGCACCCACGCCGCGGCCAGCGCGGAGAACACGCGCGGGTGCATGGCGGAGGGGTACGCCTGGGCGACGAGGACGTACAGCGCCACGTTGAACAGGCCGCCGCCGAGTCCCTGGAGGAAGCGCCCGACGAGGAAGACCTCCATGGCGGGCGCGAACCCGGAGACGGCCAGCCCGGCGACGAATCCCGCCACTCCCGTCCACAAGGCGGGGAACGGCCCCCGTGCGTCGCTCCAGCGCCCGCCGACCACCGTGGCGATGACGTTGGCCGCCATGCCGCCGCTGAAGGCGAGGCCGTACAGGTGGTAGCCGTTCAGCTCGCGGCCGATCAGGGGCATCGCGGTGGCCACCGCCAGATATTCGAACGCCACGAGCATCACCAGGGCCACGATCCCGACGCTCAGGGCACGGTAGCGCTGACTGAAGACGGCTGCTGGGGCGGTCATTACCGAAGACATGATACGGACATTACAAATCACCGTCCTGACACGAAAATGCGACCTTGGTCGTAGGACCGGCGCTCGATGGCGGCCGCCATGAGGCCGGGAAAGGCGTCCGGTGTGCAGGCGAAGGCCGGCACACCCATCGCGGCCAGCGCCGCCGCGTTGTCGTGGTCGTACTGCGGCGCCCCCTCGTCCGACAGTGCGAGCAGCACGATCACCTGGACCCCGGCGGCGGTCATGGCGGCGATCCTGCGCAGCATCTCCTCCCGCGGCCCGCCCTCGTACAGGTCGCTGACCAGCAGGAAGATCGTCTCGGTCGGCCGGGTGACGAGCTTCTGGCAGTAGGCCACCGCCCGGTTGATGTCGGTGCCGCCGCCGAGCTGGGTGCCGAACAGTACCTCGACGGGGTCGCGCAGCCGGTCGGTCAGGTCGGCCACGGCCGTGTCGAAGGCCACGAACGAGGTCTTGAGCGAACGCATCGAGGCGAGCACCGCGGCGAAGACGCCCGCGTACACCACCGAGGCGGCCATCGAGCCGCTCTGGTCGACGGCCAGCACGACCTCCCGCTGGACGGCCCGCTGCCCGCGGGCGTACCCGACCAGCCGGGACGGCACGACGGTCTTCCGCTCGGGGAGGTAGTTGCGCAGGTTCGCCCGGATCGTACGGTTCCAGTCGACCTCGGCCACCCTCCTGGGCCGGTGGGTCCTGGCCGAGCGGTCGAGCGCGCCGCCGACGGCCGTAAGGGTGCGCCGCGTGAGCCGCGCCTCCAGCTCCCGCACGACCGTGCGGACGACGGCCCTGGCCGACTCGCGGGCCCGCTCCGGCATCAGCCGGCTCAGCGACAGCAGCGTGCCCACCAGGTGCACGTCGGGCTCGACGGCCTCCAGCATCTCGGGCTCCAGCAGCAGCCGGGTCAGGTCGAGCCGCTCGATGGCGTCCTTCTGCATGACCTGCACGACGCCTGCGGGGAAGTACTCCCTGATGTCCCCCAGCCATCGGGCCACCCGCGGCGCGGACGCGCCCAGGCCGGCGCCGCGCCGTTCCTGCCCGTCGTAGAGGGCCGTGAGGGCGGCGTCCATCCGGGCGTCCGCTCCCTCCAGCGTCCCCTCCGCCGCGCCGCCCAGCACCAGCCGCCAGCGGCGCAGCCGCTCGTCCTCGCCGCCCATCAAGGCCTCCCGCCCGTCCCGCGTCCCAGGATGCCGCGCACGGTCCGCACGGCTCCCGCCGCCAGCCCGTCGTCGTAGTCCGCCCCCTCGTCGCCGCCCGGCGAACCGGGACGCAGCGCGGCGCCGGAGCGGACCCGCCCGCCGATCATGCGCCGCTCCGGCGCCGGGAACGCGCCGAACGTGCGCCGCAGCAACGGCAGCACGTCCACGAACGCCTCGGGCGACAGGCCGGTGAGCCAGGCGTCCACGGTGGCGAGCAGGCGCGGGTCGTGGACGAGCAGCAGGCCGCCCCCGGACAGGAAGCCCTCCATCCAGGCCGCCGACCGGGCCGGGGGGTTGCCGGGCGACATCGACCGCGCCATGCGGGCGGCCACGTCGTCCCCCAGCGCATCGGCGTCGAACAGGATCCGCACGATCCGGCCGTCGAGCAGCCCCGGCAGGTCGTCGCGCCGGGCGATCCCGGTCAGCGTCGCGAGCCACCGGCCGCTCCCCATCAACCCGGCCGCGGTGTGGACGCCGTCCATCAGCGCCGCCATCTCGCGGGCCGCGTCCTCGTCCAGTCCCGTGAGGGCGGGGGACAGCCCGGCGCAGATCCGCGCGAGCATCGACTCGGTGACGCCCGCGAGCCCCTCGGTGCCGCGCACGTCCCCGTACCGGCGGGCCCGCACGAGCGCGGGCAGCGCCCCCATGAGATGGCGCACCTCGCCGTCGAGCGCCGCCCGGTCCTCGATCCGCCCCAGGACGTACGGCAGCGCGTCCGGCAGGTGGGCGAGCAGGCAGCGCTCGACCAGCACGGACAGCTCGGGCAGGCCCGCGCCGCCCGCGAGGTCGCGGACGCGGGCCGTCGCCGCCGCCTCGACCGTGATCCCCCACACGGCGGCCTCGATCAGGGCCACGTCGAGCTCCGGACGCCACTCCAGCGACCAGGACTCCTTGAACGTCCCCTTGCTCCGGGCCCGCCGTGGCGTCCCCCAGGGCACGTCCAGCAGGGCGAGCCGGTGCAACAGCCGGCTTCGGCCGAGGTCGAGCGGCCTGCGCAGGTCGAGGTCGTGCTCCCCGGACATGGCCTCGGGCTTCATGCGCAGCCGCCGCTGCTCGTCGCGCAGGTCCCGCCGCAGCGGCACCATCGGCGTGGAGTCCGGCACCCGCCCGAGCCGCTCCCCCACGACCATCCGCCGCTGCACCAGCTCGACCGGCAGCTCGTCGCCGCCGCACAGCACCGCCCTGACCGCCTCGGTGACCTCCGACAGCCCGGCGAGCGGCCTGCCGCGCAGCGCCGCCAGCCCCTCGGCCAGCCGAACGGCCTCGATGACGTGCGCGGAGGAGACGGGCAGGTCCTCCTCCCGCAGGATCGCGGCGGCGCGGGCGAGCCAGCGCTCCACCGGGCGATCGGGCGCCGTGAACAGGTGCTCGTACCACCCGGGCGCGGCGACGCCCGCGCCGTAGCCCGCCCCCGCGGCGAGCCGTCCGTGGGTCCACGGCACCCACGTCATCTCGATCCTGACCTTGGGCAGACCGCGCAGCAGCCGATCGTCCTCGGCCGGGGAGGGCAGCAGGCGGGGCCCGTCCGGCGCGTCCGGGCCGGACCCGTCGGGCAGGCCGCTCCCGCGGGCGCGGCCTCCGGGCGGGGACAGCGCGGGCAGGGACAGCGCGGGCGGAGACAGGGCGGGCAGATGCCAGGCCCCGCAGACCACCGCGATCCGGGCGAAGCCCTCTCGCGCCGCCTTCCGCAGCGTCCTGCGCATGTACGCCTCGCGCCGGGCCTCGACACCTTCCGCGACGTGCCCCTCGCGCACGGCCCTCATCGCCTCGGCGACCACGTCGAGCGTCCCGGCCTCGCCCCGGTGCTCGACCAGGTCCTCCCACCACCGCTCCGGGTCGTCGTACCCCGCCGCGCGGGCGAGTTCGCCGATGGGATCGCGGCGTACGGGGTCGGCGTCGAGCGCGAGACCGTGCGCGGCGGGCAGGTCGCAGAAGCGCGCCTCGACGCCCGCCCGGGCGGCGTAGGCGATCGCCTGCCACTCCGGCGAGAACTCCGCGAACGGCCAGAAGGCGGCCCGCGACGGCTCCCCCGGCACGTACGCCAGCAGCGCGACGGGCGGGCGCATGCCGGGATCGGCGGCGAGCGCCACCAGGCCGTCGGCTTCGGGCGGGCCCTCGACGAGCACCAGATCGGGCCTGATCCTGTGCAGCTCGTCACGCACGGCCCTGGCCGACCCCGGCCCGTGGTGCCGCACCCCCAGCACCGACAAACGCGGCACAGACGAACCCGGCGGCACAGACGAACCCGGCACCGGCGCCCCCGGCCCGGACGAGGCGCCGGCGGCGATCTCAGCCGGCATCGCGGCAGGCCCGGTAGAAGTCGCGCCAGTCGTCGCGGTCGCGGACGACCGTCTCCAGGTACTCCTGCCAGACCACGCGGTCGGACACCGGGTCCTGGACCACCGCCCCCAGGATGCCGCCCGCGACGTCGGCCGGGCGCAGCACGCCGTCCCCGAAGTGGGCGGCGAGCACGATCCCGTTGGTGACGACCGAGATGGCCTCCGCCGTGCTGAGCGTGCCGCTGGGCGACTTGACCTTGGTCCGCCCGTCGGAGGTCACGCCCGCGCGCAGCTCCCGGAAGACCGTCACCACGCGGCGGATCTCCTCCAGCCCGGTCACGGTCTCGGGCAGCTCCAGGGAGCGGCCGAGCTGCGCCACGCGGCGGGCCACGATGCCGACCTCCTCCTCCGTGGTGGCGGGGACCGGCAGCACGACGGTGTTGAACCGCCTGCGCAGCGCGCTCGACAGGTCGTTGACCCCGCGGTCGCGGTCGTTGGCGGTGGCGATGACGTTGAAGCCCTTGGCCGCCTGCACCTCCTCCCCCAGCTCAGGGATCGGCAGCGTCTTCTCCGACAGCACGGTGATCAGGGCGTCCTGGACGTCGGACGGCATGCGGGTGAGCTCCTCGACCCGGGCCAGCCGTCCCTCCTCCATCGCGCGCATGATCGGGCTCGGCGTCAGCGCCCCGTGGGAAGGGCCCTCCGACAGGAGCCGCGCGTAGTTCCACCCGTAGCGGACGGCCTCCTCCGCCGTGCCGGCCGTGCCCTGCACGAGCAGGGTCGAGTCGCCGCTGATAGCCGCGGCGAGGTGCTCGGACAGCCAGGTCTTGGCCGTGCCGGGCACGCCGAGCAGCAGCAGCGCCCTGTCGGTGGCGAGCGTCGCCACCGCGACCTCGACGATCCTGCGCGGGCCGATGTACTTCGGCGTGATCTGGCCGCCGTCCCCCAGCACGTAGGTCGTCACCGCCCAGGGCGACAACCGCCAGCCCGGCGGGCGTGGCCGGTCGTCGGTCTTCGCGAGGATCACCAGCTCGTCGGCGAACTGGTCCTCCGCGTGCGGGCGCAGAACGCTGGTCATGCAAGCTCCTTGAGCATGTCGAAGCGGAATCGCAGGGTCGCGGCCAGTTCGGGGACCTCCCCGGCGTGCTCGTGCATCGCGGGGTCGAACCGCTCCCCCGCCAGCCGGATCAGCTCGCCGGCGTTCCACGGCTGCGTCCGCGTGGTCTCGACGATCTTCTTGAGCACGGCTCTCGCCAGCCGGTGCCCCCACGGCCGCGGCACGCCGCCCAGCATCATGACCATCTGGCCGTCCACCGGATGGCCCGCCACCAGCTCGGCAGCCCGGTGGGACCGCTCGTCCGGCGGGAGCACCGCCAGCAGGTCGGTCAGCGGCTCGGCCTCGAACAGGGCACGCGCCCAGGTCGCGTCCCGCTGCAGGATCGCGGCCCTGGTCCAGCCCATGCGGACCTCCCGCTCCCAGTCGCCGATCCGGGCCCCGGCGATCTCGTTCGGTGGCATGCCGAGGTGACCCGGCCAGAACGACAGCGGCGTGTGCGCCACCACCTGCTGCAGCCACCAGCCCCGCGTCTCCATCCCGGCGGGTGGCCGCGCCCTGACGCCGTCGCGCTCCATCGCTCCGTCGCAGGCCGGCGGCGGCTCCGCCCGGAGCCCGGAGCCGTTCCTGGTCACGAAACGGCGCGCCCGCGCGGTCATGCGGAGGGCCAGCCGCGACCGCGGCAGGCGGGTGAGGAGGTCGGCGGCGGCCTGCCGCACCTCGCGGCGCCGGTCGTCGAGCACCGCCTCCAGGAACGGCTCGTCGGCCATGCCGAGGCCGTCGGCGAGGATCGTCACGAAGACGGCCCGGTCCTCCGGCGTCTCCGCGCTCCAGCCGCGTTCGAGCAGCTCCCGCGCGGCGGCGGGGTCGCGGCGCCGCAACGCGGTCAGGAACGCACGCCTGTCGCCGCTCGTGCCGAGCTCCCACACCTCGTCGGGCGGCACCTGCGCCGGCTCCGCCAGCAGGTAGGCCCAGGCGGAGTTGAGACCGGCCAGCCAGCGGCCCCGGGCTCCGGCGACCGCCCCCAGGCAGGCGCGGATCGACCGGTCCCGCGCCCCGAGGTCGAGCAGCCCGGGGATCATCTCGGCCGGGACCCGCACCCGCCGCGCGGCTGCCGTCTCCAGCCACTCGGTCAGCAGCCTGCCCTGCTCACCCGCGAGCATCCGGGCCAGCCGGTCCGCGGCGGCCCCGGGCACGAGTGGCAGCGTCTCCGCCGCCGCCGGGGCCGGCGGCCTGCCCCTGCCCGGCCGCCGCCCCGCGCGCATCCGGACCACCTGCTCGGCGGCCCGCTCCAGGAGGCTCTCCGGCGGGACGGCGCGGCGGTCGGCACCGACCAGCGCGGTGGACACCAGTTCCTCCCACGAAACCCGCCCGGCCTCCCATCCGCCGGAAGCGGCCCGCGTCATAACCGCACCACCCCGCCGTTCTCGTTCCACGCCGTCAGCGGGAGCAGCCCGCGCGGCGTCCATTCGGCGGCGACCGTCACCGGCCGCCCGCCGGAAACGGCCAGCAGCCGCCACGGGACGCCCGCGGACGGATGCAGCGGCAGCGCGTTCCCCTCGTCGTCCGTGAGCCCGTCCGGGCAGGGGACGGCTCCGTCGAGCACCAGCGGCCAGGAGTCGGTCCAGGGATCGGCCGCGAGCACCTCCGCGATCAGCGCGGGCACCTGGGAGACCTTCGTCCCCGGGGGCGGCCCCGCGTCGACGAGGCCCCGTCGCGCGGCGACCAGGGCGCGCAGCGGCGACGCCCCCGGGTAGAAGGCCAGGTCGGCGTCGATCGTCGTGCCCGGCGGTGGAAACGACTCGAGCCTCTGCCCGGCAGGCGCGAACGACAGCACCATCGCCAGGCGGCCCGTCGTCCGCCCCGCCAGCCACACGCGCCGGGCGACCAGCCGGTCCTGCTCCTCGTCCCGCCAGCCGACGACATCCCAGTGGTCCGGCACCGCCGGGGTCGCCAGGACGGACTCCCTGGTGACGGGGAAGCCGACCCGCGCCCGCACGGTCTGCCGCAACGGCTCGGGCAGCGCCGCGGCACGACGGTGGGCGACCGCGAGCAGGTGAAGCAGCGCGTACTCACCGAGCAGAAGGCCCGGCCAGTCCTCGGCGCCGAGCACTCGCGAGAGCCGGGTGACCGTCCCCGCCACACCCGGCGCCTGCGCGTCGACCAGCCGCCTGGCGAGGTCGTCCCAGTCGGCCGGCCCCGTCTGGCGCGCCTGTGCGATTCCCTGCCCGATCTGGTCGGCCAGCCACCGCTCCAGCTCCGACAGACCCGCGGCGACCCTGCTCTCCCGCTGCTCGGCCTGGGTGCGCCTGGCCGCCTGGCCACCGCCCTCGGCGCCGGCCCGGCCACGGCCCGCCTCGGCGTCGCCCATGTTCCGGGTCGCGGCCCCGCCCCACCGTTCCTCCACGCGCCGCACAGTAGCCACGCGCTCCGACATTTAGGCTCGCTCGCGAAGTCGGGCCAGTTCACGGCCGGCGAGACGGTGTCCGGCGGACACCCTCGCCGCGGCGAGCCCGGGCCCGCCGCGCACGGTGATCCGGCGGTTCGCCCGGCGCCGGAGGATCAGCGGCGTCTTACGACGGCTACCGCTTCCGCGCCGAGACGATCATGTGAGTGCCGAAGAACCTCTTCTTCCACGCTATGGAGACGAAGCCGACTCGACGCAGGATCGCGACGACCTCCTGCGGGGTCATGAATCCCAGCGTGGATCTTTGCAGGTATGCGTACGACTCACGATCGCGCGCGACCATCTGGCCGAGAAGGGGGATCACCACCCGCACACCCAGGCTCACCGGGTATCGGAGCAGCCCTCGTGGTGGGCAGGTCTCCAGAATGACGACCCGGCCTCCGGGCTTGAGCACCCGGTGCTGCTCTTCGAGTACGCGCTCGACATCATCGACGTTGCGGAGGAGGTAACCATGCGTGACGGCATCAAATGACTCGTCATCGAAGGGCAGATCGTTCGCGTCCGCATGCTGCCATGTGATGGCGGACGCCCCCGGCTTGTTCGCCGCCTCCGCCAGCATCCGCTCCGAGAAATCGACGGCGAGGACGGCCGAGTCCGGATACCTCTCCAGTGCCGCGAGAGCGATGACGCCGGTCCCGGTGGCGATGTCGAGCAGGCTTCCACCTGGGGGGACTTCCGCGCTCGCCGCGACGTCACGACACCAGGCGGCATGCCGTCCCAGTGTCATGAGGCGATTCATCCGGTCGTAGTAGTCGGTGACTTTGTCGAACGTCCGCTGGACCTCTCGCCCCTTGGGCGACGGCCGGCCATGCGATGACATCCGTCGTGGCTCCTCATTCACCCTGCCACTTTGCCGAAGTCACCGCCGGTCCTCCTCCCCCGCAGGGGGGATCACGCGCCTCGCACGGATCCTCGGGCTTCGTGGACACCCGGTTTCTCGTCGCCGGCGGACGGCCGGGGGCAGGTTCCCGGCGCAGATTCCCGGCGGCAGATTCCTGGCGGCAGGTTCCCCGCGGCTGAGTGCGCAGTGCGCCTCGGGTGTCCGGCGCGCGGGCGGAAATGTCGGCGACGTCTGGCAGGGTCGGGCCCATGAGCGAGATACCCGAGGCCAACTATTCGAAGAAGTGGGACGACGCTTCCCGGTCCACCCTCCCCCTTGTCGGCGACGAGCGGGAGATCCTCACTGCCTTCCTCGACTGGCACCGCGAGACGTTCGCGCTGAAGTGCTCGGGCATCCCGAAGGATCGGCTGTCGGACAAGGAGGTGCCGCCGTCCGGGCTCAGCCTCCACGGGATCCTCCGGCACCTCGGGGGCGTGGAGCGGTGGTGGTTCCGCATCCAGTTCGCCGGCGAGGACGTCCCGCTCCTTTATTACTCCGACGACGACCCCGACCAGGACTTCGAGGATCTGGACGGGGACGTCGAGGACGCGTTCGCCGTGTGGCGGGCGGAGTGCGCGCGCTCCCGCGAGATCGTCGCCGCCGCCCGCTCACTGGACGAGACCGGTGTCCATCGCGCCACCGGACAGCCGGTCTCGCTGCGCCGCATCCTGGTCGGCATGATCGCCGAGTACGCGCGCCACAACGGGCACGCCGACCTGCTCCGCGAGCGAATCGACGGCGCCACCGGCCAATGAGGACATGAGCCGGGCGGTCCCCGGCGATCGCCCGCGACCGGTGAACGCCGAGCCGGCCGGCTCTCCCGATCAGGGGTCGATGTCCGTGACCGCGCCCACGGGGGTGACGAGGCGGCCCAGACCGTCGATCTCGATGCGCACCTCGTCGCCCGGGGTCAGCGTGAAGTCCGACTCGGGCACGAGGCAGGTGCCGGTGGCCAGGACCACCCCGTACGGATAGCGGTCGGCGCGCAGGAGGTGTTCGACGAGGTCGTCGATCCGCCGGTGGAGCAGGCCGGTGCTCGCCGAGCCCGCCCAGATCTCCCGGGAGTCGCGCGAGATGCCGAGACGGATGCCGAGGGCGTAGGGGTCCGGCACCTCCCAGGCGGGGCGGATGCCAGGCCCCAGCGCGGTTCCGCCGAGGTAGACCTTCGCCTGCGGGAGGTACAACGGGTTCTCGCCCTCGATGGAACGGGAGCTCACGTCGTCGCAGATGGTGTAACCGGCGATCTCCCCGTTGGCGCAGACGACCACGGCCAGCTCCGGCTCCGGGACGTCCCAGGACGAGTCGGGCCGTACGGCGATCGCCTGCCCATGCCCGCGCACCCGCCAGCCGAGCGACTTGAAGAACAGCTCGGGGCGGGGAGCGTCGTACACCATCTCGTAGACGTCGGGGGCGCGGCTCTCCTCTCTGCGCGCCTCCCGCGATCTACGGTAGGTGACCCCCGCGGCCCAGACCTCCGTCCATTGGTCCACGGGAGCCGCGAGCGAGGCCAGCGTCACGGCCTCACCGGCCGCCGCCGCGAGGGACCGGCGGAAGTGGCCGAGGCCGGAGGAGAGCGCCTCCCCGAGCGAGAAGTCCTCGGGGAGCAGGCGGTCGCCCTCCTCGTCACGGACGGCCCAGCGCGCGGGGCCCGAGACGCCGGCATCACCGGCGAGGTATCCACGAACAAGTCGCATCAGTATGTGCCTTCATGAGTCGAAGACTGTTTCTCATCGGCAACTGCTGCGGCCCATCGTGGTGGGAGCCGGCCCGGTAGGGAAGGCCCCGCTCCCGCGCGGGCGGTTCCCAGAGCCCTCCGTCGGGATCGGCACGGGGTGCCCACGGGATGCCTCGTCAGGGAACGCTCCGGTGCGGCGGATACCGCCGCACCGGAACCTCCTCACCGGAAGGAAAGGATCATCAAGCGGGGATCGCGGCCCCGGGCGTCAGCTCCGCGTCCATTTCTGGTTGTTGCCGCCCCAGCAGGAGTAGAGCTGGATCTGGGTGCCGTTGCTCGTGCCCGCGCCGACGGCGTCGAGGCACAGGTTCGACTGGACCCCGACGATGGTCCCGTCCGAGTTGAGGCGCCACTTCTGGTTGTCGCCACCCCAGCAGCTGTAGATCTGGACCTTGGCGCCGTTGCCGGTGCCCGCGGCGTCCAGGCACTTGTTGCCGTAGACCCGCAGCTCCTGGGCGGAGGTGTAGCTCCACTGCTGGTTGCTCTGACCGTTGCAGTCCCACAGCTGCACCTGGGTGCCGTCGCTGGTGCTCGCGTTCGGCACGTCCAGGCAGCGGCCGGCGGCGACGTTCTTGATCTGGCCACCGCCGCCGGACGGCGGGTTGCTCGGAGAGGCGGTGGGGCCGCCGGTGGAGGTGGAGCCGCCGATGGTGATGTTGGAGTTGCCGCTGCTCTGGTAGCCCTCGGTGGCGAGGATCTGGTAGTCGTGGCTGCCCAGGTTCATGCCGTAACGGGCCCAGGCG
>NZ_JABBWX010000040.1:0-6957 GCF_014161375.1 Microbispora sp. H10830
CAGGCACTTGTTGCCGTAGACCCGCAGCTCACCGGCGCTGGTGGAGGTCCACTGCTGGTTGTTCTGACCGTTGCAGTCCCAGATCTGCGCCTGCGCGCCGTTGGCCTGCGACACACCGGTGACGTCGAGACACCGCCCGGACCCCACACCCTTCAGCGCGCTCGTGCTCCCCGACGGCGACGACGGCGACGGGGAGGGGGAGGGGGTCGACGTGCCGTTCCGGGGCCCGGCGGAGGCCATCACGGACTGGGCGCCCGACGGCCACTGCCCGTTGGTGACGGTCACGTTGTTGTTGACGACATTGCCGCGGTCGCCGTTGGTGATGTTGGTGCTGCCGTTGGTCGACCAGTTGCCCGTGACGGTGAAGTTGCCCATGTTCTCACCACCCCAGTAGTTGGCGGTGGCCCAGGTGCCGGTGTTCGAGAAGACGTTGTTCCTGACGGTGTAGTACTTGGAGCCCTCATCGAAGTAGAGCCCGAACCAGCCGTTGGTCCGCAGGCAGTAGTTGTCGCTGATCAGCGCGTTCGGGTTCCACGACAGCGTGTAGATGCATCCGCCGTCGGTCATCTGCTGCATGACGTCGTGCACGTAGTTGCCGATGAGCTTGTTGCCCGACGCCGTGGTGGGCGTGGTGTACCGCGGCTGGTAGTTGTACAGACCCCGGTTGGCGTACTGGGTGCTGCCGCCGGGCTCGTTGGCGCCCCACCCGTAGCCGATCGACATGCCGGTGTAGGGCATGTTGTAGACCTCGTTGTGGGACACGTCGGTGGTCGTGACGTAGGTGGTCAGGACCGAGACGATGCCCCGGTAGTCCAGCCCGAGGTCGTGGATGCGGTTGTCGCTGACGGTGATGTTGCGGTTGACCATCCGCTGGTCGCTGGGGTGGTGGGCGTCGGCGCGCACGCCGCCGACCACGACGCCGCCGGCCGAGCTGCGGGCGATCTCGGACCGGGTGACCGTGATGTCGCTGGCGCCCAGGCCGACACCGCTGGCGTGCGCGTTGGCGTCGTTGCCGATGCCCACCGCCGTCTGGCCCAGGTTGACGAACTGCGAGTCGCTGAAGGTGATGTGGTTGGCCGCCGAGACCTGCACCGCCGCGGGCATCTGGGACCAGTTCGGCCTGGTGGACTCGAACTGCTGGCAGCCCTCCTGGCAGGAGCTGGGCAGGTCGCCGGGCCAGTTCGAGTTGCCCGCGATGTAGGAGCCGGTCTGCTGGTCGGCGAAGCCCTGGTTGCTGCTGGGCCCGAGCCAGCTGGTGCCGGTGAAGGTGATGCCGCTGAAGGTGATGTGGTGCGCGGGCGCGTCATAGGTGCCGCCGACGTCCACCAGGGACTGCAACACCGGCAACTCCACGCTGGTGCTGCTCATGTTCTGCCCGGAGAGGGGGATGTAGGAGAGCACGCCGGTCGCGGGATTGATGTACCACTCACCCGGAGAGTCGAGGAACTCGTAGGCGTTCTCGATGTACAACGGCCCGGCCCGGTGCGGGGTGGTGAACGTGTCGTACCCGAAGATGTTGTTGCTCCAGCTGGGCTGCTGCATCGTGATGAAGTTGCCGCTGATGCTCTGCACCCGCACGTACCGGTCGGTGAACGAACCGACGCTCTCCAGCTCGACCCGGTTCTGACCGGCCAGATTGTTCAGGTAGCTCAGCGCGCTGTTGCCGAACCTCAGCCCGGAGCCGGTGGCGGTGAAGTCGGACCGGTTCACCTGCGTACGCGCACGCGTGGCGAGGGCGCCGTTGACATACAGCTGCCGCGTGTCGATCCCGGTGCCGACGTCGGCCTGCCAGATGTTCTTCGCCTGGTTCGCGAGGGTCCAGCCGGTGACCGCCCTGGCGCCGCTGATGACGGGATGCGCCGACGGCGCCGCCTGCCACACGACCTGATATCCGTTGGTGCCGGAGTCGGCGGCGGTCAGCCGTAGCGGCGAGGAGAGCCGGTACACCCCGTCGGCGAGTTGCACGACGATGTCGCCGGACATGGAGCTGTTCTGCGACCGCACCGCCGTCTGCGCGCCCGACAGCGAGCACGGCTGGGCGGACGAACAGGTGCTGCCGGTGCCCGAGGGCGAGACGTAGAGGGTCGTGGTGGCGGCGCGGGCCGCGGTGGCCGATGCGACGACTGCCATCGCCGCGGTCAGCGCCGCGATGACGAGACCAACCAGAAGCGGTCTCAACACCGCGACTGGTGGGGACGGGTTCTCGATCCGATCGGTCACGTGCTTCTCCATGATGGCGCGGCCTCACGTGTCACCACGAGGAGTCGGGGTGGGGTGAGGTGATGGAAGCCGACGTGGCCGACCACGGTGCGGAGGCATGCGACGCGCCTCCACACACCCGCCGTGTGGTCCAGCCGCAGGAGCCCGGAAGAAGTGCCCTCCGGGTGCTCAGGTACCAATTACGGTGCGAGCACCGAGGCCCGTCAAGACCTTAAGCACACTTATTTTTCACGCCCGCCATGTGAACGTCATGTCGTTGTAACGACAAGAACTGGTTTGGCCAGCGGAAATGCATATCCGCATTGCTTTGTGGGTGGATCGCTCACGTGAACCGTCGGCATGTTTCGTACTCACGACGCGACGGGCAGCCCGCGGGTGACATGGCCCGCAGAGTCATACTTAGGGAGATCGCGAGGAAGGAGCGCCGTGACCGACACCGCGCGTGAGGGCGGATACCGGCCGGGCTACGAGGTGGCGGCCGAGCAGGTGCTGGAGCTCATCGCCCGGCTGGGCCTGCGGCCGGGCGACCGCATGCCGACCGAGAACGACCTGGCCCGGCAGTTGGGAACCAGCCGCACCGTCGTCCGCGAGGCGGTGAAAATCCTCTCCGCGCTGGGCCGGGTGCGCGCGCAGAAGGGCCGCGGCCTGTACGTGGCAGACGACGAGGGGATGCTCGGCGCCGGGCCGTTGGCATCGTTCTTCCTCCCCACCGACCTGGACCACGTCTACATGCTGTTCGAGTTCCGGCGGGCGCAGGAGATGGAGACCAGCCGGCTGGCCGCCCGTCGCGCGGCTCCGGCGGAGCTTCGGGCCATCGAGGAGGCGGTCAGGGTATGCCGTGACGGATTCGAGACCGGACGCGAGGACGTGTTCAACGAGGGTGACGACGCCTTCCACGCCGCCATCGCGACGGCATCGCACAACATGTTCCTGCAGATCGCGGTGCGGGAAGCCCGCCGGCTGCAGGGTCAGTCGGCGATCATCGGGCTACGCGGTTCCGTGGGCGGGCACGCGGCCAAGGCCGTCGAGGAACACGACGCCATCTACCAGGCCATCCGCGCCGGCGATCCGGAAGCGGCGGCCCACGCCGCCGCCGCGCACATCGACAACACGCTGGACGACTACCGCAGGGCGATCCAGCAGCGGCTGTTCTCCTCGGCCGACTGAGACCGTCCCGCCGGCCGCACCACCGAAGTCGCCTCCCTCGTCACTCCTGAGCGCCGAAGCGAATCGTTTCGGCGGAGCGAACCTGTTCGCGGGCGGGCCGAGGGGGCCGGCCCGTTTGAGGCGGTCTATGAATCTTTCATTCGCGCGCAACCGGCAGGAGATCGCGAGCACCCCTGCTGAGAGCCGTGGAAGGGACTCCGGGCCCTTACCCTGGCCGTAAAAGCGCGGGACGGGGTTCTTGACAGGCGCTCGGCTGGTCATATTTGCTTCGCTGCATCCCGCCACCCCCAATCCGCCGGCAGGAAGGATCAACGCTCTGACGGTCTGTTAGCGCTAACAAAGCCCATAGTTGCCGCAAGGAGGCAATAGGGGCTGGATTCCGACACCCGGTCGACGCGAATCGGTTCGTGGACCTTTTTCGAGGAGGTTCAGCGCGAGACGCACTCGCCGATCCGGTGTGACCCGGATGGTGATCCACCGACGTCGCGGTTCGCCGCGCACGACGGCGTAAGGTGCGCCGCTGGCGTTTCGGGCTGCGGCAGGACTCCTCACCACTGTCCGCGACCCCTTCGTCCTCCCGTACACGCGCCTTCGCGCGGATCGGGTCCGCGACCGGGACCCGAGATTCCCTCGGTCTCGACGTACGGACAACGCCGGATCGGTACCGAGCGTAAGGACCGAGGAGCGGTCAGCTCCCACGGCCCGGCCATCCACGGCGGGCCATCCCCACAGCGACCCATCGCCTGGGACACGACCGCCTGCCGCCGGCTCCGGCGAGGCTGCCTGGATTCAGCACGCGGCTGTCTCCGCCGAGCCTTCCCCCCAAGGAGTGAAAGCAATGGGTTCTTCGTCCGTTGACTCGTCGGGCCACGCGGCTCGCGGGCGGCGCTCACCGGCGGCCGTCGCGGCCTGCCTCGTGGCAGCGCTCGCGGCCCTCCTCGCCACCGCCCTGACATGGTCGGGACCGGCGTCGGCGGCGGTGGCGCCGCTGGTCAGCGCGTCGTCGGGGCGCTGCCTGGACGTGGCGGGCAACACCGACGCGCTGGGCGCCGCCCTGCAGATCTGGGACTGCAACAGCCAGGCCAACCAGGCGTTCGAGTTCACCTCGGCCGGCGAGCTGCGGACGTTCGGCGGCACGCGGTGCGTGGACGCGTACGGCCAGGGGACGTCGCCGGGCACGAAGGTGGTCATCTGGTCGTGCAACGGCCAGGCGAACCAGAAGTGGCGGCAGAACTCCGACGGTTCGATCGCCGGCGTGCAGTCGGGGCTGTGCCTCGACGTGTACGGCGCGGGCACGGCCAACGGCACCGCGGTCACCCTGTGGACCTGCAACGGGCAGAGCAACCAGAAGTGGACCACCGCCGGAGGCGGGCCCACCACGTCACCGAGCCCGCCCACGTCACCGAGCCCGCCGCCACCCGGCTCGCGCCCGTGCGACATCTACGCCGCCGGCGGCACGCCGTGCGTGGCCGCGCACAGCACCACGCGGGCGCTCTACAACGCCTACAACGGCAACCTGTACCAGGTGCGGCGCTCCTCCGACAGCGCGACCAGGAACATCGGCGTCCTGACACAGGGCGGTGCCGCCAACGCAGCGGCCCAGGACTCCTTCTGCGCCGGCACCACCTGCGTCATCACCGTCGTGTACGACCAGTCCGGCCGAGGCAACGACCTGTGGTACCAGGGGTCGAGCGTGGTTCCCGGGTCCCCTCAGAGCAAGCCCGCGACCGCGACCACCGAGTCGCTGTCCGTGGGCGGCAACAAGGCCTACTCCCTGTACATCAACCCCGGCAACAGCTACTGGCGGGACGGCCACCTGACCGGCGTGCCGACCGGCACCGCGCCCGAGGGCATGTACATGGTGACCAGCGGCACCCACGTCAACAGCGGCTGCTGCTTCGACTACGGCAACAGCGAGACCACCCGCAAGGCCGACGCCGCCGGCGCCATGGACGCCATCTACTTCGGCACGAGCTGCTGGTTCGGCGGCTGCTCCGGCTCCGGTCCCTGGGTCCAGGCCGACCTCGAATGGGGGCTCTACCCCGGCGGGAGCCAGTCCTGGAACCCCAACCAGCGAGCCTTCACCAGCAAGTTCGTCACGGCCACGCTGAAGAACAACGGCACCAGCCGATTCGCGATCAAGGGCAGCAACGCGCAGTCCGGCAGCCTGTACACCCTCTACGACGGCGCGCTTCCCCCCGGCTACAGCCCGATGAAGAAGCAGGGCGCCATCGTCCTGGGCAGCGGCGGCGACTGCTGCAAGCCCGACGGCGGCGCCAACCTCAGCGCCGGCACCTTCTACGAAGGAGCGATGGTGGCGGGCTACCCCTCCGACGCCACCGAGAACGCCGTACAGGCCGACGTCGTCGCCGCCGGCTACCGCTGACCCCCTAACCGCGCATGGAGTTGCGTATGTTGAGTCACAAATCCCTTTTCGCCGCAATCGCGGCGGCAGCAGTTCTCGTCCTGGGCATAAGCGGCACGGCGCTCGGCGGAACGACGTCGGCCACGCACAGCGCCGTGGCCGCCGCGGCGACCGCCGGATGCGGCAAGGCCCCGACGCTGGCGAGCGGCTCGCACTCGATTGCGAGCGGCGGCCAGAACCGCAGCTACATCCTGCGGGTGCCCGCCAACTACGACAGCAACCACCCCTATCGCCTGATCTTCGGGTTCCACTGGAACGGCGGCACCGCCAACGACGTCGACTCGGGCGGAACCGACGGGTACAACTGGTCGTACTACGGACTCAGGCGCCTGGCGGACGCCGCGGGCAACAGCACGATCTTCGTCGCGCCCCAGGGCAACGGCAACGGCTGGGCCAACCCCGGCGGCCAGGATGTGACCTTCGTCGACGACATGCTCAGGCAGATCGAGGCCGGCCTGTGCGTCGACACCAGCCAGATCTTCTCCACGGGCTTCAGCTACGGCGGCGGTATGAGCTACGCGCTCGCCTGCGCCCGGGCGTCGGTCTTCCGCGCGGTCGTGGTCTACTCCGGCGCGCAGCTCAGCGGGTGCAACGGCGGCACCCAGCCCATCGCGTACATGGGGGTGCACGGCATCGGGGACCCGGTGCTCAACATCTCTACGGGCCGAGGGCTGCGTGACACGTTCGTGAGGAACAACGGCTGCACCGCGCAGAATCCGCCCGAGCCGAGGTCGGGCAGCCTGACCCACATCGTCACCGCCTACTCGGGGTGCCGGGCCGGGTATCCGGTCGTGTGGGCGGCGTTCGACGGGGGCCACACCCCGGGCCCGATCGACGGGTGCACCTGTGACGGCTGGAGGACCTGGACCTCGGGCGAGGCGTGGAAGTTCCTGACGCAGTTCGACACGACCCCGCCGACCTCGCCCTCTCCCTCGCCGACCGTCTCACCGACCGTCTCACCGAGCGGCAATCCGCCGGCGACGAGCGCGCTGAAGGGTGTGGGGTCCGGGCGGTGTCTCGACGTCACCGGTGTGTCGCAGGCCAACGGCGCGCAGGCGCAGATCTGGGACTGCAACGGCCAGGCCAACCAGCAGTGGACCTCCACCAGCGCCGGTGAGCTGCGGGTCTACGGCAACAAGTGCCTC
>NZ_JABBWX010000041.1:0-6543 GCF_014161375.1 Microbispora sp. H10830
GCTCGGAGTTCATCGCATACTCCACCGCCACCAGCCCGACCGGGCCGTGGACCTACCGCGGCACGATCATGCCCACCCAGGGCAGTAGCTTCACCAACCACCCCGGAATCATCGACTACCAGGGCGGTTCGTACTTCTTCTACCACAACGGCGCCCTGCCGGGCGGCGGCGGCTACACCCGCTCGGTCGCGGTGGAGAAGTTCACCTACAACGCCGACGGCACCATCCCGACGATCAACATGACCACCACCGGGGCACCCCAGATCGGCACGCTGAACCCCTACACCCGCCAGGAGGCCGAGACCATCGCCTGGGAGTCCGGCGTCGAGACCGAGGCCTCCAACGAAGGCGGGATGAACGTCGGCTTCATCGACAACGGCGACTACATCAAGGTCAAGGGCGTCGGCTTCGGCACCGGAGCGACCTCCTTCTCCGCACGGGTCGCCTCCGGCGCCGGCGGCGGGAAGATCGAACTGCGCCGCGACAGCGCCACCGGCACCCTCATGGGCACCTGCGACGTCCCCGGCACCGGCGGCTGGCAGACCTGGACAACCGTCTCCTGCCCCGTCACCGGCGCGACCGGCACCCACGACCTGTACCTCAAGTTCACCGGCGGCAGCGGCTACCTGTTCAACCTGAACTGGTGGCAGTTCACCGGCGACGGGCCGACCACCAGCCCCTCACCCACGCCTCCGACCTCCCCCTCACCCACGCCCCCCGCTTCGCCGTCGCCGTCACCGTCGCCCAGCCCGACGATCACGCCCACGCCGAACGGCGGCGCCTGCAACGCGACCTACCGCACCACCAACACCTGGTCCGGCGGCTACCAGGGCGAGATCACGGTGACAGCCGGCAACGCGCCCATCAACGGCTGGACCGTCAAGTGGACCCTGAGCAACGGCCAGACCATCAGCCAGGTCTGGAACGGCACGGTGAGCACCGCCGGCTCGGCCGTGTCGGTGACCAACGCCTCCTACAACGGCTCACTCCAGCCGTCCGCCTCCACGACGTTCGGCTTCCTCGCCGGCGGCACTCCGTCGACATGGTCCCTCACCTGCACCGCCGCCTGAGGACGACGGCGTTGCGCCCCCGATCGGAGGAATCTGGTGAACCCGAGGAGAAGACTCGTCCGCCTCATCATGGCAGCGCTGGTCCCGCTGTCCGTGCTGTTCGCCTGGGCGGTCGCCGCGCAGGCGCCGGCGCAGGCCGCCACGTCGCTTCCGTGTGACATCTACGCCACGGGCGGGACGCCGTGCGCGGCGGCGCACAGCACCACCCGCGCGCTGTTCGCGTCCTACAACGGGCCGCTCTACCAGATGCAGCGCGCGTCCGACCGCAGCTACCGCGACATCGGGCTGCTGGAGGCGGGCGGGTACGCCGACGGGGCCGCGCAGGTCTCGTTCTGCGCGAACACCTCCTGCACGATCACGAAGATCTACGACCAGACCGCCAACCACAACGATCTGCCGATCTCGTGGGGAGGCTTCTGGAAGGGCCCCGGCCCCAACGGCTCCGACATCGGGGCGGACGCCATGGCCCTGCCGGTGACCGCAGGCGGGCACCAGGTGTTCGGGATCAAGAGCACCCAGGGCACCGGCTACCGGATCGACAACGCCAGGAACGTGCCGACGGGCAGCAGGCCCGAGGGCATCTACATGGTGACCTCGTCCAACTACGTGAACCAGTGGTGCTGCTTCGACTACGGCAGCGGTGAGAACTCCCACAACGACACCGGCAACGCCACCATGAACGCGATCTACTGGGGCACCGCCTGCTGGTTCAACAACTGCACCGGGACCGGCCCGTGGGTGGAGGCCGACCTGGAGAACGGGATGTATCACACCAACACCGGCTCCAACAAGGATCCGAACAACTCCGGGGTGCACTACCCGTTCGTCAGCGCCTGGCTGAAGAACAACGGCACCACCAACTTCACCCTCAAGTACGGCAACGGCAACAGCGGCGGGCTCACCAGGACCTTCTCGGGCCCGCTGCCCAACGGCTACTCGCCCATGCGGCTGGAGAGCTCGATCCTGCTCGGCACCGGCGGCGACAACAGCCCCACCGGCCAGGGGATGTTCTTCGAAGGCGCGGTCACCAACGGCTATCCGTCCGACGCCACCGAGGACGCCGTCCAGGCCAACATCACCTCCGTCGGCTATTCCATGTCGGGCGGCGGCACGCCGCAGCAGGGGGAGCAGATCGTGGGCGGCCAGTCCGGCCGGTGCCTGGACGTCACCGGTGTCTCGCAGAACAACGGCACCCAGGTGCAGCTGTGGGACTGCAACGGCCAGAACAACCAGCGCTGGACCTACACCTCCGGCAAGCAGCTGCAGGTGTACGGCACCAAGTGCCTCGACGCCAACGGGCAGGGCACGAGCAACGGCACCCAGGTGATCATCTGGGACTGCAACGGGCAGGCCAACCAGCAGTGGAACGTCAACTCCAACGGCACGATCACCGGCGTGCAGTCGGGGCTGTGCCTGGACGCGAACAATGCCGGCACCGCCAACGGCACGAAGATCATCCTCTGGGCCTGCAACGGCGGAACCAACCAGCAGTGGAGCAGGCGCAGCTGACCAGGCGGTGAAACGAGGACGCGCCGCCGCAGGGCTCGGGGGCCTGCGGCGGCGCGCCTCCAGTACGGCGGCAGCACGTCACGCGACGTCGATACCCGAGTCCCCGGCACCCGGCCGTGGGCGCCGCCCCCCTGACGGCGCCCGCTCTCGGCCGGTCTGTCGCCATGTCCATTTCGCCCTACCTCATCGAAAGGACCCCATGAGTCGGCGAAGAGAAAGCATTGCGCGCGTCGCCATGAGTGTGGTGGTCGCGCTCCTGTCGGTCGCGATGTCCCTGGTGGCCGTGTCGCCGGCGCGTGCGGCGGTCGGAATCACGATCAATGGTGGTTCCGGTGGCCGTACGTTCGACGGTGTCGGCGCGATCAGCGGCGGCGGAGGCAACAGCCGTCTGCTGGTCGACTATCCCGAGCCGCAGCGCAGCCAGATCCTGGACTATCTGTTCAAGCCGGGGTACGGCGCCTCGATGCAGATCCTGAAGGTCGAGATCGGCGGTGACACCAACTCCACCGACGGGGCCGAGCCGAGCCATCGGCACACCTCCGGCGACCTGGACTGCAACCGGGGTTACGAGTGGTGGCTGATGGAGCAGGCCAAGGCCCGCAACCCCAACATCAAGCTGGTGGGCCTGGCCTGGGGCGCCCCGGGCTGGCTCGGAGGCGGCAACTTCTGGTCGCAGGACACCATCAACTATCTGGTCGACTGGCTGGGCTGCGCCAAGAACAGCCACAACCTGACCATCGACTACCTCGGCGGCTGGAATGAGAAGGGCCGCGACCTCAACTGGTACGTCAACCTCAACTCGGCGCTGGACTCCCGCGGTTTCGGCAACGTGAAGATCATCGCGTCCGACGACTGGGGTTTCGGCGTCGCCGACGACGCCGCGAACAACACCGCCTTCCGCAACGCGGTCGACGTGTTCGGGTCGCACTACGTCTGCGGCTACCGCGGACCGCAGCAGAACTGTCCAAGCTCCACCACCGCGATCAACTCCGGCAAGGTGCTGTGGGCCAGTGAGAACGGCTCCGACGACTACAACGACGGGGCCAAGGCGATGGCCCGGGGCATCAACCGGGACTACATCGACGGGAAGATGACGGCCTACATCAACTGGCCGGTCATCGCCGCCATCGCCCCGAACCTGCCCTTCGCCACGATGGGCGTGGCGGTCGCGCCGCAGCCGTGGTCGGGGTACTACGCCATCGGCAAGAGCGCCTGGGTGATGGGCCACACCACGCAGTTCACCGCCCCCGGCTGGAAGTACCTGGACTCCTCCAGCGGCTACATCGGCGGCAACCGCAACAACGGCAGCTATGTGTCGCTGAAGTCCCCGAGCAGCTCCGACTACAGCACGATCATCGAGACGATGGACGCCGCCGGCGCCCAGACGCTCAACTTCAACGTGACCGGCGGGCTGTCCACCGGGCAGGTGCACGTGTGGGCGACCAACCTCAACTCGGGCAACTCCGCCGACTACTTCGTCCACTCCAGCGACATCACCCCGTCCAACGGCGCCTTCTCGCTGACGGTCCAGCCGGGGTACGTGTACTCGATCACGACCACGACCGGCCAGGGCAAGGGCACCGCGACCAGCCCGGCCCGGGGCACGATGGCCCTGCCGTACTCCGACGACTTCGACTCCTACGCCGTGGGCCGCGAGGCGAAGTACCTCTCGGACATGCAGGGCTCGTTCGAGATCGTGGGCTGCGGCGGCGGCCGGTCCGGCCGGTGCGTGCGCCAGATGGCTCCGCGCCAGCCGATCCTGTGGACCGGTGGTTCCCACCCGTACGCCCTGCTGGGTGACCTGAGCTGGAGCAACTACACCGTCTCCGCGGACGTGCTGCTGGAGCAGAGCGGCTACGCCGAGCTGATCGGCCGGGCGGGCGCCCAGCACTCCTTCGGCCCCGAGGGACTGAACGCCTACTACCTGCGGGTGACCGACGGCGGCGCCTGGCAGATCATCCGCAACAACGTCGACAACGCGATGACGACGATCCGCAGCGGGAACGTCGCCGGGCTCGGCACCGGCCGCTGGCACACCCTGGCGCTGGGCTTCTCCGGCAGCACGATCACCGCGAGCATCGACGGGTCGCAGGTGGCCTCGGTCACCGACGGCACCTGGGGCGCCGGCCAGATCGGCGTCGGCACCAGCACCACCGAGACGGCGCAGTTCGACAACCTCTCGATCACGCCGGGCCAGGGCGGTCCCGGCCCCGGCAACGGCACCCTGCTGCGTGGCCTGGCCTCGGGCCGGTGTGTGGACGTGCCGAACCAGTCGCAGACCAACGGCACCCAGGTGGCGCTGTGGGACTGCAACGGCGGCGCGAACCAGCAGTGGACCTACACCTCCGGCAAGCAGCTCCAGGTGTACGGCAGCAAGTGCCTCGAGGCGGGCACCGGCAACGGCTCCGCGGCCGTCATCAACAGCTGCTCCGGCGGGGCCGGCCAGCAGTGGAACCTCAACGCCGACGGCACCGTCACCGGTGTCCAGTCCGGGCTGTGCCTGGACGCCAACAGCGCCGGAACCGCCAACGGCACGAAGATCATCGTGTGGTCCTGCAACGGTGGAAGCAACCAGCAGTGGAGCCGCAACTGAGATGACACGGTCGCCCATGGCGGCGACCTCCGACCCCACCGGTACGACCTGTCGCCACGCCCGCGGACCATTGTGGTGGTCCGCGGGCCGGGCGACGAGTCCTGCCGATCCACCTGACCACGACCGACGTCCGTAACCGACGCGGGAGGCAGGAATGCGCGGCCCGGGATCCGGGCCGCGCATTCCTCGACGAAACTCTTCACCCGCGACCGCACCGCTTCCCGAATCGCTCGTGGAGCAGGCGCCGCCCCGGTCCTTCGATCAGGGCTTGATCGCGACTCCGCCGTAGGCCCAGGCGTGACCGCCGCCCGGGATGTGTTCCTGGTGCTCCTTGTCGTCCGGCCGCCACTTCACGACCTCGACCACGCCCGGATCGACCACGTGCCAGCCCTCGAAGAACCGCACCACGTCGGCGTGCGTACGGGGGACCATGGGCGCGGTGCTCTTGTCGTAGGGCTTGGTGAAGTCCTCCTCGCGCAGCCGGGGCGCGAAGTCGAGGGTGATGTGCGACAGCAGCAGCCGGCTGCCCGCGGGCACGGCGGCCTTGATGTGCTCCACCGTGCCGTACGGATCCTCCTCGTCGGTGACGAAGTGCAGGACGCCGGCCAGGATGACGGCGACCGGACGCGTGAAGTCGATCACGGCCTGGACCTCGGGGTGGGACAAGATCACCTCCGGCTTCCGGAGGTCGGCCTCGATCACCGTGGTCATCCCCGTGCCGGTCAGCAGAGCGCGGCCGTGGACCAGGACGATCGGGTCGTTGTCCACGTAGACCACCCGCGCGCCGGGGTCGATCTCCTGCGCGATCTCGTGGGTGTTGCCCTGGGTGGGGATGCCGGTGCCGATGTCGAGGAACTGCGAGACACCCGCCTCGGCGAGGTGGCGCACCGCCCGGCGGAGGAAGGCCCGGTGGGCGCGGACGCCCTCACGAGTGCCGGGAGACAGCTTGACCAGTTCCTCGGCCGCCTCACGGTCGGCCGCGAAGTTGTCCTTGCCGCCCAGCAGATAGTCGTACACCCGAGCCGGGTGCGCCACCGCGGTGTTGATCCGCGCGGCGGCCGCGGCCCGGGCCTCTGTCAGATCGGCCACCCGCGCTCCCGGTCGTCTCTCGGTTCCATCGAACATCCTCCACTGGGGCGATGACCGCTGTGATGGTGCCGCATCTCTCCGTGATCTTTCCGTGATCGAAGAGGGCTACGCCACACTGCAGGTCACGCCGTTGAGGGTGAACGCGGTCGGTTTGCCGGCGTTGCCGGTGTGGGTGGCCTGGAAGCCGATGTCAGTGGAGGCTCCAGGGGCCAGCGAGCCGTTGTAGCTGACGTTCTTCGCGGTGACCTGTCCGCTGGTGGGGGAGTAGGTGGCGTTCCATCC
>NZ_JABBWX010000042.1:0-6291 GCF_014161375.1 Microbispora sp. H10830
ATCCAGGCCTTGGCGGTGGGGGTGGCGAAGCCCCAGCCGAACAGTTTGTCCAGGAAGGCCCACAGGAACACCCAGCCGATGGCGATGCGGGCGGCGGCCCATGCGTACCGGGCCGGGCCGGTGGTGGTCGTCTGTGTGGTCGTCCGGGGCGCGGGGGTCTGGGCCGTGACGGGGGGAGTGGCGTCGTACACGTGGTTGCCGTGGTGGCGCCTTTCGATGGTGGCCATGACCGGCCCCTTTCAACGTCTTCTCGCTCTTTCGACACTTCAAGCAAACCGCGATCACCGGCCGTGCCGCAGGAGCAGTACGGCACGCTCAGGCCGTCCCGAAGTCCCGTGATCGCGGGACCTTCGGCCCAGCCGGTCCCCCCGGCTGAGGAATGCCGATCGGAACGGGTGACGCGGGACCGGTACGGAGAGGTCCAAGGTCCCTGCCCGGCCGTCCGGCAGCCGGGCACCGTTGACTGAGTCCGGCGGTGTGACCGCGCTCGGAGCACTCTTGGGGGATCGAAGGCATATGTGCGAGTACTGCGGCTGTCAGGCCGTGACCGCGATCGACGAACTGACTCGCGAGCACGATCTGGTGGTCAACCTGATCGCGGATGCGCGCACGGCGCACACCGCCGGCGACGCGGACGCCATGGCCGCGATCGCCAGACGGATCGCCGAGGTGCTCGGCCCGCACACCGAGGTCGAGGAGCACGGCCTGTTCCCCGCCCTGGCGGACGAGTTCCCCGAGCAGATCGCCGGGCTGGAAGCGGAGCATCGGCGCATCGAGGCCGTCCTCGGTGAGGCCGCGGACGCCACGCCTGCCGATCCCGGCTGGCCGCTCAGGCTGCTCGACGCTCTGAACCTGCTGCGCGCCCACATCCTCAAAGAGCAGGACGGAGTGTTTCCGGCGGCGTTGGCCGGCCTGAGCACCGAGGACTGGGAAGCCGTCGAGGCGGTCAGGGCCCGGGCCGGCACACTGCTGCGGGCCACCGGCGGTCAGTGAATCGTGGCCCACCCGATCGTGGCCCTGCCATGACGGCCGGCACGCGGCGGCCGGGAACGGCGCCATCCCTCAAACGGCGGTAGAACCTCTCATCGGCTTGCGCAAAAGCCGGTCGGGGCGCTGCCTCCGGCGTGCGCGCGGGGGTACCTACGCACCAGTCCGCGGTACTCGCGAGAGGGGAATCCCCCCATGACCACAATGTCCAAGCACCACCCGCACACGGGACACGATCATCACCATGGCGCCGACTGCGGCCATGTCGCGGTGCCGCACGGCGACCACGTGGACTACGTCCACGACGGCCACATGCACCGGGTTCACGAGAACCATGTCGACGAGTGCGAGGTGAGCGGGCACGTCGTACACGACGCGCACGACCACGAGCACGGGCCGGGGTGCGGGCACGTGGCCGTGCCGCACGGCGACCACGTCGACTACATCCACGACGGGCACCACCACATGCACCACGACGGTCACTGGGATGACCACTAGGACACTCCCCGGCCGGGGCTCCCCGGCAGGGAGCCGACGATGCGACCGGCGCTCGCGGCGCCGCTGATCGTCGCGGCCGGCCCGGCCGGCGGGGCCGACCTGGCCGCGGCGCGGACGCAGATGGCCCTGTCCCTCGGATGGCACATCATCGTCGCGTGCCTGGGGGTGGGCATGCCCGCCCTGCTGCTGTTCACCGAGTGGCGGGGGCTGCGGAGAGGCGACGACGACTACCTGCGCCTCGCCCGTCGCTGGGCGAAGGCGGTGGCCGTCCTGTTCGCCGTCGGGGCCGTGTCGGGCACGATCCTCAGCTTCGAGATGGGCCTGCTGTGGCCGGGCCTGATGGGCGTGTACGGCCAGGTGATCGGGCTCCCGTTCGCGCTGGAGGGCATCGCGTTCTTCCTTGAGGCGATCTTCATCGGGATCTATCTCTACGCGTGGGACCGGCTCTCGCCCAGGGCCCACCTGCTGAGCGGGATACCGGTGATGGTCGCCGGTGTGGCCTCGGCGTTCTTCATCGTCTCGGCCAACGCGTGGATGAACCAGCCGCGCGGCTTCCTCCTTCAGGGCGGCCGCGTCACGCACGTGTCGCCCTGGGCGGCCATGTTCAATCCCGCCACCCCGCCGCAGACGATCCACATGATCGTCGCGGCGTTCATGGTGTCGGGCTTCGCCACCGCGTCCGTCTACGCCGTGGCCCTGCTGCGCGGGCGGCGGGACCGTTACCACCGCCTCGGCTTCCTCGTGCCCTTCACCGTCGCGGGGGCGCTGGCGCCCGTCCAGGTCCTGGTGGGCGACTACGCCGCACGTTTCCTCGCCGGCTACCAGCCCACCAAGCTCGCCGCCATGGAAGGAGTGACCAGGACCGGCTCGCACGCGCCGTTGAGCGTCGGCGGGATCTTCGTGGACGGCCGTCTGCGCTACGCGCTGGAGATCCCCAACGGACTGTCGCTGCTGGTCGGCTACAGCCCGGACACCGTCGTGCAGGGGCTGGACCGTACGCCGCCCGCCGACCGGCCGCCGGTGACGCCGGTCCACCTGTGTTTCGACACGATGGTCGGCATCGGCGTCCTGCTCGTGCTGCTGGCGGCCTGGCTCGCCTTCGGCTGGTGGCGGTGGCGTGAGATTCCGCGCTCCCGCCTGTTCCTGTGGCCGGCGGCCGCCTCCGGCGTGCTCGCGATCGTCGCCGTCGAAGCGGGCTGGGTGGTGACCGAGCTCGGCCGTCAGCCGTGGGTCGTGTACGGCAGGCTGCGCACCGCCGACGCGGTCAATCCCGCGCCCAATCTGTGGGCGGGACTGCTGCTGCTTGTCGCCGTCTACACGGTCCTCACGGTGTCGACCGTGTACGTGCTGCGGCTCATGGTCCGCGCCCGGCCGGTGGCCGCGCCGCAGGAACGGGAGACGGCCTGATGGAGGCGGCGCAGGTCCTGCTCGGGGTCATGTGGGTCGGACTGACCCTGTACGCGCTGCTCGGCGGTGCCGACTTCGGCGGCGGCCTGTGGGACCTGCTGGCCGGGGGCAGCCGGGCGGGCATGCCCCAGCGGCGGCTCATCGAGCACTCGCTCGGCCCTGTCTGGGAGGCCAACCACGTCTGGCTGATCTTCGTGCTCGTGGTGCTGTGGACCGGTTTCCCGCCGGTCTTCGCGGCGGTGATGTCCACGCTCTACATCCCGCTCACGCTGGCGGCGTTCGGGATCATCGGCAGGGGGGCCGCGTTCGCGTTCCGCAAGAGCAGCACCGAGCTGTGGCAGCGGCGCCTGTTCGGCGCGGCCTTCGCGCTGTCGTCGGTGCTCACGCCGTTCTTCCTCGGCACGGTGGCCGGGGCCGTCGCGTCCGGCCGGGTGCCGCCCGGCCTGGCCAGGGGACGCCTGGTGGGCGCGTGGGTCAACCCGACCTCGATGCTGGGCGGCGTCCTGGCGGTGGCCGTCTGCGGCTACCTGGCCGCGGTCTTCCTGTGCGACGACGCCGTGCGGTCCCGCCTGCCGGGGATGGCCGAGGTCTTCCGGCGCAGGGCGCTGGCCGCGGCCGCCGTCACCGGTGTGGTCGCCCTCGGCGGCATCGGGGTGCTGCACGCCGACGCCCCCCGGCTCTTCACCGGCCTCACCCACCGGGCGCTGCCGCTCGTCCTGGCGAGCGCTGTGCTCGGCGTCGCCTCCATCGCGCTGCTGTGGCTGCGGCGCTACCTGCTCGTACGCGGCACCGCGGCCCTGGCCGTGGCCGCCGTGATGTGGGGGTGGCCGGTGGCGCAGTATCCGCTCATGCTGCCGCCGGCGGTGTCCTTCCGGCAGGCGGCGGCGGAACCGGCGGTGATCACGGCGGTTCTCGCCGTCGCCGGGGCGGGCGCGCTGCTGGTGCTGCCGTCGATCGCGTGGCTGCTCGCCGTCCAGCACCGCCTGCCGTTCGAGCGGGGCAGCCCCGGCTGAGCCGCGCCGACGGCGGGCACCGGGAGGCGTTCCGACCTGCGGGGATAGGCTGGGTGCAGGGGTCGGAGAATGCGTGATCTGCTGAGGGAGTCGCGCCGCCCCCACCGCGTGCGCGAGCACCCGTACGCCCCCTGGTTCGCCGTGGGCGCGGTGTGCATCGGCGCGTTCATGGGACAGCTGGACGCGAGCATCGTCACCCTGGCCTTCCCCGCCCTGGAAGGAGAGTTCGGCGCCTCGCTGGCGGCCGTGCAATGGGTGTCCCTGGGCTACCTGCTGGTGCTGGTCGCGTTGCTGGCCGGGGCCGGCAGGCTCGCCGACGTGGCGGGCCGCAAACTGGTCTACCTCTACGGCTTCGTCGTGTTCACCGTCGCCTCGGCCGCCTGCGGGCTGGCGCCGTCCCTGGCGGTGCTGGTGGCCTGCCGGCTGGTGCAGGCGGCGGGCGCGGCGATGCTCCAGGCCAACAGCGTGGCCCTGGTCGTGTCGAGCGTCCCCCGGGCGCGGATGCGGGCCGGCCTCGGCATGCAGGCGGCGGCCCAGGCGCTCGGCCTGGCCCTCGGGCCGGCCCTCGGCGGAGTGCTGGTCGCCACGGCGGGATGGCGGTGGGTGTTCTGGATCAACGTGCCGGTCGGCTGCGCCGCTTTGATCGCCGGGCGTTACCTGCTGCCGCGCACGCGGCAACGGGGGAGGGGCGGCCGCTTCGACTGGCAGGGACTGGTCCTGCTCGGGGCCTCCACCAGCGCCCTGCTGCTCGCCGCCTCCGTGATCTCGGGCCTGGAGCTGCCGTCCTGGTCCGTCCCCGTCCTGCTCGCCGTCGCCGCCGGGGCCGCGACCGGCTTCTGGCGGTGGGAGGCACGGGTGCCGTCCGCGCTCATCGACACCGCCCTGCTCCGCAACCGGGTCGTCACGGCGGGGCTCTCCGGAGCGCTGGGCGGCTACCTGGTGCTGTTCGGCCCCCTGGTGTTGATCCCGCAGATCCTCGTGGCCGGCGGGACCGGCGAACTGGTCGCCGGCCTGGTCCTGACGGCGCTGCCCGGGGGCTTCGCGGTGAGCGCCCTCATGGGCGACCACCTGCTGCCCCGGGCCTGGGGCGACCGGCGCAGGTGCGTCGTCGGCGCCGTGGCGGCGGCCGCCGGCTGCGCGCTGCTGGCCGCGGATCCCGCCGCCGAGGGCTGGGCCGGGGCCTGCCTGGCGCTGACGGGGGGCGGGCTCGGCCTGTTCGTGCCCGCCAACAACACCGTCGTCATGGCCGCCGTCCCCCAACGGGTGTCCGCCACAGCCGGCGGCATGGTGAACATGGCGCGCGGCATCGGCACGGCGCTCGGCATCGCGGCGGTGACCCTGGCCCTGCACCTCGCGGGGGGTTCGCATGAGGCGGGCGCCCGCGCCGCGCCGGCCGTCCTTGCGACCGTGGCGCTGCTGGCCGCCCTCACCGCTTCGGGCCGGGTGGTGCGGCGGGGGGCCGGCCCCTACCCTGGTCGCTCATGACGACCGTGCGAAGGGGCGAGCCGCATGAGCGATGAGGACGTGGCGGCCCGGCTCCGGGAGATCTGCCTGAACCTGCCGGAGGCCGTGGACAAGCCGTTCGGGGGCCACACCGCGCCCTCGTACCGGGTCGGCGACAGGTTGTTCGCGATGACCAGTGAGGACGGGCGGTCGCTGACGTTCAAGGCCGGGCCGGGGGTGCAGGACGCCCTCGTGGCCTCGGACCCGGAGCGCTTCTTCGTCCCGCCGTACGTCGGCCGCAACGGCTGGGTGGGCGCGCGCCTGAACACCGAGCAGGACTGGGACGAGATCGCCGGACTGATCGAGGACAGCTACCGGCTGATCGCGCCGAAACGACTGGTCCGGCTCCTCGACGAACGGCCGACCGCTTAGTACTCCAGTGACACTTTGAGATCATGGGTGGGATCTGCGCTGGTAGTGGCATCGGCGGGCGGTGGCTTGATGGCGGCGTCGCCGGTGTGACCAGTGCAGGATCTGTTCGGTCCGCGGTGTCGGGTGAGGGCGGCCAGTAGGCGGCGATCTTCAGATGTCTTCACAAACTCCGAATGATCACGTGGTGGTCGTTCCCACGCCACCAGAACCGCGAAGATCGCGAAGTGTCACTGGAGTACTACATGGTTCGATATGTGCGCAGTGGGGTTCAGCAGTTGCGGTGCACGATATCCGCCCTGTCGTTGTAGTCGTCCCCGACGTAAGAGATCGCCCCAGGGTTGTAGTTGGTGAAGAGGTACAGGGTCGTTTCGTAGTTCAAATATTCCCAGTATTCGACCGAGTTGGTCGTGCTGTTGTCGGCCGAGGATATGCGGTCTCTCCAGCCATATGGTGCGAGGTCCTGCGTGCCGCAGTCCGAAAGCTTGCCTCGCGGGTAGCCGAAATTGATGTC
>NZ_JABBWX010000043.1:0-3171 GCF_014161375.1 Microbispora sp. H10830
TGTGGCGCTCGTCGATGGGGTGGTCGCACACGGCCTGGCCGACCAGGTGGTGGGAGATCGTCCACACCCCGAGGTTGTACTTGGCCAGGGTCTCCTTCTTGCGTTCGATGTAGGAGTCGTCGGCGAGAGCCTTGTCGACCTCGAAGTGGTCGCCCCAGCAGGCGATCTCCAGGCCGTCGTAGCCCCATTCCGAGGCCAGCCGGCAGACCTCCTCGAACGGCAGGTCCGCCCACTGCCCGGTGAACAACGTGATCGGTCGCGTCATCTCACTCCCGCTCTCACAAATTGTGGACAATCACACCGAGGTCCAGGCCGACCCCGCGGCGGCGCTCTCCTCGACCGCGGCGAGCACCCGCTGCACCCGCAGCCCGTCCTCGAAGGACGGCGCGGGGTCGGTGCCGGCGGCGATCGCCTCCAGGAAGTCCTTCGTCTCGTGGACGAAGGTGTGCTCGTATCCGAGGCCGTGGCCCGGCGGCCACCACGCCCCGGCGTACGGGTGGTCCGGCTCGGTGACGAGGATCCGCCGGAACCCGGCGTCCCGCTCGGCGGCCTCGTAGAACCACAGCTCGTTCATCGCCTCGAAGTCGAAGGACAGGCTGCCCGCCGAGCCGTTGATCTCGATGCGCAGCGCGTTCTTGCGCCCGGTGGCGAACCGGGTGGCCTCGAACGAGGCCAGCGCCCCGCCCTCGAAGCGGCCGATGAACAGCGCCGCGTCGTCCACCGTCACCTCGCCCATCTCACCGGTGCCGCCCTCGCCGGCCAGGCCGCTCGACCCTTCGGCGAGCGGGCGCTCCTTGACGAAGGTCTCGGTGAGCGCGCTCACCCCCGTCAGCGACCGGCCGACGATGAACTGCGCGGTGTCGATGATGTGGGCGCCGATGTCGCCGAGAGCGCCGGACCCGGCCTTGTCCTTCTGGAGCCGCCAGACCAGGGGGAACTCCGGGTCGACGATCCAGTCCTGCAGGTACTGCGCCCGCACGTGCCGGATCTCCCCGAGCCTGCCCTCCTCGACGAACCGCCGGGCCAGCGCGACCGCGGGCACGCGGCGGTAGTTGAAGGCGACCATGCTGCGCACCCCGCGCGCCGCCGCCTCCTTCGCCGCCGCGGTCATCGCCTCGGCCTCGGCCACGGTGTTGGCCAGCGGCTTCTCGCACAGGACGTGCTTGCCCGCCGCCAGCGCCGCGATGGCGATCTCGGCATGGCTGTCACCCGGCGTGCAGATGTCGACGATCTGCACGTCGTCGCGTTCGACGAGCCGCTTCCAGTCGGTCTCCACGGCCGCCCAGCCGAGCTTGTCCGCGGCTTCGGCCGTGCGGCCGGGCGACCTGCCGGACAAGGCCGCCATGACGGGCCTTACCGGCAGGTCGAAAACCGAGGCGACGCTCCGCCATGCCTGCGAGTGCACACGTCCCATGAACGCGTACCCCACCATGCCGACACCGAGCGCCGGCCTGCTTTCTGTCACTAGATCTCCCCCGAATCAGGATTCGAAGCCGAGCGGCAGGTACTTGGTGATGTTGTCCTTGGTGACGGTCTCCGATGCCAGCGTGATGGACTGCGGCACCTCCTGCTCCAGCAGGTCGCTCATGCCCTTGCCCTGGGCGATGAGCCGGGCGATCTTGATCGCCGAGGCGGCCATCGTCGGGGGATAGGTGACCGTGGCCTTCAGCACGCTGTTGTCGGCCTGGATGTCACGCATCGCGTTGGCCGAGCCGGCGCCGCCGACCATGAAGAACTCGTCGCGACCGGCCTCCTTGATCGCGGCCATCACACCGATGCCCTGGTCGTCGTCGTGGTTCCAGATGGCGTCGATCTTCTTGTGCGCCTGCAGCAGGTTGCTGGCCACCTGCGTGCCGGACTCCACCGTGAACTTGGCGTCCTGCTGCGCGGTCACCTTGAAGCCGTAGGTCTTCAGCGCGTCGGCGAAGCCCTTGCTGCGGTCCTGGGTCAGCGGCAGCGTCGCGATGCCCTGGATCTCCAGGATCACCGGGTCGGCCACGCCCTTGTCCTTCAGCGTCTTGCCGATGTAGTGGCCGGCGGCCACACCCATGCCGTAGTTGTCCCCGCCGATCCAGGCGCGGTAGGACAGCTTGTCCGGGAAGACGCGGTCCACGTTGACCACCGGGATGCCCGCGTCCATGGCCTGCCGGGCGACCTGGTTGAGCTGCTGGCCGTCGTTCGGCAGGATCACCAGCACATTGACCTTGGCCTGGATCAGCGACTCCACCGCGGAGATCTGCTGGTTGATGTCGTTGGTCGGCTCGACCGGCTTGAACTCCACGTCGGAGTACTGCTTGGCCGCGTCCGCCGCGTTCTTGCTGATGGCGGCGATCCAGCCGTGGTCGGCGGCCGGGGCCGAGAACCCGATGACGACCTTGTCGCCGGGGGCGTCGTTGCCGCCCGTGGCCGCGGCGGCGGGAGCGGCGGCCGGCGCGCTCGCCTGCGCCGCCGGCTCGTTGCTGGTGCAGGCCGTGATGAGGGCGCCTGCACCGAGGACGGCTCCGCCGAGGAGGAAGCCCCGGCGGCCGGGGTTCTGGGTCATGTCGTTCTCCCTTGCAGTGGGGGTGGAAAAGCGAGGAAAGGCGAGGAAAGGGGCGTACGAGACCGGGACCGCGGCCGTACGGCGGCGGACCTGGAAGATCGGGTAAGGGGGTGCCGGGGGTCAGGTGTGTGATCTGAGGCTTCGCCGCTGCAGGAGCACGGCGACGACGATGATCGCGCCCTTGGCGACGAGCTGGTCGGCGGTGTTGAGGCCGTTGAGGATGAACAGGTTGGTGATCACAGTGAAGATCAGCAGACCGAGGATCGAGCCGATGATCGTGCCCCGGCCACCGCTCAGCAACGTCCCGCCGATGATGACGGCGGCGATCGCGTCCAGCTCATACAGATCACCATGGGTGGACGACCCGGTGGTGGTCCGCGCCATGATCAGCACCGCGGCGATCCCGCAGCACAGACCCGACAGCGCATACAACATCAGCGTGTGCTTCCGCACATCGATACCGGCCAGCCGCGCCGCCTCGGGGTTACCACCCACCGCATAAGTGCGCCGGCCGAACGTCGTACGGTTGAGCACCAGCCAGCCGATCAGCACCACCAGCGCGAACACATACACCAGCAGCGGCAGCCCGAGCACCCGCGTGGTCGACAGATCGACGATCAGCGAGTTGT
>NZ_JABBWX010000044.1:0-2425 GCF_014161375.1 Microbispora sp. H10830
TGTGGCGCTCGTCGATGGGGTGGTCGCACACGGCCTGGCCGACCAGGTGGTGGGAGATCGTCCACACCCCGAGGTTGTACTTGGCCAGGGTCTCCTTCTTGCGTTCGATGTAGGAGTCGTCGGCGAGGGCCTTGTCGACCTCGAAGTGGTCGCCCCAGCAGGCGATCTCCAGGCCGTCGTAGCCCCATTCCGAGGCCAGCCGGCAGACCTCCTCGAACGGCAGGTCCGCCCACTGCCCGGTGAACAACGTGACCGGCCTGGTCATGAATCCTCCACAGTCGTGAAGCGGCTGCCGTCAGCCGCACTCTGCTCGACGGCCGCCAGCACCCGCTGCACCCGCAGCCCGTCCTCGAAGGACGGCGCGGGGTCGGTGCCGGCGGCGATCGCCTCCAGGAAGTCCTTCGCCTCGTGGACGAAGGTGTGCTCGTATCCGAGGCCGTGGCCCGGCGGCCACCACGCCCCGGCGTACGGGTGGTCCGGCTCGGTGACCTGCACCCTCCGGAATCCGTGCTCGGCGCTGCCGATGGTGTGGTCGTGGAACCACAGCTCGTTCATCGCCTCGAAGTCGAAGGACAGGCTCCCCAGGGAGCCGTTGACCTCGATGCGCAGCGCGTTCTTGTGCCCGGTCGCGAAGCGGGTGGCCTCGAACGAGGCCAGCGCGCCCCCGCTGAGGCGGCCGATGAACAGCGCGGCGTCGTCCACGGTGACCGGGCCCGTCCCGGCTCCGCCGCCGGCCGAGAGCCCGGCCGAGCTGACCGCCAGGGGACGCTCCTTGACGAAGGTCTCGGTCATCGCCGATACCCCGGTCAGCCGCTGGCCGGTGACGAATTCGGCGGTGTCGATGATGTGGGCGCCGATGTCGCCGAGAGCGCCGGACCCGGCCTTGTCCTTCTGGAGCCGCCAGACCAGGGGGAACTCCGGGTCGACGATCCAGTCCTGCAGGTACTGCGCCCGCACGTGCCGGATCTCCCCGAGCCTGCCCTCCTCGACGAACCGCCGGGCCAGCGCGACCGCGGGCACGCGGCGGTAGTTGAAGGCGACCATGCTGCGCACCCCGCGCGCCGCCGCCTCCTTCGCCGCCGCGGCCATGGCCTCGGCCTCGGCCACGGTGTTGGCCAGCGGCTTCTCGCACAGGACGTGCTTGCCCGCCGCCAGCGCCGCGATGGCGATCTCGGCATGGCTGTCACCCGGCGTGCAGATGTCGACGATCTGCACGTCGTCGCGTTCGAGCAGGCGCTTCCAGTCGCTCTCCGCGTGGGCCCACCCCAGCTTCTCGGCGGCCTGCGCGGTCGCCTCGGCGGACCTGCCGGCCACGGCCACCATCGCGGGCTTGAACGGCAGGTCGAAGAACGCGTCCACGCTGCGCCACGCCTGGGAGTGGGTGCGGCCCATGAACGCGTAGCCGACCATGCCGATCCCGATGACAGGCCTCATGACTCGAAGCCGAGCGGCAGGTACTTGTCCGCGTTGTCCTTGGTCACGGTCGCCGAGGCCAGCGTGATCGACTGCGGCACCTCCTGCTCCAGCAGGTCGCTCATGCCCTTGCCCTGGGCGATGAGCCGGGCCAGCTTGACCGCCGAGGCGGCCATCGTCGGGGGATAGGTGACCGTGGCCTTCAGCACGCTGTTGTCCGCCTGGATGTCACGCATCGCGTTGGCCGAGCCGGCGCCGCCGACCATGAAGAACTCGTCGCGACCGGCCTCCTTGATCGCGGCCATCACACCGATGCCCTGGTCGTCGTCGTGGTTCCAGATCGCGTCGATCTTCTTGTGCGCCTGCAGCAGGTTGCTGGCCACCTGCGTGCCGGACTCCACCGTGAACTTGGCGTCCTGCTGCGCGGTCACCTTGAACCCGTACATCTTCAAAGCGTCGGCGAAGCCCTTGCTGCGGTCCTGGGTCAGCGGCAGCGTCGCGATGCCCTGGATCTCCAGGATCACCGGGTCGGCCACGCCCTTGTCCTTCAGCGTCTTACCGATGTAGTGACCGGCGGCCACCCCCATGCCGTAGTTGTCCCCGCCGATCCAGGTCCGGTAGGACAGCTTGTCCGGGAACACCCGGTCCAGGTTGATCACCGGGATGCCCGCGTCCATCGCCTGCCGCGCGACCTGGTTCAGCTGCTCACCGTCGTTCGGCAGGATCACCAGCGCGTTCACCTTGGCCTGGATCAGCGACTCCACCGCCGAGATCTGCTGGTTGATGTCGTTGGTCGGCTCGACCGCCTTGAACTCCACATCGGAGTACTTCGTGGCCGCGTCCGCCGCGTTCTTGGCGATGGCCGCGATCCAGCCGTGGTCGGCCGCCGGGGCCGAGAACCCGATGACGACCTTGTCGCCGGGGGCGTCGTTGCCGCCCGTGGCCGCGGCGGCGGGAGCGGCGGCCGGCGCGCTCGCCTGCGCCGCCGGCTCGTTGCTGGTGCAGGCCGTGA
>NZ_JABBWX010000045.1:0-1960 GCF_014161375.1 Microbispora sp. H10830
ACGACGTGCTGCAGAACTACAACGTGTCCGGCGCGCCGCAGCGGCTGTCCACGCTGATCGACCACATCACCGCGGCGGCGCCGAACGCCGAGGTGTTCGTCGCGACCATCATCCCGCTGTCGAACTCTGGCCAGGAGGCCGCCGCCCGCACCTTCAACGCGGCGATCCCCGGCATCGTGCAGTCCAAGGCCAACAGCGGCAAGCACGTCCACCTGGTCGACATGCACAGCAAGCTGACCACCGCCGACCTGATCGACGGCATCCACCCCACCGCGAACGGCTACGACAAGATGGCCGCCGCCTGGTACGCGGCGCTCCAGTCGGTCCCCGGCAGCATCGGGCAGGGTCCCAGCCCGTCGCCCAGTCCCTCGCCCAGCCCATCGGCCAGTCCGTCGGCCAGCCCCTCGGCCAGCCCCTCCGCCAACCCCTCGCCCAGTCCGTCGCCGGGCGGCGCGGGGTGCTCGGCCGCGTACGCGATCGCCGGGCAGTGGGACGGCGGCTTCCAGGCGACGGTGACCGTGACCGCGGGCAGCTCGGCCATCTCCTCCTGGACGGTCGGCTGGCGGTTCGGCAACGGCCAGACGGTCACCCAGTCGTGGAACGCCGCGATCAGCAGCAGCGGCGCCCAGGTCACCGCCCGCAACGTCGACTACAACGGCGCGCTCGGCGCGGGCGCGAGCACCCAGTTCGGCTTCCTCGGCACCTGGAACGGCGCCAACGGCGTGCCCACGCTGACCTGCACCGTCTCCTGACGAATCCCTATCCCCCCTGGAGATTCTCGTGCGCTTCACTCGACATCGGCGCTGGCTCGCGGCCGGGATGGCCGCGGCACTGAGCGTCCTCGGAGTCGTGACCGCCGGCTCCGCCCGCGCCGCCGCGGGCTGCCGGGTCACCTACACCGTGACCAACCAGTGGCAGGGCGGCTTCGGCGCCAACGTGGACGTGGTCAACCTGGGTGACCCGGTCAACGGCTGGAGCCTGACCTGGTCGTTCCCGGCCGGGCAGACGATCAGCCAACTGTGGAACGGCAGCTATACGCAGTCGGGCGCCCAGGTCACCGTGACCAACGCCTCCTACAACGGCGCCATCCCGACCGGCGGCAGCACGTCGTTCGGCTTCAACGGTTCCTGGACCTCGTCCAATCCGGTGCCGGCGAGCTTCGCGCTGAACGGCACCACCTGCAGTGGAACCGTCACCAGCCCCAGCGCCAGTCCCAGTGCCAGTCCCAGTGCCAGTCCCAGTGCCAGTCCCAGCGCCAGCCCCAGCGCCAGCCCCTCGGCGTCCCCCTCCCCGAGTCCCTCCCCCAGTCCGTCGCCGTCGCCGTCGGCGAGTCCGACGAGCGGGCCGTGGCCGCCGTCGTCGACCTATTCCAACCCGGTGTTGTGGGAGGACCTGGCCGACATCGACGTCTTCCGGGTGGACGACACCTACTACTACTCGGCCTCCACGATGCACTACTCGCCCGGCGCGCCGATCCTGCGCTCCTACGACCTGGTCAACTGGGAGTACGCCGGCCACTCGGTGCCCAAGCTGGACTTCGGATCGAAGTACGACCTGAACGGCGGGCGGGCCTACGTCAACGGAGTCTGGGCGTCGTTCCTGAACTACCGCAAGAGCAACAAGACCTTCTACTGGGGCGGCTGCATCGACTTCAGCAAGACCTACATCTACACCGCCACCTCCGTCGAAGGCCCCTGGAACCGGCACACCACCATCAACAAGTGCTACTACGACGCCGGGCTGCTCATCGACGACAACGACACGATGTACGTCTCCTACGGCAACACCAACATCAGCGTGGCCCAGCTGTCGGCCGACGGAAAGACCGAAGTCCGCAGCCAGCAGGTGTTCTCCACCCCCTCCAGCGTGGGCACCCTGGAAGGGTCGCGGATGTACAAGCGAGGCGGCGCCTACTACATCTTCCTGACCCGCCCGGCCAACGGCCAGTACGTGCTGAAGT
>NZ_JABBWX010000046.1:0-1502 GCF_014161375.1 Microbispora sp. H10830
GAAAGACATCCCAGGAGCTTGAGTGTCAAGCAGCGAGAGATCCGGAGTGTTGCGACCAAGCGGTCGCCTCGTCGTAGAGGGTGCCGGTCTTGAGGCAGCCGTGCAGGATGCCGACGAGGCGGTTGGCGACCTGGCGCAGCGCCGTGTTGTAGTCGGCGTCGCGAGCGCGTTGCCTGTCGTAGTAGGCGCGGGCGCCGGGCGAGAAACGGACCGCGGTGGCGGCCTGGGTGATCAGCGCGTCGATCAGCCTGTCGTTGTGCACGAACCGGGCGGCGACAACCTTCTTCTTGCCCGAGGCGCGGGTGATCGGGCTGGTGCCGGCGTAGTTCTTGCGGGCCTTGGCCGAGGCGTAGCGGTAGGGGTCGTCACCGAATTCTGCGAGCACCCGGGCGCCGAGGATCGGTCCCAGCCCAGGCTGGGAGCAGATGATCTCAGCGGCCGGGTGCCGGCCAAAATGCGCCTCGACCTCCTTGTGCAGGGCGGTGACCTGCTCGTTCAATGCGGTCAGGACGGCGATCAGTGCCCGGACCGAGGCCGCGTAGGCGGCGGTGACCACCTCAGGCTGGCTCAACTGTTCGGTGCGCAGAGCGGCCTGGATGGGCGCGGCCTTGGCAGCCAGATCGCCTCGGCGGCCGGCGCGTTTGAGCGCCGCGCTGATCTGGCTGATGGTCAGCTTCGCCGCCGATGCCGGGTCGGCTGCGCGGGCCAGCAGGTTCAGCGCCTCAGGGGCGTCCAGGTCCTCGAACGCGACCAGGGCGGCGGGGAAGTAGTCACGCAGCGCGTGCCGCAGCCGCTGGGTATGGCGGGTACGTTCCCAGATCAGCGTCTTATGCATCCGGGCCACGACCTTGACCGCCTCAGCTTGCGGGCTGTCGCCGGCCACCGGCCGCAGCTGGTGGGAGTCCGTGCGGACCATGTCGGCCAGCATGTGCGCGTCGGCCGCGTCGCTCTTGGCGCCCGACACGCTCAGTCGTTCCCGGTAGCGGGCGGCCTGCAGCGGGTTGACCGCCAGCACTGTGTACCTGGCGGCGACCAGCGCCGCCACCCACGGCCCGCGGTCGGTCTCGATCCCGACGATCACCTCCGCCTCTTCGGCCTGCTCGCCAAGTTGCTCGCCGATCATGGCGTGCAGCCGGGACATTCCCGCCACTCCCTCCGGCAGACGTGCCTTGGCCAGGCGCCGCCCCGAAGCGTCCATCAGCTCCACGTCGTGATGGGCCTCGGCCCAGTCGTCTCCCACGAACAGTCGCAATGTCTCTCCCGACTTCGGCACCGCTGGTCAGCAGCCTGCGGGAGAACCATCAGCGACCTAATGAAGCAGTGCTCACGCCCCAGACGGGCGGGCACGACATCCCATCAGCGATCAACTCTCCCGGCCGACCGGCAGGGGCACGATCTTTCATCAGGGCTCGAAGCCCAGGAGAACCAAGTGCTCACCTGCCGGGGGCTACCAGGCACCGAGTCTGCCGGAAGGCGACTCGCTAACACTCATTAGGAGAACG
>NZ_JABBWX010000047.1:0-1430 GCF_014161375.1 Microbispora sp. H10830
GGTGACGTCCCCTCGAGTGGTGTAACTCCAAGCTGTTGATGCAAGCCCCGGACATGGGGCGAGCCATCGTGTGACGGTCAGCGAGTTCCCGACCAAAGGTTCTCGCGGAGGACACCACACGATGGCTCTGGACCAGTCTGCCCTGCTCGACCTGCTGGAGTCTTTGAAAGCCTCCGACGCCGACGACGTCATCCGCCACGCGCTGCAAGCCGTCCTGCAAGCGCTCATCGAGGCGGAGGCGACCGCGATGATCGGCGCCGCCCCACACCAGCGCACCGAAGCCCGCACCACCCAGCGCAACGGCTACCGCGACCGGCTGCTGACCACCGCCGCCGGCGACCTGGAGCTCAAGATCCCCAAGCTGCGGTCCGGGTCGTTCTTCCCCTCCCTGCTGGAACGCCGCCGCCGCATCGACCAGGCGCTGTTCGCCGTGGTCATGGAGGCCTACCTGCACGGGGTCTCCACTCGCAGCGTCGACGACCTGGTCAAAGCCCTCGGCGCCGAGTCCGGCATCTCCAAAAGCGAGGTCTCGCGCATCTGCGCCGACCTGGACGGTGAGGTGGCCGCCTTCCGCGACCGGCCCCTTTCCCACACCACCTTCCCCTACGTCTTCCTCGACGCCACCTACTGCAAAGCGAGGGTGAACCACCGGGTCGTCTCCCAGGCCGTCGTCATCGCCACCGGCGTCAGCATCGACGGCCGACGGGAGATCCTCGGATTCGCCGTCGGCGACAGCGAAGACGGCGCGTTCTGGACCGCGTTCCTGCGCTCGCTGAAGGCCCGCGGCCTGAGTGGGGTGCAGCTGGCCATCTCCGACGCCCACGCCGGCCTGGTGGCTGCGTTGCGGGCGGTCTTCCTCGGCGCCTCCTGGCAAAGGTGTCGCGTTCATTTCATGCGCAACGTGCTCGCCCGGGTGCCCAAGGGTTCGGCGGAGATGGTCGCCGCAGCGATCCGCACCATCTTCGCCCAGCCCACCGCCCAGACGGTCCGCGCCCAGCTGACCACCATCGCCACCATGCTCGGCCGTCAATTCCCGATCGTGGAACAGATGCTCCTCGAGGCCACCGACGACATCACCGCGTTCGCCGACTTCCCCGCCCAGCACTGGAAGAAGATCTGGTCGACCAACCCGCTGGAACGGCTGAACCGGGAGATCAAGCGACGATCGGACGTCGTGGGCGTCTTTCCCAACCCCACCGCCCTGGGCCGCCTGGCCGGCGCCGTCCTGGCCGAACACCACGACGAATGGCAGGTCAGCGACCGCCGCTACCTGTCAGAGGGCTCCATGGCCCAACTCGCCGCCCCACCCGCAGACGATCCGGCCGAACCCCTGGCGCACACCGCCCTGGCCGCGTCATAGTCACACCAACCCACAACTCGCCGACCCCACATGATCAGCAGCGAGTTACACCACTCAGCGGGACATCACC
>NZ_JABBWX010000048.1:0-1255 GCF_014161375.1 Microbispora sp. H10830
TGGCTGCTTCTAAGCCAACCTCCTGGTTGTCACTGCGACTCCACATCCTTTCCCACTTAGCACACGCTTAGGGGCCTTAGTCGGTGATCTGGGCTGTTTCCCTCTCGACCACGGAGCTTATCCCCCGCAGTCTCACTGCCACGCTCAACTTACCGGCATTCGAAGTTTGGCTGACGTCAGTAACCTTGTCGGGCCCATCAGCCATCCAGAGCCCTACCTCCGGCAAGCAACACGCAACGCTGCACCTAAATGCATTTCGGGGAGAACCAGCTATCACGGAGTTTGATTGGCCTTTCACCCCTACACACAGGTCATCCCCCAGGTTTTCAACCCTGGTGGGTTCGGTCCTCCACGCAGTCTTACCCACGCTTCAACCTGCCCATGCGTAGATCACCCCGCTTCGGGTCTACAGCATGCGACTCAAACGCCCTATTCAGACTCGCTTTCGCTACGGCTCCCCCACACGGGTTAACCTCGCCACACACCATAACTCGCAGGCTCATTCTTCAAAAGGCACGCAGTCACATCACAGCCGCCCGAAGACGACTACGCTCCTACGGCTTGTAGGCACACGGTTTCAGGTACTATTTCACGACCCCTCACCGGGGCGCTTTTCACCTTTCCCTCACGGTACTCGTTCACTATCGGTCATCAGGAAGTATTTAGGCTTACCAGGTGGTCCTGGCAGATTCACACAGGATTTCTCGAGCCCCGTGCTACTCGGGAACACTCCCAACAGTCGGCAAGATTTCGCCTACCCGGCTATCACGGTCTACGGCCGCCCTTCCCAGAGCGTTCGACTACCCCACCGATTTCTCACTGCCTGAAGAGACGGCGGTCTCCTCCGGAAGGTCCCACAACCCCGCACACGCAACGCCCGCCGGCTATCACACGCGCACGGTTTAGCCTCCTCCGCTTTCGCTCACCACTACTCACGGAATCACTAAATTGTTTTCTTCTCCTACGGGTACTGAGATGTTTCACTTCCCCGCGTTACCACCAACCGCCCTATACATTCAGACGGCGGCAACACCACATGACTGGTGCTAGGTTTCCCCATTCGGACATCCCCGGATCAACGTCTGGTTGGCGACTCCCCGAGGCTTAACGCAGCCTCCCACGTCCTTCATCGGCTCCTGATGCCAAGGCATCCACCGTGTGCCCTAAATAACTTGGCCACAAAGATGCTCGCGTCCACTATGCAATTCACAAACAACAACCAGACAACCAGCCCACCCCACCACCAAACACCCGA
>NZ_JABBWX010000049.1:0-1176 GCF_014161375.1 Microbispora sp. H10830
GTCTTCAGCTCGCGGTAGTCGTGCTCGATCCGCCAGCGGATCTTCGCCAGGCGCACCAGATCCCGCAGCCGGGTGTCGGAGGGCAGGGTGGACAGCCAGTAATCGGTGGGCTCACTCTCCCCGGGCGGCCACTCGGCCAGCAGCCAGCACTCGGGCAGGTGGCCGTCCTCCTGCCGGGCAATGCCACGGTTGGCCGGGCGTACCCGCAGCGCCAGGAACCGGGAGGTCATCTTCGCACTCGGGTTGCCCGGGGTGTGCCTACTGCCTCGCCGCCAGGTCACCCGGCGCAACGCGCGCCGTCCGGCGGTCAGGGCCAGCTCCCGCAGCGTGGAGTGCGGGGTGCGGTACTTGGCCACCGGCGGGCGCCCGGTCCCCGCATACGGCGTCGTCTCGGGGACCACGTCGTGAGGGTAGGCGGTGGTGGTGCCCTTGACGTTGACGATGTAGGGAATCTGGCGCCTGGTCAGCTCCACCCGCAGCGCGGTCACCTCCCCGTATCCGGCGTCGGCGACCACCAGCGGCGGCACCAGCCCCCAGGCGGCCAGCTCATCCAGCATGTCCAACGCGAGCTGCCACTTGGGGCGGTGGCGCACCTGCTCGGGGATCGCACAGCGCCGCCGCCGCTGAGCGATGTGCTCCGCCTGCCCCTCATCCTCGGCCAGAGCATCGTCCCAGCTGTCGGGCAGGAACAACCGCCAGTTCAGCGCGGCCGAGCCGGTGTCGGTGACCGCGTGCACGCTGACCGCGATCTGACAGTTGGCGACCTTGCCCGCCGTGCCGGTGTACTGCCGGGCCACCCCCGGGGAGGCGTCCCCGTCCTTGACGTGCCCGGTATCGTCCAGCACCCACGCCTCGGGGGCGACCAGATCGACCGCCCGGCGGGCAAGACGCCGCCGTACCGCCCCGTAATCCCAGGTTGAGGAGGTGATGAACTGTTGTAGCCGCTGGTGATCCACTCCCAGCCGCTCAGCCATCGGCACCATCGACTTACGCCGGCCGTCCAGCATCAACCCACGCAGATACAACCCGCCGTTCGACCGCTGCTCCCTACGAGCGAACGAGGTGAACACCTCACCCGCAAAATCCTCAAGACGGCCACGCACCTCAGCCAACTCAGCCGGAGTCACCCCGAGATCATCTCAGACAAGATCTCCAACTAACAAAGTCCTACTAGTG
>NZ_JABBWX010000005.1:0-446502 GCF_014161375.1 Microbispora sp. H10830
ACGAGCGAACGAGGTGAACACCTCACCCGCAAAATCCTCAAGACGGCCACGCACCTCAGCCAACTCAGCCGGAGTCACCCCGAGATCATCTCAGACAAGATCTCCAACTAACAAAGTCCTACTAGTGGGGTGTCCACGAATCTTTGGCCGGGTCGGTCACTGCGCCGGAAGGAACCTCCGGTCCTCGCGAAGCCCGCTCCGCTGCGCCTTCGCTCCGGTCCCCGCTCCCTTCCGCTCCGCTCCCTCGGCCCCCGAAAGCCTTATGTACAGCGCACCAGCGGCCCTCGCGTCGCCCTGGTCGTCATTCCCGTAGCCGCCGGGCTCTGGTGGGGTTGCGGTAGGTGAAGGCCCAGCGGTCGGTGCCGGCTTTGCGGCGGGTGTAGCGGTCGGGGTGGCGGTAGCGGTCGCGGTTGTGGAACTGGCAGGCGGGGCCGAGCAGTTTCAGGTCGGTGAGGCCGCCGTTGCTCCAGTTGTCGGCGTGGTCGATCTGGCACAGGGTGGCGGGTAGTGGGCAGCCGTCGATCCAGCAGGTGGCGTAGCGGGCGAACACGGCCCTGCGTTGGGCGGGGGTGGCCAGGCGGACCTTGCGGCCCATGTCCAGCACCTGCCCCTCGGCGTCCATGACCAGGCGGACCAGGGTGCTGGTGCGGGCAAGGCGGTGCACGCTGGAGACCGGCAGCATCTGCCCGGTCGCCAGCAACACCCCCGGCGCTGTTCCCGATGGCCTCCCCGGCGGTGTCCCCGACCCACGGCCCGGTCCCGGCACGCCCGGCGCCGTCCCTGCTGACGACCGTCCACGGCGCACGTCGCCGTGGCCTTCGGGCGTGCTCTGCCCATGCCGGCAGTCCCCCGCAGGCCGATGCCCCGCGTGGGCGTGATGCGCAGCGGCCTCCTCGGGAGGAGGATCCGGCCGCGCTGTCTGCGAAGGTGAACCGGCATCTGCCCCGGCATCGCCACAGTCGGCGGGGTCGGCAGGATGGCACAGGCCCTCATCCTGGGCAGGTGCGGCAGCGCCGGTGCTGCCCACGTCGCCGGGGCCGCCCATCTCGCCGGGGGCACTGGTGTTGTCGACGTCGCCGGGTTTGTCAGCGCTTCCGATGTCACCGGTGGCGCCGGTGTCCTCGCTGTCCCGGCCGTCCTCGTCGGCCTCGGCGCCCTCCGCGTCCTCGGCGCCCTCCGCACGCTCGGCATCCTGGGCATCCTGGGCGTCGTCAATGTCTTCGGGGTGATCGTCGCCGGGGTCAGCGGGTCGGGGGTCGGTGGGGAGGGATTCGGCGGTGACCAGGACCAGGAGCTCGGCGGCGATCTTCTGCTCCAGCAACGCGATGAACGCATCCGCGTTACGCACCCTCAGCGGCCGATCATCCCCCTCAGCCCGAGGCTTGGCGTAGGCGTCCAACAACGCCCGCAGCCGGGCGGCCGCCTCACGGGGCAGGTAGAACTCTCCCTCCACGCCCCCGCCTTTGGTGGGGCGGACCCTCAGGAACCGCCGCCCGAAGTCGGCCCGCTCGTCGCGTTCTTCCCCGTCGGGGTCCAGCACCGCCCGCAGATAGCGCCCGGCTTTGGCCACCTCCGCCGCGCCCGCCTGACCCGCCAACTCCAGCAGGATCGGCTCAGCCAACCCCGCATGCTCATCGCTCAACTGGGCGGTGGCCATGCAGATCGCCTCCACCACCACCCCCGCCGCCAACCCACCCGCGGCGAACCGCTCCCGCACCCGAGGCAGACGCGCCAACTCCACCGCCAGCGTGAGCAGACGGCCGGCACCGGGCACGCTCATCCCCCCAGCGGTACGCAACCAACTGCGGGTCGAGGCATGCCCATGCCGCCTGGCCTGCCCCGCACCATGCACCCGCCCCACCCGATCAGCAAGAGCACACGTGATCCGATCCCGCGCGAACACCAACTCCTCAGCCTCGGCAAGACAGACATCCACATCGTCCGGCACCGCCGCCAACGCCAACGCCTGCGCCGACTCACGCAGAGAACCCACCAACACCCACGACGACCGGGCCCTGCGATCACCCGCGCCACCGGCATCCACACCCGGGCTGTCAGTGCCCCCGGTGCCGGGAGCGCCGTCGCTGGTGTCTTGGCTCGTGTCCTGTCGCGGCTCGGGGTCAGCGATCGGAAAGTGCTCGCGGGCGAGCGATCCTTCGGACGACCACAGAGGGGAATCGGCGGTCAACCGGTCCCACCAGTCGCCGTCAGTGTTATTCGAACGACGAGAGTGTTCAGAATCAGAGTCGAACAGATCCATCACACCCTCCTCACGTAATTCGAAAACCTGTGTGAATTCTTTCACTCTCCGTGAGCATCGGGCAAGCTCGCCAGCCGATAACCTGGAATCACAGGCGAGACGGGATCCGAACCCGTCACTCGGCGTCACCGGCGACGGCTCGCTCGTACGACCGGAGCGTCTCGACGAACATGCGCCGCTGCTCACTCGTCAGCGGTTCCAGCGCGCTGTGCCAGGCACGGGCGCCGCGAGCGAGCCAGGCGTCGACCGCCTCCCGATTGGCCTCGGCGATGCTCACGATCGTGCGGCGGCGGTCCGCGTCGTCCTCGCGCCGGTCCACGACGCCCTTGCGGCTGAGGTCGCCCACCATCAGGCTCACGGTGGCCGGGGCGACCTCCAGCCGGGCGGCGAGTTCGTTCACTGTGAGCGGACCGTCGAACAGCAGGTAGGACAGCAGCGACAGGTGCCGTGGCGCCAGGTCGAGCGTCCGGAGCGACTCGGGGACCGGCATGCGCTTGGCGCGGCCCACCAGACGCGGCATCAGCAACAGGAGGGTTCGGACCCCCTCATCCAGGCTCAGGCCGTCATCCGTTGACATATGTTGATCTCCAAAATAGCTTTGCTATCAAAGCAAATACATCCGAGGTCCGGGAGCCATCGTCGCATGTCCGAATGGAACGACAAGATCATTGAAGAGTTCCGGGGAAACGCCGGCACGGTCGGCGGGCCGTTCGAGGGGACACCGCTGATCCTGCTGACGACCACCGGCGCCAGAACGGGCGCCGCCCGGACGAACCCGGTCGCCTGCCTGCGCGACGGGGACAGAACCCTCGTGTTCGCCTCCTACGCGGGCGCGCCACGCCACCCGGACTGGTATCACAATCTGCTGGCCAATCCCACGGTGACCGTCGAGGCGGGTGACGGGACGGCGATCGAGACGTTCACCGCCACGGCCGTACCGCTGTCGGGCGAGGAGCGCGACCGCATGTACGCCCGGCAGGCCGAGCTGGTGCCGGCCTTCGCCGACTATCAGGCCCACACCTCCCGCGTCATCCCCGTCGTCGCCCTCTACCGGCGAGACCGCGAACGCGCCCGGGCGATGGGCGACGAGCTGGTGCGGATCCACGACGGACTGCGGGCGGAGATGGCCGCGCTGCTGGCCGCGGTCGAGGACGGGCTCGCCACGGGCACGACGGTGAACCTGCCGGGTCGCGGCCTGGAGGGAGCGCTGCGGGAGCGCTGCCTGTCCTTCTGCACGGCCTTCCACGAGCACCACGCCAACGAGAACGAGCGGGGCTTCCCCCTGCTGGAGCGGGCCTTCCCCGGGCTGGCCCCGACCCTCGACCGCCTGCGCGAAGAGCACGTGCGGCTGGCCCGGATCAGGGAGGACCTGGACGCGGCGGTCGGCGAGGCGGGCTCCGGCGACCCGGCCACCGTCAAGGCCAGGCTCACCCGCCTGTCGGCCGAGCTGGAGGCCCACTTCGCCCGCGAGGAGGAACAGCTCCTCACCGCACTGAACGCGCTCTAGGACCGCCCTAGGACCGCGCTAGGACTGCGGCGATCCGGCCTCGTGGTCGGCCACGATGGCGTCGATGCGAGCGGCGAGCTTGTAGTCGAGGTCGGTCAGGCCGCCGGCGTCGTGGGTGGTCAGCGCCAGGTGGAGGGTGCGCCATCGGATGTCGATGTCGGGATGGTGGTTCAGGGCCTCGGCCTGCTCGGCGATGTCGTTCACGATCGCGATGGCCGTACGGAAATCTCGGGCGACCACGGTCCTGCGGATCGTGTCTCCGTCGCGGCGCCACTCGGAAGCCTCGTACATGGCATCAGGACATCACGAAACACCGCCGATTGTGTAGATTCGCCGGCGTGAACGAGCAGGTGAACGAGCAGGCGGACGAGCAGCTGGACGAGCTGCGGCGTGAGCTGTGCGAGTACGGCCGGCGGGCGGCGGCCCTCGGCCTGGTGATCGGGACCTCGGGCAACCTGAGCGCCCGGGAGGGCGACCTGGTCGTCGTCACGCCCTCCGGCGTGGCGCTCGACCGGCTGCGCCCGGAGGACTGCCCCGTGGTCGACCTCGAAGGGCGGGTCGTGGACGGGGAGCGCAAGCCCTCCTCGGAGACGCCGATGCATCTCGCGCTGTACGAGGCGACCGGAGCCAGGGCGGTGGTGCACACCCACTCGGTCTTCGCGACCGTGGTCGCCTCGACCATGACCGAGCTGCCGCCGATCCACTACAACGCCCTGCTGCTCGGCGGCGCCGTCCGCGTGGCCCCGTACGCGACGTACGGCACGCCGGAGCTGGCGCGCAACGTCATCGCCGCTGTCGAGGGCAGGCAGGCCGCCCTGATGGCCAGCCACGGCGCGGTGACGATCGGCGGCGGCCTGGAGCAGGCGTTCGAGGCGACCCGCCTGCTGGAGTGGTTGTGCGAGGTCTACGTCCGCGCTCTCGGCGTGGGCCGGCCCACGGTGCTCACCGAGGACCAGCTCACCGCCGTCATCGAACGCGCACTCAGCGGCTGAACTCTCAGCCGAGCACGACCTTCCGGGCGAGGCCGAGCGGAAGCCCGCCGGAGCCCGCGATCGTGTCGTGGAAGGTCCGCAGATCGCCGTCGTAGTCCGCCCTGATGCGTTCGATCTCCAGCGCGCCCGTGAGGTAGGAGGGCGCCTGCGTGGGCCAGGCGCAGTAGCGGCTGACCTCTCCCGCCGCGGTGCCCGGCGACAGCGACGCCTTCGTGGTCAGGAACTCCTCCGCCTGCTCGATCGTCATGTCGTCGCAGTGCAGCGCGGTGTCCACCACGATCCTGGCGGCCCGCCAGATGCGGCAGTCGAGGTGGGCGAGCTCGGTCTGGGGCGTGTCGAAGTAGCCCTGCTCGTGCATGAGCTTCTCGACGTAGAGCCCCCAGCCCTCCACGAAGTAGGGCGTACGGAAGATCTTGCGGGCGCGGTGCGGGTTGCCGGCCATCCAGGACAGGTGCCAGTGGTGGCCGGGGTACCCCTCGTGCACGCTGATCGAGGGCATCTGCGGGCGCGAGTTGGTCCGCAGCCGCTGCCGCACCTGCTCCTCGGTGAAGCCGTCCGGCGTGTACGGCACGAAGAAGACGCCATCCCGCGAGGACGACAGCGGCGGCGGGGCGAGGTAGCTGGCCACGGCGATGATGGGCCGCTGGAACTCCGGCGAGGGCTCGACCCGGCACACCTCCCCCTCGGGGAAGGTCACCAGCCCGCGCTCGCGGACGAACTCGCGCGCCCGCAGCGTCTCGGCCTCATACTCGGCGCGCATGGCCTCCAGCGTCGGCGGGTGGTCGTCCATGAGTGACTCCATCGCCTCCCGCCAGCTGCCGGAGCCGAGGCGCGCGGCGACCTCCGTCATCCGCGTGTCCAGCTCGGCCCATGCCTGGCGGCCCTTCTCGTGCAGCTCTGCGGCGCCATACCCGAGCATCTCCTGCTCGCGCAGCAGCGCGGAGTAGATCTCCTCGCCCATCCGCCAGGTGCCCCGGGCCTCGAAGCCCTCCAGGAAGCCGACCAGCCCGTCGAAGGCGTCGGCGGCGGGCTCGGCGGCCCGCGCCAGCCGCGCCCGCAGGTCCGCATCGCCGACCTGCGCGGGCAGCGTCTCGGTCAGGAAGCGGCGTCCCGTACGGGCCTGGTCGAGGCCGCGCTTGACGAGCAGGTCGGCGGCGAGATCGGGGTCCAGGTTGGCCTGGCAGGCGGCGAGCACGGCGGGCACCTCGGCCAGCCGCGCGACGGCGGCGTCGACCAGCTCGGCCTCCGGCTTGAGGCGCTGCTGGAACGGCGTGAACATCGACGCGAAGACCCAGCTGAGGTAGGCGGCCGGTTCGCGACGCCACTCCGGCCAGCGGGCCAGCGCGATCTGCCCGCGCAGATGAGCGGCGACCAGGTCCCTGTCGATCTCGTCTTCGGGACTCTCGGGCGTCGACTCCGACAGCTTGCGCAGCCATTCCTCGGCCGCCCGCTCCCGCGCCGTGAAGGCGCTCGCGCTGAGATCGCCCAGCGTGCGGTCGTATCCGTCGGCCCCCAGGAGGGCCGCCCTGACCGGGTTCTCGGCCAGGTACCAGTCGATGAACTCGTCCACCAGCGTCATAGCGCCCGACTCTATCCGCGACACTTGGGTGGAAGCCCCCAGATAAGGAGCGATTGGTGCCCCTGCAGATCACCGGCGCCCCCAGCGACCCCGACCTGATCCGCCTGCCGTGGGACGTCCCCCTCGAAGAGTGGCCCGTCCACCACCTGGTGACGCTGCCCCGCGGTATCTCCCGGCACGTGGTGCGCTTCGCCCGGCTCAGCGGCCGGGTGTACGCGATCAAGGAGATCAGCACCAGGTATGCCAAGCGGGAGTATCAGCTCCTGTGGGATCTGGCGCGGCACGACGCCCCCGCCGTCGAGCCGGTCGCCATCGTCACCGGCAGGACCGCCCCGGACGGCTCCGAACTGGACTCCGCCCTGATCACGCGGCATCTGCAGTTCTCGCTGCCCTACCGTGCCGTGCTGTCGGGCTCGGTGCGGCCCGACACCCTGACCCGCCTGCTCGACGCGCTCGCGGTCCTGCTCGTACGGCTCCATCTGACCGGCTTCTACTGGGGCGACTGCTCGCTGTCGAACACGCTGTTCCGGCGGGACGCCGGGGCGTTCGCGGCCTACCTGGTGGACGCCGAGACCGGCGAGCTCCACCCTGCGATCAGTGAGGGCCAGCGGGCCCACGACATCGACGTGGCGCACGTCAACATCTACGGCGAGATGCTCGACCTGGAGGCGGGCGGGCTGCTCCACCCGACCATCGACCCGCTGGCCTTCGCCGAGCAGCTCGTCGAGCGCTACCACCGGCTGTGGGACGAGCTGACCGAGGACGAGATCATCGAGGAGGTCGACTGGCACCGTGTGGACCAGCGGGTGCGCCGCCTCAACTCGCTCGGCTTCGACGTCGCGGAGATGATGGTGCGCCGCAAGGCCGGCACCTCCCGCCTGATCGTCCGGCCGAAGGTCGTGGACGCCGGGCACCACCAGCGCCGCCTGCTGCGCCTGACCGGCCTCGACGTGGAGGAGAACCAGGCCAGGCGGCTGCTCAACGACCTCGACTCGTTCCGGGTGTCCACCGGCCTGCGGCACGAGGACGAGGCGATCGTGGCCCACCGCTGGCTGGCCGAGGTGTTCCAGCCGGTGGTGAACGCGATCCCGGCCGACCTGCGGCGCAAGCTGGAGCCGGCCCAGCTCTTCCACGAGGTGCTCGACCACCGCTGGTACATGTCGGAGGCCGCGGGCAAGGACGTCGGGCTGGAGGCGGCGGTGCGGTCCTACGTGGACAACGTCCTGGTGCACAAGCCCGACGAGAAGGCCGTCATCGTCACGTCCGATCCCCTGTCTCCGTAGAAGCCGTCTCCGTGACGAGACTCTTCAGATAGGCCGCGGCGTCCGGGATCCGGTCCTCACCGAAGACGCGTATACCGTTCAGCTCCAGCAGCGCCGTCGTCACGCCCTGCCCGGGGGTGGTCCTCCCCCGGTGGCTGCCGTCGTAGATCCGCAGCGACCCGCACGACGGGCTGCCCTCCTTGAGGATCGCGACCCGTACGCCGAAGGACCGGGCGACGGCGAGGGCCTGCTGCGCTCCGGACAGGAACGCGGCGGTCACGTCGTCGCCCTCCGGCGTCAGGATCCGGGCCGCGCCCGCCAGGACGGCGGCGCCGCCCGCGCCGCCCTCGATCTCGGCGGGCGGCCGGGGGACGGGCAGCCCGCCCTCGACCTCGGGGCAGAACCGCACCAGCCGCCCCTCCGCGCGCCAGCGGGCGAGCAGGTCGTCGTCGCTGGTCTTGGCCCCGCCGTCGTACCGAACCCGGCTGCCGAGCAGGCAGGCGCTGACGAGAATCCGCTCCACGCCTCCCATTCTGGCCGCCGTACGGCGGTGCGCGCGCCGTCCCCGATACGAGGAAATTTCATGAAAATCGGGATTTCCATTCCGGGAAGAAGAATTCTTATTCCTCGGGACTAATCCGTTTATCCCCGCCGTTTCCGGCTCGGGTGACCCGTCCACCTGCTCCTCTAGTGTTGGCCGCGCTGTACCGGCGAGGCGAGGAGTTACGAGTTGATCGGGATAGAGGACTGCCTCTCCGAGGCCATGTCGATCCCGGGCGCGCTCGGCGCCATTCTCGTGGACCACACCAGCGGCATGGCCGTCGCGGGAAAGGGGATCCCCGATCCCGGAAGGGCGGCCGCGGGGCTCAGCGAGGCGTACCGCGCCACGCTCGACGGGATCGCGATGGCCTCCCAGGAGACGGGTTTCCGGATCGAGGACGTGATCGTCACCACGGGCTCGGCCTACCACCTGGTGCGGCCCATGGAGATGATGTTCGACGGTCCGCTGCTGCTGTGCGTACGCCTGGACGTGGAGCGGTCGAACCTCGCCCTGGCACGGCGGCGGCTGCGCACCATCACGGACGAGCTGGTCGCCTCCTGATGGGAGCCTGACCGGTGGCCGCCCCGACTCTCGACGCCGTGCTCACCGGCCTCGCCCAGGACGAGGCCACCGGCTCACTGCGGGTGGGCAAGGAGGGCACGGTCTACTACGTCCGCGGCCGGGTGTCGTACGTGGAGTGCGCGGCCACGCCCGGTGTGGAGGGGTTGCTCGGCGCGTCGGGCCGGATCAGCGCGAACGGGATGCGGCACGCGCGGCAGGAGTCGGGTTCCGGCGGCGACGGCGGCGCCCTGCTCGTGGACAGAGGGGTGCTCAGCCGGGGTGAGCTGGAGTTCTGCGTGCTGTCCGCCACGCTCGACGCGGCGTTCTTCCTGCTCACGTCGAGAACGGTACGGACCAGGTTCAGGGAGGGCGACGCCCACTGGCTCGGGGTCCACTGGTTCTTCGACGTCCCTGGGCTGCTGCGCGAGTGCGCCAGGCGCCGGGCCCGGCTGGAGCGGGCCTGGCCCTCGGAGGAACTGGACGCGCGGCCGGTGACGCCCCTGCGGCAGATCCCGGGTACGCACGCGCTGCTCACCCGGCTGCAGTGGGAGCTGCTGCTCGCCGCGGACTCCACCGCCACGCCGGTCGAGCTGGCCCGCCGCCTCGGGCGTCCGGCCTACTCCACGCTGCTGGCCGTACGGGAGCTCGCGGCGGCCGGCCTGGTGATGACGGGCGAGACGGCGGCACTGCCCAAGCGCACGCCCAAGTCGCCCGCACCGCCGAGGGAGCCCGGGCGTGCCGGCTCGGGACTCCCCCAGGTCAACGGCGACGCGACCGACGTGAACCTGCTGCTCAGACTGCGTGACGCGCTGGAGGCGCTGTAGTGATCGGATGGCTCAAGCGGGCCGGAAGGGGTGTCTCGGTGGATCTGCGCCACGACATACATGAGGAACTGGTCGTTCTGCGGCAACGGGCGCCCGAGATCACCGGAGCGCTCACCTGCACGATCGACGGCATGCTCGTGACGACGGACCTGGCCGCCGACACCGAGCAGACCGCGGCGCTCACGTCGGCGCTGCTGTCGCTGAGCCGGAAGATGACCGATCTCGCCAGGATCGGGCGGCTGGAGGAGACGCTGATCTCCGGCACCCAGGGGCACACCGCGTGCTACGCCGCGGGCCCCACGATCGTCCTCACCGTTCTCGCGGGCCGGGGAGCAAATCTCGGCCTGCTCCGGATCGAGGGACGCAGGGCGGCGAACAAGATCGCCGCCATCGTCGAACGCGGATGACAACCGAGAACAGGAGAAGAGACATGGCGAACATCGACGTCTCTCTGAAGGAGATGCTGACCATCGACGGCGCGATCGGCGCGGCGGTGGCCGACTACGGGAGCGGGATGGCGCTGGGCACGCTCGGCGGCTCCAAGGACCTCGATCTCCAGGTGGCCGCCGCGGCCAACACCGAGGTGGTCAAGGCCAAGCTCCGCGCGATGGACGCGCTCAAGCTGAGCGACGCGATCGAGGACATCCTCATCACGCTGAGCACGCAGTATCACATCATCCGGCCGCTGGCCGGCCGCGGCGGCAAGGGCTTATTCCTTTACCTCGCCCTCGACCGCAACCGGGCCAACCTCGCGATGGCCCGGCACCAGCTCCGTGCGATCGAGGACAAGCTCGAGATCTGAGGCCCGTCAGCCCCGCCCGGTCAGTTCGGCGATCGCCTCCGCGATGACCGGACAGAGCGGGCGGGGCAGGTCGTGGCCCATCCCCGGGAAGGTCAGCAGCTTCGCGCCGGGGATGGCGTCCGCGGTCGCGGTCCCGCCTTCGAGGGTGATCAGCGGGTCGTCCTCGCCGTGGATCACCAGCGCGGGCACCGAGAGCCCGCGCAGCCCCTCCGTACGGTCGCCGGAGATCCGGATGGCGGTGAACTGCCGGGCCGTGCCCGCGGGATCGAACGCCCGGTCGTAGGCCTCCGCGGCCATCCGGGTGACGCGCTCGACGTCCATCTCGTAGCCGGGAGAGCCGACGACCCGCGCGGTCGCGACGGCGCGGGCGATCGCCTCGTCGCGGTCCTGCGCGGGGGGCGCCATCAGCACGGTCATGGCCGCCTCGGTCGCCCGCCCCACCCGGGGCCCGGGCGTGGACATGATCGAGGTCAGCGTACGGACCCGGGCGGGGTGGCGGATGGCGAGGGCCTGCGCGATCATGCCGCCCATCGACGCGCCCACCACGTGGGCGTTCTCCCAGCCCAGCACGTCCATCAGGCCGGCCGTGTCGTCGGCCATGTCGTCCAGCGTGTACGACGGGGCGGGCGCGAGGCCGTCCGCCGGGGTGAAGTGGGTGGACAGGCCCGCGTCCCGGTTGTCGAACCGGACGACCCGGTGGCCGGACTCCACCAGCAGCTCGATCAGCTCCTCTGGCCAGCCGATCATCTGTGCTCCGAGCCCCATGATGAGGAGGACCGGACGTCCCCCGGGCTCGCCGAACACCTCGTAGCAGATCTCGATGCCGTTCGCCGTCGCATGCATGCGGGCAGAATTTCATTCGGTTTGCCCTGCCGCAAGCGCTACATGACCAGATCTGTACGGTTGTGTGATGTGGTGTCGCAAATGACCCGCCGACGGCGGATACTTGTTCTCCTCATCTGCTGCATGAGCCTGCTGATCGTGTCTCTCGACAACACGATCGTCAACGTCGCCCTGCCGTCGCTCGGGCACGATTTGCACGCGCCGGTCTCCGGCCTCCAGTGGACGGTGGACGCCTACACGCTGACGCTCGCGAGCCTGCTGATGCTGGCCGGCTCGACGGCCGACCGGGTGGGCCGCCGCCGCACGTTCCAGACCGGTCTGGTGATCTTCACGGCCGGGTCGCTGCTGTGCAGCCTCGCCCCGAGCCTGGGCTGGCTGGTGGCCGCCCGGATCGTCCAAGCCGTAGGCGGGTCGATGCTCAATCCGGTGGCCATGTCGATCATCACGAACACGTTCACCGACCGCAGGGAGCGGGCCCAGGCGATCGGCGTGTGGGGCGGCGTGGTCGGCGTCAGCATGGCGCTCGGACCGGTCGTCGGCGGCCTGCTCACCGACACGGTCGACTGGCGGGCCATCTTCTGGATCAACGTGCCCATCGGCCTGCTCGCACTGTTCCTGACCTGGCGCTTCGTCCCGGAGTCCAAGGCGCCCTCGGCACGGAGGATCGACCCGGCCGGGCAGGTGCTGGTCATCGTCCTGCTCGGCACGCTCACGTACGGGATCATCGAGGGCCGGGCCGCGGGCCCCGCCGTGAGCGCCGTCTGCTTCGTCGTCGCGGCGGCGGCCCTGGCCGCGCTGGTCGTCTGGGAACTACGCAGGCCCGAACCCCTCATCGACATGCGGTTCTTCCGCAGCGCGCCGTTCTCGGGCGCGGCCGTCATGGCGGTGTCGGGCTTCGGCGGCCTGGGGGCCTTCCTGTTCCTCAACACGCTCTACCTGCAGAGCCATCGCGGGCTTTCCGCCCTCGCCGCGGGGCTGTGCACGCTGCCGGTCGCGGTGACGACGACGATCGTGGGGCCGCTGTCTGGCCGGCTCGTCGGCACCCGCGGCCCGCGCGTGCCGTCCGTCGTCGCGGGCGTGTGCCTGGCCGCCGCCGGGGCGCTGCTGTCCCAGGTGACGCTCACCACGCCGCTCCCCCTGCTGCTCGGAATCTACGTGGTCTTCGGTGTCGGGTTCGGCATGCTCAACCCCCCGATCACCAACACCGCGGTCTCCGGGATGCCGCTCGCGCAGGCGGGCGTGGCCGCCGCGGTCGCCTCGACCAGCAGGCAGGTCGGCCAGTCGCTCGGCGTGGCCATCGCGGGGTCCGTGGTCTCGGGCGCCGGCACCGGCGCGGCGTTCGTCCCGGCCGCGCACGCGGCCTACCGCGTCAACGCCCTGTACGGGCTGATCGTGCTGGCGGTCGCCCTCCTGACGACCGGCCGCTGGGCCAGGGCCACGGCCGAGCGTACGGCGGCGCGGCTCACGGAAAGCCCGCAGGTCACCCTGTCACGGGGGTGAAGCCGGCACTTCCGAGGACCTTGCGGCCCTCGTCGGACAGCACGAGGTCGACGAACTCCCGGGTCAGGGCGAGGCGCTCGGTCCCGGGGACGGTCGCGATGAGGTAGTCCTCGACCGCCCTTGCCGCCTCGGGGAGATCCACGCCCTCCACCGCTCCCGCCGCCGCCCTGACGTCCGTACGGTAGACGAGCGCCGCGTCCGCCTCGCCGAGCCGCACCTTGGCCAGCACCTTGGCGGCGTCCGGCGCCTTGCCGTTCTGATCCGGGCCGATGGGCGTGACGGTGACTCCGGCTGCGGCGAGCGCCGTGCGGGCGCCCGCCCCGCACGGCGCCGACTCGGCGCACAGGGCCACCCTGACGCCGGGAGCGGTCAGGTCCTTCAGGCCCGCGACGTGAGCCGGGTTGCCCTTCGGCACGGCGATCTGGAGGCTGTCGCGCGCGAAGACCCGCGGGCTGGGCGCCCCCGACCCGCGCATCGCCGCCGTGCCGGCCGCGGCGAACAGGTCGGCCGGCGCACCCCGCGCGATCCGCTGCGCCAGCGCGCCGCTGCCGCCGAAGTCGAACCGGACGGCGACGCCGGGGTGGGCGGCCTCGAACGTCTTGCCGAGCGAGCCGAACGTCCCGGTGAGCGAGGCGTCGGCGAACACGGTGAGCGTCTGCCTTCCGCCGCCCCCGCAGCCGGTCGCCGCGAGCAGCACCAACGCGAGCGCCACGCAGGTCGGCGGTGTGAAATGGTTCACCTTGGGATATATGCCCTAAGAGGGCGTTTAGAGGTCATGTCTGGCGAAAGACTCCCTATTAGACATAAACCGACTGAGCGAGGAGAGACATCTTGAGCGTCAACCCTTCCTCCAGAATGCGTGAGAGCAGCCAGCCCTGGCTCCACCAGAGGGGCACCGAGATACAGGCGTTCGGGACCGTGCGGGACTTCCCGGTCGGGCTGCCGAGGGAGACGCGGGAATACTCCTGTCAGCGGCTCAACCAGATCCTCGCCGACACGCAGATCCTCTACAACCTCTACAAGAAGCACCACTGGCTCATGCGGGGGCCGACCTTCTACCAGCTTCACCTGCTGCTCGACAAGCATGCGAGCGAGCAGTTGCCCATCATCGACGCCGTCGCCGAACGCATCCAGACCCTCGGCGGCGTCGCGGTCGGCGATCCGCGCCAGGTGGCGGAGATGACCGTGATCCCGCGGCCGCCGGACGGCGTGGAGGAGGTGCCCGCCATGCTCTCCCGGCTCCTGGAGGCGCACGAGACGATCCTGGTCGCCGCGCACGACGCCGCCTCCCGGGCGGCCGAGATGGGCGACGACGGCACCAACGACCTGCTCGTCTCCGAGGTCATCCGCACGGGTGAGCTGCAGGCGTGGTTCCTCGCCGAGCACCTCGTGGACACGCCGCTCGTCCGCGCCTGACCCGCGTTCCCAGCCCCGGGCGTCACCCCGTGACGCTCGGGCGGCCGTTCTCGATGTGTCCCATCAGCCGCCGGGCGAACCCGTCGTGCCCCGCCACCCCGATCATCAGGTCGTACCACCCCGTGGGCGCCTGCCACTCCAGGCGGGCGGTGTCTCCCGGCGTGATCCGGACCGTACGCGCCGCGCCTCCGTACGCCAGCGGGGTGACCGACACCTCGGCGGGGAAGGCGCCCCGGTTCGCCACGGCGATCACGACGGCGCGGGCGGCGGCGTCGATCGCGCCGGTCACCTCCACCGGGTCGGCCGTCCCGCCGCGGAACTCCCGGCGGAACCCGTTCGGCCCGACGAGCACCAGGTCGTACGACGGGCAGGGGAAGTAGACCACCTCCTCCGCCGCGCCGAGCACGTCGAAGTGCATCGGCTTGGCGACTTCGCCGAGGTGGCCGTACAGGATGAAGTGGGCGGAGGCCGCGCCGGAGTTGCGCATCGCGATCTCCACGGACCGTCCGCGCACCACCGCCTCCGCGTCCGGCTGGTAGGGCAGGGCGCGGGCGGGCTTGGCCCCCGGCTCCTGCACCGGCATCCGCTGCTCGGCCGGCACCTGCGGATACCACCGGTTTCCGGCCGGAGACGGCCGCGGGCCGGCGACGGTCTCCACGGGAGGCGGGGCCGTGGGCGTGGGCGTGGCGAAGTCGAAGGCGGAGGTGAGGTCGCCCGCCACCCGGCGCCGCCATTCGCCGATGGGCGCCGTGATTCCGAACCTGCGCTCCAGGAACCGTACGGTCGAGGTGTGGTCGAACGTCTCGGAGCAGACGTTGCCGCCCACACTCCACGGCGACACGACGATCATGGGTACGCGGACGCCGAGGCCCATCGGACGCCCGCCGACGAACTCCTCCGGGGTGCCGTCGGGCGGAACCGGCGGCGGCACGTGGTCGAAGAATCCGTCGTTCTCGTCGTAGGTGACGAACAGAGCGGTACGCGCCCAGACCTCGGGGTGGGACCCCAGCGCGTCGAGCAGCGTGTGGACGACCCGCCCGCCCTCCACGGCCGACGACCCCTCGGGGTGCTCGGAGTCGGCCAGCGAGGGCACGACATACGACACCGCGGGCAGGCGCCCGGCGGCCACGTCGGCGGCGAACCACTCCCCCAGGCCACCCGCGGGGGCGCGGCGCAGCGCCCGGTCGTAGAGGTCGCGGTCGGCCGGTTCCAGGACGGCCACCCGCTCCGCCAGCTCCGCGAGCAACGGCGCCGGGTCCTCCGCCGCCCGGACCTTCTCGTAGAACGAGCGCATGCTGCCCAGCCCGATCCGGTCCATCACGGCCGCGAACGGCCGGAAGAACTCCAGGTTGTTGCACTCGTAGTTGTCCCACTCCTGGTACACCTGCCAGGTGTGCCCGGCCCGCGTCAGCAGCTCGGGCACGGTGACCCAGTCGTAGCCCGGATGCCCCTCCGCCCCCTCGGACGCGACGTTGTCCAGCGCGCGCTGCCGGGTGCCCGGCTCGTAGCCGGTGTAACCCGAGATGTGGTAGTTGCGGTTGGGGGTCGTCGAGGTCAGCAGCGAGCAGTGATAGGCGTCGCAGATCGTGAACGTGTCGGCCAGCTCGTAGTGGAAGGGCAGGTCGCGCCGGTCGTAGTAGGCCATCGAGCCGGGCCCCTTGCTGGGCACCCAGGCGTCGTTCCAGCCCATGGCCCAGGCGTTCTGAGTGCCGAGCCAGGTGTGGTCGTGCGTGTCGAGCAGCATCGGGTCCGCCCCCGCCCGCTCGGCCGCCTCCCGTACGGAGAAGGGCAGCACGCCGTCCTGTTCGAAGATCGGCCGCCACGCCCGGGTGGACACCGCGTTGCGGTCACCGAACCCCCGCACCCCGCGCATCCGGCCGAAGTAGTGGTCGAACGAGCGGTTCTCCAGCATGACGAAGACGACGTGCTCGACGTCGGCCAGGCTCCCCGGCGGGACCGGCCGGGCCAGCGCCCGGAGCAGAGAGGGCGGCAAGGAGGATCCGGCCGACATGGGCGCCCCTTCAGGAGGAAATCAGGCGAAACGCCCACAACCTAACAAGGCCTCACGAGCCCCGGCGATTCGGCCCTGACAGGGAATGGATCACTGCAGTCTGCCCGCCAGGCATCGACCGAGGCCCGTCACAGGTGGACGCGGCCCAGCTCCCGCAGGGCCCTGGCGGCCCCGGCACGGCGGGCCAGTGAAAGCGCCTGCCGGGCGAGGTCGGCCGCCTGGTCCCGCTCGTGCGCCTCGGCGTACGCGTGCGCCTTGCGGGCCAGCACGTACGCCGCGAGGTACGCGGGCGCGGACGGGGCCGGCTCGCCCTCCAGCATCTCGATGGCGCCGCCCGGCCGGCCGAGGTCGACCAGGCAGCCCGCGCACAGCTCCGCCCCCGTCTCGCCCGACTCCTCAAGGCACTCCTCAAGGCAGCGGTGGCACAGCTCCACCTCACCCGCCAGCGCGTGCGCCCGGGCCTCGTGCCGCCGTGACAGCGGCCCGACCTCCGCCGGCACGCCCGTACGCTCGCGGGCGGCCACGGCCGCCTCCACGATCTCGCCCGGCTCGGCGGCGTCGACCAACTCGGCCCGCTGGATCAGCGCGAAGACCTCGGTGGCGGTGTCGCCGGTCTCGCGCGCCTCGCGGATCGCCCGGTCGGACCAGGCCCGCGCCCTCCGGGCGTCGCCCGCCTCGTGCTCCATCCCGCTGATCAGCTCCGCGTCGCGGGTGGCGAGCGCGAGCAGCGGCCCCCGCGCGGACGGCCTGGCGTCACGGCGGAACGCCTCGATGCCCGCGAAGACGGGCCGCAGCGCCGCCGCGAGATCGGCGGGCCGCGCGTGCGGCACGGCGCAGGCGTCGAGCACCCGCTCGAAGTAGCCGGCCGTGCCGGCGTCGGCACGCCAGGGCCGCTCGATGGCCCGGCCGACCCGCTCCTCCTCCTCTTCGGGGAACAGGCCCGGCATCAGCGGAATGCCGGTCACGTGGTGCCACAGGGTCGTGCCCGACCCGGGCCCGACGAACAGGCCCGCCTCGTCCACGCCGAACGCGCGGCACAGCAGCTCCGCGTGGCCGGGGTCCGGCCGCCGCTCCCCCGCCTCCCATGCGCGCACCGCGTCCGCGGGCAGGCCGGGCTCGGTCTCCCCTGCGGCTTCGGTCAGCCGTTCTTCCAGGTCCCGGCGGCTCCACAGCCGGCCGCGGCGCAGCGCCCGCAGGCGGGCGGCCCACAGCGGGACGTCAATAGTGATCATCAGTGGCACCCCCGGTTCTGTCGGTGCCGGGCGTTATGTTTGCGGCGTGCTGACCCGACGTATGCTCAACCGCGCGCTGCTCGACCGCCAGATGCTGCTGCGCCGCCACGACGCCAAGGCTCTGGCCGCGATCGAGCACCTGGTGGGCATGCAGTCGCAGGCTCCTCTCCCAGCCTACGTCGGCCTGTGGACCCGCCTGCTGGACTTCCGGCACGAGGACCTGGCCGGGCTGCTCACCGACCGCACGGCCGTACGGATCGCGCTGATGCGCGGCACCATCCACCTCGTCAGCGCCGACGACTGCCTCGCCCTGCGCCCGGTCATGCAGCCGCTCCTCGACCGGTGGCTGCGCACGTCATACGGCAAAGGGCTGGACGGGGTGGATCTCGGCGAGGTGGCGAGCGCCGCCCGTGCCCTGATGGAGGAGCGGCCGCTGACCTTCGCGGAGCTGGAGGAACTGCTCGGCGAGCGGTGGCCGGGCCGCGACGCGCTGGCCCAGGCCGTACGCGCGGTCGTGCCGCTGGTCCAGGTCCCGCCGCGCGGCGTGTGGGGCGCCTCGGGCCAGGCGCGGCACGTCCCCGCCGAGTCGTGGCTGGGCCGCCCGCTCGGCGACGGCTCGGCCGCCGGTGAGATGGTGCTGCGTTACCTGCGTGCCTTCGGGCCGGCGTCGGTGAAGGACATGCAGACCTGGTCGGGCCTGACCGGGCTGCGCTCTGTCGTGAAGGGCCTCGACCTGGTCACCTACCGGGACGAGAACGGAGTGGAGCTGTTCGACCTGCCCGGAGCGCCGCTGCCCGGGCCGGACGCCGAGGCGCCGGTGCGGTTCCTGCCCGAGTTCGACAACCTGCTGCTCTCGCACGCCGACCGGACGCGGGTGATGGCCGAGGAGCACCGCCCGCGGGTCTTCACAGTCAACGGGATCATCCGCGCGACGATCCTGGTCGACGGTTTCGTCGCGGGGTTGTGGCGGATCGAGCGGGGGCGGATCGAGGGGGATGGGAAGACAGCGGTCCTGGCGATCGAGCCGTTCGAGCCGCTCGGCCCCGCCACCCGCGACGCGCTCGCGGCCGAGGGCGAGCGCCTGCTGGATTTCGCGGCCGGCGACGCCCCCGCACGCGACATCCGCTTCCTGGGGTAGAACGCCTTCCTGGTAAGGACGCTTTCCTGGGTAGGACCTACGAGGTGGAGACCCTCTCTGTCACGGTGGACGCGCAGGCGAGCCCGGAGCGGGTCTTCGCCGTGCTGACCGACTGGCCCCGGCACCACGAGTGGATGCTGCTGACCCGGGCCTGGGTGGTCGCCGGCGACGGGCGCAGCAGGGGCAGCAGACTCGCGGCGGCCACCGGGGTGGGCCCGCTGTCGTTCGTGGACACGATGGACGTCACCGGCTGGCGCCCGCCACACGAGGTGGAGGTCCGCCACACCGGCCGTGTCGTGCGCGGCACGGGGCGGTTCCACGTGCTGCCCCGTCCCGACGGCGGAAGCAGGATCGTCTGGGAGGAGCAGCTCCACGTGCCCTTCGGCCTTGCCGGGCGGATCGGCTGGCGGGTCGCCGGGCCGGTGAGCGCGGTCTTCCTGCGCCTGTCCCTGCGCCGCCTCGCCGCCCTCGCCCTGCGTGCCTAACCGAGCGCCATGTCGAAGAAGCGGCGCTCCAGGGCGGTCGCCCGGCGGAAGACGTCGAGCAGCCGGGCCCGGCCGTTCTCGTCGAGGCCGGGGCCGAGCCGGTCGAGCTCGCCGCGCAGGAAGCCCACCCACGTCTCGAACTCCGGCCCGCTGTGCAGCTCGATCCACTCCCGGTGGACGAAGCCCTCCGGGAGCCCGGCGGTCCGCGAGGCCCAGCCGAGGTAGGTCCACTCGGCCACACACAGCACCGCCAGGATCAGCGGATAGTCCTGGCTGCGGCGCACCTCGTCCATCAGGGCCCGGAACTCGATCGTCACCGGCTCCAGCGTGGGCGGGGCCGGCTCGCCGCCGAGCTCGGCGAGCGCGCGGTGGAAGTAGCCCCGCTCGGTGTCGGCGACGGTCTGCCCGAGGAAGCGGCCCACGGCCACCCGCGACTCGAAGGTGTCGGCCGCGGCGACCGCGGCGCCGAGCAGCGCCGTGAAGGTGTCCACGAACTGGAAGTCCTGCTCCAGATAGCGGCGCATCTCGGCGGTGCCGCTCCCGATCGCCTCCGCGAAGGGGTGCGTGACCACCGCCGTCCAGTCGGGCTCGCTCTGCGACCGCAGCCACGCGCTGAACGGCGCTCTCGACTCCGGTTCCTCGTTGTGCTCATCGATTCGCTCGCTTCGCTCGCTCATCCGCCATCCCTCCCCGACGATCCGGCCTGAACGTTTCACGATGATCTCAAAGACCCGCTGTCCGTCTCCACCTGCCCAGCCGGGGCGAGCGACGGGGCGGGCGGAGACCCGCGCGGACGAACCCGTTGACCGGCGCTTAACAGGTCCGTAATTTGATGCGTGTTGTTCCTCCTCATGAATGCTGTTCGCATTCATGAACGCCCCTCTATGTGGGACCAGGAGTTCATCCCCTCGGTCAGGGGTCCTGCACGACATGCAAGGAGCTCGGCTTTGAGAACCAGAACCAGAACCGGAGTCGGAGTGATCGGCACCGTCGTCGGGGTCGCCGCCCTGGTCGGCGGCGTCTTCGCCGGCGTCTCCAACGCGGCGCCGAGCGCGGGCGCCTACCGGATCGTGAACGGCGCCAGCGGCCTGTGCCTCACCGTTCCAGGCAGCAGCGGCTCGGACGGCGTCCAGCTCACGGTCGCCGCCTGCAACGGCGCGAGCAACCAGACCTGGAACCTGTCCGCCCAGGGCAGCGGCTTCCGCCTGACCGCGGGCAACAGCGGCAAGTGCGCCGGCGTCGCCGGAGCCTCCACCTCCGCGGGCAAGGCCGTCCAGCAGGAGTCGTGCACCGGCGCCTCGTCGCAGACCTGGGAGCTCACCGCCTCGGGATCGAACTACCGCATCGTCAACGCCAACAGCGACAAGTGCCTCAACACCAAGGACAACTCCACCTCCTCGGGCGCACTGGTGCAGCAGAACTCCTGCGACTCGGTCTCCACCAAGCAGTGGACCCTCCAGCCGGCCGGTTCCCAGCCGTCGTCCACCCCCACCGCCACGCCGACCAGGAGCCCGTCGCCCAGCACCACGCCCACGGGCGGCCCGACCACCCCGCCCACCACCGGGCTGATCGGCTGGGCGACCCAGGGCGGCGGCACGACAGGCGGCGCGGGCGGCGCCACGACGACGGTCACCTCCCTGACCGCGCTCACCACCGCCGTGAAGGGCGACACCGCGAAGGTCGTCCAGGTGAGCGGCAACTTCAGCTGCTCGGAGGACGTGCGGGTGGGCGCCAACACCACCGTCCTCGGCGTCGGCGCGAACTCCGGGCTGACCGGCTGCGGCCTGAACATCCGTGACGTCAGCAACGTCATCGTGCGCAACATGAAGATCTCGAAGGTCCCGGCCGGCAACGGCAACGGCGACGCGATCCACCTCGACAACGCCAAGCGTGTGTGGCTCGACCACAACGACCTGTCGAGCGACACCAGCCACGGCACGGACTACTACGACGGCCTGCTGGACATCACGCACGGCTCCGACTACGTCACCGTCTCCTGGAGCAAGCTGCACGACCACGTCAAGTGCTCGCTCGTCGGCCACAGCGACGGCAACGGCTCCGAGGACTCCGGGCACCTGCGCGTGACGTACCACCACAACGCGTTCCAGACCTGCGCCCAGCGCAACCCCCGGGTGCGCTTCGGCAACCCGGTCCACGTGTTCAACAACTACTACTACAAGGACCCGTCCTACACCGACTACAGCTACGGCATCGCCTCCACCTGCGGCGCCGGGGTGCTCGTCGAGGGCAACTACTTCGAGAACGTCGCCGAGCCCACCCACACCGCCGAAGGCTCGTCGCCTGGCGGGTCGATCGTCGCCCGCAACAACTACTTCGTGAACTCGGGCACGCCGCAGACCTCCGGCAGCGTCGCCTCCATCCCGTACTCGTACACGGTGGACAACCCCAGCGGCGTGAAGGCGAACGTCCTCGCCAACGCGGGCACCGGCAAGATCTAGCTCAGACGCACAGGTACCGGCACGTCCCTGTGAAGTCCCGGAGGCCGCGGCCACCCGCCGCGGCCTCCCCGCGCCCGTCAGTCGACGAGGCCGAGGTACGCGAACAGGTTGTCCTCGATCAGGGCCACCAACTGCGGTGGAAGTTGCCCCAGGTAGTCGCCGAGCTCCTCCTTGAGAAAGGGCTGTGCGCAGACGGTTCGCACCCAGCACTTGCCGGGCAGGTTGGCGGTCCCCTGCGCGAGCTTGACGCAATACTCCGTTTTGAGCGTCGTGGCCGTCGACAACGGCGCGACGTAGATCAGATCCCAGTCCGACTGCTGGTTCTTCGCGTCACCGCTCAGGACGACGACCGGTCGCCGGGGGTGAAGATTGCGCTGGTCGTTGGGCGGCATCGTGAGCGATCTGTCGGAGACGTAGTAGACACCACCCTTGCGAATGAACGACTTCACCGATCGTCCAGGGCCTTCGCGTTAGCGCGGCGGAGAGCGTCTCGCGTCTGCAGAAACTCTTCCTTGACAATCGCACCGACACCGGGGTCGTCGTGCTCGGGAGGCATCGATGCGCGCCTCGCCTTCGCTCGTGCGAGCAGCGCCGTGGCCTGCCTGCGCCGCCGTGCCCGGTTGAGGTCGAGCAGGACGCCGGACTCTCCGCCCGCCTGCGCCTCGACGACGGGCACGGTGGCGTCCACCACGGACCGGAGAACGACGGTGTCCCTCCCCCCATGCAGGGCCACGACCGTGCGGACGAATCTCATGGCGTCATGGCCCAGAGGATCGTCCACATCCATGGTCAAGTACAACACGCCCGCCTCCGCGTCAGCGGATTCGTCGGCGCCGCGCTCCGCGAGCTCGCTTTCCACCACATAGTCCTGGGCCCGCGTAAGCGCGGGGTCATAGGGGCCGCAGCGCCCGAGGCGCCAGGTGGCACCGGTGATAGGCGGATGCCCCGCCTCGACGGCGGCGACGTCGGTGAGATAAAGGAGCCCAACCAGGTGAGCCTCGGTCACCGGCAGCTTCAGTTCCCGCGCCGCCACGAGTATGGACAGCACGGCCCCTGCCAGAGGATTCGGCGAGTCGACGGGCATGCTGATCACCGCTCCTCCCCGGCTCAGCCGCATGCTCACCGTACCCCTCCCGCTCCGTCCGCCACCTTGCACAGCAACAGCGGAGACATTACTTACCGTCACATTGCCGCGTCAATGAGTGACGGAGGCGGCCGATACCGGGAGGGGCTTCTTTCGCGAGGCCGGTCAGCCGTCGAGGACGGCGCGTTCGGCGTCGGTGAGCAGGCGGGAACGGATCAGGAAGCGCACGCCCTCGGGCGCCTCAAGGGAGAAGCCGCTGCCCCGGCCGGGGACGACGTCCACGGTCAGGTGGGTGTGCCGCCAGCGCTCGAACTGGCTCGCCGACATCCAGAACGTGACCGGCTCGTCGACGCCCTCGACGGCCAGCGAGGCGAGCAGCACATCCGAGGAGCCGGTGCGGAACTCGCCCTCCAGGTAGCACATCGGGGCGCTGCCGTCGCAGCAGCCGCCGGACTGGTGGAACATCAGCGGGCCGTGGGCCACCCGCAGCCGCCGGATGAGGTCGGCGGCCGCGGAGGTGAGGTCCACGCGGGACATCTCGGGCATCAGAAGAAGCCGAGCTTCGAGGGCGAGTAGCTGACCAGCAGGTTCTTGGTCTGCTGGTAGTGGTCGAGCATCATCTTGTGCGTCTCCCTGCCGATGCCCGACTGCTTGTAGCCGCCGAAGGCGGCGTGGGCGGGATAGGCGTGGTAGCAGTTCGTCCAGACCCGCCCGGCCTGGATGGCCCGGCCGGCCCGGTACGCCTTGCTGACGTCCCTGGTCCACACGCCCGCCCCGAGGCCGTACAACGTGTCGTTGGCGATCTTGATGGCGTCGTCGAAGTCGGTGAACGAGGTCACCGAGACGACCGGCCCGAAGATCTCCTCCTGGAACACCCGCATGTTGTTGGCGCCCTCGAAGATCGTCGGCTCGACGTAGTAGCCGCCCGACAGCTCGCCGCCGAGGTCGGCGCGGTGCCCGCCCGTGAGCACCTTGGCGCCCTCCTGCCGGCCGATGTCGAGGTAGGACAGGATCTTCTCCAACTGGTCGTTGGACGCCTGGGCGCCGACCATGGTGGCCTGGTCCAGCGGGTGCCCGCGGACGATCTTCTCCGTGCGCTCGACCGCGGCCTCCAGGAAGCGCTGGTAGTGGCCCTGCTGGATGAGCGCCCGGGAGGGACAGGTGCACACCTCCCCCTGGTTGAGCGCGAACATCGTGAAGCCCTCCAGCGCCTTGTCGAAGAACTCGTCGTCGGCGGAGGACACGTCGTCGAAGAAGATGTTGGGGCTCTTGCCGCCGAGCTCCAGCGTGACCGGCTTGATGTTCTCGCTGGCGTACTGCATGATCAGCCGCCCGGTGGTGGTCTCCCCCGTGAACGCCACCTTCGCGACCCGCGCACTGGAGGCCAGCGGCTTGCCCGCCTCGACGCCGAACCCGTTGACGATGTTGAGGACGCCCGGCGGGAGGAGGTCGGCGACCAGGCTCATCCAGTAGTGGATCGACGCCGGGGTCTGCTCGGCCGGTTTCAGGACCACGGCGTTGCCCGCGGCCAGCGCCGGCGCGAGCTTCCAGGTGGCCATCAGGATCGGGAAGTTCCACGGGATGATCTGCGCGACGACGCCGAGCGGCTCGTGGAAGTGGTAGGCGACGGTGTCCGCGTCGATCTCCGACAGGCTGCCCTCCTGGGCCCTGATCGCCCCCGCGAAGTAGCGGAAGTGGTCGATGGCCAGCGGGATGTCGGCGGCCAGCGTCTCCCGGATCGGCTTGCCGTTCTCCCAGGTCTCCGCGACGGCGAGCCGCTCCAGGTTCTGCTCCATGCGGTCGGCGATCCGGTTGAGGATGTTCGCCCGCTCGGCCGCGGACGTACGCCCCCAGGCGGGGGCGGCGCCGTGCGCGGCGTCCAGCGCGCGCTCGACGTCCTCGGCCGTGCCGCGCGCGACCTCGGTGAAGGTCTGACCGGTCACCGGCGAGGGGTTCTCGAAGTACTGCCCCCGCTGCGGCGGGACGTACTCGCCGCCGATCCAGTGGTCGTAACGCTGCTCGTACGCCATAAGGGCGTCCGGCTGTCCCGGCGCGGCGTAACGGGTCATGAGATGGACCTCCCGGACAGGGTGTGGGTCTGACGCCCCGGACGTTAGTCGCGGGCACGTTGCCGACACGTTGCGTCCGTGTTCCCGCATCGTTCCGGAGCGTCGTCCCGCGGCGTCCTTCCGCACTCAGCCTCTGGCCGGTGCGGTCAGAGCCGCGGTCATAAATGGTCAAATCTCCCCTAAGATCAGCCGTCATGATTTCGGAAACGTTTTCTGCCTCCCGAAGGAACGCCCTGCGCCTGCTGGCGGGCGGCGCCGCGGCGGGGCTGGCCGCCGGGCTGCCCACGTCACCGGCGAACGCGGCGGCCCGCGTGTGGAGCGTCACCGGCCGCAGCGCGACGTCGCTCAAGCCGTTCGACGACACGCTGAAGCGCTTCATGATGGACCGGGCGATCCCCCACGCGTCCCTGGCCGTGGTCCGCAAGGGCAAGCTCGTGCTCGCCCGGGGCTACAACTGGACGGCGGACACCTCGTTCACGGCGGGGCCCACCTCGCTGTTCCGCATCGCGAGCCTGAGCAAGCCGGTCACCGCGGCCGCGGTGCTGAAGCTGGCACAGGACGGCAAGCTCAGCCTCTCGGCCAAGGTCGCGCCGCTGCTGGGACTGAGCACGACCGCCGACCCGCGCCTCGCCTCCGTCACCGTGACCCACCTGCTCCAGCACCTCGGCGGGTGGGATTCCGAGGTCTCGGGCGACCCGATGTTCAAGGACCGGGTCATCGCCGCGGCACTCGGCGTCCCGCTGCCGATCACGCAGGCGCAGATCGTCACGCACACGTCCGGCCTCAAGCTCGACCACGCGCCGGGCACGACATACGCGTACTCGAACTACGGATACCTTCTCCTGCAGAAGATCATCGAGAAGGCGAGCGGGGTCTCGTACGCGAGCTACGTGCAGAGCAAGGTGCTGACGCCCCTCAAGATCAAGCGGATGGTGCTCGGCAGGACCGCCAAGAGTCTCCGCAAATCGGGTGAGGTGCCGTACTTCTCGCAGTACACCGGCAAGAGCGTGATCGACACCTCCAACTCCGTGGTGCCCTTCCCGTACGGCGGGTTCAACCTCGAGAACATGGCCGCCCACGGCGGCTGGCTCGCCACGGCCGTCGACCTGGCCAAGTTCACCACCCTCTTCGACGCGGCCGGCGTGCTGACCTCTACCTCGATCTCCAAGGCGTTCGCCAAGCCGTCGATCGGAGTCAACTCCGACGGCTGGTACTACGGCCTCGGCTGGCAGGTCCGCCCGGTCACCGGGGGCCGCAACACCTGGCACACGGGGTCGCTGGCCGGCACCTCCACGCTCATGGTCCGGCGCTACGACGGGCTGAGCTGGGTGGTGCTGTTCGACCAGCGCGACGACGCCTCGGGGCTGAACTACGGGGCCATCGACGCTCTTCTCCACACCGCCGCGAACTCGGTGAAGTCCTGGCCCACCACCAACCTCTTCTCCACGTACGGTCTGTAGATGTGGAGGACGTCTGGGACCTGGTGGTGGTCGGCGCCGGACCGGCGGGCTCGGCCGCCGCGCTGCGGGCCAAGCAACTCGACCCCGGTTGCCGGGTGCTGCTGCTCGACCGGGCGGCCTTCCCGCGTGACAAGGCCTGCGGCGACGGCATCGCGGCGCACGCACGGCAGGAGCTCGCGCGGCTCGGGCTGCCCGGCCTGCTCGACGACCACCGGCCGACGCCGCGCCTGTCGGTGACGTCGCCCGGCGGGGCCCACGTCTCGGCCGTCGTCGCGCGGCCCAACCACGTGGTCCCCCGCCGGGTCTTCGACGCCCGGCTGGTCGAGGCGGCGCGGGCGCGCGGCGTGGAGGTGCGCCGCCACCGGGTGCGTACGCTGACCGCCCTCGGCGGGCACGTCGTGATCGACGGCCACCTGGTCGCCCGGGCGGTCGTCGCCGCCGACGGTGCCAACTCGGCCGTACGGCGGCTGATCGGCGTCCCGCCGAGCCCGGACCGGCACACCGCCATCGCGGTGCGCGGGTACGCCGACGTGCCGCCGGACGACGACGAGCAGGTCATCGTCATGCAGAGCGAGGCCTGGCCGGCCTACGCCTGGTCGTTCCCGGTGGGCGACGGCACGGCCAACGTCGGCTACGGCCTGCTGCTGCCGATGCTCAGACAGACCGGCCGGCCCGGGCGCGAGATCCTGCACGGGCGGCTGGCCCGGCTCCTGCCCCTGCTGGGTGAGATCAGGTCGCCCGTCCGCGACCTGCGGGCGCATCACCTGCCGCTGTCGAGCGGGCGGCCGGTGCCGGGCGCGGGCCGGGTGCTGCTGGCCGGCGACGCGGCGAGCCTCGTCAACCCGCTGACCGGCGAGGGCATCTACTACGCGCTGCTGTCGGGACGGCTGGCCGCCGAGGCGGCGATCGGTTCGCCGGACGACCCGCTGCGGGCCTACCGGCGCGGGCTGCGCGGGGCGCTCGGGCGGCACCTGCGCACCACCGACGTGCTCGCCCTGGCCGCCCGCTCCCCCGGCTTCATCGACGCGGCGATCACGGTCGCCGCCCGCCGCACCGAGGTGTTCGACCTGCTCGTCGACGTCGGGCTCGGGGCGGGCACCGTGCCGCCCCGCCTGGCGGCGGCCGTCGCCCTCCGCTGGCTCAAGAATTTCACCTGAACGGCAGGCCGTACTCCGCGTCGAGGTCGCGCACCCGCCGGGCGGCCCCCGCCCGGGCCGGGGATCCGGCGGGCAGCGCGGCCAGCAGCGCCTGCCAGGCGACGATGTCGTCCCTGCCCCACGGCGCGCGCGTCCATCGCTCGAGCAGCGCGGAGTCACGCCGGGCCACCAGCAGATCGCGTACGCCGTCGTCCAGCAGGCGGCGCTGCCATACGACGCCGGGCGCGTCCGAGGCGGGCAGGAGCGGCCCCCGGTAGGCCCGCAGCGCGGCGTCGGCGTCCGCGGCGGCCAGGTGCTCGGCGAGCGCCTGGAAGTCGGCCCGCACCGGCACCCGCAGCCGGTACGGACGGGAGTCGAGCAGCGGGCCGAGCCGGTGGCGCAGCCGGGACAGCTCCGCGCGGAGCGTGACGGGGTTCAGCATACGGTCGCCGTACAGCTCCGCGCTGAGCTGGTCGCTGCTCAGCCCCTCGGGATGGCAGGCCAGCAGCACGACGATCTCGCTGTGCCGGGGACCGAGCCTGATGCGGCGCGGGCCCTCGGTGAGCACGGCGTCGTCCCGGCCCAGCGCCGTGAGCCTCACGGCGGGCGCAAGGGCCGGAGCGGGAAGCGTGGCCCCGTGATCGGAAGCAAGGTGCGCCTCCGCCGCGCGGGCCGCCGCCTGCACGAGGGCCAGGCTGTACGGGCTGGCCAGGTTGTCGCCGCCGGTGACGTCGACCGCGCCGAGCAGGCGGCCGGTGTGCGGGTCGTGGATGGGCGCGGCGGCACAGGTCCACGGCTGCACCGGTACGGCGAAGTGCTCGGCCGCGAAGATCTGCACGGGATGGCCGACCGTGATCGCGACGCAGGGGGCGTTGGTGCCCGCGTGGGACTCGTCCCACCGGGCCCCGGCGACGAAGTTCATCCGCTCGGCCCGCGCCCGCGCCCCGCGATGTCCCTCGACCCACAGCAGCCGGCCGGCCGCGTCGCACACCGCGAGCAGGTGCCGCCCGTCGTCGGCGATGCCGCCCAGCAGATCGCGGAACAGCGGCAGCACCCTGGCCAGCGGGTGCGCGCTGCGATACTCCTCGAGCTCGGCGTCGGTGAGCTCCAGCGGCGCGAGCGCGTCCGGATCGACCGCCTGGGCCGATCGCCGCCACGAGTCGGCGACCAGGGAACGCACCGGTCCGTCGATCGCCCCGGCCGACAGGAAGCGCTCATGGGCGCGGCGCAGCTCACCGGTACGCTCCGCCGCGTCGGCCCCGGATTCAAGCGCGAGCCATGGATTGGTCACGGCGCCCTCACTCTCCGCGTCTTCAGGCGCCATCGTCACCCACGCCCGGGTCGTGCGACAAGGGCCCGTCAGCCACCAAGCCCTCTGTGCCCGAGCCACGGCGTGAACGGGTCCGCGGGCGGCTCGCCCGCCCAGGCGACGTACCCGTCCGGCCGGACGAGCATGTCCGGGCCGGGGAGCACGGCGAGACGGCCGGCGAAGCCCTCGGCGCGCGCGGCGAGCCCCGGGTCGCGCGTGACGAGCAGGAAGCGGGCGGTGCGGCAGCGGCCGGCGAGGAGGCTGCCGTCGTCGAGCACGAGATCGGGCGCCACGCGGCCGCGCAGCCGCCCGACACCGGAGATCTGCTTCATCACGTATGTCGCGCCGGGCACGGTGTCGAGCAGATCGGCGACCACGGCCCGCAGCGCCGCGGTGCGGGCGTCGGGACGGCCGAGCGCGGTCTGCGCGTCGCTCCAGCCCTGCACCCATGCACCGACCGGATGACGCTCTTCTGTGTAGGTGTCGAGCAGCCCCTCCGGCGCCCATCCGCGCACGGTCGCGGCGAGCTTCCAGCCGAGGTTCATCGCATCGCCGACGCCGAGGTTGAGGCCCTGTCCACCGGCCGGCGAATGGATGTGCGCGGCGTCGCCCGCCAGCAGGACCCGGCCCGCCCGGTAGGTGGCGGCCTGCCGGGTGGCGTCGGTGTACCTGGTGCCCGCGCTCACCGAGACGATGCCGGGATCGATCCCGGCGACCCGGCGCAGGCAGCCGGCGATCTCCTCCGTGGTGACCGGCGCGTTCCTGTCGGCGGGCGGAGGGCCGTACTCCACGATGTGGAGCCGCCCCGGCACCGGGCCGTGCGCGTACGAGCCCCGGCCGGTGCGCACCCAGCCGCTCAGCGGCAGCAGGTCCGGCTCTGTCATCTCGACCATCGCCTGGCGGCCGGTGAACTCCGGGTCGGTGCCCGGGAACGCGATTGCGGCGAGCCTGCGGACCGTGCTCCGGCCGCCGTCGCACCCGGCCAGCCAACCCGCCCGGATCCGCCCGGCCGGGGTCGCGACGGTCACCCCGTCGTCGCCGGCGTCGAAGCCGGTGACCGGACACCCGCGCCGGATCTCGGCGCCGAGCGCACGGGCGCGGCGTTCCAGGATCGCCTCCAGGTCGAGCACGCTGATCGCACCGCCGCCGAGCGTGTGGGCGGCGAGGTCCGGATCGCCCGGGTCCAGCCGGTCGACCCTGACCGGCAGTCCGGCGAAGTGCCCGGCGAACGGCAACGGGCCAGAGGCGTCCGAATCAGGGGCGTCCGGATCAGGGGCGCCCGGAGTGAACCACATCAGCGCGGCCCGCCGCACCTCCTCCAGGAGCCCCCGCCGGTGGAAGGCGTCCGCGGTCGGCGCGTTGATCGACCGCGCGCCCATCGCCCCCGCCTTGTGCGCCGCCCCGGGCTCGGCCTCCCGTTCCAGGACCAGCACCGATACCCCGCCCAGTCGCAGCTCGCAGGCGAGCATCAGCCCGACCGGGCCCGCACCCGCCACCACCACGTCGACGTCCATGATCACCCCTAAAACTCGGGAACAGCGTTCGCAGTTGTTGACCGTAGACTACTGCGTACACTGTTCGCAATGGAATCGATCTGGAACCGTCCCGCGCGGGCCGCTCGTGGGCCCCGTCCCGCGCACAGCAGGGACGACATCGCGAGGGCCGCGGTGGCGGTGGCGGACGCGGAGGGGCTCGACGCCGTGTCCATGCGCAGGGTCGCGGCGGAGCTGGGCACCGGCACGACCTCGCTCTACCGATACCTGTCGAGCAAGGACGACCTGATCGACCTGATGGTGGACGCCGTGCTGAACGAGCACGCGCCGCCGCAGCCCACCGGGGAGTGGCGTGCGGACCTGCGCGAGCTCGCCGAGCGGACACGCGCGCTCATGCTGCGCCGCCCCTGGTTTCCGGTCGCCGCGGCGGCCCGGCCCGGTCTCGGCCCGGGCAGTCTGCGCTGGCTGGAGGCGTGGCTGCACGCGGTCGACGGCCTCGGTCTCGACCCCGACGCGATGCTGGCGGCCGTGAGCACGATCCAGATCTTCGTGCACGGCTCGGTGGCGTACGAGGTGGCGCAGCGGGCCGCGGGTTACGACGCGAAGACGTGGCTGGCCGCCCAGGGCGCGTACGGCGACGCGATCATCGCCTCGGGCGCCCATCCCACGCTGATACGGATCATGGTGGAGGCCGAGGGGCCGCACCGCGCCGACCGGAACGAGCGGCTTTTCGCGTCCGGCCTGCGGCAGGTGCTCGACGGCCTGGCCGCCGCACTCCCCGGCGGATGACGGGTCAGGCGGACGCCCAGATGTCCTTGTCGATGTCGCCGGCGGCCTGCGGGCCCATCAGGCCGAGCCCTCCGTCCACGAACAGCGACGCGCCGGTGACGTACGACGCGGCCGGCCCGGCCAGGAAGGCGATCATCGCGGCCACCTCGCGGGCGTCGCCGGGACGGCCCAGCGGATAGCCGGGCCGGGTGTCCGGCCGGGGCGGCTGGTCCTCCTGCCCGGTCATGGGAGTCGCGATCTCCCCGGGTGCCACGGTGTTGACCGTGATGCCGTGCCTGGCCAGCTCCATCGCGAGTGTGCGGCTGAGCATCCGCAGACCGCCCTTGGCCGCGCAGTAGGGCCCGGCCCCGAGGCGGGGGTACTCCTCGTGGACGCTGGTCACGTTGACGATCCGGCCGCCCGCGCCGCGCGCGATCATCCGGCGGGCGGCCCGCTGCGAACACAGGAACGGCCCGTCGAGGTCGACCGCGAGGACCGACCGCCACCGGTCGTAGCCGATCTCCAGAAGCGGCTCGGCCGTGCCGGTGCCCGCGTTGTTCACCAGCACGCCGAGGCCGCCCAGCTCGTCGGCGAGCTCGTCGATCACGGCCGCCGCGGCCACCGGGTCGGTCAGGTCGTGCTGCCGCACCGCGGCCCGGCGCCCCCGCACCTCGACCTGCTCCGCAGTCTCCCTCGCGCCCTTCTCGTCCCGGTGAAAGGTGACGCCGACGTCGAAGCCGTGCGCGGCGAGCATCACCGCGGTCGCCCGCCCGATCCCCGAGTCGGCCCCGGTGACGATCGCCACCTTGTCGTAGTCGAAGCGCGAGATCGGCGCCACCGTGCCGCCCATGGATCCCCCTCCGTCGGTGTACGGCACCTCGGCGTACCCGGGAGGCCCTCCTTCACACGCCCCGGCGGGCGCGCGCCATGGCGGCCAGGCGCGTGCGCTGCTCCGGGGTGAGACGCGCCAGCCGCTCGCGCGGATCCGGCCGCGTCATGACCGCGTCGGTCCCGATGAGCGCCTCGGCGTGCTCGGCCGCGACCCGCACGGAGTCCTCCGACGCGGCGTCGGCCGCGAGCGGCGCGATCCGCTCCCGGTATCCGCCGTCGGCCGCGGAGTCCAGGGCCCGGGCCAGCAGGCCGGCCGTCCGGTCCTCGGTCCAGTGCGACACGGGCAGCCAGGTCGCCACCCCGGCGCGTTCCAGCCGCTCGGCGTTGTCCGGGCGGTCGACGCCGTGCGCGAGGAGCACCTGCGGGGTCGCCGACGACAGCGCCCGGGCGAGTGTGCCGATCCCGCCGTGGTGGACGACCGCGGCGACATGGGGCATGACCGTGGCGAACGGCGCCGAGGGCACCCACTCCACCCCGTCGGGCAGCGACTCGGGCTGGAACGACGGGTGCCGGTTCACCAGCAGGGCCTTCCTCCCGATCCGCCGGCACGCCCGCGCCGCCACGTCGTAGAACCGGTCGTGCAGCACCTGCCCGGTGCCGCCGGTGATCAGCACGGGCGGCTCGGCCCAGTCGGGAACCGGCCCCTCCGCCGTGTCGCCGAGCACGAACCCGCAGCGGACGACGCCCTCCGGCGCCGGCTGGCCCGCGGCGTCGAACCATTCCGGCCACAGCGCGAGCTGGGTCTTGGCGCTCGTCAGGTAGGCGACCCAGTCGCGGACCGGCCGCAGGCCGAACGCCTGGAAGACGTCGTCGTACCCCTGCCCGAGCACGCGTCTGAAGAGGTTCCCGAGCACCGGCAACGAGACGTACTGGTGGGGCGTGACGGACACCAGCGCCACCGGCACCCCGCGACGCTCGGCGGCCATCAGCGCGGCGATGCCCGAGGTGTGCCGGGCGACCACCACGGTCTCCCCCGGCCGGTAATGCGCCTCGATCATGCGGACCTCGTCGGCGAGCAGCTCGAACAGGCCGTTGCGCCGGTAGAGCGCGAGCACGCCGTCGGGGTCTTTCAGGGGATCGAGCATGTAGCGCCGGGCGTCGTCCAGGTGCCGGTCGTAGCCCTCCGCCGTGTCGATCGGCAGGTGCCGGAGACCCGCGGCCGCGATCCGGTCGGCGAACCAGGAGTGCGTCATCACGACGACGTCGTGGCCGCGCTCCGCCAGCTCGCGCCCGATGCGTACGAACGGGAGCACGTCGCCGTTGGTGCCGTGGGTGCTCAGCAGCATCGTGGCCATGCGGATCAGCCGTTCCCCGAGTCGAGCAGGGCGTCGATCTCCTCGTCCGACAGGCCCGCGAGCTCGTCGAGCAGCCCGGCCAGCTCCTCGTCGTCGGTGTCGGCGAGTTGCCGCTCCTCGATCGCCTTGGCGACCTCGGCGACGGTGAACGAGGTGGTGTAGAGCGTGTCGAAGGGCAGCTCGACGCCGAACTCGGCACGCACCCGCGCCATGAACTGCACCAGCCGCAGCGAGTGACCGCCCAGTTGGAAGAAGCCGTCGCTCACCGAGGCCGGCGCCACGTCGAGCAGTTCGGCCCACATCCGCATCACGGTCGCCTCGACGGGGCTCGCTCCGGCCACCTCCGCCACGGGACGGGCGGCTCGCATGGCGTCGAGGATCGCGTCGGCGCCGGTCAGCCGGGTCGCGATCCGTTCGACGGCCGCCCAGCCGGCGGGAGCGGCGGGTTCCGCGATCCGGGTGGTCCCTGTGGTCCCGGTGGTCTGTGCTGTGGTCCGGGCGGGCCCCGCTGCCCTCTCCTCAGCAGGGCCCGGCGCGTGGACGACGGCCGCCGCGGCGCCCGCGTCGAGGACGTACCAGGCCGCCTCCTCGCCGTACGGCTCCACCGTCGCCGGCAGGGCGGCCAGGAAGTCCCTGGCCGGTTGGTTGCGCTCGGTCGCCCGGAAGGCCAGGGCCACCCGGGCCAGCCCGCGCTCCCGCGCGAGCGCCCCCAGGTGCGCGAGCATGCGGTGCTCGACCCCGCGCCCGAGCGCCCGGCAGCTGAGCAGGAACGCACCGGCGCGCAGCGTGTCCCCCTCCGTACGCACGTCGGTGAGGCCGACGACGCCGTAGTCCCCGAAGCGGTCGCGCACGTCCACGACGAACCTTTCGTCGCCGTCCAGGCGACGCGCCCCCGAGAGGTTGAACTGGTTGGTCCGCTCGGCGAGCTGAGCGGACCGGGCCTCGTGCTCGGGACCGGCGGGGGTGATGGTCACCCGCAGGTCGAGCGTGGCGAAGAAGTCGGCGAGGGACATCTCGTCCCTGGCCTGCTCTCGCTGCCGTTCCTCCTGATAGCGGCGGGTGCGCTCGCGGTCGGCCTCGGTGACCGCGGTCAGGTCGAGGGGCCAGCAGTGCCGGAGGAAGGCCGCCGCCTCCGCGGCGCCTGCCGGGAGCCGGAGGGTCAGCACCTCGGGGCAGCCGGCCCGGACCTCGGCGCACTCGACCGGGCTGTCGTCGAGGAAGACGAACGAGTCGAGCCCGAGGTCGAGCTCGGCGGCGAGCGAGCGCAGCGACTGAGACTTGGCCTCCCACCCGACGCGCATCGCGGCGACGTCGTCCAGGCCGACCGGCAGCTCCGGATGCCGGGCGAACACCTCGCGGACGTCCTTCTCCTCGTTCTTGCTGCACAGGCACAGCAGCCTGCCCGCGGCGACCTGACGCGCCAGCTCCCGCCAGATCTCCATCCGTTCCGGGCCGATGACCACGCCGTCGGGGCCGTCCTCGCCGACCACGCCGTCCCAGAGCGTGCCGTCGCAGTCCACGGCGACGACCTTGGGACGCGGGGTGGTCATGGCGTGCAGGCGGCGGGCGGCCGCGGCGGCCAGCGCGGCGAAGTAGCGGTCGGTGTAGGGGACGTTGCCGGTCCGGTCGGCGAAGGCGTCGTGGACGGCCTCCGGCGCGGGCTCGTACGGCTCGGCGGACGTGAGCACGGAGACGGCCCGGTCGCCCTCGAACGCCCGGGCCAGACTGGAGGCGAGGCGCGCGTGGGCCTCGGGCGAGCCGTGCTCGGGCGAGGGAGGGCAGACGACGAGCACGTGAGGCGTGCCGGACGCGCGTGCCGAGGTTCGCAGCGCGGCGGCGAGGTCGATGGCCACGGCCTCCACCTCGTCGAGCCTGTCCTGCTCGGCGGCCAAATCCCCGGCGACCAGATCCCCGGCGACCAGATCTTCCGCCCGGACCAGCACGACGGCGGCGCCGGCCCGGCCGAGCACGCTGCCCGAGTCGAGGAGCGAGGGGAAGACCTGGTCGTACGGAGCGAAGGCGACCTCCCCCTCGACGCCGAGTTCGGTGAGCCAGAACCGCAGGGCGTCCCCGAGCGGCTCGGCGGTGAAGGTCGCGGCGACCCCAAGTCCGATCTTGTTCACTGCGTTTTCCCTTTCGAGAGCGCGATCAGTCGGACATGGCGACGAGGATGCGGCGGGAGCCGGTGAAGGGCCTGCGGCCGTGCCCGACCAGCACGTTGTCGATCAGCAGCAGGTCGCCCTTCCGCCAGTCGACGTCCACCGCGTTGTCCAGCCCCCGGTCACGCACCTGGATCACGTACTCGCCGGGGATCGGGGCGCCGTCGGGGAACGTCACCGACTGCGGCAGCTCCTCCGGCGGCATGAGTTCGGCGAGCATGGCGGCGGCCTCGTCGCCGAGCGAGGCGGGGTGCCACTGGTCGGCCTGGTTGAACCACACCTCGGCGCCGGTCACCGGGTGCCGGGTGGTGGCGGGCCTGATCTGGGAGATCCGCACGCCGCCGTCGGGCCGCCACTGCCAGTCCGCGCCGATGCGGTCGAGGAATCCGGCCACCTCGTCGCGGTCCTCGGTCTCGAACGTCTCCTGCCAGCTCTTGCCGAGCCCCCGGCCGGCGTGCAGGTTCTGGGTGTAGCGCACGCCCTTGGCGAAGGCCTCCCTGACCTCGTCGTCGAGCGACTCCAGCCAGCGCACGCCGTCCACGACGGGGGTGGCCCCGCCGGTCTCGGCCGCCTTCTCGCAGTAGAACAGCAGCCGCGAGGGCCAGGTGGCGGAGTACGACAGCTCGTTGTGCATGGAGATCGTGTACTCGGGCGGGTACTCGGTCGAGGTGTAGACGTTGCCGCCCACCTTGGTGCGGGGCGAGTTGCCGTGGACGTACGCCAGCCGGTTGGGCAGCAGCATGTCCATCACGGGCTCGAGGGTCTCGGGCGTGACGCCGAACCCCCGGAAGACGAGCGCCTTCTCGCGGACCAGCAGGTCGCCCACGTTCAATCCGCGCAGCCGTTCCACCAGCCCCTCGGGCGTGGCGGCGGTGCCGTCCGGGGTTATTTCCAGGGGCTTCCAGAAGTCGTCCATGCGTCCTCCTTGTGCGCGGGATCCGGCCGCGGCCGAGCACGGGGAAAAGTCGAATTAAGGAGGCAGGCGGGCCCTCGAATAGGCGGCGTCCCTGCGGAAAAGAGATTCCGGCGGCCAACATAGAACCCGAATCGGGTCACGCGCAAGAAACATGTTTCATCCGGTTCACTCGACGGCGTCAGTCAAATTATCCGACATTCGCCTGTGTCCATCGGCAATGCCGACGACCACTCATGTTCTGTCGCCCGCAATCGATGACGGAAGGTCGATTTCCCAATACTCTTCGCACCGGATAGCAGGTCGAAGTGAGGCTTGCGTTACCCACTGTGCATCCCGTATCGTGAAATAATCACTTCGTGGGAGCGCTCCCACGCATCTCGGCTCGAAACGCGGCGAGATACGCGGCGAGATCCTGCGAAATCGACGATCAAGCGTTTTCTGGTTCAACCACTTTTCTGCGTGGTCAGCTGGTCCTGCGCATAATTTGCGCAGAGAGGAGAACGCTCGGTGACGATATCGCCGACGACTGACAACGAGCATCTAATAGCGTCGCTTTCCCCACGCAGGCAGGAGGCCCTGCGCCGGCTCCTCGCCGCCAGAGCCGCCAGGGCCGCCGCCGCGGACGCGATCACCCCGCGCGGCGAGGGACCCGCCCCCTGCTCCTACGAGCAGACCCAGATGTGGCTCGGCGCCCGCTTCGCCGAGGGCGCTCCGGCGCCGAACGCCACGATCGGCCTGCGGCTCACCGGCCCGCTCGACACCCGGGCGCTGACCGTCGCCCTGGACAGCCTGGTCGAACGCCACGAGATCCTGCGTACGGTCTACGAGGGCGACGGGCACGAGCCCCGCCAGATCGTCCTCGACCCCGGGCCGGCGCCGCTCGACGTCGTCGACCTGCGGGACCTGCCGGAGGCCGAGCGGGAGGGCCGGGCCCGGGAGATCACGTGCAGGGCCGCCGTCGAACGCTTCGACCTGGAGACCGGGCCGGTCCACCGCACGACGCTGGTCCGGCTGGCCGACGAGGACCACGTGCTGATGTTCGTCTGCCACCACATCGCGTGCGACGGGTGGTCGGTCGGCATCATCGTGGACGAGCTGACCAGCGTGTACGCGGCCGCCCACGAGGGCCGTCCCGCCGAGGTGGCCACGCCCCCGCTCCAGTACGCCGACTACGCGGCCTGGTCGCGGCGTGAGCTGACCGGCGAGCGGCGCGAGCGGCGGCTCGCCTACTGGCGCGACCGGCTCGACGGCGCGAGCGCGGTGGAGCTTCCCATCGCGCGGGACGGTCATGCCGCCACCGAGGGCAACCGGAGCGACTGCCACCTGTTCACGCTGCCGGACGAGGTCCTGCGGGCGCTGCGGGAGGCCGGCGGCCCCGGAACCACCCCGTTCGTGGCCCTGCTCACGGTCTTCTCGATGCTGCTGGCGCGCTACACCGGGCAGGGCGACCTGACGATCGCCACGGTGGACGGCGGCCGGCGCCGGGTGGAGCTGGAGCCCGTGCTGGGCTGCTTCGTCAACGCCCTGCCGCTGCGCGCCGACCTGTCGGGCGACCCCTCGTTCCGGGAGGCGGCGGCCGGGGTGCGGCGCAGGCTCGGCGAGGCGCTCGAAAACCACCTGCCGTTCTCGGAACTGGCCGGGGCGCTGAGCGACCGGGACGCCCGCAACTTCTCGCTGTCGACCGTCGGCTTCTCGCTGCGCGTCTTCCGTGACCAGCGCGGGCGCTGGCCCGGACTGGAGGCGTCGGTCTGGGAGCACGAGGTCGACGACTTCACCTACGACCTCGCGCTGCTCGTGCACCTGAACGGCACCGGCGACCCCGAGCTCTATCTGACCTACCAGAAGGACCGGTTCGACGCGGACGCCGTCGCCCGGATGGCCGGGCACTACCGGGCGCTGGCCGAGCGGATCGCCGCCGCCCCGGACACCCCGCTGGCCGGCCTGGAGCTGCTCACCGACGCCGAGCGCGATGTGGTGCTGGGCACTTGGAACGACTCGGCCCGGCCGTATCCGGACGTGGCCCTGCCCGAGCTGCTGGAGCGCCACGCGGGCTCCGACGCGGTCGCGGCCTCCTTCGAGGGCCGTACGACCACGTACGCCGAGCTGCACGCCCGCGCCAACCAGGTCGCCCACCTGCTGCGCGAGCGGGGCATCGGCCCGGAGGACACGGTGGGCGTGCTGCTCGACCGGAGCCCGGACCTCATCGCCTGTCTGCTGGGCGTGTGGAAGGCGGGCGCGGCCTACCTGCCGATGGATCCCAAGTTCCCCGCACAGCGCGTCCGCGACATGCTGTCGATCGCCGCGACCCCGCTGGTCCTGACCTCGGCGGGCTACGCGCATCTCTTCGACGGCGTCCGCGTCGACGTCGTGGACGTGGACGGCGGCCTGCTCGACGAGCAGCCGCGCGACCCGGCCGGCGTGCCGTACGACATCGACCGGCTGGCCTATGTGATCTTCACGTCGGGGTCCACCGGCAAGCCGAAGGGTGTGCAGGTCACCCACCGCGGGCTGGTGAACCACGTGTGGTGGGCCGTCGAGGACCTGGCGTCCCAGGGCGACGGCGGCGCGCCGCTGTTCGGCTCGGTGGCGTTCGACCTCGTGGTGCCCAACCTGTGGGCGCCGCTCGTCGTGGGACAGCGGGTCACCGTGCTGGCCCAGGACTTCGACATGGGCGAGCTGGGCGCGCTGCTGGTGGCGGGCGGGCCGTACGGCTTCATCAAGTGCACCCCCGGCCACCTGGAGGTGCTCGGTCACCAGATCGACGCCCGGCAGGCCGCGGCGCTCGCCGGGAAGATCGTCGTGGCGGGCGAGGCGCTGCCCGGCTCGATGGCCAACCGCTGGCTGGAGATGCTCGGCCCGGGCCGGCTGATCAACGAGTACGGCCCCACCGAGGCCTCTGTCGGCACGTGTATCTATCCGGTGCGGGACGCCCAGCTCGTGGAGGTCGTCCCGATCGGGCGTCCGCTGCCCAACATGCGGATGTACGTCCTGGACGCCAACCGGCGGCTGCAGCCGGTCGGCGTGCCGGGCGAGCTGTACGTCGGCGGCGTGGGCGTGACCCGCGGCTACATGAACCGGCCGGACCTCACCGAGGAGCGGTTCCTCCCCGACCCCTTCCACCCTGTCTCCGGGAACGAGGGCGGGCGGATGTACCGCACCGGCGACCGGGTGGCCTGGACCCGCGACGGGAACGTGGCCTTCCTCGGCCGGTTCGACGACCAGGTGAAGATCCGCGGCTACCGCATCGAGCTGGACGAGGTGCGGGCGGCCGTCCTCGATCACCCGGGCGTGCGCGACGCGGTCGTCACCGTGCACGCGTTCACGCCCGAGGACAAACGGCTCGTCGCCTACTACGTCCCCACAGGTCCGGAGTTATCCGAGCTGGCAGAGCACTGCGCGGCGCGGCTGCCGGAATACATGATCCCGTCGGTGTTCGTGCCGCTGGAGACCATCCCGCTCAACGCCAACGGCAAGGTGGACCGCAAGGCGCTGCCCGATCCGGTGGTCCGGGTGGGCGAGGACCTGGCCGAGCCGACGACCGAGACCGAGATCGTGGTGGCCGGAGTCTGGCGTGAGGTCCTCGGCATCGAGGCCGTCTCGATCGACAACGACTTCAACGCGCTCGGCGGCCACTCGCTGCTGCTCATCCGCATGGTCGCCAAGCTGCGCCAGGCGCTGCCCGCCGACGGCTACCAGGTGACCGTGCTCGACGCGATCGCCAACCGCACGGTGCGGGAGCTGGCCGCGCTGATCGACGCCGCCCGGCAGGCGCCGGAGGAGACCGAGGACGGCCCCCGCGGCCTGCTGGTCGAGCTCACCCGGCCGGTCAAGGCGCCCACGCTGTCCCTGGTCTGCATTCCGTACGGCGGGGCCAGCGCGATGATCTACCAGCCGCTGGCCGACGCGCTGCCGGCCGGGCACTCGCTGTTCGCGGTCGCCCTGCCGGGCCACGAGCTCGGGGTCGAGGAGAGCACGATCCCGTTCCACGAGGCGGCGCAGCGGGTCTGCGACGAGGTGCTCGACCGCGTGCACGGCCCGGTCGCGCTGTACGGCCACTGTGTCGGCAGCGCGCTGACCGCCGAGATCGCGCGGCGGCTGGAGGCGGCCGGGCGGCACGTCGAGGCCGTCTACGTGGGCGGCAGCTTCCCGTTCGCCACCCCCACCAAGGGCCTGAACGGCCTGCTCGGCCGCATCTTCCGCAGCAAGGCGCTGGACAACGCCAACGCGCACGCCAACTGGCTCCGCGCGATGGGCGCCGACCTGCAGGACCTCGACCCCGAGCAGGTCGACCACATCATCCGCACGATGCGGGTGGACGCGCGGGCCGGCGAGGACTACTTCAGCGAACTCGTGGAGCAGCAGAGCCCGCAGCTGCGCGCCCCGGTGATCTCGATCGTCGGCGACCGCGACGCGCTGACCGACTTCTACCAGGAGCGCTACCGCGACTGGCACTGCGTCTCCGAGACCACGGCGCTGGTCGTGATGGCCGAGGCCGGCCACTACTTCCTCCGATACCGCACCGAGGAACTGGCCGCGATCGTCACGACCACCCACACCGCCGTGGAGAGTCCCGGGGAGTGGCATCCGCGCCCGCCCGACGACCCGGCGACGTGGTGGCGGCAGGCGCTGTCCGCCGACCGGCGGGCCGACGTCGCCGGGCCGCAGCCCAGCCTCGGCCGGTTCTTCACGGTGGCGACCGGTCAGATCGTCTCCATGATCGGCGCCGTGATGACCGAGTTCGCCGTGCCGATCTGGGCGTACCTGAAGAGCGGTTCGCTGGTGCAGTTCGGGCTGTTCGCCATCATCGGGCTGGTGCCGGGGCTCGTCCTCGCGCCGCTGATCGGCGCGCTCGTCGACCGGTACGACCGCAAACGGGCGATGCTGGCGGCCGACGGCATGTCGCTGGCCGTGCAGGCCGCGCTGCTCGCGCTGATGGCGGGCGACGTGTTGAGCATGCCCCTGCTGTACGGCCTGCTGGTGGTGCTGTCGATATCGGTGACCCTCCAACGGGTGGCCTGGCAGTCGGCGGGTCCGCAGCTCGCGCCCAAGCACTACCTGCATCATGTCGGCGGCGTCGTCCAGCTCGGCAACGCCGTGGCCCAGCTCATGGTCCCGCTGTTCTCCGTCGCCGTGCTGGCGTTGATCGGCATCGAGGGCATCCTGACCGCCAACGTGATCTGCTACGCGATCGCGTTCGCCGTGACCCTGCTCGTGCGCTTCCCGGCCACGATGGCCTGGCGGCGCAGGGAGACGGTCTCCGCCGAGATCCGCAACGGCTTCCGCTACCTGCTGCGGCGGCGGGGCCTGCGGGCCATGGCCTTCACGATGTTCATCGTGAACTTCTTCCTGTTCACCGGGTTCATCATGATCTCGCCGCTGGTGCTGTCGGTCGGCGAGCTGGCCGACACCGGGCGGGTGGCGCTGCTCGCCGGGATCGGGGCGGTCTGCGGCGGCGTGATCATCACGCTGTGGGGCGGCCCGCGCGACCGCCGGATGTTCGGCATGCTGTCGGCCGCCGGCGTGCTCGGGATCTTCTGCGCGATCGCCGGTCTGCGCCCGTCGCTCGTCCTCATCACGGTCGGCGCCTTCGGTATGTCGCTGATGATGACGATCAGCGACGGCATCTGGCTGACGATCATCCACTCGAAGGTGCCCCAGCGCTACCACGCCCGGGTCATCGCGATCAACCGGATGCTCGCGCTGTCGACCCAGCCGGTCGGCCTGGCCGTACAGGCCTGGCTGGTGGGGCTGGTCTTCGAGCCGCTGATGCGGCCGGACGGCCCGCTGGCCGACACGGTCGGCACGGTGATCGGGGTCGGCGAGGGCCGCGGCATCGGCCTGCTGTACGTCGTGTGCGGCCTGGCCATCGCGCTCACGATCACGCTGGCCCTGCGTCACCCGGCCCTGGCGAGGTTCGACCAGGAGACCCCGGACGCCGAGGCGGACGACCTGGTCGGCCTGGAGGCGCTGCGCAGCCGCCAGGAGGCGAGCGTTCCGGCGCAGCGGGTCCCGGCCGAGCTCTGAGGTGCTCTGACGGATGAATGGCCTACGGGCCGCCGGGTACGGCGGCCCGTATGGACGAGAAGAAGACGAACCCGAAGCAGCTCGCCGAGGAGCTGGCGACCAACGCGCAGGACGACCCGCGGTTCAAGAACCGGACGCCCGGCATCCGGGCCACCCGGCAGGGGTCGGTGGAGAAGGCGGACCAGGACGCCGCCGGCATCGTCGGCGGGACCGGCGTGTCGGGCGGCGGGGCCTCCGGAGGAGGAACGTTCGGGCAGCCGCCGACCGGACGGCTCGACGACGACCAGCTCGCCGACACGGTGGCGGGCACCGGCCTGCCGCCCGGCGACGAGGAGGACGAGGGCGACCAGTAGGTCTCAGCTCAGGCGGAAGGTCGGGCGGCCGCCCGGACCGGTTTCGGCGTCCAGCGTCTTGCCGCCGACGGCCTGGGCGACCTCTGCGTCGAGGAAGACGCGCACGTCCGCTCTCTTGATCACCTCGTCGCCCGAGAAGGGCGCGCTCACCAGCGAGAGCTCCAGCGAGGCGGGCTCGCCCGGCTTGGCCGCGATGCGCAGGCCCGCCTCATCGGGGAGGTACTCCCCCACCATCAGATCGCGGATCGCCTGAACGGCGTGGTCGGTGACTGTCAGCACGACGCGCCTCCTAGGGTCTGCTCACGCGTCCTCGGGCTTGCGCCGCCGGTTCATCGCGAGCCATCCGGCGTCCCAGGCGGCGTACCTGCGATGATCGAGACGGCGGCGCATGAGGGCGAGGCACGCCAGCAGGGCCGTCAGCGACAGCGCCGCCGCGGCCGTTCCGGACGCGACGCCGTCCGCGACCGTGTCGATGCGGCTCCGCGGGCCGTCGCCCGGCCTGCCGTCGCGGTCCAGCCAGATCCGCACGGGCGTGCCGGCCCTGGCCGCTGAGGGAACCGGCGCCTGCCCGGTCACCGTACGGCCGTCGGCGGCCGTCCAGGCGACTCCCGTGCGCAGCCGCGCGGCGGTGCCCTCCACCGCGACCCAGGTGGCCGCCGGCGCGTCCCGCGTGACGGTGGCCGTCACCCAGCGCCCGGAATGCTCCTCGGCCACGCCGCCGCGATACACGGCGGCGCCCACGGCGAACGCCGCGACCAGGCTCAGCACGGCCAGGATCAGGAAGGCCAGGACGGCCGCGGACTCGACGCGGTCGGTTCCGCGCCGTAACGGATTGCCGTCGGGCAGGTAGCGTCGCACCCGCATCGTCACCGGGCCGGATCGCATCGCGTCACCCCTCCTCCTTCTCGTGCGCCGGTTGTCTCACTCGCCGGGCTCCCGGAACCGCGGCGCGTCCGGCGGAGGGCCGGAGGACTCCTGGATCAGCGCGTTCAACGTGGTGTCGTCGGCGATGGCGTGCTCGAACTCGGGTGTGTCCTCCAGCGCGGTGATCCGCTCCGGTGGCCGCGCCTCCCGCTCCGCCTCGTCCCGGTCCCGTACGGCCCCCTCGATGGCCTCCAGCATCTCCCGCCGGCTGTAGGAGCCCTCGGGGATCTCGTTCAGGAGGGCGAGGGTCTCGGCCGGCACGTGAATGTCCGCGGCGGCGGCGGAGTAGAGGTCGCGGCGCGTCACGCGGAGGCGGTCGTGGAACACCTCGTCCACGACCTGGCGCAGCCGCTCCGTCTCCGCAGGGTCAGGCATGCCTTCTCCTTCCGGTCTGTCCTTACCCCCCGCGGTGCGGATCCCACGCCCCGGCTCACAGATCGGCTCACAGATCGGCCACGAGAAGCCGATATCCGGCGTCGTACTCCTCCAGGTCGAGCAGGTCGCGGTGGCGCTCGTGCCAGCGCCCCGACTCCAGGTCGGCCGCGAGCCGGTCCAGGGCCGGCCGTACGACCGCCTGATCGAGCTGGGCGAGCACGGACATGCCCGCCTGGGCCACGGGATCGAGGTAGCCCGCGGGCCTGCGCCAGTAGGCGGCGCCGAACCCGTCGGTGCAGTCGTGCGGAATGGGGACGGGCTCGACCCGCGCGCCGCCGAGCAGCCGGACGAGATCGGCGATCGGGACGGCGCGTGCGTCGTCCAGCGCCGCGCCCTCGGGCAGGTACTCCCTGAGGAACCAGTAGTCACGGGTGAGTTCCTGGTCCCAGGTGAGGATCACCACGCGGCGCCGGGCGACCCTGCGCAACTCGGCGATCCCGGCCGCGAGGTCCGTCCAGTGGTGCACCGTCAGGATCGCCATCGCGGCGTCGGCCACGCCGTCGGCGAGGGGAAGGGCCTCGGCCCGGGCGCGCGCCACGGGGGCCGACCCCGGGGGCCGCTGGGCGATCATCACCGTGCTGGGCTCGACCGCGAGCAGGGTCGCCGGGGGTTCGTACGACCCCGTGCCCGCCCCCACGTTGACGACCGTCGCGGCGTCCCCGAGCGCGGCGGTGATCCGGGCGGCCAGCCTCGGGTCGGGTCTGCGGGCGGCGCTGTAGGTCCTGCCGATCTGGTTGTAGACGGTCATGACGTAAGTATCCGCGGAGAACCGTTCACCTACCGGCCGGAGCCGATCAGTATGACGGGAGGTACCGGATTCCGATCACGGGAGGCCCGCATGACCGACGCGCTGCTTCGCGACCCCTACCCCGTCTACGCGAAGGCCCGTGAGACCCCCGGGCTGACCTTCCTCCCCGAGATGAACGCCTGGCTGGTCTCCAGGGACGCCGACGTGCGCGAGGTGCTGCGCGGTCCGGAGGTCTTCTCCTCGGCCAACGCCCTGCGTGGAGACTTCGTCCCCGAGCCGTCCGTGCTCGCCGAACTCGGCAAGGGCGTCGGCGGCGCGCCCGTCGTGGTCACCTCCGACGGGGCGGCGCACCAGCGCTACCGGGCCCCGCTCGTCCGGGGGCTGTCGCCCGCCCGGATCGCCTCGGTCGTGCCGTTCATCCGGGAACGCGCCGAGTCGCTCGTGGACGCCTTCGCTCCGGCGGGCCGGATCGAGCTGGCCGGCGCGTACGCCAGGAGGCTGCCCGGGGAGGTGATCGGGCGCCTGCTGGGCCTCGACCCCGAGCACGTGCCCCTGGCGGTGGAGGCCGGCTATCGCGCCGAGGAGCTGTTCTTCCTCCCGGTCGGGGAGGAGGGGCGGATCGCCGCGGCCCGCGAGGTCGTCGCCCTGCAGCATCTGCTCGACGAGTACGCGCGAAGCCGCCGGGAGGACCCCCGCGACGACCTGTGCACCGAGATGGTCCAGGCGCTCGCGCCGGGCACCGGGCCGCTGACGCGGGAGCAGCGGGCGGAGCTGGTGTCGAACCTGCAGAACCTGCTGATCGCCGGCCACCTGACCACGACGGCTCTGATCTGCACCGCGGTGCTGCATCTGCTGCGGCGACCGGAGCAGTGGGAGCTGCTGTGCGCCCGGCCCGAACTGATCCCCGACGCGGTCGAGGAGGCCGCCCGGCACGACGCCCCCGTCCAGGCGTTCCGCCGCGTCACCACCCGGCCTGTGACGCTCGCCGGCACCGACCTGCCCGAAGGCGCCACCGTGCTGGTCGCGTACGGCTCCGCCAACAGAGACGAGGCCAGGCACGACCGGCCCGGCGACTTCGACGTCACCCGGCGCGCCCGGCGCCATCTCGCCTTCGGGCACGGCGTGCACTCCTGCCCGGGGGCGCAGCTCGCCCGCGAACAGGTGCGGATCACGCTGGAGATCCTGACCCGGCGGCTGCCCGGGCTGCGGCTCGCGGCCGACCGGCCGGTCGTCATGGCCCCCACGCTCATCCACAGGGGCCCGGAGGAGCTGTGGCTCACCTGGTGATGCTGCTCAGGCGAGCCAGTCCAGCCACTCGCCGTGCGGCCCGGCCATCGCGAGCGGCTCCCCGTCGAGCGCGGGCAGGAACGCCAGCCGCCTTTCCGGCAGGTCGGCCGTCAGCTTCGGAAGCAGGGAGGGCAGCCGGGGCGAGCCCTCGTTGGAGATCCACCGCACCGGCAGGTTACGTACGAGCGCCACGAAGCGGTCCCGTGCCTCGGCGTCGAGGTAGGGCATGACCGCGCTGTGGAAGACGACGACCGTCGCCCCGGCGGGCGCGGCGGCGACGAGATCGGGCAGAGCCGCCGCGGCGTCCCCGCGCACCAGACGCGGCGGGTCCCGCCTCGCCATCCGCACGGCCCCGCGCAGCCGCGCGAGCCGGTCCCGCTGTTCCGGCCAGACGAGGCACTCCAGCCAGCGCACCGCCTCGTCGTCGCGTACGTCGATGGGATCGAGGTCCAGCCCGGCCCGCCACACGACCTCGGGGAGGCGCTGCGGCACCGGCACCTTCCCGTTCGTCCGGCAGGTGAGCAGGACCGGGCTTTCGGCCGGGCCGATCTCGGGCCCGTCGTCGTACCGGTAGCGGTAGCGGTCCGGGTAGAGGCACAGCCCCGCCGAGGCGCCCACCTCCACCAGGGCCAGCGGCTGCGGCAGCGTCGCCAGCACCGGCAGCAGGCTCGCGCACCGGCCCGCCTCGTTGGTCTGCGTCCGCCGGGCGAGCATCGTCTCCCGCACCTCGGCCCAGTGGCTCACGGTCCACTCCCGGAAGCGGCCGAACTCGTCGTACGGCCCGCCGAGGAAGCGTACGGCGGCCAGCAGCAGGTTCGGCTGCCGCTTCGGCTCCGGCAGGCCGTCGATCAGTTCGAGCAGCCCGGCGTCGGCGGCGATCCCGAGAGCGAGTGCCTCGTAGGCGGGGCTGTGCCCTCTGACCTCCCGCTCCGCGAAGTACCGGTACCACTCCGCCGTCTCCATGCCGCCTCCCCGAGGAACGCCGAAGACCCATCAAATCAGCCCGAACCCGGCTCGCTAGCCCTCGTCCGGCTGGACGATCTCGACCTTCTGCCCGCTTTCTTTCTCTACGACGGTCCGCCCTCTCAGGGGAGCACCTCAGCCTGGATGTGGTCGAAGCGGCGCACCCTGGCCCACACCGCCATCTCCCCGAACCGCGCTCGCTGCATGGCAGCAATCCAGCAAGTGGGGTTCCCTTACGGAACCTCGGGTGCTACCTTTTCCAGCGTCTCTTAAAGAAACCTCGGAAGGGATCCGATGACATTCATAAGGCGCTTCGACCACGTCGGCATCACCGTCGCCGACCTCGATGCTGTGACGGCGTTCTTCGTCAGCCTCGGTCTGGAGGCCGATCGGAAGATGGCCGTCGAAGGCGAGTTCCTGGACACGGTGATCGGCATGACCGGCGCCCGCACCGAGATCGTCATGCTGCGAGCGCCCGGCGGAGGTACGACGCTGGAGCTCTCGAGCTTCACGCGGCCGGACCACCTCCCGGGTTCGCCTGCCGCGCCGGCCAACGAGCTGGGCCTGCGCAACGTCGCCTTCGAGGTGCACGACCTCCAAGCCGCCGTCGACCACGCCGCAGCCGACGGCTACGGCCTGGTGGGAGGCATCGGCGAATACGAAGGCGTGTGGCGGATGGCCTACGTCCGCGGGCCCGAAGGAATCATCGTCTCGCTGGCCGAGCGCATCGAGAAGTGAGGAGACATCATGAGCACGACCGTCACCGACGAACAGATTCGGGCCCTGGCCGCGACCGCGAAGCCCTACAGCCTGGCGCTCCTTCAGTGGGGGCCGGAGCGGACCGTGGACGGCGCGGACGCAATCGAACTCGAACACCAGCGACGCATGGTATCGCTGCGCGCCGAGGGGGTGATCGCGATCCTGTGCCCGGTCGCCTCCGACACCGTGGCCGGCGTCGCGATCATGACCGTGCCGGCCGAAGAAGCCGCGGAGATCATGGCCGGGGACCCCTGCGTTCGAGCCGGGATGATGCGCTGCGAGGTTCACCCGTGCCACGGCTTCCCCGGAGACGCCCTCCAATGATCATCAGGGGTCGCGTTTGTCATCTCACCCCGCCACCACGGGTCTCAGGCCGGTCGGTCCCAGGCCCACAGGCGCTCGCCGTCCTCAAAACGATCGGTGGGCAGAAGGCCGATCCGGCCGGCCACCGTCATGGACGCCTGGTGATCGGGATGGATGTGGGCCTCGATGCGGGCGACACCGCGCGCACGCAGCCAACCGGCCAGGGCCGCCGCGGCCTCCGAGGCGTACCCGCGGCCCTGCCACGCGGTTCCCACGACCCACGCGACCTCGGCCCGCCGCCCCTCGTCCTCCACCGTCGCCTGGACGTAGCCGACCGCCCGCCCGTCGGTGTCGCGGCGGATGATCCAGTTGAGCCACTCCTGCCGCCCGTCCGGAGAGCAGCGGGTTTCGAGCGCGGCGTACCGGGCGCGTAGTTCCGGCAGGGTGGGCGCGGCTCCGCCGATGAAGGCGTACAACTCCTCCCCCGCCAGCACCTCCGCCATCTCGTCCGCGTCCTGCACGGTCAGCGGCCACAGCGTGAGCCGCGCCGCCGAGATGGTCTCCATACGCCGAAGTCTCCCCCGTCCCGGCCCGTACGCCCAACGGCTTTTCGCGGGCGGCCGGATAACCGATCGATTCCTGGCGTGCACGGCGGACATCATGGCGGGCATGAAGCACCGCAAGGGTTTCGAGCGCGCCCGCCGGGAGGCGCTCGTCGAGCTGCACGGCTCGCTGGACCGCCGCTACCGGCCGGAGGACGTCGCCGAACTGGTCCTCCAGGCACTGGACGGACGGCTGTCGGGCCGCGAGCGCCTCGTGCTGGGCCGTGCCGCGCGGCACTCCTCGCGCGGCTCCGCGTGGTTCACCTCGATGTCGAGCGACTACGCGCGGCCGGTCGGCGGAGCGCGTCAGGTGGCGACGGCGGCCCGGCTGTTCGGCGGTCCGGCGGAGGCGGACCCCGACGACCCCGAGTCCCTGCTGGCGTACGCGAGCACGGTCGGGCGCTCCATCGCATGGACGCCCGGCCGGACCGACTTCCTGGCCGACCGGCTCAACCGCGAGGCCCGGGAGGCCGCCGGGATGGACCTGTCGAAGCGGCAGTACAACCGCCGGTTCCGCATGCTGCGCCGCATCGCCGCGAAGGCGGGCACACTCGAGGTCGAGCGGGACAAGCGGCGGCTGCTGCTGATCGGTGTCACCGGCTTCGGCGCGGACATTCCTCTGGAGAGGTTCGTCGCGGACCCGGACGCAGCCTGCTTCGTCGCGTACTACACCGCGCGCCGCAAGCTGCGCCGCGAGTTCAGCCTCTCGGGGCGGGACAATCCCTTCGACGAGATCGCGGAGGTCCTGCTCCGCCGGTGCGGAGACGATTCGGACTGGTGGATGATCGCGCAGGTCCGGTCCACACCCGACGTGCTGGACCGTCTCACCGACGGGGAGCGGGGACGGCTGCTCGGTCAGTGGTCCGCGGTGATGCGGCACAGTGCCCGGCTCCTGGGCCTGCGCTGGCGGCCGGCCACTGACCGGGCGACGATGGTCGTCCGGCTCGGCGACGACTCCAGCACGTGGAACTCTTTGGCGGGCGCTTACAACGCGGCCCGTGCCGGGTGGCTCGCGTGCCTCGCCTCGCTGAACGCTCTGGAGTTGCTGGACGCGTCCTGCCCGGGCAAGGCGATGCGGCTGATGGCCGCGGACCTGGCGGCCTGGCACCGCTCGACCGGTGGCGACGTCGATCCCGGCACCCGGGTGTGGGCCGCGCTGCCGCCGCCCTGGGAGGTGCTGGACGGCACGGCGTCCTGCACCCGTGCGGATGTCGAGGCGGCCTGCCGTACGGCGGGGCTCGACCCGGAGAAGTCAGGCTGGACCGCGCCCGCGCCCAAGCACCGTGTCGCGGTGTTCCGGCCCACCCCCGAGCTGGTGCACGGGGTCGCCGTCGCCGATCCGGTGTGGGCGGCCCTGCTGCGCCGCGCCGGAGTGTTCAGCGGCGGGCCCCTCAGGCCCGACCTGGCTCCGGAGGCCCTGCACGGGCTTCAGAGCGGCGTCGTGATCGGTGACCTGCCCTCCGCCGTGGAGACGGATTAATCCGTGGCGCGGCCGGGAACGGTCGAGCAGACTGGAACCCGGCCCGCCGTAGTTCAGAGGTAGAACGCCCGGCTCTTCATCCGGGTGGGCGCCGGTTCGAGCCCGGCCGGCGGTGCCCACACGATGGAGCGGCCTCGTCGTAGCTCAGCGGTAGAGCGCCCGGCTCGGGCCCGGGTGGGCGCCGGTTCGAGCCCGGCCGGCGGGGACCTCCATGGCGTGGATCGTGATGATGTGGTCGAAACCGTCGAGACGCTCGTCGCCAGGGCCGCGCCGGGTCATCAGTACGTGCTGTGAGACCTGTGGACGGCCCTGTTCCGGCGGCGCCGTGTGCGGGCGGAGGCCGTACGCGCCGTGTCCCGCCTGGGAGCGCGGGGTGAGCGGACCGCGCGCGTCCTCACCTGGCATCTGCGAACGGCCTGCGGTCCATAGTGCAAGATCGATAAGGTGCGCGGGTGATCGGACCCCGGTGGGCGCGTGTCGTACGACCGGCGCTCGTGGCCGCGCTCCTGATGGCAGGGCTCGCGGGCGAGCCGGACCTCATGGAGGAGACGGTGATGTGCTCCTCCATGTCCATGGGCGACACCGTGTCGCTGTCCTGCGACGATCCCGAGTTCGAGGCCGAGATGAAGGCCAACGCGCTCACCGCCGAGGAGGCGAAGGCCATCGGCTGCCCGCCGATCCGGTGGGAAGACGACGGGACCGCGACGGGAAGCGAGGAGCCGCAGGAACCGGTCTTCGTGGGCGACGAGCCCACGTACGTCCCGCGTACGCCCGATCCGGCGATCGCCGCCCGGGTGAACCAGGCGTGGGACCGGATCGAACGCTGGCTGGGCGCGCACGCCTCGGCCACGCTGCGGAAGCTCGAGTTCGGCGCCGGCCCGCAGGCCCTCGCCGGGTGGGAGGCCAATCACGGCCGCCGCCTGCCCGACGACCTGTACGCCTCCTACCTGCGCCATGACGGCGCCGACGGCAACCTGGGAGAAGGGTTCCAGCTCCCCCCGTCGTACGGCCTGCTCGGTCTGTTCGAAATCGACTCCTTCAACTGGGGCAACTGCCAGGACCTGGTGATGGAGGGTGACCTGGACGCGGCCGACCCCGAGGACGGGCGGTGGCACGGCAGCTTCCTGGCCATCGGGAGCGACGGCCGCGGCCGGGAGCTGTTCGTCGAGCCGCGTACGGGGCGTGTGGGCGAGGCCGCGTCGGAGAAGAGACTGGAGTACGACGGCCCGATGGGCTGGCCGTCGCATGTCGCGATGCTGGAGGCGCTGGCCGGCGCGCTGGAACGGGGTGCGGCGCTGCGCGACTGGTATCCGGTCGTCACGGCGGGCTGCGAGCTGCGCTGGGCCGAGGACCCGGCCCCCGTGCGGCCGGGCTGCGCCGGCGGCCCCCGGCCGTCCCCCAGCCCCACGCCCACCGTGGAGCCGACCCCGGAGAAGCCGACGGCCGGGGAGCTGCGGGCCGGCGGGTGCCTGCCGCCCCGCCGTACGCCGCGGGTGCGTATGCCGGGGCCGCGTGCCATCGCCGAGGTGAACGCGGTGTGGCGGCGTGTCGAGCGGTGGCTGGCGCGAAAGGCCCCCGTCACGTTCAAGCGGCTCCGGCCACCGGCCCGCCCCCTGGACATCGCCAGGTCGGAGGCGGCGATGGGGCTGCGCTTCCCCGACGACCTGCGCGCCTCGCTGCTGCGGCACGACGGCGCCGGCTCGCTGGGGTTCGGCCCCGCGCCCTTCTACGAGCTGATGCCCGCCAAGCACATCCACTCCGAGTGGAAGATGCTGTGCGACATCGGCGGCGACTCGCTCGGCTACTGGTGGAGCGGCCACCTCATCCCCTTCGCCTACGCCATCGACGGCGGAAACCTCTTCGTCGACACCCGTACGGGCAAGACCGGCGAGTTCTTCAACGAGGAGGGGCTCACGCTGGAGGGCGACGTGGTGTGGCCGTCCTACCTGGCGCTGCTGAAGGCGACCACGAGGTCGCTGGAGACCGGCAGGCCGATCCGCGGCTGGCGGCCGAAGGTCGTCAAGGGCGAACTGGAGTGGGAGAGCACCACCCGGCGGTAGCCGCGATCAGGCCAACCGGGCGGCGATCCCGTCGAGGACGAAGTCGAGCCCGATCACGAAGCGTTCCTCCGGCGTGGGACCGGCCGGATGGGTGAGCCATTCCGTGAGGTGGGGCAGGCCGCCGTCGGCGGCGGCCAGTTCGCGGAGCGTCGCGATGGCGGCGTACAGCCGGGCGTCGTCGTCCAGGCCGTGGCGCCGCTCCAGACGAGCCTCCTCGCTCTCCTGCAGGGCGCTGCCGAGAACGTGCCGATCGATCAGCACCGCATAGGTCATGGCGTCGCCGACGGTCGCCCCCCGCCGTACGAGGACGGTGAGCATGAACTCCAGTCGGCGCATCATGTGCGGGCCGGCCGGAGGGCGGGCGTGGACCAGCACGGCGAACCAGGGGTGCCGCGATGTCATCCGCCGGGTTTCCAGGGCGAGCGTACGCAGATCGCCGCGCCAGTCGTCACCGGGCTCCCGGGGGAGCGGGATCTCGGCCGTGGCCGCGTCGAGCATCAGGTCGAACAGGCCCTCCTTGCTGTGCACGTGCCGATAGAGCGCCATCGGCGAGTACGGCCCGAGGCGGGCGGCGACCGCTTTCATCGTCAGGCCGTCGAGTCCGGCCTCGTCGGCCACGCGGATCGCCGCCGCCGTGATCTTCTCCCGGTCCAGCCCGCGCCGGCGCGGCGGCTGCTGCGTCCAGATCAGCGGGAACGCGTTCGTCTCTCCCTCGCCCACGGTACAAGTTTACGCTATAAGCTCATGTATACGACATAAACTTTCCAGGGTCGGAGGTACTGATGACGCAGGCGACCGACGCGTACGAACCGCAGGGGATCCGGCTGGGCATCGTGAGGGGCGTCAGCTACGGCCTGTTCGGCCCGCCCGGCACGTTCGTCCCCCAGGCCCGATCGCTGGGGGCCGGGATCGTGCGGGCGTACGTGTACTGGAGCCAGGTCGAGCCCGAGCCGGGCCGCTACCGCTGGGACGTGGTCGACGCGTTACTCGGCCAGCTCGACGGCGACGAGGAGGTGTGGATCACGCTGTGCTCCAGCTCCCCGTGGGCCACCCGGACACCGACCGACTTCCTGCCGCCCTCCCCCGCGCACGACCTGAACGCCTACGCCGAGTTCGTACGCCGGGTGGTGCGCCGCTGCGCCGGGCGGGTGCACTACTGGCAGTGCGACAACGAGCCGAGCAACACCGACCTGCTGTGGGCGGGGACCGCCGACGAGTACGCCGCGCAGCTGAGGGTCATGTACGCCGCGGTCAAGGAGGCCGACCCCGCGGCCGCCGTGGTGCTCGGCGGGTGCGGATACGACGTGCTCGGCAGCGAGGCGGGAAGCGAGCCGTGGCGCTTCTTCGCGCAGGTGCTGTCCGGCGGCCGAGACGCCTTCGACCTGTTCGACGTGCACCTGTACGGCGACACCGCCGCGGTCCCCGCCCACATCGAGGCCGTGCGGGAGCTGATGCGGGCGCACGGCTGTCTCAGGCCGGTGGTGGTGGGCGAGTACGGCGCGCCCGTGCCGTTCGAGTTCCCCGACGCCCAGGCCGTCATGTACGAGGTGTTCGCCGAGGCCTTCACCGGAGACGCGCAGGCGCAGAGCACGGGTCAGCCGGCCGTGCAAAGCACGAGAGAACTGGCCGCCAGGGCGCGGCAGGACACCCCCGAGCGACGGGCCATGGCCGCGTTGTACGCGCGGATGCCGCAGCTGCCGCCCAGGCTGCGGATGTTCATGGAGGGGTGCCCGCCCGAGCTCGAGGCCAGACGACACCGGATCAACTGCCGCCGGCTCGTCGCGTGCACCCTGCAGGCGCTCGCCGCCGGGGTCCGCCGCACTCTCTACTGGAACCTCGCGCCCGAGGTCCCCGGACCGGCCGACCCGCTGCAGATCATGCATCTGATGTTCGGCAAGCTCGCCATGCTCGGCTACCGGGAGGGCGAACTCGCCGTCCGGCATCCGGCGGCGGACACCTTCGCCCTGCTCGCCGCGCAGCTCGCGGGGGCCCGCCGGGTGACCCGCGTCCAGTCCGCCGACCCGCCCGGCCTGTACGCGTTCGAGGTCGAGCGTGCCGGACGAGGGCCGCTACTCGTGCTGTGGGACCGGCGCGACACGGCCGACGACACGGCCGACGGGGAGGACCAGCCGCCCGTCCCCGTCTCCTGGCCCTGGCCCGCCTCCAGCGCGACGGCCGTGGACGCGTTCGGCGAGCCGCTCGCCGTCGAGGTCCGCGACCGGCGGCTGCGCGTGGCCGTTTCCGGCACGCCGGTGTTCGTCAGCCCCGGGACCTGATCGAGCGACGGACTCCCGCTCGATCAGGGTGACGTCCATGAACAGGGTGGCGGGCGGTCCCGGCACCGGGTCGCGCAGCCGCCCTGTCAGGCGCCGGGCCGCCTCCACGCTGAAGCTCGCCGGGGAGCAGTCAAGGGTTCACGGCGTTTTCCGGCCCTCGGGAACCACCTCTGTCACACAGCAGGACCAAGGTGATGTCGATCACATAAAGGGATCTTGTCGGCATACAGGCACGCATGGAGATTTGCGGGGAATTCCTCACCCCCCCTCTGGAGGCTCTCCGTGCTGTTACGAGCAGCCATGGCCGCGGTCGCCGTGACCGCGATCGGCGCGGTTCCTGCCCACGCGGCCACCGGCCCGGCCATCACCGTCGACCAGGGACGCACCCAACCGGTCTTCTCCTACGCCGACGCCGTTCGCGAGCACGTCTACGTCGAGTCGAGCGTCGACAGCGACTCCGACGGCCGCCTCGACCGGGTCAGGGTCGACATCATCAGGCCCAGGGAGTCGGGGCCCGCGCTCAAGGTTCCGACGATCATCGACGAGAGCCCCTACTACGACAACTCCGGCCGCGGCAACGAGTCCGAGCGCAAGGTGTACGACGCGGCGGGCGAGCCCGCCAAGTTCCCGCTGTTCTACGACAACTACTTCGTGCCGCGCGGGTACGCCGTCCTCAACGTCGACATGGTCGGCACAACGAAGTCCGACGGCTGCCCGGACGTGAGCGGCAAGGCGGACGTGCTGGGCGGCAAGGCGGTCGTCGACTGGCTGAACGGCCGCGCCCCCGCCTACCACGACGACGGCTCCCCCGCGGTGGCCGACTGGAGCACCGGCAAGGCCGGCATGATCGGCAAGTCGTATGACGGAACGCTGGCCAACGCGGTCGCGGCGACCGGGGTGCAGGGCCTGGAGACGATCGTCCCGATCTCCGCCATCAGCTCCTGGTACAAGTACCAGCGCTCCAACGGAGTCATCTACAACTACAACTACATGTCGTACCTGTCCCGGGTGATCGACACCGACCCGCCCGCCAAGTGCGCGGCGAAGCGGGCTCAACTGGACGCCGACGCCGACGACGCCACGGGGAACTACAACGGCTTCTGGGCCGAGCGCGACTACGTCGCCGGGTCGCTCGGCGACGCGTCGAAGGTGCACGCCAGCGTCTTCGTCGTGCACACGGTCAACGACCTGAACGTCAAGCCCGACAACTTCTCGGTGTGGTGGCAGGCCCTCGCCGACCGGAACGTGCCGCGCAAGATCTGGATCGGTCGGTATCAGCACGTGGACCCCTTCGACTTCGAGGGGCGCCGCGACCTGTGGGTCGACACGCTGCACCGTTGGTTCGACCACTGGCTGCTCGGCGTGGACAACGGGATCATGCGGGAGCCGCGCGCCGACGTGCAGGTCGGACCGGCCGAGTGGATCACGCAGCGCGACTGGCCCGCGCCGCTCGCCCGTAAGATCCCCCTCCGCCCGGCCGCCGACGGTTCGCTCGGCCTGCTCCCCGCCAGGAAGGGTGAGACGGCCGCCTTCACCGACACCCGCCAGTCCGAGGACGCGATGGTCGCCGACGTCGGCACGGCGACGCCGGGCAGGGTGGCCTTCACCACCGGCGAGCTGCCGATGAACCTGCGCATGTCCGGCACACCCGAGGTGGACCTGCGGATCTCGCTCGACAAGCCGACCTCGAACCTGACCGCGCTCCTGGTCGACTTCGGCGAGGACACCCGGATCGACTGGCGTCTCGGCCAGGGCATCACCACCCTCGCCGAGGAGGACTGCCACGGCGACAGCACCGCCTCCGACGACGCCTGCTACAAGAAGGTCGCCGCCAACCTGGCCACCAGGCCCCTGGAGGTCGTGGCCCGCGGCTGGATCGACGCGCAGAACCGCGGCTCCCTCACCGAGCCGTCGCCGCTGACCCCCGGGACGTACGCACAGGTCACGTGGAAGACCCTGCCGCAGGAGTACACGTTCAAGAAGGGCCACAGGATCGGCCTGGTGATCGCCGGGACCGACTCCACCTACAGCCGTGAGCAGGCCACCGGCGCGAACGTCACCGTCGATCTGAGGAAGAGCAGCGTCTCGCTCCCGCTGGACCTGGTCGGCGCGCTGATCAACCTGCCGAAGGGCCACAAGGACTGGCACGGCCCGAAGCAGGTGCGGCTGCCGGTGCCGGAGATCAAGCTCTACTGATCCCCTGACCGTCCGGTGACGCGGCGCCGGGATTTCCGTCCCGGCGCCGCGTCCGAGCAAGCCGCAGTCCGGCCTGGCCTACGCGAGCCTGCGTTTCCACGTGCGTGGCGAGGGGCCGTCCGGCCGGCCGGAGGAGGACCCGCGCTGCCTGTCCTGGGGGGTGCACCGTTTGGGCGAGCCGCACCGGAGCGGGGTGCTGACCGACGCGGAGTTCAGCTCGGCGAAGAAGGCGCTGCTGGACCGCGTCGCCGAACCGTAGGCGCCGGTCGCCGCGCGGCGGGCGTTTGGACCTGTTCTGGCCGGCAACCTGGTAGATCCAGGGTCAAGCCGACGGGAGAGGTCACCGTGCGTTTCCACGCCGACCTGCACATGCACTCCAGGTACGCCTACGCGTGCAGCAAGAACAGCGACCTGGAGCAGCTGACCTGGTGGGCCCGGCGCAAGGGCGTCACGCTCATGGGCACGGGCGACTTCACCCACCCGGCCTGGCTGGACCGGCTGCGTACGGCTCTCGTGCCGGCCGAGCCGGGACTGTTCCGGCTGCGCGACGACCTCGACCGCGAGGTCGCGGCGACACTGCCGGGCAGCGTGGCCGACGCCCCCGTGCGGTACATGCTGTCGGTGGAGATCTCCACCGTCTACTCCCAGGGCGGCCGCTCCCGGAAGATCCACCACCTCGTCTACCTGCCCGGATTCGACCAGGTCGAGGAGTTCGACCGCGGCCTCGCCAAGATCGCCGACCTCGGCGTGGACGGCCGGCCCACCGTACGCATGAGCTCCCGCGACCTGCTGGAGGCCGTCCTGGCCTGCGGCGAGGGCGCCTACCTGGTGCCGGCGCACGTCTGGACGCCGTGGTTCGGCGTGCTCGGCTCGAAATCGGGATTCGACAGCATCGAGGAGTGCTTCGGCGACCTCACCGAGCACGTCTTCGCGCTGGAGACCGGGCTGTCCGCCGACCCCGCCATGATGTGGCAGGTCTCCGGCCTCGACGGATATCGGCTGGTCAGCTACTCGGACGCCCACTCGCCGCCCATCGTCGGCCGCGAGACCACCGTCTTCGAGACCGACCTGGACTACTTCGCGATCGAGCGGGCCCTGCGCACCGGCGCCGGCGTGTGCGGCACGACCGAGTTCTTCCCCGAGGCGGGCAAGTACCACGTCGACGGCCACCGCAAGTGCGGCGTGCGGCTCGACCCTGAGGAGACGCGCAAGCTCGGCGGCCTCTGCCCGGTGTGCGGCAGGAAGCTCACGGTCGGCGTGCTGAGCAGGGTCGAGGACCTCGCGGACCGCCCGGCGGGCAGGAGTCCGGGCGGTGCGGCGGGCTTCCGCAACCTCGTCCCGCTCCCGGATCTCGTGGCCGAGACCCTGGGGGTGGGCCCGAAGAGCAAGAAGGTGAGCGCCGAGACCGACAGGCTCGTGACCGCGCTCGGGCCCGAGCTCGCGATACTCGGCGACCTCCCCCTCGGCGACATCGCCGGCTGCTCACCGCGTCTCGCCGAGGCGATCGGCCGCCTGCGCAACGGCGAAGTGACCAAAATCCCCGGCTACGACGGCGAGTTCGGCCAGATCCACGCCCTCGACCCGTAAGGCGGTCGGCCGGTCACAGCACTACTAGGCGGCGTGCGCCTCGAACCAGAGGGACCCCACGTCATGGCCGGGGGTCAGGCGGACGTCGGCGTCGAGAGCGGCGGCCAGAAGCCGGAGTAGCGGCACCGTCGGCGCCGTACCGCCCTCCTCGATGCACTCGATGTCGTCCTCGGTCATCCCGGCACGTTCGGCCAGTTGCGCCACGCTCAGGCCGAGGGCGGTGCGCCTGTCGTACAGGGCCTTGCCGAATGCCAGCGCCTCGCGGATGGCGATGCGCTCCGGATCGTCAGCCGGCGCCTCCGGTCGCACCCAGCGGGTGTGGTAGCCGACCATCACACCTGCCTCTCATAGGTCTCGGACACCGGTTCCTGGTGATCGCGTTCGCACACCTTCTGCGCCCGGACCGCCCGCTCGATCTGCCGCTGATCATGCTGTCTCGTCTTGTAGAAGACAGTGAGCAACACGATGGTCCTTCGCGAAGTACACCAGTACGTTACCCGTGCCGCAACATCCCGAAGACGAACGCGCAGTTCCCAGACAGGACCCTCCAGGTGATCCGACCAAGGCCCGCCGAGCTCCGTGCCCTTCTCCGCAAGCAGACCGGCCACCTCGTCGACCCGCTTGAAGTCACTGTCGCTGAGATTGCCGAGCCACTCTCGAACCTCTGGCTCGATCTCGAAGCCGTACAGCTCACGCACCGCTGGAAGACCCCCTCTTCAAGTGGTGCCGAGCCTAGCCAGGCCGCTTATGTCGATTGCCGGATTCCGGTTTCTCGACCCGACCGACCGCCAGAATTGCGGTGACCTGCGAAGGAAGCGATCGATCCTCGACCCGGCGGCTTCCCGGCCGGGCCGGGGTCAGAGGTAGGTGATGCCGGTCAGCGCCTCGGCGGCGGTCCACAGGCGCCGCCCGACGTCGGGGTCGGCCGCCTCCGCGCTGGGGCGGACCTCCACGACCCGGCCGCGCATCTCAAGGAAGCCGGACGGTCCGAAGAACTGACCGCCGCGCACGCCGGGCGCGGTCGCGGCGAAGAGCTGGGGCAGGGCCCCCCGCTCGGCCGGCTGCGTCACCAGCAGCCCGCCTCGGGCGAAGATCTGCCCGATCCGGCCGCGGTGCTCCCAGGCCCGGGGGGTGAGATTGCTCCTCGACAGCCCGGGGTGGGCGACGACGCTGACGACCGGTGAGCCCGCGGCGCGCAGGCGGCGGTCGAGTTCGAGGCCGAAGACGGTGGTGGCGAGCTTGGAGCGGCCGTACGCCCGGCTGGCGTTGAAGTCGCGCCGCGACATCAGGTCATCGAAGTCGAGGTGGGCGTTCTTGTGGGTGATCGAGCTGAGGCTGACCACCCGTGCGGCGTCCGCCCGGCCGAGGGTGTCGAGCAGCAGGCCGGTGAGGGCGAAGTGGCCCAGCATGTTGGTGCCGAGCTGAAGCTCGAACCCGTCGGCCGTCGTGCGGGCGGGGCCGAGGAGGACCACGCCGGCGTTGTTGACCAGCAGATCGATCGCCGGGAAGCCGGCGGTCAGATCCTTCGCGAACGCGTGCACCGACGCGAGCGAGGCCAGGTCGAGCTCACGCACCTCGATCTCGGCCCGTGGCGCGGAGCGCCGGATCGCCTCGGCCTCCCGCTCCGCGGCGACGGTGTTGCGTACGGCCATCACGACGTGCGCGCCGTGCCGGGCGAGTTCGGTCGCGGTGACCAGGCCGAGTCCCGAGTTCGCGCCGGTGACGACGGCGATCCGGCCGTGCTGGTCGGGGATGTGGCTGGCGTTCCATTCGCTCATGGCGACGACGCTAGGTCGCGGTCTCCGGAATTCGGTCGTACGCGTCTGCCTGGGAACACCAGACCTACCTTCGACGTGGACAGCACCGGCAGACTGTCGTCATGGCCGTCTATCACCCGTACGCCCGTGAACTCGGTGACTTCCTGCGTGCCCGGCGCGGCCGGTTGCGCCCGCAGGACGTCGGCCTTGAGCCGGGGCCCCGGCGCAAGGTGGCCGGCCTGCGGCGCGAGGAGGTCGCGCTGCTGGCCGGGCTGAGCACCGATTACTACCAGCGCATGGAGCAGGGCCGTGAGGTGCGGCCCTCCGACGAGGTGCTCGACGCCATCGCCTCCGCGCTTGACCTCGGCGACGAGGAACGCCGGCACCTGTTCACCCTCGCCCGGGCGGCACGGCGGCCGGCGGCCGTCCGCACCCGCCGGGCCCCCGAACGCGTGCCGGACAGCACCCGGCGCCTGCTGCACGTCATGAGCACTCCCGCGGTCGTGCTCGGCCGGCACCTCGACGTGCTCGCGTGGAACACGCTCGCCGAGGCGCTGCTCGGCGATCCGGAAACCCTGCCGCCGGGGCGGCGGAACATGCTCATGGCACTGTTCGAGGATCCCGGGACCCGTGGGCGCTGCCCCGACTGGGAGACCACCGCCCTGCAGTACATCGGCATGCTGCGGGCCGCCGTCGCCACCGACCCGACCCACCCGCGCGCCACGACGATCATCGGCGAGCTGAGCATCCGCAGCGCGGACTTCCGCCGGCTCTGGGCCCGGCACGAGGTGCGTGAGACGGTCCACGGGACGAAGCTGTTCCGGCACCCTCAGGTCGGTGACCTCACCCTCGACTGGGACGTCTATCCCCTGCCCGGCAATCCCGGTCCTGTCCTGCTCGTCTACACGGCCGAGCCAGGCACCGCCGACGACGAACGAATCCGGCTGCTCGCGTCCCTGCACGCCACCCGGGTAGCGCGGAAGGTCCAGGCCGAACGGCCTGGGCTTCCTGACGTGGTGCGCCGCCAGGGACTCGAACCCCGGACCCGCTGATCAACAGTCCTCCTCTCTATGTGCAGGTCTTCGTTTCCGGCGAGCAGAACCCGACCTCGGGGTAGCGCGCCGAGGGCCTGTCCAGCAGGGGCTGTGGCCTACCGCCCAGGTGCAGGTCGAAGAAGGCCAGGACGTACCTGCGGGTGATGTCCACGGAGCGGCTTCCGGCGAGCTCACTGCCGAGGTCGACCCCGATCTGCTGGGCCAGCAGGTCGTAGTCGCTGAAGGACGGATGTACCGCTCCGGCCACCACGAGCCAGCGCTTCCATCCGGTCAGGTGTTCCCAGTCGCGGTCCCATGTGGCGTCCGTGCCGCCCGGGCTGTGCAACGGCTGGCCCAGGAACAGGAACGGGCGCGCCACCCCGCTCGCGGGGATCGGGGCGAACATGAGGCCGTCCATGTTGATTCCGGCGCGTACCCGGCGGTCCTTCAGCATCGTCTCGGCGACGCTCGCGCCTCCGAGGGACGTGCCCGCCATCGCGATCCTGGACACGTCGATCAGCGAAGCGCCCTTCCACTTGGCGTGCGGACCGGTCAGCTGATCGATCACGAAGGAGACGTCGACCGCCCGGTTCTCCACCGCTTTCTCACCGAAGTCGTCGACGCCTTCGAGTTCGCACGCGGCGCAGGTGGCCAGCCGCCCGTCGGGGAATGTGGTGGCGAAGGTCTCGTACGTGTGGTCGATGCCGGCCACCACGTAGCCTCTGCTCGCCAGTTCCTCGGCCAGGGCGGTGAGCGAGCTTCGGGGGTCGGTGAAGCCGGGAGAGAGCACGACAAGGGGCAGCGTGTGTCCACGTCCCGCCGGTTCGGCGCCGCTGAACGCGTGGGTCCGCGTTCTGCTCAGCACGTCGAACGGCACGCCCGTCACCCCTTTGCCCTTCAGGATGAGCTCCGACTCCTTGGGCGTCACGTAGGGCGCACGCCGTCCGTTCCGGGACCTCGCCGGATACCAGAGGGAGACCATGAGCTCCCTCGACTTGGCCTGGGGGACCCAGGGGTCAGGGCGCGAGGTGTCGTTCAGACGCAGGGACGTTGTGCCGACCGGATGGGGACCGGTCGGCTCGGGCAGATACGGTGTGCTGCTCGAAGTGACCGAAGAGCCGGCGGAGGTGTGTCCGGAAGAGGCGGACGCCGGCGTCCAGGAGGCGGGAACCGTCAGGGTGAGCAGTCCTGCGACCGCGGCCAGGCCGGCCCGCAGGATCGGAGTCCGGAGCGCCGGCTTTCCACGGCTGTGACGACGGTCGGGCAGAGCCGGACGACCCTTGTCATGCCTGGTGGGGGCCTCGGCTCTCGGCGCAGCATGCGGATCTTCGTATGGCATGGCTCGATCCTGCGGGGCCCGGGCCTGGCGCGGTATCGGCCGAAGGTGCGGTCGGCGCCGTTTGAGTAGCACTTTCGGCCGACGCCGAACCCGCGCCGCCGAGACGATCAGTGAATAACGAAAGCCCAGGTCGGATATACCGACCTGGGCTTTCGACAGGGTGCGCCGCCAGGGACTCGAACCCCGGACCCGCTGATTAAGAGTCAGCTGCTCTAACCAACTGAGCTAGCGGCGCAAAGCCCTTAGAGGCTATCGCACACCCCAGAGCAGTCCAAATCAGATCAGTCGAAATCGGGCTAGAGTAGAACAACATTCGGTATCAGCGGTTGGGAGCGCACATGTGGTTCGCCTCGCGTGACGAGGTCCGGGAGCGGCTGGCGGCCGTCGACTACCTTGCCGACGACGGCATCGCGACATCGGTGTTCCTGGCCGGGGCGCTGGGCAAGCCGCTGCTGGCCGAGGGACCGGCGGGAGTGGGCAAGACCCAGCTCGCCAAGGCCGTGGCGGAGGCCACCGGCGCGCGGCTCATCCGCCTGCAGTGCTACGAGGGCCTGGACGAGGCGCGGGCGCTGTACGAGTGGAACTACAAGAAGCAACTGCTGCGCATCCAGGCCGACGACGGCGCCTGGGACGACATCTTCTCCGAGGAGTTCCTGCTGGAGCGCCCCCTCCTGAAGGCCATCAGGAGCGAGAAGCCCACCGTGCTGCTCATCGACGAGACCGACAAGGCCGACGTCGAGGTCGAGGGGCTGCTGCTGGAGATCCTGTCCGACTACCAGATCACGATCCCCGAGCTGGGCACGATCACCGCCGCGCGCCGGCCCTACGTCGTGCTGACCTCGAACGCGACCCGCGAGCTGTCGGAGGCGCTCAAGCGCCGCTGCCTCTATCTCCACCTCGACTACCCCACGCCGGAGCGGGAGCGCGACATCATGCTCACGCAGGTGCCCGGGCTGCCCGCGAGCATCGCCGACCGGCTCGCCCGTACGGTGGCCACGCTCCGGGCGCTGGAGCTGAAGAAGTCGCCGTCGATCGCGGAGACCGTCGACTGGGCGCACACCCTGATCGCGCTGGGCCGTACGGAGCTGGACGAGGCGCTGATCGGCGAGACGCTGGGTGTGGTGCTCAAGCACAACTCCGACCAGGTGCGGGCCGCCAAGGAGCTCGGCCTGCCGTCGCGGTCATGACGACTCAGGCGTCCCTCGTGGACCGGCACGTGGGGTTCGTCCACGCCCTGCGGGAGGCCGGGCTGCCGGTCTCCCCGGCCGAGGGGCTGGACGCGGCACACGCGCTCATGGTCATCGACCTGGCCGAGCGGGAGACGCTGCGTGAGGCGTACGCCGCGACCCTGGTGAAGCGGCCCGCGCACCGGCCGGGGTTCGACCTGCTCTTCGACCTGTGGTTCCCGCCGGTGATCAGCGGCGCCGAAGGCACCGCCGTCGCCGAGGACGCCGAGCTGCCCGAGCTGCGCGAGCGGCTGGCGGAGCTGCTGATGGGCGATCCGGCCGATCCCGCGTTCCGGGAGTTCGCCCGGGCGATGGTGGGGCGGTTCGGGCAGGTCCAGGCCGCGCCCGGCAGGCAGTCGTGGTTCTCCTTCCCGGTGCTGCGCGCACTGTCGCCCGAGACGCTGGTGGCCCGGATGCTGAACGCCATGCTCGACGAGCGCGGCGGCCTGCCGGAGAAGGTCGCCAGGCGGCACATCTCCCGGACCGTCGAGGCGTTCACGGAGGCGGTCGCCTCCGACGTACGCCGAAGGATCGCCGAGGAGTCGGGCATCGAGAAGATCGCCAGGTCGGCGGTCCGGCCGCCGATCGACCAGGTCGACTTCCTGCGCGCGACCAAGGAGGAGCTGGCCCGGCTGCGCCGGGAGGTCTATCCCCTCGCCCGCCGCCTGGCCACCCGGCTGTCGATCAGGCAGAAGCGGGGGCGGCGCGGGCGGCTCGACTTCCGGCGCACCGTGCGGGCCTCGCTGTCCACGGGCGGGGTGCCGCTCACCACCCACATGCGCCCGCCCCGCCCCCACCGCCCCGAGCTGGTCGTGTTGTGCGACGCCAGCGACTCGGTCTCCACGTTCTCGCACTTCACGCTGTTGCTGACGTTCGCGCTCCGGGAGCAGTTCACCAAGGTGCGGGCGTTCGCGTTCGTGGACACGGTTGACGAGATCACGGACCTGTTCGCCCCGGGTGCGGACGTGCTGGACGCCATCGCCCGCCTGACGGAGGAGGCCGACATCGTCAGGTTCGGCCGCACCGACTACGGCCACGTCTTCGAGCGCTTCGCCGAACGCTTCCCGGACGCCGTGGGCCCCCGGACGTCGCTGCTGATCCTGGGCGACGCCAGGTCCAACTATCAGGTCCCGGCGCTGGGCACGCTGAAGCGGCTGGCCGGGCAGGCCAGGCACGCCTACTGGCTCAACCCCGAGCCCCGGGCCCAGTGGGACACCGGGGACTCGCTCGCCACGTCGTACGGCTCGGTCGTTCCCATGCACGAGTGCCGCAACGTCGTGCAGCTCGCCGCGTTCGTCGAGACACTGGCCTGAATCCTGGCCTGAATCGAGACCCTTCGCCCGAATCGATTCCGGCCCGCGTCGGCGTGCTCAGCTCATGCGGCGCAGGATGCGGGCCGCCGTACGGGCCAGCAGTTCGATCTGCTCCTCGGTGAACTCGGCGGAACCGTGGGTGCGGATCCAGCGGGCCACCCTGCCCGGGTAGGCGACGGTCAGCCCCTCTCCGTGCAGCGTGCCGCCCCTGGCCTTGATCTTCCCGCCGTGCACGGCGAGCACGGGGGCGATGGAGACCTCGATGCCGGTCTCCTTGGTCAGCAGCGCGGCCATCGAACCGGCGGCGGAGATGAGGCCCTTGGCGACCGAGGTGCCGAACTTCTCGTCGAAGAACAGGCGCTCGCCGTACCGCGCGATCAGGGTGTCGGGCGACCACGCCTCGTTGTCCACGATCCACAGACCGCCCGGCCCGATGACGAGGTGGTCGATCGACGCCTCGCCGGGCACGGCCCGGCCGTCCATCACCCGGTAGCCGTGCCGGCGCAGCCCGAGACGCAGCAACCGCCCGGTGCGCACCTCGCCGCGGCGCTTGCCCCGCCACACCGCCGTACGCTCGTGCAGGCGCCAGGCGATGAACAGGTCCGTGCCGCCCGCGAGGGCGGCCAGCCCGAGGCCGGCGGCGAACATGTTCAGCCCGAGCCGCGGGCCCACCAGGTTGCCGACGACGAACCCCGCGAAGGTGATCGCGGCCCGCACCCGGATCCGGTTCTTGCGTCCGGCGAACCAGAACGTCTCGTACAGGTTCTGCGGCGAGGCACCGGTGAACTTCTCGTCCTTCGGGACGTAAATAGACCCATTCGGCACGCGAACCCCCCACACTAGGCATGCGGCTTTCTCCGGGATACCCGAGCGGGAATCCCAACCCTCCTAAGGTGAGGGAAGTAGCGCAATTACGCCAGTGCCGACGCTTGACCGACCAGTCGGTATGCTTGAGCCGAGAGACGAAGGAGGTCGGCATGGCCCGCCGCGTAACGGGGGATCGCGCGAACGGGGAGCGCCCCGCGAACGGGTCCCTGGAGGAGCCGGTGCGGCAGCGCCTGCTCGCCGAGGCCACCCGGCTGTTCGCCGGGCGGGGTTTCGAGAGCACGTCGGTGCAGGAGATCGTCGCGGCGGCCGGCGTCACCAAGGGCGCCATGTACCACTACTTCGACTCCAAGGACGACCTGCTCCACGAGATCTACGCCCGGGTGCTGCGCCTGCAGATGGAGCGCCTCAACCGGTTCGCCGACGCGGAGGGCCCGGTGGCCGAGCGGCTGCACGCGGCGGCGACCGACGTGGTGGTGACCACGGTCGACAACCTGGACGACTCCAAGATCTTCTTCAGGTCGATGCACCAGCTCGCGCCGGAGACGTACAAGAGCGTGCGGGCCGAGCGGCGGCGCTACCACGAGCGGTTCCGCGACCTCGTCGTCGAGGGGCAGCGCGCCGGCGTCTTCCGCGACGACATCCCCGCCGAGATGGTGGTCGACTTCTTCTTCGGCTCGGTCCACCACCTCGGCACCTGGTATCACCCCGACGGCCCGCTGACCGGCCAGGAGGTCGGCCGCCACTTCGCCGACCTCCTGCTCAACTCGCTGCGACCCTGAGCACCGGAAACACAGCTCAGACGGGCGCGGGGAGGTCCGCCGGGCCGGCCAGCGCCTCGCGGTGATCACCCGGCGTGCCCAGTACGATCTGGTCGGCCTTGGCCCGCTTGAGGTAGAGATGCGCCGGGTGCTCCCAGGTCATCCCGATACCGCCGTGGAGCTGCACGCACTCCTCGGCGGCGTGCACCGCCACCGCTCCGCAATGGGCCTGCGCCACCGCGACGGCCACCGCGGCGTCGTCGCCGAGCGGTCCCGCGGAGGCCGTGTCCGCCAGCGCGGCGGCGGCGTTGCGGGCCGCCGCCCTGGCCCCCACGACCTCGAGCCACAGGTCGGCCAGCCGGTGCTTGACCGCCTGGAACGACCCCACCGGCCGGGCGAACTGCCTGCGTTCCTTCACGTACGCGACCGTCGTGGTGAGGCACCACTCGGCGACGCCGAGCTGTTCCGAGGCGAGCAGCCCGGCGCCGCGCACCAGGGCCTCCCACACCCACGGCACCTCCAGCCCGTCGGCCCTCGCGACGACCCGCGCCGGCGCCGACGCGAACGACACGGTCGCGATGGGCCGGGTCAGGTCGAGCGAGGTGACCGGTGTCACCCGGACCGCGGCGGACGCCTCCACCGCGCACAGCGCCACGCACGGTTCCGTGCCCTGCGCCAGCCGGACGGGGACGAGCAGGACGTCGGCGACCTCCGCGCCGATCACCCCGGTGACCGTGCCGGTCACCGTGCCGTCCTCGCCAAGGGTCACCCCGTTTCGATGACTCGGATTCGGCGGCGCGTACGGCGAGGCGGCGAACGACACCGCGAGCGCGGCCGTCGCCTCCCCGGCGGCCAGGCGTCCCAGCAGCTCTTCCGCGATGTCTCCCCCGGCCGTCAGCAGGGCCTGGGTGGCCAGGACGGCGCTGCTCAGGAACGGCACGGGAGCCACGGCGCGGCCCAGCTCCTCCAGCACGACGGCGGCCTCGCGGGCCGAAGCGCCGCCTTTACGGGAGGCGGAGCCGCCGAGCTCCTCGGGGATCAGCAGCCCGGCCACGCCGATGTCGCGGGCCAGCGCCTTCCACAGCTCCGCGTCGTACGGCGTGCCGGACTCGACTCGGCCGAGCACGGCCGACGGGGAGCACTTGTCGGCGAGCAGGTCGCGCACGGCGGCCCGCAGCTCCTCCTCCACCTCCGTGTACAGCAGCGTCATCGGGGAAGGTCCTTCCAGGCGACGTCCTTGTCGGCGCGCGGCTCGGCGGGCAGGCCGAGGACGCGTTCGGCGATGATGTTGCGCAGGATCTCGGAGGTGCCGCCCTCGATCGAGTTGCCCTTGGCGCGCAGGTAGCGGTAGCCGGCCTCCCGGCCGATGAAGTCGACCTTGTCGGGGCGGCGGAACGTCCAGTCGTCGTAGGCCAGGCCGTCCTCGCGCAGCATCTCGACCTCGATGCCGGACAGCTCCTGGTGCAGCCGGGCGAAGGCCAGTTTCATGCCCGAGCCCTCCGGCCCCGGATGCCCGGCGGCGAGCTGCTCGCGCAGCCGTACGGCCGTCAGGCGCATGACCTCCGAGTCGACCCAGAGCTTGAGCAGCCGCTGGTGCAGGTCGTGCGTGCGCAGCTCGGGCCGGGAGCGCCAGGTCTCGGCGACGACGCCCATCATCGTGCGCCGGGCGGGGGCGCCGCCGATCGCCACCCGCTCGTTCATCAGCGTGGTCTGCGCGACCCGCCAGCCGTCGCCCACCTCGCCCAGCCGCAGCGCGTCGGGCAGCCGCACCCCGGTGAGGAAGACCTCGTTGAACTCGGCCTCACCGGTGATCTGGCGCAGCGGGCGCACCTCGACGCCGGGGGCGTGCATGTCGCACACGAAGTAGGTCAGCCCGCGGTGCTTGGGCACGCCCGGGTCGGTGCGGGCCACGAGGATGGCCCAGCGGGCGGTGTGCGCGCTCGACGTCCACACCTTCTGGCCGTCCACCACCCACTCGTCGCCCTCGCGTACGGCGCGGGTGGCGAGCGTGGCGAGGTCGGAACCGGCGCCGGGCTCGCTGAACAGCTGGCACCACACCTCCTCGCCCGTCCACAGCGGCCGCAGGAAGCGCTTCTTCTGCTCCTCGGTGCCGAACGCGAGGATCGTCGGGGCGGCCATGCCGAGGCCGATGCCGATCCGGCCCGGCTGGTTGTCGGGCGTGCCCCTCAGCTCCCGGTCGGCCACGGCCTGCAGATCCCGGGGCGCGCCGAGCCCGCCGAGGCCCTCGGGGAAGTGCACCCAGGCCAGCCCGGCGTCGAATCGGGCGCGCAGGAACTCCAGGCGGTCCATGGCCGCCGGGTCGTGCTCCGCGAGGAAGGCTCTGGCGCGCTCGGCGACCGACGCCTCATCCCATGCCACGACACATCACCCCATGTATTTCTTGAGCTCGCGGTAGGCCAGCGACCGCTTGTGGACCTCGTCGGGGCCGTCGGCGAACCGCAGCGACCGCGCGCCCGCCCACAGCGCCGCCAGCGGGAAGTCCTGGCTGATCCCGCCGGCGCCGTGCGCCTGGATGGCCTTGTCCAGGATCCACTCCACCGTCGCCGGACCGGCGATCTTGATGGCCTGGATCTCGGTGTGCGCGCCCTTGTTGCCGACCGTGTCCATCAGCCAGGCCGTCTTCAGCACCAGCAGGCGCAGTTGCTCGATGCGCACCCGCGACTCGGCGATCCAGTCCTGGATCACTCCCTGCCGGGCCAGCGGCTTGCCGAACGCCTCCCGCGTCAGCACCCGGCGGCACATCAGCTCCACGGCCCGCTCGGCCATGCCGATGAGCCGCATGCAGTGGTGGATGCGCCCCGGCCCGAGCCGCGCCTGGGCGATGGCGAACCCGCCGCCCTCCTCGCCGATCAGGTTGTCCACCGGCACGCGTACGTCCTCGAACACCACTTCGGCGTGGCCGCCGTGGTCGGCGTCGTCGTAGCCGAAGACCGTCATGCCGCGCCGTACGGTGAGACCGGGGGCGTCGCGCGGGACGAGCACCATGCTCTGCCGGCGGTGCTTGGGCGCCTCGGGATCGGTCTTGCCCATCACGATGAAGACCCGGCAGTCGGGGTTCATCGCGCCGGTGATGAACCACTTGCGGCCGTTGACGACGTACTCCCCGCCGTCCCTCCTGATGGAGGTCGCGATGTTCGTCGCGTCGGAGGAGGCGACGTCGGGCTCGGTCATCGCGAAGGCCGACCTGATCTCCCCGGCCAGCAGCGGCTCCAGGTATTCCTTGCGCTGCCACTCGCTGCCGAACTCCGCCAGCACCTCCATGTTGCCGGTGTCGGGGGCGGCGCAGTTGGTGGCGGGCGGCGCGATGGCGGGCGACCTGCCCATGATCTCCGCGAGCGGGGCGTACTGGAGGTTGGTCAGTCCCGCGCCGTGCTCGTCCCGGCTGTCGGATGGCGGCAGGAAGAGGTTCCACAGGCCGCGCGAGCGGGCCTCGGCCTTGAGGTCCTCCAGCAGGGGCGGCGGACTCCACCCGCTGGTGACCGACTGTTCGTGAAAGGCGTGCTCGGCGGGGTAGACGCACTCGTCCATGAAGGCGAGCAGTCGCTCCCGATAGCGCTCCGTGGTCGCGTCGAACCCGAACTCCACTAGACCTCCATCAGCCCGCGGGCGACGATCGGGGCGACCTGGTCGCCGACCTCGGCGAAGCCCTCCCCCACCGTGAGCCCCTTCGTGTATCGGAAATGGATGCCCTCGGCGATCACCGCGAGCTTGAAGCAGGCGAGGCCGACGTACCAGCCGAGCCGGGACAGGTCGCGGCCGGACGCCTCCCCGTAGTGGGCGGCCAGCTCGGAGCCGGGCGGCGCCTCCCCGGCCGCGCCCCGGTCGAGCGAGGCGACGTCGCCGTACAGGAGGAACAGCGCCAGGTCGGTGAGCGGGTCGCCGAGCGTGGACATCTCCCAGTCGAGCACGGCCCGCACCTCGCCGTCGGCGATGAGCGTGTTGCCCAGCTTGAAGTCGCCGTGCACGATCGCCGGCTTGCCGGAGGCGGGCACGTCGCGGGCGAGCCGCTCGTAGAGGTCGTCGATGCCGGGCACCTCACGGCTGCGCGAGGCGTCGAGCTGCCGCTTCCACCGGGCGACCTGCCGCTCCAGGAAGCCGTCGGGCTTGCCGAAGTCGCCGAGGCCCACGCTCTCCGGGGTGATCGAGTGCAGCGCGGCCAGCACGTCCACCAGCCCGTGGGCGAGGGCCGGGGTGAGCGGCGGCTGCCCGCCCACGACGTGCTCCATCACGTAGAAGGGCGCGCCGATGATCTCGGGGTCCCGGCACAGGTGGTAGGTGCGCGGCACCGGAACGCCGGTGTCCTGGAGCGCGCTCATGACCCGGTGTTCGCGGCCCATGTCGTGCGCCGTCGCCAGGACGTGCCCGAGCGGCGGCCGCCGCACGACATATGTGCTCGTGCCGTCCCTGACGACGTACGTCAGATTGGACTTGCCGCCCACGATCAGCTCCGCGGTGAGCGGCCCTTCGGTCAGTCCCTCGCGCTGGAGGTGCTCGGCGAGGCGGGTGAGGTCGAGGCCGGGCGGGTCAGCGTTCACGCCGTCAGCGTACCGACCAGACGGTATGTGTGTCGACATGGTCACGGCCAAGTGGTCCTCGCCGTTCCGCCCGAAGTGGCCATCCGCTCGCACCGTACGTCGCCGATAACGTCGGGCGCATGACCGCGAAGATGCCCGCGCCGGCCGTGCTCGACGGCCGCGCCGTACGCCTTGAGCCGCTCGCCCCCGGACACGTGCCCGACCTGTTCCTCGCAGGACAGGACGAGGAGGTCTGGCGGTTCCGGACGGAGCCGGTGCCGGAGACCGAGGAGGACACGCGCCGCCTGGTGGACAAGCTGCTCGCCGACCCGCGCACCACCCAGTTCGCGGTGGTCCTCAAGGAGACCGGCCGGGCGATCGGCTCGACCGGCTACTGGGACGTCGGCGGCTTCGACGAGAGCGTGGAGATCGGCTCCACGTGGTATGGCAGGGCCTACTGGCGCACCGCCGTCAACACCGAGTGCAAGGTCCTGCTGCTCGACCACGCCTTCGCTCTGGGGTTCGTCCGCGTGGTGCTGAAGACCGACATCCGCAACCTGCGGTCGCAGGCGGCCATCGAGCGCATCGGCGGCGTCCGGGAGGGCGTGCTCCGGCGGCAGTACCGCCGCGCCGACGGCACCTGGCGCGACAGCCCCCTCTATTCCATCCTCGACGACGAGTGGCCTGCGCACCGCGCCCGCCTGCTGGCCGCCCGTTAGACGGGACTTTCTCGCGCTCCTCCTGCCGGCTGGAGCGGTGCGGCCGACCTCGGGCACCTGGCAGACCTCCTGCTACTCCAGCGAGGCTGATGCCGCGTCACGACCGGCGAGACTCACCGTCCTGACGCGATGCGGAGAAGCTCCCGGAAGGCGGCGTCGAGCTCCTCGAGGGTCGGCACATTCCCCGCCCCCACGACCGCGTCGAACAGCAGCCCTTCGACGTAGGCGACCATCTGCCGGCCGTGCCGCACCGGATCGGGCGAGCCGGCGGCGGCCAGCACCGCGACGGCCTGCTCCCGGAACCGGCGCCCCATCTCGTCGTACGTCGTGCGCAGCTCCGGGCGCCGGCTCGCCTCCAGCGCCAGCTCGTATCGCGCGATCGTGGTCTCCCGGTGCACGGTGATCGCCGCGTGCGTCGTCCTCGCCAGGAGATCCGCCAGCCGCGCCACTGCGCCCGCACTCTCGGGCGTCCGGCCGCCGGAGGTCATCGCGACGGCGAACGCGGCCTCCTCGCGCTGGGTGAGCCGGGCCAGGGCGAGCTCCAGCAGCGCCGCCCGCGTGCGCGCGTGGTTCGAGGTGGAGCCCGGCGGCAGCCCTGCGGCCTCGTCCACCGCCCGATGGGTGAGGCCGCGCATCCCCCGCTCGGCCAGGATCGCGATGGCCGCGTCCGCGACGACGACCGCCCGCTGAGTGCTCACCTCCTCATCGTAGAGGCGGACTACAGCTGTAGTACCCTCACTACAGGTGTAGTGACTAGGAGGCGGGCATGGCGCACGCGGTGGTGATCGGGGCGGGCATCGGCGGGCTGACGGCGGCCCTCGCCCTGGCGCGGAAGGACTGGTCGGTGACGGTCCTGGAACAGGCGGCCTCGATCGAGCCGGTGGGCGCCGGGCTGGCGGTCGCGCCCAACGCGCTCCGGGCGCTCGACGTGATCGGGCTCGGGGACGAGGTCAGGAAGCTCACCGCCATCCAGGGCCAGAGCGGCATCCGGGTGCCGGACGGCCGATGGCTGTCGCGGACCACCGCCGAGGACGCCGCCGCCCGGTATGGCGACCCCATCGTGCTGCTCACCCGCCCGGCGCTGGTCGGCATCCTCGCCGGACGCCTGCCGCAGGGCGCCCTGCGGGTGAACACTCGGGTCGAGTCCGTCGATCCCGCGACCGGCCGCGTCACCGTGTCGGGGGCGGCGGAGACGATCGAGGCCGACCTGGTCGTGGCGGCCGACGGGATCAGGTCCCGGACCCGCTCGACCCTGTTCCCCGGGCATCCCGCGCCGGTCTACGCGGGCGTGACGAGCTGGCGGACGATCGTGCCGCCGGCCGGCGTGACGGGCGCGTCCGAGACTGTGGCCGCCTCCGAGACCTGGGGGCGTGGGCTGATCTTCGGGGTCATGCCGCTCGCGGGCGGTCAGGTGTACTGCTACGCCACTGCGGCGGTTCCGGCGGGCCTGCGCGCGGCGGATGAGAGGGACGAACTGCTCCGGTTGTTCGGCCGCTGGCACGACCCGATCCCGGCGCTGCTGGACGCCGCCGACCCCGCGGCCGTGCTCCGCCACGACATCCACTGCCTCGACACCCCGCTGCCCGCCTTCCACGCGGGACGGGTCGCGCTGCTGGGCGACGCGGCCCACCCCATGACGCCCAATCTCGGGCAGGGGGCCTGCCAGGCCATGGAGGACGCCGTCGTGCTCGCCGAGCGCGTCTCACCTCACGGCGACCTGGCCGCGGGGCTGGCCGTCTACAGCAGGGAGCGACTGGCACGGACGACGCCGATCGTGCGGCGGTCGCGGGCGATCGGCCGGCTCACCCGGTGGCGCAACCCGTCGGCGGTCGCTCTGCGCGACGGCGCGATGCGGGCGGCGGGCTGGTTCGGGCCCGGGGTCGCGTTGCGTCAGGGCGACCAGATCTTCGCCTGGTCGCCCTGAACCGCCGAGGAGATCGGCGGCCGCAGCTGTCAGGCCGCCTCGGACGCGACCACCGGGTCGCCGATCCTGTCCGGCTCGGCCGGTGCGGCAGCGGGCTTGGAATGGTCGGGGGCGAGGCGGCCGAGCGTGATCGTCCCGGCGATCAGCAGGCCGGCCGCGAGCAGCGCGGGGATCACCTTGTCCACTTCGGTGGGCAGCGACTCGCCCAGCAGCACCGCTCCGGCGGTGACCGAGGTGATGGGGTCGACGACCTGGACCCCGGCGTAGGCGATGCCGAAGTAGCCCACGGCGTACGACTTCTGCAGCAGCACCACGGCGCAGACCAGCAGCACGGGGATGGCCAGGGTGAACCAGTGGAGCAGGTGGCCGAGGTCTCCTTGGAGCCCGCCGCCGACGACCCGGACGAAGGTGGACACGGTCGCGGTGACCGCCCCGGCGCCGACCGCCATCAGCAGCGCCTTCGCCGGGCCCCTCAGCCGGCGGGCCGCGGTGAACGTGACGGCGACCACCAGGGCGACGCAGCCGATCAGCTCCAGGGCGTGCGCGTCGGACAGGACCGGAGTCACGTTGTGCGCCGGGACCAGCAGCATGAGGCCGAGCAGGCCGACCGCCACCGCGATCGACCCGGCGATCTCGGCCCGGCGCGGGCGTCTGCCGTGCAGCGTCGCGGCGAGCGGCACCGCGAACACGAGGGTCGCCACGCTCACGGGCTGGACGACGACCAGCGGAGCCAGGCTGAGCGCCACCGCGTGGAGGGAAGCCCCGGTGAAACCGATGACCCCGCCGATCCACCAGCGGGGCCTTCTGACGAGAGCGAGGGTGGCCCCCTCGCTCACCGCTTCGAACTGCTGCAGCGCCGCACCCAGGGCGTATCCCAGCGCGCCGACGAGGGCGATGGCCACTCCCACCCAGGTCATGCGCGCCCGCCGGCGTGTCGAGAAATCACCACGCAAGCTTAGTGGGACCCGGCACGCGCCAAGGGAGCCCGTGACACAAGTCCGGCTTTCCGGCCAGCTCCCCCGGATCCGCTTTCCGGGATCCGCGACCGGCGCGGATCCCGGGAACGAGCCATGGGCGGCTCAGTCGACGCCGCTGGACAGGGCGATGTCGATGACCCCGGTGTTCTCGGTCACCCAGGTGGCGGACAGCCCGCCCTCCTTCACCAGCGCCTCGCCGTCCGCCCGGACCAGGCCGATGCGGTCGCCGGCCAGCGCGAGCTGCATGGCGCTGTCGTGCTCCAGGACCCAGTTCGTGGACAGGCCCCCCTCCTTCACCCGGGCGCGACCGTCGGCCGTCAGGACCTCTCCGGACACACGCAGAAAAGGTGGCCCTCCGGGTCGGCGAGCACCACCCAGTCGCCCGGCTGGAACTCCGGCTTGGTCGCCCCGAGCGCGATGTACTCCTCCACCGCCTTGGCCACGTCGGGCACCCGGAAGTCGAGGTGGAACTGCTTGTCCGGGCCGGGCCAGGAGGGGGCCTTCCGGTCGGGCACACGCTGGAAGTAGATGCTCGTCGCGCCGTCGCCGATCCCCGCGTACTCCTCCTCGGCGTACTGCACGGGGAACCCGGTGATCTGGGAGTAGAACTCGGCGAGCTTCTTCGGCTCGGCGCAGTCGATGGTCACGGCGATGAGCTTCGCGATCGTTGTCATGGTGGCCATCTTTCCGCGTATACCTGTCAGGGAGTGTCAGGTAGGTGCGCCACGGAAATCGGCATCGATAGTGGGACCATGAACCGGGCATGTGGAACCAGTCCGGCAAGCGAGTCGTTGGAGCGGATGTGGCACGGGTAGGCGAATGGATCAAGCGGTTTCTGGACAAACCAGGAAGCGTCGATCTGGCCCCCTTCCAGCGGATCGCGGCCGAGGCGGGCAAGCTGGAGGGCGAGGTCACCCGGCGCGCCGACCTGCGCCCCGCGGCCGTCGATCCCGACTGGGTCGGCTCCGCCGACTTCTGCGCCGTGATGCGGGAGGCCGCCCGCCGGGCGCTCGGCCAGCGGCCTTACGACGTGCAGCTCGTGGGCATGCTCGCCATGCTGGAGGGCCACGTCGTGCAGATGGCCACCGGCGAGGGCAAGACGCTCGTCGGCGCGCTGACGGCGGCCGGGTTCGCGTTGCGCGGCGCCCGGGTCCACGCGGTCTCGGTCAACGACTACCTCGCCCGCCGCGACGCCGAGTGGATGGGCCCGCTGTACGAGACGCTCGGCCTCACGGCCGGGTGGATCGCCGAGACCTCCACCTCGGAGGAGCGCCGGGCGGCGTACGCCTGCGACGTCACGTACGGAGCCGTCAGCGAGCTGGGGTTCGACGTGCTGCGCGACCGCCTGTGCACCGGCCCGGCCGAACTTGTCGTGCCCGCCCCCGAGGTCGCGCTGGTGGACGAGGCCGACTCGGTCCTGGTGGACGAGGCCCGGGTGCCGCTGGTGCTGGCCGGCACGGCCGACCCCGGCACGGCGCTGCCCGAGATGGCGGCCCTGGTGCGGCGGCTGTCGCGCGGCTACCACTACACGATCGACGAGGAGGGGCGCGCCGTCTTCCTCACCCCCAAGGGCACCGACACGGTCGAGAAGGCCCTCGGGGTCGACCTCTACGAGCACCCCGGCGTGGTGACCCAGGTCAACCTCGCCCTGCACGCCCACGCGCTGCTGACCAGGGACGTCGACTACATCGTGAGGGACGGCCGGGTCCACCTGATCAACACCTCGCGCGGCCGGGTCGCCGTGCTGCAGCGCTGGCCGGACGGGCTGCAGGCGGCCGTCGAGGCCAAGGAGCACCTGCCGGCGTCGGAGACGGGCGAGATCCTCGACTCGCTCACCGTGCAGAGCCTCATCCGCCGCTACCCGCAGGTGTGCGGCATGACCGGCACCGCGATCGCCGTGGCCGATCAGCTGCGGGAGTTCTACGACCTCAGGGTCGCCGTCATCCCGCCCAACAAGCCGTGCGTACGGGTGGACGAGCCCGACCGGATCTTCGCCACGCTGGAGGACAAGGAGCGGGCGCTGCTGGAGGAGATCGAGACCCGGCACGCCACCGGGCAGCCGATCCTCGTCGGCACGCTCGACGTCGCCGAGTCCGAGCGCCTGGCCGAGGCCCTGGAGGCCGGGGGGCTGAGCGCGGCCGTACTCAACGCGAAGAACGACGCCGAGGAGGCTCAGATCATCGCGAAGGCCGGCCGGCGCGGCGCGATCACGGTGTCCACGCAGATGGCCGGGCGCGGCACCGACATCCGGCTCGGCGCGGGCGACCCGGACGAGGAGCGGGACGTCGCCGCGCTCGGCGGGCTCTACGTCATCGGCACCGGCAGGCACGAAAGCAGCAGGCTGGACGACCAGCTGCGGGGCCGCGCCGGACGGCAGGGCGACCCCGGCGGCTCGGTGTTCTTCGTCAGCGGAGAGGACACGCTCCTCACCGCGTACGCGCAGGACCAGTCGCTGCCCGCGGCCGGCCGCGACGGCGTCGTGCGGGCCGCGGACGCCGCCGGGCTGGTGGCACACGCCCAGCGCGTGGCGGAGGGCGTCAACCTGGAGATCCACCGCAACACCTGGCGCTACACGCGGCTGCAGGAGCGCCAGCGGGCGGAGGTGCTGGAGCGGCGCGACCGCGTCCTGCACGGCGACACGGGGGCGCGGGCCCTGGAGCAGGCCTGCCCGGAGCGCTACCGCGAGCTGTGCGAGACGGCGGGCGAGGCGACGGTCGAACGGGCCGGCCGGCAGATCGTGCTGTATCACCTCGACCGCTGCTGGACCGAGCACCTCGGCTTCCTCGCCGACCTCCGCGAGGGCATCCACCTGCGGGCCCTCGGGCGGCTGAACCCGCTCGACGAGTTCAACCGCGAGGCCGTTCCGGCCTACCGGGCGATGCTCGACGAGGTCGAGCGGCGTTCCAAGGAGACCTTCGAGAAGGCCGACGTCACCCGGGACCTCGCGGAGCAGGGCCTCAAGCGGCCCACGGCCACCTGGACCTACCTGGTGCAGGACAACCCGTTCGGCTCGGAGTGGGACCGCGTGCTCAAGCGCGTGGCCGGAGCGCTCAAGCGCCGCAAACGGTAGAGGTCCGCGGGCCGCCGGGGCCCTACCCGTTGCGGTGATCGCCCTGCTGGTGCGAGGTTCCGCGAGCGTGGCCGGGCCGGCTCAGCACGGCCTTGGCGCCCACGGCGGCGAGCGCGCACACCACGATCGCGACCGAGAAGGCGGGAACGGCCGCCTCTTCCAGCTGCCCGTCCACGGCCGACGCGGGGGTGAACGCCGGGGAGGCCGTCACCTCGCCGGTCCTCGCCGCCTTCACGGTCTCCGTGACGGTCTTCGCGGTGGTCTTCGTGGTGGTCTTCTCCGTGGTTTCGTCCGCGGTCTTCGGAATGGTCTTCCCGGCGGCGTTCGCGGCAGGGTTCGCAGCAGGGTTCGGGGCAGGGTTGGGGGCGGGGTTCGCCCTTGTCGTACCGAGAAGCGGGGACATCTGGGCCACGGCCGCCTCGGCCTGCATGGCCGGCGTGTCCGGCGTGTCCGGCGAGGGGGGCGGCGCGGGCACGGCCGGCGCGGCGGGCGCCACGGACGCGGAGGCCACGGGCGCCACGGGGGCCGGGCTCTCCTTCACGCCGGGCGTGGACGTGGGAGCGGAGTCCTGCGGCGCGGCGGGAGCGGCGGAGGGAGCGGGAGCCGTGGTGGGGCAGGGCGGCGGGGGCTTCGGCTGGTCCTTGACCCCGTACGCGCCCGTCGAGAACGGCTTGGGCGCACCCGTCTTGCCGAGGCCCTTGCCCCATTGGGTGATCACGTACTTCACCGGGATGTGGCCGAGCCCGTCCGCGTCCTCCACGGTGAGCGAGCCGGTGTTCCAGGTGCCGCCGGTCAGATCGGCGAACGTCTTGCCGTCGAGGTCGAGCATGACGCCGCTGCTGGAGGGAACGCCGGGGCCGCGGTCGCCGATGAAGAAGTCGGCCTTCTTCCCCTTGTAGACCACATAGCCCTTGGTGCCCATCGGCCAGCTCGGGCTGGCGGCCAGGCCCTCCTGCATCGGCTCGCCCGACGCGGGGGCGCCGGTGTCGCCGTTGACGCCCGACCCGTCGTCCCAGAAGTACGACGCGGTCGTCTTGCCGGCGTACAGGACGGTGTGGCCTTCGGCGGTCGGGCAGCCGACCTCGGGAACGGCGGGCGCGGTGGCCGCGTCGGCGCCGTCGGTGGGTGTGTCCTGGGAGCCCGCCGGGGCGGGGCGGGCGGAGGCGTCCTGCCGGTGCGGGGACACGGCGGTCGCGTGGTGCGTCTCGCCCTTCGCCGGGCTCATCTGCTCCCGGAGGGCATTGTGGGGGTCCGCGTAGCTGGAAATGGGGGATCTCCTGACTGGTCACGGTTGGGTAACCGGACACTAAGCCAAGAACACCCCAAATCTCGACATCTCAGGCGAAAGTTTTACTTTCTGGACGAACTTCCCATGAAGTGGCAAAGTCAGATGTGACGCGCCCCCCTTCCCGGGGGGCTGGAGGGAAGGAGGGCACGCCACGTATCGGGATCAGGACGACAGCAGGCGAGCCCGCAGCCCGGCCCCGAAGGCGGTCGGGGTGCCGTTGTAGTCGCTGATCAGGGACGGGCCGGTGGAGCAGTCCCAGGTGTTCCAGGTCCAGCCGAGGTAGGACAGGCCCTTGGCGTCGAACCAGTTCATGACCTGGTCGATGAACCCGTGCGAGCAGGTGTTCTCACCGATCTCCCCGGCCACCAGCGGAACCTGGGCCGCCACCGGCGCGAGCTGGCCGTCCCAGCACGAGGCGCTGACGCAGGAGTTGAAGTTGTACACGTGCCACGCGGCGGCCAGGTTGTTCCGCGAGTCCGTGGGCTTGTACTGCAGCCACTGCGACAGGTCGTTGGAGTAGGCCAGGCCGCCCAGCATGATGATGTTGGTCGCACCGGTGGCGCGCACCGCGTTCACCAGGGACTGGAAGCCCGCCACCTGATAGGGGATGCCGGAGCAGGTGCCGCCGTCGCGCCAGCAGGCCCACCCCGAGGCGGCGCCGCCGGTCGCGCGCTCCGGATAGGGCTCGTTGAACAGGTCGAACACGACCTCGTCACGGCCCTTGAACGCGTTCGCCACCCCTGTCCAGAACTGCGGGGCGTACTGCGCGTCCGGCATCGGCTTCTGGCAGGAGGCGTGGACGTCGGAGCAGCCCGAGGAGTTGCCGGTGTACTGGCCGTAGTTCCAGTGCATCTCGACGATCGGGGTGATGCCCTTGGCGACCAGCCGGTCGACGTACGCCTTGACCTCGCTCTGGTAGGCGGCGCCGCCGTACGAGGACTGGATGTTGCTCAGGCCGAGCCAGCACTCCTCGTTCAGCGGGACGCGGACCGCCCGGACGTTCCACGTCCTCATCGCGTCGATCGCCGCGTTGTCGACCGGGCCGTCCCAGATGCCGCGGCCCTGGACGCACATGAACTCGCCGCCCGACCGGTTGACGCCCAGCAGCCGGTACGGCGTGCCGGTCACGGCGTTCACGATCTTGTTGCCCGACACCTTCAGCTTCGGCGCCGCCCCGGTGGAGGGGCTGGTGGAGGGGCTGGGCGACGTCGAGGGCGAGGGGCTCGGGGACGGGCTCCGCGAGGGGCTCGGCGACGGGCTCGGCGAGCGGGAAGGCGAGGGCGAGGCCGACGGGGACTGCGACGGCGTGCTGCCGTCGCAGGCGACGCCGTTCAGCGTGAAGCCGGTCGGCGCCGGGTTGCTTCCTGACCAGGATCCGTTGAAGCCGATGCTCGTCGAGCCGCCGGCGGGCAGGGACCTGTTCCAGTCCATCGCCGTCGCGGTCACGGCGCTGCCCGACTGGCTCCAGGTGGCCGACCACCCCTGGGTGACCTTCTGACCGCTGTCGGGGAACGTGAAGGTGAGCGTCCAGTCGCTCAGGGCGTCGCCCAGGTTCTGGATGCTCAGGTTGGCGGACATGCCGCCCTGCCACTGACTGGCCGTGTAGGTGACCTTGCACGCCACGGCGGCCTGGGCCGCCGGCGTGTTGCCCAAGGCGAGTCCGCCTGCGGCGATCAGCCCCAGTGCGGCGAGGATCGCGCCTCTCCGTCGCATGCTCCGTCCTTCCATAGAAGACCGGAGCGAAGCGTCGTGAACTGGACCGGTTAAGTCAAAGACGCGGCGGGCGTCACCCCGGCTGAGCTGGGCATACCTGCCGCGAGCAGGTGAAATTTTCAGCCGGGATCCGGCCCGGCGCGCCGCCTCCGGGGCGTCGGCCGCCCGCCGCCGTCAGGACGCCCCCGCAGCGCTCGATTCTCTGACGAAGTGCCCGCGGCAATGGGTGCAGCAGAAGCCGTGGGTCTGCCCGTCGCGCTCCAGGATCACCGCCTCTTCCAGCGGCACGGTGGCGCCGCAGACCGGGTCGACGACCATGCCGTCCGGCACGTGCGCGGCCGATCCGGTCTTAACCTCCTCGATCAGGGCGAGGAAGTCCGAGGAACGCCGCACCCGCCCGCGCAGGCCGTAGCCGCCCTCCGGAAGACTGATCACGTTCACCACGGCACGCGGCTCGGGGCGCCCCTCCGCCTCCGCGAGTTCGGCGGTGATCCGGGAGATGAGGTGCTCGCTCATCTCCTTGCCCCACAGCCCGACGATGACGTTCACCACATACCAGGGGTCCTGCGAGCCGTCGAGCAGGTTCCCGCCCGCGATCCAGACGTCCTCCTCACGGACCACCACGTGGGAGAGCGAGTCGAACAGATCCATGACACCGGGGTCCGCGGCGGGTGTCGTGCCGTCCCCTGGCGACAGCAGACGCCGCGCCGTGAGCCGCCCGGCGAGCACCCGGCGCTCCCACTCGTCGAACATGCCCTTGGGCACCAGCAGCTCGACAAACAACATCGTCGCTCCGTCCTTCCCGAAAAGGGTCGATCGGTGGCGATTTTGTCGCGACGAATCCTCACTGTCGTCGCCCCGGGGAGGACTCTCCCGACTACCGCGCCGGACGCAGCCGGCGGGCGCGCTACGCCGTACGGAGTAGTCCGCCCCCAACCCCGTCCGGCGCCTACGAGCGCGTGGCTACGCCTGATCGCCGCGCAGGACGGCGGCGGGGATCGGGATGGCCGGGAACGGGTTGTCCGGCAGGAGGATCAGCCGGCGCGGTGTGCCGGTGCGCTCCGTGGCGTCCAAGTGCAGCAGGGCCGTCCCGATGCCCGCGGCTCCCACCATGTATCCGGTGTCGGCCGTGACCTCCCCGGGCCGCAGCCGCCGATAGGCCTGATACCAGCGGAAGCCGGCCTCGTCGCCGGCGGTCGCACGCCCGATCAGGTCGATCGCGAGCGTGCGCGCGAAGTCGAGGTAGGGCTCGTGCCCCGTGGCCGCGTACAGGCCCACGAAACACTCGATCAGCCCGGCCGTGCCGCAGCACAGGCAGGCCACGTCCCAGTGACCCGAGGGCCGGGCCCCGGGCACGCCGCTCAGCATGATTCCGTGTGCGAGCCGTTCCATCCAGTCGAGATCACCCGGGTCGCCGGTGACCCGGTGCAGCTCGTGGAACATTCGGGCCACCCCGGCGGATCCTGAGCAGAAGCCGAGGTAGTGGAGCCGGCGCCCCTGCGGGATGTGGTGCGGCACGAGCGCGCATCTGTCGGTGACCACGCTGACCGTGCGGACGAAGTCGGCGCCCCTGCGGGCCGCCGCCAGGAATCGCTCGTCGCGGGTCACGCCGTACAGGCGGGCGAGCAGGAACGCCGTGCCCGCCGTCCCGGACAGGAACCCGGGGGTGACGGCGTCCACGGGCAGGTCGGGGGCGGCGTCGCCGCCGAAACGGTGCCCGGGGACGACGAGGCCCGCGATGCGCTCCCCCGCCTCGATCGCCACCTCCTCGTACGCCGGGACACCGAGGATGCCGGCCGCGTGCAGCAGCGCGAGCACGATCCCCCCGTCACCGCGCTGCGCCGGGTCACCGGTCCAGCCGATGCCGTCGCCGAGGGGGCGGGCGTCGCGGACGAGGCGGTCGGCGGCGGCGCGGGACGCCCCGAAGATCTCCTCGTCGCCCGTCGCCCACCCCGTCTCCGCCATCGCGAAGACCAGGCCGGCGAGCCCGTGGTAGAAGGTCGGGTCGCGCTGCTCGGGCCAGGTGACGGCGATCCTGCGCGCTCCCGCGAGCGCGTCCTCCAGGTACGCCTCGTGGCCGGTGGCGGCGGCGAGTTCGAGGAAGAACAGCACGACGCCGGCCGCGCCGGCGTAGAGGGACGAGACGTCACCGGCCCCGGCCGACCGCCCCCGGGGATCGGGGTTGGCCCGCCATCGCCGTCCCAGGTCGTCGTCGACCGCCGCCGACCGCACCCAGCGCGCGGCCGTGACGGCGGCGGTGACAGGTGTCTCGCGGGGCCAGGTGCTCATCACCCCAGTCTCCCACAAAGCTGGTAGGAAATTAAGGCTATTGTTCTTCCACTCGGAAGCCTACGGGGAGTCGTGCGCCGATCACACCGTCGGCGCGGAAACGTCCGGGTGACGTGCCGAGAGGACCGGGGTCGGCGGCGGCGCGGACGGGAGTCCGAGCAGCGTCCTCGCGTGGGCGATCGCGGCCGGCGTGTCCGGGAAGACGAGCCCGTCGCGGCGGAGGTGGTCGGCCACCCCGAGCCCGCCGAGGACCTCGTCGTGGCCCGGCCGGATGCCCGACAGCAGCACGACGATCCCCTTCCCCTCCAGCCGCCTGATCGCGTCCCCGAGGACACCGGCGCCGGTTGCGTCGATCGTGGACACGCGCGACATGCGCAGGATGACCACCCGCACGTCGGCGACCTCCGACAGCTCGAGCAGGAAGCGGTGGGCCGCGCCGAAGAACAGCGGGCCGTCGAACCGGTAGGCCACGATGTGCTCGGCCAGCAGGCGCCGTTCCTCGTCACTGTGGTCGCCGGCCTCCAGCGGGACCTGCTCGATCTGCGCGCTGCGCGCGACGGCCCGCAGGGCGAGCACGATCGCGACGCCGACGCCGACCGCGACCGCGGTGACGAGGTCGAAGACGACGGTGACGGCGAAGGTGAGGACCATCACCGCGGCGTCGCCCCGGGTGGAGCGGGCGATGGCGCGCAGCGAGCCGACCTCGACCATGCGGATCGTCGTGGCCAGGAGCACTCCGGCCAGCGCGGCCAGCGGGATGCGCCCCACCAGGCCGCCCGCGCTGAACACGATGGCGGCGAGCACGACGGCGTGCGTCAGGGCGGCCAGGCGAGAGCGGGCACCCGATCGGACGTTGACCGCCGTACGGGCGATCGCGGCGGTGGCGGGGATGCCGCCGAAGAGCGGGGAGACGACGTTCGCCAGGCCCTGCCCGAACAGCTCGCGGTCGGGGTCGTGCCGCTCCCCCACGCTCATGCCGTCGGCGACCGAGGCGCACAACAGGCTCTCGAGGGCCCCGAGGGCGGCCACGGCGAGGGCCGCCGGGAGCAGCGAGGTGACGGCGCCCGGATCGAGGAAGCCGATCGACGGCGCGGGCAGCCCGGCCGGCAGGGTTCCGATGCGGGCGACGTCCAGCCCTGCGGCCTCGGCCACGACCGTGGCGACCACGACCGTGAGGAAGGAGAACGGCACCGCGGGCCGCCACCGCGCGCCCAGCAGCATGACCCCGGCGACCACGAGCGCCATCGCGATCGGGACCGGATGCGGGTCGCGCGCGAAGTTCGCGACCGCGTTCCCCGCCGCCTGCCACACCCGCTCCCCCTCGCCGGTCACGCCGAGCGCCGCGGGCGCCTGCTGGAGCGCGATGACGACGGCGATGCCCGCCGTGAAACCTTCGATGACGGGGGTGGGCATGTAGCGGGCGTACCTGCCGACCCGGGCCAGCGCGAGCACCATGAGCACGATCCCGGCGAGCAGGCCGACCGCGAGCACCCCGCCCGGGCCGTGACTGTGCACGATCGGGACGAGGACGACCGTCATGGCCCCCGTGGGCCCCGACACCTGGAGGTTGCTGCCGCCGAAGACGGCGGCGATCGCGCCCGCGACGACGGCGGTCGCCAGGCCGGCCTGCGCGCCCAGCCCGGAGCCGACCCCGAAGGCCAGCGCGAGCGGCAGGGCCACCACCGCGACCGTGAGCCCGGCGATCAGGTCGCGGCCGGGGCTGCGGCGGGCCGGTCGCCAGTCGGCGGGCGACGGCAGCAGCCCCGCGACCCGGCCGTACAGCCGCTTGGCCGCGCCGGTCACTCCGCCGCCTCCGCCTGAAGCTCGGCCAGCAGCTCGCCCTGACCGGTGATCATGTCGGTGAGGATCCGCCGGGCCGCCGCGAGCAGGTCCACGACGTCGGGGGTGGCCAGCGAGTAGACCACCGTGCCGCCCTCCCTGACCGCGCCGACCAGGCCGGTGCGGCGCAGCACGGCGAGCTGCTGGGACAGGTTCGACGCCTCCACCTCGATCTCGGTGAGTAACTCGCGGACCGGGCGTGGCCCGTCCCGCAGGAGTTCGAGCACGCGGATGCGCACCGGATGTCCCAGAGTGCGGAAGAAATCGGCCTTGGCCTGGTAGAGCGGGACGGGCATCGGGCTCACTCCGCCCCTCCCGCGACTTCCGGGCCGATCCCGTGGTCGGCGGCCAGTCGGTTCAGGTTGTCCAGCCGGCCCGAGGCGACCTGGACGCCATGCTCGTCGCCGCTCTCCCGCGCCCGTCGCAGTTCCTCGCGCGCCTCCGCGAGCCGGGCGCGCAGCTCCGCCGTGAACTCGTGCATGTCGTCCTCTCCTCCGTCGGCGTGGTCCAGCATATTCGCAATTGAAGAATTCTTCAATTCAGCAGCACCGCAACCACGCGGGGCGGCCGGAGACGGGGCTCAGGCGGGGCGCGCTGTGAAGGAACGCTGGTCGCGCCGCAGCGGATGACCCTCGGGGATCTCGACCAGCATGATCGGCAGGCCGTCGGGGTCCTCGATCCACATCTCCACCAGCCCCCACGGCTCCAGCCGAGGCGGGCGGGACACCCGCACCCCGGCCTCCACCAGCCGGTCGTGCTCCCTCTGCACGTCGCGCACCTGCAACCAGATCGCCGGCCCCTCCCGTACGTCGCCGGTCCGCGGCGAGACCTCGACGAACCCCTGCCCCAGGAAGAACACCACCCCGGGGTCCTCGACCGGGCCGAACTCCCGGTTGACGGCCAGGCCCAGGACGTCGCGATAGAAACGGCGGCTCGCGGCCCGGTCGGCCGATCGCAGGAGTATGCGGCTGCTCAGCACTTCCACGTGACGGTCGTGCCCATTCGGGGCATGCGATTGGGGATGGATTACGGCAAGCGGCGGCCAAGGCTTCCCGGGCCCTTAGTCCCTCCGCCGAGCGACGGACGTCGGTGCCGCCGGAGGGACGGGAACGGCAGACTGGTCGCCGACGCCCGTTGAGGATCATCGTGGAGGTTCGCATGACTGAAGACACGGCTCCCGCCGGCATGCCGCGCCTGGACAAGCTCGACCGCGAGGAGTGCCTGCGGCTGATCTCGCCGGGCGGTGTGGGCAGGGTCGCCTTCAACAACCCGACCGGGCCCGTGATCCTGCCGGTCAACTACACGATCGAGCAGGGCGCCGTCTTGTTCCGCACCGCTCTCGGCGGCCCGATGGACGCCGACCTGCGCACGGGGATCGAGGGGGCCGACTTCATGGTGGCCTTCGAGGTGGACCACATCGACGAGAGCACCCGAGAGGGCTGGAGCGTGCTCGTGCGCGGCGGGGCCCACCACATCACCGGCGACGTGAACAAGAACGCCGTGGACTCGTGGGCGGGCGGCGACCGTCCGCTCTACATCCGGATCTCGCCCAACGAGGTCAGCGGCCGGCGCATCCAGCACGCGTGATGGACGCCTGGGTCGTGGCCCGGCCGGGGCCCGTCGCGACACGGCCGCTGGAGCGGGCCGTGCTGCCGGACCCCGTGCCCGGGCCCGGGGAACTGCTGGTCCGCGTCGAGGTGTGCGCGGTCTGCCGCACCGACCTGCACCTCGCCGAGGGCGACCTCCCCCCGAGACGCCCTCGTACGGTTCCCGGGCACGAGGTCGTGGGACGCGTGGCGGGGCTCGGCCCGGACACGGCGGGGCCGCCGGTCGGCACCCGCGTGGGGGTGGCCTGGCTGCGCTCGACCTGCGGCCGGTGCCGCTACTGCCTGCGCGGTGCGGAGAATCTGTGCCCCGCGTCCACCTACACGGGCTGGGACGCCGACGGCGGGTACGCGGAGCTGCTGACCGCCCCCGCCGCGTACGTCTACCCGCTGCCCGAGGACACCCCGGCCGAGACGCTCGCCCCGCTGCTGTGCGCGGGGATCATCGGCTATCGCGCGCTGGTCCGCGCCGACCTGCCCCCGGGAGGGCGGCTCGGCGTCTACGGGTTCGGCGCCTCTGCCCATCTGACCGCCCAGATCGCGATCGCCGAGGGCGCGACCGTACACGTGATGACGAGGTCGGCGGCGGCGAGGGAGCTCGCGCTCCAGCTGGGCGCGGCCTCCGCAGCGGGCAGCGCCGACCCGCCGCCCGAGCCCCTGGACGCGGCCATCCTGTTCGCCCCGGTCGGCGACCTCGTGCCGGTCGCGCTGGCCGCGCTCGACCGGGGCGGCACGCTCGCGGTGGCGGGGATCCACCTCACCGACATCCCGGTGCTGAACTACCAGCGCCACCTGTTCCAGGAGCGCACGCTGCGCAGCGTCACGGCCAACACCCGCGACGACGGGCGGGAGTTCCTGCGGCTGGCGGCCCTCCACCATCCGCGGGTCACGACGACGCCCTACTCCTTCGACGCCGCCGGCCAGGCGCTGGCCGACCTGGCCGCCGACCGTGTCGAGGGGGCGGCCGTCCTGCTCATGGACAGGTGACGGGCGGCACCGGCTCCAGGTGGAACAGGCCGCCCTTCACGTCCGTGGGGTCGCCGGCCGGACGCGCCGTCCTCCCGGCCAGCGCCATCAGCACGTCGGTGGTGGTGACCAGGCCCCGCAGGACGTCGTCCGGGCCGAGCACGGGGACCGCGCCGCAGTCGGCGTCGACCATCAGCGCGGCGACCTCGGACAGCGGGGCGTCCGGGGTGACCCGGGGACAGCGCCGCCCCTGCACGAGCGTGCGCACCACCGCCTGCGACTGCTCGGCGGGGCCACCCGACCAGTGCGCGGCGACGTCCTCCCGCCCGAGCACGCCGACGAGCCGGCAGCAGGCGTCCACGACCGGGAGGTGGTGGACACCGGCCCGCCACATGAGCTCCCAGGCCATCAACGGCGACTCCTCCGGCTCCACCGTGACGAGCGTCCGGGTCATCACCTCGGACGCGGTCGTGGTCTCGACGCTCATCGATCCCGCCCGCCTTCCGCCGGGCCGGTCCGCCGGGGCGCGCCCGCGGGGACGGCCCGGTCCACATCGTCGATCTCGTATGTCATGGAGGAGTCGACGTCCACCACGCCGTCCACCTGCCAGACCTCCTCGATCAGGGCGCAGAGCTGGGAACGCCGCTCCACGCCGCCGTCGAGGTGGACGATCCCGTCCTGGATCCGTACGGCGCACTGGCGGGAGTGGCGCGACGCCACCTCGAGGACGTCGTCGCGGAGGTCCTCCGGGGGCCGGCAGAACGCCCTGATCAGATCGGACTGTTTGACCAGCCCGGTGATGCGGCCGGTCTGCCCGTCCACCACCGGCAGCTCCTTGATCCTGTTGCGGTGCATGAGACAGGCCGCCCGCCGCAGCGGGGTGTCCTCGGTGACCGTGATCGCGGGGCTGCTCATGATCTGGGCGACGCTGCGGCCGCTCGCCTTCCTGCGCTCCCTGCGGCGGGACGGCCCCTCGATGATCAGATCGCCGGGCCGCCTGTCGAGGTCCTTGAGCAGCAGGTCGTCGTCGCTCACCATGCCGATCACGCGCCGGTCCCCGTCCACGACAGGGACGGCCCCGACGTGGAACCGGCACATGGCGGTGACCACGTCGGAGAACGAGGCCGTCGCCTCGACGGCGACGACGAACCTGTTCATGACGTCGCGGACGGTCATGGGCATGGCGACCTCCTCCGTCTCCCCCGATCACGGCCACGCCCCCACTCATGGCCACGCCCCCAGCCTTGGCCATGAGCGGCGGCGGGGCGACCGGCGAACGTCCCCCTACCGTGGGACCTATGTCCCGGGGGTGCCGTTCAGCGAAGAGCCGCCAGTACCGTGTGAGTTGTGCAGAATGCCGCGATCCTTACCGTCGATGACGACCCTTCCGTCTCCCGGGCGGTGGCTCGTGACGTACGTCGCCGATACGGCGACCGCTACCGGGTGATCCGAGCCGAGTCCGGCCCCAGCGCGCTCGACGCGCTGCACGAGATCAAGCTGCGCGGCGAGCAGGTCGCCGTCATCCTGGCCGACTACCGGATGCCCCAGATGAACGGCATCGAGTTCCTCGAAGCGGCCATGGACGTCTTCCCGCTGGCGCGCAGAGTGCTGCTGACCGCATACGCCGACACCGACGCCGCCATCAGCGCGATCAACATCGTCGATCTCGACCACTACCTGCTCAAGCCGTGGAACCCACCGGAGGAGAAGCTCTACCCGGTGCTGGACGCGCTGCTGGAGGCCTGGCTCGCCACCCCCGCCGTGACGATGCCGGAGACCAAGGTCGTGGGTCATCGCTGGTCGGCGCACTCGTTCACGGTGCGCGACTTCCTCGCCCGCAACCTCGTGCCGTACCGCTGGCTGCGGGCCGACGAGGCCGAGGGCGTACGCCTGCTGACCGCCGCAGGGATGAGCGAGGCGGACGTGCCGGTGGTGATCACCACGGACGGCAAGGCCCTGGCACGGCCCACGGAGGCCGATCTCGCCGCGCACGTCGGCATGGCCACCACCCCGGCCTCGGATCTCTACGACCTCGCCGTGATCGGCGCGGGCCCCGCCGGCCTCGGCGCCGCGGTGTACGGCGCGTCCGAGGGACTGCGCACTCTGCTCGTGGAGCAGCGGGCCACCGGCGGTCAGGCCGGGCAGAGCAGCCGGATCGAGAACTACCTGGGCTTCCCCGACGGGGTCTCCGGCGCCCAGCTCACCGACCGCGCCCGCAGGCAGGCGCTGAAGTTCAACACCGAGCTGCTCACCACCCGGGAGGTCGTCGGCCTCGAACGAAGCGGCTCGGCCACCCTGCTGCACTTCGGCGACGGCACCGCCGTGACGGCGCACACGGTCGTGCTGGCGACCGGAGTGTCCTACCGGCTCCTGGACGCGCCCGGCCTGGCCGACCTGACCGGCCGGGGCGTTTTCTACGGCGCCGCCGCCACCGAGGCCCCGAGCTGCGCCGGGGAAGAGGTCTACATCGTCGGCGGCGCGAACTCGGCCGGGCAGGCGGCGGTGTACTTCTCCCGGTACGCCCGCAAGGTGCACATCATCATCCGGGGAGAGGACCTCACCCGGTCGATGTCGCAGTATTTGATCGATCAGATCGAGGCCATTCCGTCGATCGAGGTCCATCCGCGCACGCAGGTGGTCGGCGGCGAGGGCCGCGACCACCTGGAGCGCCTGATCCTGTGCGACGGGCGGACCGGCCTGACGACCGCCGTACCGACGTCGTGGCTGTTCGTCTTCATCGGGGCGGAACCGCGCACCGACTGGCTCGGCGACGTGGTCGCCCGCGACGGATCCGGCTTCGTGCTGACCGGCTCCGACCTGCTGGCGGACGGCCGCCGCCCGGCCGGGTGGACGCCGTCCAGAGATCCCTATCACCTGGAGTCGAGCATGCCCGGCGTCTTCGCGGCGGGCGACGTGCGGGCCGGGTCGGTCAAGCGCGTCGCCTCGGCCGTCGGCGAGGGCGCCATGGCGGTCTCGCTCGTCCACCGCTATCTGGAGGCTCGATGACCGACCATCCGAGTGAGCCGACACCGAGTGAGCCGACACTGTCGCCTGACGAGCTGCGCACCCTGTTCCTGTTCGAGGCGCTGGACGACGCGCAGCTCGCCCGGTTGTCGGAGGCGGGCCGGGTGGAGCGGCGGCTCGCCGGGACCCGCGTCTACCAGGAGGGCGACCCCGCCACCTGCTTCTTCGTGCTGCTGAGCGGCACGGTCGCGATGAGCAGGCGGGTGCAGGGCGACGAGGTCGAGGTGAGCCGCACCGGCCAGCGCGGCGTGTACGGCGGCGCCACCCAGGCGTACATCACGGGGGAGTTCTCCCAGCTCTACATGAACACGCTGACCGCGGTCACCGACGCCGAGTTCTTCGTGCTCCCGGCCGAGGTGATCAGGGCGTGTGTGCGCGAGTGGTTCCCGATGGCGATGCACCTGCTCGAGGGGCTGTTCCTCGGCATGCGCGCCACCCAGACGATCGTCGGCGAACGGGAGCGGCTGCTCGCGCTCGGCTCGCTGTCGGCCGGCCTGACGCACGAGCTGAACAACCCGGCGGCCGCCGCCGTACGGGCGACGTCGGCGCTGCGCGAGCGGGTGGCGGGCATGCGGCACAAGCTCGCCATGATCGCCGACGGGCGGCTGGACGGCAGTCAACTGCACGACCTGGTGGAGCTCCAGGAGGACGCGGTCAAGCGGTCCGCCTCCGCCCCCGACCTGACGCCGCTGGCGCGCTCCGACGCCGAGGACGCGGTCGCCGACTGGCTGGACGACCACGACATCGTCGGCGGCTGGGACCTGGCGGCGACGCTCGTGGCCGGCGGCCTCGACGCGGCCTGGCTCGACCAGATCGCCGGGGCGGTGGGCGAGGAGAACCGCGAGGCCGCGGTCCGGTGGCTCACCTACACGGTGGACACCGAACTGCTGATGTGCGAGATCGACGACGCGGTCAACCGGATCTCCGGCCTGGTCGCCGCCGCCAAGCAGTACTCCCAGCTCGACCGCGCCCCGCACCAGACGGTCGACGTGCACGACCTGCTCGACGCCACGCTGACCATGCTGCACGGCAAGATCCCCGAGGGCGTCCGCACGGTCAAGGAGTACGACCGGTCGCTGCCGCTCATCCCGGCGTACGCGGCGGAGCTGAACCAGGTGTGGACCAACCTCATCGACAACGCGCTCGGCGCGATGGACGGCACGGGCACGCTGACCCTCCGCACCCGGCGCAAGGACGGCCACGTGATCGTCGAGGTCGGCGACACCGGCTCCGGCATCCCGCCCGAGGTCCGGCCTCGCATCTTCGAACCGTTCTTCACCACCAAGCCCGTCGGCGAGGGCACCGGCCTGGGCCTGGACATCTCCTACCGGATCGTGGTCAACAAGCACCACGGGGACATCAGGGTGGATTCGCGTCCCGGCGACACCCGGTTCCGGGTCTACCTCCCCGTGGACCAGGCGGCCCCGGAGCCCGTTCGGTAGGGCAGCCCACAAACGGCCTGGCCGTACAGTGTGGACATGGGCATGGTCAGCACCGTGGGTCTCGTCCTGCACCCGCAACGCGACTCCAAGGAGGCGATCGACACGATCGTCGAGTGGGCGCGCAAGCGGGACTGCACGGTGCTGGGGCTGCCCGACGAGGTCGGGCGCATCGACTGCAGCGCCATCGCGGTGGACGCCCCGACCCTGGTCAGACGGTCCGATCTGCTCGTCAGCCTCGGCGGCGACGGCACGATGCTGCGCACGATGCGCCTGATCGCCGGGCGGCCGACGCCCGTCCTCGGGGTCAACCTGGGACGGCTCGGCTTCCTCGCCGAGATCGACGTGGACGAGCTGGCTCCCGCGCTGTCCGCGATCGACGAGCACCGATACACGGTCGAGCCGCGCATGGCGGTCCGGGCGATCAGCCACGACGGCCGGATGGTGACCGCGTTCAACGACATCGCCCTCGTCCGCATCCCCGGCGACGGGCTCGCGGCCGTGTCCGTCTCTGTCTACGGTGAGCCGTTCGTCCGGTACTCCGCCGACGCCGTGATCGTCTCCACCTCCACCGGGTCCACCGCGTACAACTTCTCGGCGGGCGGCCCGATCGTCTCCCCCACCGTCGAGGGCTTCCTCGTCGTCCCGGCCGCCGCCCACTCGGCGTTCAACCGGGCGCTGGTCCTGTCGGCCGACGAGGAGGTGACGCTCGACGTGCTCCCGACCAGCGGGCAGCTCGCCCTGGAGGTCGACGGCACCATCGGCGGCCACCTGGGCCCCGGCGACCGGCTCACGGTGACCGCGCTGCGCGCCGCCGCCCGCGTGGTGCGGCTCGGGACGACGACCTTCTACGAGCGGGCCCGCCGCAAGCTCCGCGTGAACGGCAGCGCCGAGGTCGACTGACCGCGGCGCCCCTCACGCCGCCGGATCATCGTGACGGCGTCGGCGACCAGAGTCCCGCCGCGGTCCCGTCGCGCAGGTGCCCGCGATAGGTGACCACCTTGTCGTGGATGACGGCGAGGCTCGCGTCGAGCTCGGCGATCCGTGCCCTGACGGTGCGCTCGTGCTCCTCCAGCAGGGCGAGGCGCTCGTGCTCGTTGCCCGGCCCCGACCGTACGAGCTCGGCGAACCTGCGCAGGGTGGCGATGGGCATGCCGGAGTCGCGCAGGCGGTTGCACAGGACCAGCCACTGCACGTCCGCCGGGTCGTACACCCGCTGTCTTCCGGCCGATCGGGGGATCGGCCGGAGGAAGAGCCCCTCGCGTTCGAAGAACCGCAGCGCGTGCACGCTCAGCCCGGTCGCCTCCGAGACCTGCCCGATGGACAGAGCTTCCGTATGCCTGGTCATGCGGCGGATCGTACAGCTTGACCTAGAGCACACTCTAGTTTCTAGCGTCCTTCTTATGACGACACAGCACAGGATCGGCAGTGGTTTCGGCGCCCGCAGCACCGCGCGCGAGGTGCTCGCGGGAATCGATCTGTCCGGGCGTACGGCCCTGGTCACCGGGGGGTACTCCGGGCTCGGCCTGGAGACGACGCGGGCGCTGAGCGCGGCGGGGGCTCAGGTGATCGTCCCCGCGCGCAGGCCTGCGGTGGCGAAGGAGGCGCTGCGCGACATCCCGGGCGCGGAGACCCGCGAACTCGACCTGGCGGACCTGCACAGCGTTCGCGTGTTCGCGGAAACGCTTGTGGAGACCGGCAGGACCATCGACATCCTCATCGCCAACGCCGGCATCATGGCCTGCCCGGAGACTCGCGTCGGCCCCGGGTGGGAGGCCCAGTTCGCGGTCAACCACCTCGGTCACTTCGCCCTCGTCAACCGCCTTCGCCCCGCCCTGGCCGCCGGAGGATCGCGGGTGGTGTCGGTGTCCTCCGGCGGCCACTTCGCGACAGGGATCCGATGGAACGACATCCACTTCCGCGACGGGTACGACAGGTGGCTGGCCTATGGGCAGTCGAAGACGGCGAACATCCTGTTCGCCGTGCGCCTCGACGCGCTCGGGGCGGCCACCGGCATACGGGCCTTCGCCCTACATCCGGGCGAGATTCTCACTCCCCTCCAGCGGCACATCCCCCGCGAGGAGCAGATCGCCCTGGGCTGGATCTCCCCCGACGGCACGGCGGCGGAGGGCTTCAAGACTCCGGAGCAGGGCGCGGCGACGACGGTCTGGGCGGCGACCTCTCCCATGCTCGCGGATCAGGGCGGGGTCTACTGCCAGGACTGCGACGTCGCCGAGCTCGCGACGGCCGACGACATGGACACCGGAGGGGTCAAGCCGTGGGCGATCGACCCCGAGGAGGCGTCCCGGCTCTGGGACCTGTCGTGCGAACTCACCGGCGTCGACGCGTTCTCCTGACACGGACGGCCGGGGCGGCGCGTTGCGCGCCGGCCCGGGACCACGTCCGCGTGGCCTACAGCAGGCTTTCGATCTCGGACAGCTCCTCGGCGGTGAGCGCCGGTGCGGCCAGGGCCGCGACGTTCTGTTCGAGCTGCCCGACCGAGCTCGCCCCGACCAGCACGGACGTGACCCTCTGGTCGCGCAGGATCCACGCCAGCGCGAGCTGCGCGAGCGACTGGCCGCGTTCCTGGGCGATCTTGTTCAGGCCGCGCAGGGTCTCCAGCAGATCGGAGGTGAGCCGGTCGCGCTTCAGGAAGTGGCCGATCGCCATCCGCGAGTCGGCCGGCACCTCGCCGTCGAGGTAGCGCCCGGTGAGCAGGCCCTGCGCCAGCGGCGAGTAGGCGATGCACCCCGCCCCGGCCCGCTCCAGCGTGTCCAGCAGGCCGTCCTCCACCCAGCGGTCCAGCATGGAGTAGCGCGGCTGGTGGACCAGGAGCGGGGTGCCCAGTTCGCGCAGCACGGCGGCGGCCCGCTCGGTCTGCTCGGCGGAGTAGTTCGAGATGCCCACGTAGAGCGCCTTGCCGGAGCGCACCGCCGTGTCGAGGGCGCCCATCGTCTCCTCGATGGGGGTGTCCGGGTCGGGCCGGTGGGAGTAGAAGACGTCGACGTAGTCGAGGCCCATCCGGCTCAGCGACCGGTCGAGGCTCGCCAGCAGATACTTGCGCGACCCCCACTCGCCGTACGGCCCGGGCCACATGTCGTAACCCGCCTTCGTCGAGACGAACAACTCGTCGCGGTAGGGCCGGAAGTCGGCGCGCAGGTGGCGGCCGAAGTTCTCCTCCGCCGAGCCGTACGGCGGGCCGTAGTTGTTGGCCAGGTCGAAGTGGGTGATGCCGAGGTCGAAGGCCCGGCGCAGAACGGCGCGCTGCACGTCGAGCGGGTGGCCGTCGCCGAAGTTGTGCCACAGCCCGAGGGAGATCTCGGGGAGCAACACGCCACTCCTTCCGCTGCGCCGGTACCGCATGTCGTCGTATCGAGCGGGGGCGGGGACGTAGGGGTGCGGGATCATCCGTGGCCTTTCTTGCGCGACTGGGCCGGTCCTTTGCCGCGGCCTTACTCAAGGACTACCAGCAAACCGCACATGTCAACGGCCCGCCCACCGCCCTGGGGGCGGGGCCGTGGATATCGGAAGAGGGGCGGTGGGTCTCGGGACGCGGGCCGTCCGGTCAGGCTCGGCGTCGTATCGGCAGGGGGGCGATCCCGGTCAGGGCGAGCGCGTTCCCCCCTCCTCCTCCCGGCCGGTCAGCTCGTGCATGCGCCTCAGCAGCGCCTCCCGTCGCGCATGGGCGCGCACAGCCAGCACCAGGGCCACCGCGACGAACAGGCCCCCGACCGCCAGGGCCGGCCCCGCCCCGCTGCCCCGCCCTACGGCCACGACCGTCACGACCGCCGTGGTGACCAGCGAGGCGGCCAGGCCGATCCAGGCGGCGATCACCTGGTCGGCGGCGAACAGCGGAACCCGGCGCGTCAACAGCCACCCGCCGTATCCGGCCCAGGTCAGGCAGAACACGGTGAGCATCGCGAACGCCAGATGCGTGCGGCCGGGCAGCGGGCCGGGCTCCGACCACCACAACGCGCTCACGAACAGCGTGCCCGCCATTCCGGCCAGCAGCGCCGTCACCGCCCGGATACGGGTGCTCAGCGACAGCGCCGGCGCCAGCCGCTCGATCATGTCCTGCGCCGGCAGGCGCGGCTCTTCGGTCATGGCCGGTATCCCTTCTCTTCCAGGTGCTCACGCAGCAGACGACGGGCGCGGTTGAGCCGGGACTTGACCGTTCCGGCAGGAATCTGGCAGATGTACGCGCATTCCTCTATCGGCAGGTCCTCCAGGTAGAACAGGACGAGGATCTCCCGCTCCGGCACCGGCAGGTCTGACAGCACGTTCACCAGCGCGGCGCGATCCACCATGGCCTCGACCGGGTCTTCGGCGATCCTCTCGCCCACCATGTCGCCGAATCCGGACGTTTCCTGGGCCCAGGCGTACTCGCCGCGCAGCCGGTCGGTGACCGACCGCCGGGCGATCGTGAACAGCCACGGCGCGAACCGGCCGGGTTCCCTGAGCCGGGGCAGGCCGCGGACCACGGCCAGCCAGATCTCCTGGGTCACGTCGTCGGCCCGTTCGCCGTCCAGCATGCGCCGCACGTACGTCCACACCGGCATCCGCCACCGGGCCAGCAGCTCGGCCAGCGCCGCACGCTCGCCCAGCTGAGCGCGAACCACCAGCAACTCATCGGTCATCTCGTCCTCCCGTCATCATGCACAGTCGGACGAGAAGCCGTGCCGGTTCACGGTTCGCGGATCACGATGCCGAGCACGGTCACCGCGGATCGGGATCGAGGTGCCTGAAGACCGTGGCGCGGCTGCCCCGGAGATCCATCGCGTCCCGCGGTGGCGAGGGCGTCGCGCCGGCCGTCAGGGGCGGGCCGCGATCCCTCAGCGCACGCCTCTCGGGCGGAACTGGACGCTGATCCGGGCGCCGATCACCTTGGCCGACTTGGGGATGGCGTGCTCCCAGGTGCGCTGACAGCTTCCGCCCATGACGACGAGGTCGCCGTGGCCCAGGTCGTGCCGCAGCGCCGGCCCCCCGCCGCGCGGGCGCAGCAGCAGCGGACGCGGCGTGCCGACCGACACGATCGCGACCATCGTGTCCTGCGTGCTCCCCCGCCCGATCGTGTCGCCGTGCCAGGCGACGCTGTCCCTGCCGTCGCGGTAGAGGCACATCCCCGCCGTACGGAACGGCTCGCCGAGCTCCTCCTCGTAGTGGGCGTTGAGCGCGTCCCTCGCCTCGGCCAGCACCGGGTCGGGAAGCTCCTCGTCCTCGTCGTAGAACTTCAGCAGGCGGGGCACGTCCACGACCCGGTCGTACATGTGCCTGCGCTCGGCGTGCCACGGCACGGCCTCCAGCAGGCGTTCGAAGAGCGCGTCGGCCCCCTCGATCCAGTGCGGCCGTACGTCGATCCAGGCGCCGCGCTCCAGGGAGGTGCGCCGCACGGACGAGCCGAGCGGGCCGACATGAACATCTTCACCCCAGTCCAGCAGTGAAGCCTGAAAAGCCGTCATAGGACCATCATATTAGAACATCTATTCGATCATGCCTGACTCCGCCACCATCGCGAACCGGGCTCGTCACAGCACGTCGAGGTCAAGGCCCGGCGGCAGGCCGGTGACGGTGGCGGACGGCGCCGACGAAGGCGCGGAGAAGGGCTGACACCCTGTCGACGTCCCCCGGACCGGCCCCCGCCGGGGCCGGTCCGGGGACACCTCAGGGACTGTCCAGCAGGCGGACCGGGCAGTGCAGCTCGGCGCCCACCCGGTCGAGCAGGACCGCGAAACCCACACGAGTGGCCGGTCGGAACCCGAGGAAGAACCGGTTGGCCAGGGGCACCCCCCATCTCAGCCGCTCGGCCACGTTGCGGACCTGGTGAACCAGCAGCGTGCCGGCGGGGTCGGGTGCGAGGCGGTACTCGCCCCGCCACCACCAGCCGCCCTGCGCGGCCAGCCGGTCCCGGCCCACCTCGACCGTCATCGCGTGGCCGGGCACGGCCAGGACGAAGCGGTCCGGCCCGCCCGTGAGCGTTCCGCCGTGGTCGGCGAACGGGAAGCAGTTGTCGCGTCCCACCGGCCCCGGCCGTACGCGCAGGAGCAGGCCTGCCACACGCTCGACCGGCGCCTCGACGACGCCGCGCACCTCACAGAGGAGGGTTCCGGCGGCCGTCACGGCGTGCCGATGCGCGTGTTCTGGAACGACGCGAAGCGCCAGCCGTCGCCCTCCCTGACCGCGGTGAACGTCATGATCGAGTCACGGCCCGGATCGGCCGCGCCGTCCGGCAGGGCCGAGCCCCCGGTGGTGACGACCAGCGCCGCGTCCGGGCTCAGGAAGCGGATCTTCCGCAGTGGCGGCGCGGCGGCGGGCCCGCCCAGGCGGGACCCCTTCAGCGGGCCCTCGAACAGCGCCCGATGGCTGTCCTCGATGGCCCGGCGGCCCTCCATGTGGAGGCCGAAGAACGTCACGTAGTCGGCGTCCTCGGTGAACAGCCCGGCGAAGGCGGCGGCGTCCGCGTCGTTCCAGGCCGCGGTCAGCGCGTCGAGCAGGCGGTGGATGTCGTCGGACAAGGTTGCGGCTCCTCTCGGGTGACCGCGAAGCCGCCTATCCTCTGGTGTGCGAGTCCTGATCGGCCGCTTCGCGGTGGTCGGGTCCGGCGCCGGCCGGATGTTGGCGCATCCGGCCGGCGCGTCACTGCTGGTCGAGCTGTCCGCTGTTCGAATCGGCGCTCCAGGAGACCTGGCCGGACCGGATCTCGGCGAGGGTCGCGCGGACCCACTCCAGCTCGGCGGCCTTCATCGCCCGGTCGTACTCCACTTCGAGGACCAGCACGCGCGGCAGGCCTGAGCCGGTGAGCGCCTCGATGTGCGCGTCGGCGGAGACGATGGCGCCCTCCAGCGTGGCGGCCCGGGTGCCCAGCGCCCGCTCCGCCTCGGGGACCGGAAGGCATCCCACCAGCGACACCGCGGCCACGAAGACCTTGGTGTCGCCGTCCGGCTGTTCGAGGAGACGGCGCAGCCGCGTGCCCAGCTCGGCCCGCCCCGACTCGGTCACCCGGTAGACCGTGCGCTCCGGCCGGCGGCCCTCCCTGCTGGTCTCCACGGGGGCGATGAGCTCCTCGCGGGCCAGCCGGTCGACCGCGTGGTAGAGGCTGCGCGGCAGGCCACTGATGTAGTCCTTGTGCGTGTCGATGACGAACCGGTGCAGCTCGTAGGGGTGCGCGGGCCGTACGGACAGCAGGGCGAGCACCGTGAGCCCGACCAGGTCCCTGTCCGCCCGTCCCCGCGCCATCACTCCCCCATTGCCTTATTGCAACTCGCACTATAGCGATGTGCATCGGAGGCGGGAAGCCCTTATGCGGAGACCGGCGCACGCGGGCGGCGCCAGGGCGGCGAATGGCTGGTGCCGACGAACGCCACGCCGGTGATCCTCGACGCCGTACGGAAGGAACTGCGGCGGCAGACGGGACACAATGCGGACGAGAAGGACGGCACGATCTCCTCGTCTGAGCAGCGGAGGCATGGGCGGATGGACCTGTTGCAGATCAAGTTCTGGGAGGCGGACGACTACCGGCCGGGCACGAAGGGCCACGAACGCCGGTGTAGCTGGGGCGGGTCGTCGTGCGCGTCGCCGGCCGAGTTCACTGTCACCGATCGCGCAGGCGCCCACAACGGCGCCTGCGCGGTTCACGTCGTCGACTACATCAGGGACCGTCTCCGGCACGGCCGCTGACCGCGCCGCGACCCCCGGTCACCCGGCGGCGGCGGGGTCGGCGGCGAACGCCGCGGTCAGCTCGGCCTGGGCGGCCAAGGCGGCGGCGAGGGCCTCGGGGTCGTCGGCGTCGAGCGTCATCGCGCATCCCATGCGGATCGCGTCGAGGTCCACCGGCCCGCGTCTGGTCGCCCACCAGCGGCCGACGTCCGACCGCCAGATGATCCAGCCGGTATGGACCCGTGCGATGTCCTCCAACGTGGTCATGTCACCCATCTCCAACGGCTGCTCGCGGAAGTGGGCCAAGCTAAGCGCTTTTGAAGCGGTTGGAGTATCAGCCAGGAGACGTCCAATCACAGCCAGTAGCCACACGAACACGGAATCTCCCGTAGTGTCAGCGTGTCACGCTGACACAGCGTGCTTGCGGTCGTGCGAGGAGGGGTGCGACATGCCGGCCAACCACCGCCATCCGCCGAACCGCCGGCTCGCGTGGGAACGCCTGCAGCGCGGGTGGTCCTACGAGGAGCTGTGCGAGCGCATCCGTACGTCCATGCGGTCGTGCGACGAGAAGGACACCGGCCTGACGGCCAACACGGTGCGGCGGTGGGAGACCGGGGAGCGGTGGCCGGATCCGCGCTACCGCAAGCATCTCGTGACGATTTTCGACAAGCCCGCGAGCGAGCTGGGACTGCTCACCCCCGACGAGATGGCCATGCGGCCGGTCACGGAGGTGGTGGACGAGATACGGAGGCTGCTGAGCATGATCGTCGCAGACGGCATCGACCGCTCCACGTTCCTGCGGGGGCTCCTGGGCGCGAGCGTGCTCGCCCCGCTCCTCGGCGAGGGCGGCGAGCGTCTTCCCGCGGCGGTGGAACGCGGGCGCGGGGTCGACGCCGAGTCGGCCGAGGCGTTCGCCCGGGTCGTCGACAAGCAGGGCGCCCTCTACTGGACCTCGCCGCCGGACGACATCTTCCAGGCGTCGGTCGCGCACACCCGGCTCGGCATGAGCCTGCTGCGGGCGGCGCCGGAGGGAGCGGTCAGGCAGACGCTGGCCGAGGCGGCCGCGCGCTCGGCCCTGCTGTCGGGCAGGGTCGCCTTCTTCGACCTGAACGACGGCCCCACCGCGGCGCGGCTGTACCGGATGGCCCTGTCGGCCACCCGGGAGTGCGGCGACCATCCGCTCGCCGCCGCCGTGCTCGCCCACGCGGCGTTCGTGCCGGGGTTCGAGGGCAACCGTACGGACGCCCTGGGCCTGCTGGACGCGGCGTTCGCGCACGCCTGGCACGGCGTCGGCCCGCTCACGAGGGCATGGCTGCACTGCGTGGCCTCGGAGATCTCGGCCCGCTGCGGCGAGCCGAAGGAGTGCATGCGCCACATCGACCGCGCCGACCACATGGTCGACGCGGGCGGTGACGACCCGCCCTGGCTGGACTTCTTCGAGCGGGCCAGGCTCGACGGCTTCGCCGGCTACAGCGCGCTGACGGCGGGCAACCACGAGGAGGCGGCCCGCCGGCTGCGCCAGGCGCTCGACGACCTGGGCCCGAACGGCGGCAAGCAGCGCTCGGTGCTGCTCGCCGACCTCGCCGCCGCCCACGCCTCCACCGACGGCGACCAGGCCGCCGAACACCTCAGGCAGGCGGTCGACGCGCTGGAGGATCAGTGGTACGCGATCGGGCACGACCGCGTACGGGGCGTGCTGAAGGTCCTGCCGCCGGCGGGGCAGACGAGGGCGCTGGACGAACGGCTGACCGACCTCGGCCGTTCGAGTCACCCCGAACTCATGATGTGACGACGGCCCCGCCCGCCACCCCGCGCCACCGCGGACTGCAAGGTCTCCGAGATAGCGCCTATACGACCGGTCGTATAGTGACCTTATGGGACGGACCAGCGATGCCAAGGAGAAGATCCTCGGCGCCGCGCGAATGCTCATCGAGCTGCGCGGTTACTCCGCCTTGGGCGTGGCGGAGATCTGCAAGGCGGCCGGCGTGCCCAAGGGCAGCTTCTACTACTTCTTCGAGACCAAGGAAGCCCTCGCTCTGGCGGTCATCGACGAGCACTGGGCCGACCAGGAGCGGGCCTGGAAGCAAATTCTGTCCAGCGAGGCGGAGCCGCTGCACCGTCTGCGCCGGCTGTTCGAGGCGGCCCAGGCCGCCCAGCGTGCCGGGCAGCGGGACTGCGGCACCGTCTCGGGCTGCCTGTTCGGAAATCTCACGCTGGAGATGAGCAACCAGACCGAAGCCATCCGCGGGCGGCTGCAGGAGATCTTTGACGCGCAGGTCGAGATGATCGATGCGGTCATCCTCGAGGCTCTGGCGCGTGAGGACGTCACCGTGGCCGACACACGGGAAGCCGCGCGGTCGGTGGTGGCCCAGTTGGAGGGGCACGTTCTGTTCGCCAAGCTCTACAACGACACGCGGCGGCTCGGCCCCCTGTGGGCCAACTGCCTGGCGCTGCTCGGTGCCCGCGCCGAGGTGGCCGCCGGTCTTTGACACCCGCCCGGATGGCCGGGCCGGTAGGCGCAGCCTCTCGCCGTCCTAGCATGGCGAGCGTGGAGTTGCGCCAGCTGCGGTACTTCGTCGCGGTCGCCGAGGAACTGAACTTCGGCAGCGCCGCCAGGCGCCTGCTGATCGCCGGCCCTTCCCTGTCCCAGCAGATCAAGGCGCTGGAGCGCGACCTGGGCGTGCGCCTGTTCGACCGGGACCGCCGCTCGGTGTCCCTCACCCCGGCCGGTTTCGCCCTGCTTTCCGACGCCCGGGCCCTGCTGGAACGCGCCGACGACCTCCGGCACCGGGCCCGCCGGCTGGCCGGATCCGAGCCGGTCCGGCTCGGCTACGTCAACTGGCTGCCATCGGACCTGATCGCCCGCACCGCGGCGGTGGCGCAGGTCAATGTCGACGCCTGGGTCGCGCCCTCGCACACCCAGGCCGCCCGGGTCGCCGAAGGCGGCCTGGACCTCGCGATCTGCTGGCTGCGCACCGACGATCTGGAGCGACGCGGCCTGCACGCCCAGCTCATCGGCGCCGACCGCCTCTACGCCGTGGCCACCGGCCGTGACACGACCGCGGTTCCCGCCCGGGAGACCGGCGTCCTCCTCGACGAGGACACCACCTCCTGGTCGTCGTGGAACGCCTACGCCGAGGAACTGGCCGGCCAGACCGGGGCCCGGGCCGTACGCATCTCCGACGGCGGCATCACCGGCCCGGCGTTCTTCGACCATGTGCGCCGTTGCCGCCGCCCGGTCGTCAACTCTCCCAAGGGCCAGGCCACCCCGCTGCCGCCGGACCTCGTCCGGCGGCAGGTCATCGCGCCGGAGATCTACTGGACCTGGTCTCTGGTGTGGCGTCGCGGCGAAGTCCGCACCTCGGTGCTCGACGTCGTCGAGGCTCTGCGCACCGACGACCGCTTCGGGATCCACGGCCCGGACGCCTGGCTGCCCGAGGGCGACCCGCACCGTCGCTAGCCCTCGCCCCCGGGCGTAGGTGCGCTGATCCAGGTGTAGGAGCCTGTGCCTATCAGTTGGAAGGATTCCGGTTCTGGCCGAGGCGCCGTGAACCTTTGATTTCTCCTCCCCGGCGGCCTAAGTTCACAGACAGAAATAGACGACCGGTTGACTAGTAACCGATCGGTTCCCTTTGGAGGAGAGCAATCATGAGCATTCAGCAGCAGAAGGTCGCCCTCATCACCGGCGCGTCGCAGGGCATCGGCGCCGCGCTGGTCGAGGCCTACCGCAAGCTGGGCTACGCCGTCGTCGCCGTCTCGCGCACCATCGCGCCCTCCGACGACCCCGGCGTCCTCACCGTCCAGGGCGACGTCGCCGACCCCGCCACCGCCGAACGCGCAGTCGCGGCGGCCGTCGAGCGGTTCGGCCGGGTGGACACCCTGGTGAACAACGCGGGCATCTTCGTCGCCAAGCCGTTCACCGACTACACCCTCGACGACTACACCGCCGTGACCAAGGTGAACCTCGACGGCTTCTTCCACGTCACCCAGCTCGCCATCGCCCGCATGCTGACCCAGGGCGGCGGCCACGTCGTCACCATCACCACCAGCCTGGTGGACAACGCCGACTCCCGGGTCCCGTCCGTGCTGGCCTCGCTGACCAAGGGCGGCCTGCAGTCCGCGACCAAATCGCTCGCCATCGAGTACGCCACGCGGGGCATCCGCGTCAACGCCGTCTCACCCGGCACCATCAAGACCCCCATGCACCCCGAGGAGACCCACGAGGCCCTCGCAGCGCTGCACCCGGTAGGCCGGATGGGCGAGCCGAGCGACATCGCGGACGCGGTCGTCTACCTGGAGAACGCACCCTTCGTCACCGGTGAGATCCTCCACGTCGACGGCGGCATGAGCGCCGGCCATTGATCCGCACGCCCGGTTCCACCGGCAGGAGGCGCCTGATGACCAGCGACAAGGACAGGGAAACGATCCTCAGGGACGTCCTCGACCGGTGGAAGGCCGGCGTCGACGCCCACGAACCGCAGCAGATCGCCGCCCTGTTCACTGAGGACGCGATCTTCCAAGGGCTGCGCCCCTACACCGTCGGGAGGCCGGGTGTAGCCGCCTACTACGACTCCCAGCCGCCCGGACTGACGGCCGCGTACCGCATCCTGGAGACCGCGGCGCCCGCCGACGACCTCGTCCTCGGATACCTGGCCGTCGACTTCTCCTTCACCGACCGCCCCACCCTCGACGTCTGTCTCAGCGTGCTGGTGAAGCGGACGGAGGAGGGCTGGCGCATCGGCCACTACCAGGTCTCCCGCCTGTGAGCCCCGCCGCTCGTCCGGGACGGCCTGGCCGCCCCGGACGCCCGCCGCTCGGAGTCTCGTCGTTTCGGCATTTCCTCACAACCAGCGCAGGAGGCGCAGGGCATGGACATGAAACTTGAGGTCGTCGTGGTGCCGGTCTCGGACGTCGACCGGGCCAAGGACTTCTACACGGCGCTGGGGTGGCGGCTGGACGCCGACATCGCCACCGGCGAGGGGTTCAGGGTGGTGCAGGTGACCCCGCCCGGCTCGCCGGCGTCGGTCATCTTCGGCACGTCGGTCACGTCCCAGGCGCCGGGCTCGGCCCAGGGCCTGCATCTGGTCGTCGACGACATCGAAGCCGCGTACGACGAGCTCAAGCGGCTCGGCGCCGACACGAGCGAGGTGTTCCACGACGCCGGTGGCATCTTCCACCACGCGGGCACCGACGCCCGAGTGCCCGGCCCGGATCCACAGCGCCGCAGCTACGGCTCGTTCCTGTCGTTCAGCGACCCGGACGGCAACGGCTGGGTGGTGCAGGAGGTCACCACCCGGCTCCCGGGACGGCTGGACCCGCCGGTCGCCACGTTCGTCTCGGCCTCGGACCTCGCGGCCGCGCTGCGCCGTGCCGCGGTCGCGCACGGCGAGCACGAGGCGCGCATCGGTGCCGAGGACCCCGGCTGGCCGGACTGGTACGCCGGCCGCATGGTGCGCGAACAGGCCGGAACGGACCTGCCCGCGTGAGCGCCTCCACCTACCGTGCCGTCACCGTCACCGGCCGGCGGCAGTTCGACCTGGTCGAACGCGAGCGGCACGAGCCGTCACCCGGGCACGTACGGATCCGTGTCGAGGCCTGCGGCATCTGCCACACCGACGTGCTCGCCGTCGAAGGGCTGCGGCCCGACCCCTCGGCGCCGATCGTGCCCGGCCACGAGATCATCGGCGTGATCGAGGCCCTCGGCGAGGGCGTCGGCCCGGCGTGGCAGATCGGCGAGCGCGTCGGCGTCGGCTTCCTCGGCGGCCAGGACAACGCCTGCGAGCCGTGCCGACGCGGAGACTTCGTCAACTGCTCCGATCAACCGCGTACGGGTACCGACGTCGACGGCGGCTACGCCGAGGTGACCTACGCACGGGCGACCGGCCTCGTTCGGATCCCGCCCGAGCTCGGCTCCCTGGCCGGTGCGCCCCTGCTGTGCGCGGGCCTGACCATGTACAAGGCGCTGCTGTCGGCGGCCCCGCGTCCCGGCGCGCTGGTTGCGGTGCAGGGACTCGGCGGCCTCGGCCACCTCGGCCTCCAGTACGCCCGGGCGCTGGGCCATCGGGTCGTCGCCATCGCGCGAGGCAGCGGGAAGGCTGCGCTGGCCGCCGAACTCGGTGCCGACGACTACATCGACACCACGCGGACCGATCCCGGCGCCGCCCTGCAACGGCTGGGCGGAGCGGCCGTCATCGTCGCCACCGCGGCCTCGGGTGCGTCGATGTCGCCACTGGTGCCGGGGCTCGGCCGGCGTGGGCAACTGGTCGTCGTCGGGGCCGCCCCCGATCCGATCCAGGTGGCGACGAGCGACCTCATCTTCGGTGAGCGCGTCGTGCGCGGCAGCCTGACCGGCACGGCGATCGACAACGAGGACAACCTGCGGTTCGCGCTCGACCAGGGCATCCGCTCCCGCAACGAGGTGTTCCCGCTGAGCGAGGCGCCCAAGGCCTACCAGCGCATGATCTCCGGTGACGCCCGCTTCCGCGTCGTCCTCGACCCCGGCGCCGGCGACTCTAGAGGCTCGTCGCCCGGCTGAGCTTCTCCCAGTCGTCCAGGTCCGCGCGGAGCATCTCGTGGTGGGCGCGGATGGCGTCCACCGCGTCGTCGCCCAGGGCGAGCCGCAGCGGCGGCTCGTCGTGGGCGAGGACCTGGAGGATCGCCTGCGCGGCCTTGGCCGGGTCCCCCGGCTGGGCGCCGTCCATCTCGTCCACCGCGGCCCGGGTCGCGCCCGTGGACACCCGGTAGGCGTCGATGGGCTCCGAGCGGTGCATGCGGTGGCCGCCGAACTCGGTGCGGAACGCGCCCGGCTCCACGATCAGCACCCGTACGCCGAAGGGTGCGACCTCGGCGGCGAGCGCTTCCGACACCCCCTCCAGGGCGAACTTGGCGGCGCAGTAGGCGCCGAAGCCCGGCATGCTCAGCTGCCCGCCCATCGAGCTCATCTGCACGATCGTCCCGCTCCCCTGCCGGCGCAGATGCGGCAGGACGGCCTTGGTCACGGCCACCGCCCCGAAGAACATGACCTCCATCAGCGCGCGCAGGTCGGCCATGTCGAGCTCTTCGACGGCCCCCACCGACCCGTGGCCGGCGTTGTTCACCACCACGTCGATCCGGCCGAAGGCCGACAGGGTCTCGGCCACCGCGACGTCGATCGACGCGGCGTCGGTGACGTCCAGCCGTGCGACGCGCACGCGGTCACCGCCCGTTTCCGCCAGGTCCGCCAGCGTCTCGGGGCGTCGCGCCGTCGCCATCACGCGGTCACCGGCGGCCAGAGCGGCCTCGGCCAGCTCCCGGCCGAAGCCCGCGGAGCATCCGGTGATCAACCACACCCGTCCGGTCATGGTCCCACTCCTCGTTCTCGTGATCAGTGCGACCACTCTCCCCCGAGCGAGCCCCGCGCGGCCAACACACGTTCCCTGCAGCGGTTACAGTCAGAGCCTGTGACCCCCGAGCTGCGTCATCTGCGGTATTTCGTCGCCGTGGCCGAGCATCTGAGCTTCACCGTCGCCGCACGGGAGCTGCACATCGCCCAGCAGTCGCTGTCGCAGCAGATCGCGGCGCTCGAACACGCCCTCGGCGCACGGCTGTTCGACCGCGACACCCGGGGCACGCGCCTGACCGAGGTCGGCCGCGTGTTCCTGCCCGAGGCGCGGGCCGTCCTGACTCGCGCGGACGCGGCCCTGGAGACCGCCAGAAAGGCGGTGCGCGGTGAGATCGGCCGGCTTCGGGTGGCCTTCCTCGTCTCCACCGCGAACTACATGATGCCGCCGGTCGTCCGCGCGTTCCGGGAGCGGTATCCGGACGTCGAGCTGCTCGCCGAGGCCGTCGGCATCGCCGACCTCGTGGCGGGCCTGCGCGAGGACCGGTACGACGCGGCGTTCACCCGGCCGCCGCTGGTCGACGACCTGGTGACCGCGACGCTGGTCGCCGAGCCCGTCTGCGCGGTCCTGCCGGCGGGCCACCCGCTCGCCGGGCGGGCCGGGCTGCGGCTCGCCGATCTGGCCGGCGAGCCCTGGGTGCTCACCCCGCGCGGCTCGTGGGAGCCGTGGCACCGGAAGTACGACGAGGACTTCCGCGCGGCGGGCTTCGAGCCGCGGGTGGTGCAGCGGGCCGACGGCGTGCCGAGCCTGCTCGGCCTGGTCGCCGCCGGAGTCGGCGTCACCCGGCTCGCCCGGTCCGCGCACAGCCTCCGGCGCACCGGGGTCGTCTTCGTGCCGCTCGCCGATGAACGCGCCGAGACCGTCATGGCCTGGCACCCCGCGCGCGACCGGCAGGCCGTACGGAACCTGCTCGACGTGGCGACGGAGCTGGCCGCCTCGATCGACCTCACCGAGGCCGGTTGAGCGATCAGTCGCCGTTGTGCTTGCGGATCAGAGCGGGCAGCTCGGCCAGCGAGTCGACGTGGAACAGGCACGCCCGGGCCGCCGGCTCGTCGCGGAGGATGTGGCCCCAGGGACCCCGCCGGACGAGGGCGGTGCGCACCCCGGCCTTCTGCGCGGGCCGGATGTCGTTGTCGAGGCGGTCGCCCACGTAGAGAACGGACTCCGCCGGGCAGCCGGCCTCCGCCACCAGGCGGTCGAAGAAGGACGCGTCCGGCTTCTCCACGCCCCAGCCTTCGGAGGTGCCGATCACGTCCACGGGCAGGTTCAGGGCGCGCAGGATGGTCTCGGCGCGGGCGGTCTGGTTGCCGGCGAGGCCGACGCGCAGGCCCATCTCCCGCAGCTCGGCCAGGCAGGGCCGGGCGTCGGGGTAGAGGTTCTCCTCGCCGAACGTCTCGGGCCTGCCTTCCCGAGCCCGGCGCTCTCGCTCCTTGTGGAGGTCGAAACCCGGCCGGAAGTGCTGGAAGGTGTCCCGGTAGTCGCCGCCGCGCGCGATCACGGCGCCGAACACGGCGGAGAAGGTGTGCCGCGGGACGCCCAGCCAGTCGGCCCAGGTGCCGTACTCGCGGGTCTCGTCCACCAGGGTCTCTCCGACGTCGAAGAAGACCGCCTCCAGCCGCATCGGTACCTCCCGTCTCTCGCGCTGCATGCACCTTACGCGGTTTCGGCCGGCCTTCACTGCCCTGTTGGACCCGGCCTCTACTGCCCCAGGGGGCAGGGCCGAACCCGCCAGAGGAAACCGAAGAGGATTCTGTTTCGGCATGGACAGGAGAGGGGTGCCGGAGACAGGCTGGACGGGTACGCCTCACGAGCCTTGGGAGCCGCGATGAGCCTGTCCGACCTGCAGCCAGTGCCCGCCGACCAGCTCGCCTTCCGGCTGCCGCCGACGTTCGACACCGTGGAGGAGGAGCGGCGCCACCGCAAGGAGCGGCTCGCGGCGGCGCTGCGCCTGTTCGGGAGGTTCGGCTTCGAGGAGGGGGTGGCCGGCCACATCACGGCCCGGGATCCGGAGCACACCGATCACTTCTGGGTGAACCCGTTCGGCATGTCGTTCAAGCAGATCAAGGTCAGCGACCTGATCCTGGTCAACCACGAGGGCCAGGTGGTGGAGGGCCGCTACCACGTCAACCAGGCGGCGTTCGCCATCCACTCGATGGTCCACCAGGCCAGGCCCGACGTGGTCGCGGCCGCCCACTCCCACTCGGTGTACGGCAAGGCCCTGTCGGCGCTGGGCACGCTGCTCGAGCCGCTGACGCAGGACGCGTGCGCGTTCTACGAGGACCACGCCCTGTTCGACGACTACACCGGGGTGGTCGTGGAGACCGAGGAGGGCCGCCGCATCGCGCAGGCGCTGGGCTCGCACAAAGCGGTGATCCTGCGCAACCACGGGCTGCTGACCGTCGGCGACAGCGTGGAGGCGGCGGCCTGGTGGTTCATCACGATGGAGCGCAGCTGCCAGGCGCAGCTCGCGGCCAAGGCCGCCGGGCCGACGGTGCCCATCTCGCACGAGAACGCCAAGCTCACCCACGGCCAGATCGGCAACGACGTCGTCGGCTGGATCAACTTCCAGCCCCTGCTGGACCAGATCCTCGCCTCCGACCCCGACCTGCTGGATTGAGCCCTTCCGGACCAGGCACGAGGCCCGGGCCCGGCCGCCGCCGGGGCCCGGGCCGGACCGGCTGCCGAGCTACGGCATCGGTACCGTGTCCTTCCACGTGGTGCCCGCGCTCCGGAACGCGTTCACCCTGGAGGTGATCTCGGCCGGAGCCACGACCTCGTTCTTGCTGAAGTAGAACCAGTCGACCTGCTGGGTGTAGGCGCGCGGAGTGGCGCTGCCCAGCAGCCCGCCGCTGATGAACCAGAGGTTGAAGTTCACCGACTGCGGGGTTTCGGGGTAGTAGTCGCCGCCGTGCTCGGCGAACAGCGTGCCGTCGATGTAGTAACGCACCGTGCCTCCGGAGACCTGCAGCACGAGGTCGTGCCAGCCGGCGTAGCTCGCCGTCCGCTCGGTGTGCGTGTTGACCGCGAGCCAGGGCTCGTTGCGGTAGGTCTCCCAGGTGGTCGTGTACATGATCGGGCCCTGCGCGCCCCAGCCGCCGTTCGGCAGATACTCGAAGTCCTGCTCGCTGTAGTCCGGGTCGAGGTCGTACGCCAGGGGCGTGATGGTGAAGAACGTCTCCACGATGTTGTCGCCGTCCGGGCCGCTGTCGGGGGCGTCGGCGAACTTCACCCGCGCGGCGTACGTGCCCTCGAAGAACTTGCGCTGGTGCAGGAACTCGGCCTGCGAGGTGCCCCCGGCGGTGCCGTCGGTGGCCGCCCGCAGTTGCAGGGCCCTGTTGCTCCCGCTGACGACGGGGAAGCCGACGTTGGACGCCGGCCAGCTCGCCCCGGGGACGCCGGGGCCGCCGCTGTTGGTCCGCACGGTCCAGTTGTGCGCGGTGATCTGCGGGTCGGACGAGGAGGCGTAGGCGAAGTCGTCGAAGACGACCCCGCTGCCGCCGCCAGGACCGCCCGGCGAAGGCGAGGTGGAGGGCGACGGGGACGGCGAGGGATCGGTCCCGCCCGCGGGCGGGACGCCCCAGACCGGCGTGCCGCCCTGGTAGACCGCGACCTTGTCCCAGTCGCCGTACGTCGTCCGCGTGGGGCCGAAGGAGTAGTCGTCGCTCTGCCGGATCGTCTGCCAGTCGGACCGGTAGAAGCGCAGTTGCATGTCGCCGGTCGAGGCGCCGGCCGCCAGGCTGCCGGAGGTGAAGCCGACCTCCAGGTAGCGGTCGGCCGCGGCCGTGCCCGAGATCGTCTGGAAGGTGCCGGTGACGGTCGAGCAGGAGACGACCGCCCACGAGCAGGCGAAGCGGTACTGCTGCGCCGGCGAGTCGGCTGTGAAGTAGTAGCGGATCTTCACGGTGTTCAGCGGCACCGCCGTGGTCCCGCTGTTGACGAGGTCGAACCACGGCTCCACCTGGTCGGCAGTGGCGCCGGTGGCGCTGGTCTTGTACCGCAGGCGCAGCGACTGGGCCGCCTGTGCGGGCAGGGCCACCGCGAGCGCGGCCAGCAGGACGGCCACGAGGCCGCCCCATAAGAGCTTTCGTGACACCGCAGTCTTCCTTTCGTGGGGGGTGGGTCGCCGGAGTCAGGGGATGACCGGCCCCGGCCGGACGCCCAGGGACTCCAGGTGGGGGGTGAGCCTGTGGAGGAACTCGCGGTAGTCCCCCGCCGTGCCCCACGCCACCTCGGCGAAGGCGCACAGCCGGGGGAAGGCCATCGCCTCGACGTGCTCGGGCGTGGGCATGTACTCGGTCCAGAGCTGGCACTGCACGCCGAGGATCCGGCCGGTGGCGCCCTCCGGGGCCGGGGGCGGCGTGAACCCGTAGACGTCGGCGAGGGAGAGCATCCGGCCGTGCGGCCCAGGGGCGTCGGCGGGATAGTCGAAGTAGGTGCTGGTGTGCGGGGCCAGCACGACGTCGAACCCCTCGATCGCCGCACGCGGGCCGCTCTCGTGGTCGAGCCACGTCATCGCCGTCACGCCGGGAGCGCCTCCTGGCCCGTCGTACCAGTGGATCGGGCGCCGGCCGCGGGAGGTCACGTAGGCGCCGACGGTGGCGGTGAACCACGCCCGGGCCGCGTCCGGGCCCGTCAGTCCGAGCTGGGCGATCCGCCGCAGCGCCGCCTCGCTGTGCTCCCACTCGTCCGGCGGGCACTCGTCGCCGCCGAGGTGGACGTACTCGCCGGGGAACAGGTCCATGACCTCGTCGAGCACGTCCCGGCAGAAGCCGACGGCGGTCTCCTCCAGGTTGAACACGTGCGGGCTGATGCCCCACGAGTCCCGCACCGGCAGGCGGCGCGACGGCTGGTTGCCGAGCCAGGGATAGGCGGCGATGGCCGCCTGGGCGTGCCCCGGCATCTCGATCTCCGGCACGATCGCGACGAACCGGTCGGCGGCGTAGGACACGATCTCCCTGATGTCCTCCTGGGTGTAGTGCTCCCCGCTGACCTCGGTGAGCCGGGGATAGCGCTTGATCTGCAGCCGCCAGCCCTGGTCGTCGGTCAGGTGCAGGTGCAGCCGGTTGAGCCGGTGGACCGCGAGCAGGTCGATCAGCCGCAGCACGAAGTCCTTCGGCATGAAGTGCCGCGCGACGTCGAGCATCACCCCGCGCCAGGAGTGCGCGGGCCGGTCGGTGATCCGGCACAGCGGCGCCTCGGGGCCGAGCGCCGCCAGGGTGCGCAGGCCGTAGAAGCGCCCGGCGGGTCCCCCGGCGGCGAGTTCGGCGCCGTCGGGGGTGACGTCGATCCGATACCCCTCCTCCCCGAGCCGGGGATCGTCGGGCGCGTGCCGTACGAGGCCGTCGTGGAGCGTGACGGTTCCCCCGAGCACGGCCACCTCGCGGGGCCGCGGAATCATCATGTGGGTCATCCCTTCACCGCGCCCGCGATCATCCCGGAGGACACGCGGCGCTGGAGCACGAGGAAGACGAGCAGGACGGGGAGCATGAACAACGTGGCGGCGGCCATGGTGGCGCCCCAGTCGGTGCCGAAGACGTTGCTGAACCCGGACAGCCAGATCGGCAGCGTACGGTCGCCCTGATCCTTGATCATGAGGGCGTTGGCGAAGGCGAACTCGTTCCAGGCCGTGATGAAGCCGAACAGCGAGGTGGACATCAGGCCCGGGGCGAGCAGCGGCAGCACCACGCGGCGGAACGCCTCGGCCCGGCCGCACCCGTCCATCAGGGCGGCCTCCTCCAGCTCGGGCGGGACCGCCGCGATGAAGCCGCGCAGCGTCACGATCGTGAACGGCAGCGTCGTGACGAAGTACACGAGCGTCAGCGTCGGCAGCCGGTCGAGCATGTCCGCGTCGCGGGCGATGATGTAGACCGGCACGAGCAGCGCCGACCAGGGGGCGGTCTGGGCGACGAAGACCATCAGGACGAACCCGCGCCGCCCGGACCAGCGCAGCCGGGCCACGGCGAAGGCGGCCGGCAGCGCCACGACCAGTGCGAGCAGCACCGCACTGACGGTGACGGCCAGGCTGTTGCGCCAGAACGTCCAGAACCCCGCGGCCCTCACGGCCGTGGCGAAGTGGTCGAGGGTCGGCCGGGCGGGCCAGAACGCCGGGGTCTCGGTGAGGATGTCCACCGTCGGCTTGAACGCCGTGATCACCATCCAGTAGACGGGGAACACCGACACCGCCAGCACGCCCGACGCGGCCAGATTCAACGCGGCCCTCTTCACGCTCCCTCCTCCCGGAACATGCGGCGCAGATGGACGACCAGCACCGCGAGCAGCATCAGCACGGTGAGCGTCGAGACGGCCGACCCCAGGTCGTACCGGTGCAGCGACTGCGCGATCTGGAACGCGTAGACCGGCAGCGTGGCCGTGGCGCCTCCGGGGCCGCCCTTGCTGATCGCCCAGATCTGCGCGAAGCAGGTGAAGACCCAGATCACCTCCAGCGACGTGATCAGGCCGAACAGCGGGCGCAGGATGGGGAACGTGACCCGGCCGAAGACCTGCCACGGCCCGGCCCCGTCGATCCTGGCCGCCTCGTACAGCTCGCCGGGGATGGTCGTGAGCCCCGCGTAGAGGGTGAGCGCCGCGAACGGCACCGACTGCCAGACGACAAGCGCGACCAGGATCGCGAACGTCGCCCCGCCGTCGGCGAACCACGTGTAGTCGCGGAAGGAGTCGAAGCCGAGGCGGACCAGCAGCCAGTTGACCACCCCCAGGCGTGACTGGAAGAGCCACTGGAAGATCGTGGTCGCGGCGAGCACCGGTGTGGCCCAGGTGAGCACCATCCCGCTCATGACCGCCAGCCGCATCCGCCGCCCGAGGCGCGGCAGCATCAGCGCCACGGCCGTGGCGATCACCATGATCAGCACGACGTTGGCGGCGGTCCACAGGAAGGTCCGCCGCACGACCGCCCAGAACTCCGGGCCGCCGAGGGCCTCGGCGTAGTTGGCGAGCCCGGCGAAGTCCGCCCCGCCCCTGATCAGCTCGCCCAGCCGGAAGTGCTGGAAGGAGATCACGATGCTGCGGGCCAGCGGATAGACGAGCAGGCACGCGAAAGCGGCCACCGCCGGGCCCACCAGAAGGTAGGGCCAGAGCGCGCCCTTTCTGCGGGGTCTCGCCTCGATCATGGGAGCAGGACGGGCCGCCGTACGGGCGAGGGTGCGCGCCATGTCAGGACTTGGTGTTGAGGATCGTGGTGATCACCTCGGAGGCCGCCTTCGCCTCGGTGGCCGCGTCGCCGCCGGTGAGCACCTTGGTCATGTACTCCTTGATGACGTTCCTGGCCTCCACGGCCGCCCAGTTGGGCGAGTTGGGCGTGGCGTGCCCGACCGCGGCCCCCGCCGCCATCGCCGCGGTGGACTCGTCGCCGCTCAGCACCCCGGCGTACGAGGTGCGGTTGGGCACGTAGCTCATCTCCTTGGCCATGTCGAGCTGGAACTTCTCCCCGGCCAGGGCCTTGACCACCTCGTACGCCTCGTCGGGGTGGGCGGACGCCTCGGGGATGATCAGGTCGGACCCTCCGGTGAAGACGGCGCCCGGTTTGTCCGCCGCCTTGCCGGGGATCGGGAAGAAGCCCAGCTTGCCCTTGAGGTCCGGGTTGGCCTTCTCGATCGCGACCGCGCCGCCGGGAGCTGAGATGATCTGCGCGACGTCGCCCTTGCCGAACACGTCGGCCTGCGGCGGCCTGGCCTCGTCGGAGTCCTCGGGTCCCTTGCCGAGCACCTGGAGGCGCTGGTAGAACGCCATCCCGGCGAGCGCCTGCGGCGTGTCGAGCACGCCCTTCCAGCGGTCGCCCTCCTTGACGGCGAGGTCGCCGCCCTCGTCCCAGACGAACCCGGCGAGCGTGTACCAGTTCTGGCCGGGCAGGTAGATGCCCTGCACGCCGCCCTTGTTCAGCTTCGTGGTGACGTCGATCCACTCGTCGCGGGTCTTCGGCGGGGTGGTGACGCCGGCCTTGGCGAACAGGTCCTTGTTGTAGACGACCACCCGGTTGGCGGCGTACCACGGAATGCCGTACTGCCTGCCGTCGATCTTCCCCGGCTCGGCCAGGCCGGGCAGCCAGTCGGAGCCGCCCAGGTCGGCGACCTCGCCGGTGAGGTCCCTGACCCCGCCGCTCGCGGCGTATTCGGCGACCTGGGTGTTGCCGACCTCGATGACGTCGGGGGCGTCCTTGCTGGCGAGCGCGCTGGTGACCTTCTGCCCGATGCCGTCCCACTCCTGGATCTGGACGTTCAGGGTGATCCCGGGATGCGACCGCTGGAAGTCGTCCGTGAACCGCTTCACGATCGCGTCCGACAGGCTGTCGCGCATGAACCACACGGTCAGCGTGGTCGTGCCGGTCTTTCCGGATGTCCCGGGCTCGGACGCCGAACCGCAACCGGCGAGCGCGAGGCTGAACGCGGCCGCCGCGGCGAGGAGGCGTAACCTCATCGGTCCTCCCAGTGGTCAGTTATTGGTAAACCGTTGAGAGGAGAGTGGTCTTAACCAGTCGGACTGTCAAGAGGCGAAATTTCGGATATTCCCAGGCACGACGATGGGAGGAGTGGTCAACTACTGGTAAGGTCGAGGACGTGCAGAGACTTCCAGCGGGCCTCAAGCGCGACCGAGTCAGAGACGTCCTGCTCGACCTGATCGCCGACAAGGAGCCCGGCGCCGCCATCCCCTCAGAACGCGACCTGTCCCGGGAGCTCGGCGTCTCCCGCCCGACCCTCCGCGCGGCGATCGACGGGCTCGTACGGCAGGGCATGCTCGTGCGGGAGCACGGGCGGGGGACGTTCACCGGCCGCCGGAAGGTCACCCAGCCCCTCGCGGCCGGCGACGACTCCTTCCACGCCCCCGCCGCCGAGGGAAACTGGCTCAGCCGCATCCTCGAGTTCGACTCGGCCCCGGCCACCGCCCGGCTCGCGCACCGCCTGCAGGTCTCCCCCGCCGACCCGGTCCTGCGCGTCGTACGGCTCCGCCTGGTGGACGACGAGCCGATGGCGATCGAGCGCATCCACCTGCCGCACCGCCTGGTCGAGTCCCTGAGGCCCGACGACATGGTGTCCGGCTCGTTCTACCGGTTCCTGCGCACGAGGTTCGGCATCGACGTCCGCCGCGCCACGCAGAGCATCGAGCCGACCGTCACCGACGAGACCGAGGCCGAACTGCTCGGCGTCCCCCAGCACGCCCCCGCCCTGCTCATCGAACGCACGGCCCGGGAGGCAGGCGGCCGGGTCGTGGAGTTCACCCGGTCCATCTACCGCGGCGACCGCTACCGCATCACCTCAGAGCTCCACTTCGACGACACCTCCGGCTGACCCGGGCGCATCCGAGCAGCGGGTTCGCTGACAGCGTGGGCAGGGGCTCTTGCCGGGGGCTCGGCGCGCTCCGTACGGTCCGGACATGGCCACTCTTCCTTCGACCGAGCCGGCAATGGCGGTGGTGCGGGCCGCCACAGGCGACGAACGGCAGGTCCTGGAGGCGTTCCTCGACTTCCTCCGCGCGATGGTCGTCCGCAAGGCCCAGGGGCTGTCCGAGCAGGACGTGCGCCGGCGTCACGTGCCGTCGGCGACGACGCTGGCCGGACTGGTCGTGCACCTGACCGTGGTGGAGCGGAACTGGTTCGAGCGGGTGCTGGCCCAGGACCCGGCCATGGCGCCTCCTTCGGAGGAGGACGCCGACGGGAGCTTCGCGGTCGGCGACGACGACACCATCGAAGCCCTGATCGCGGCCTACGAGCAGGCCTGCGCCCGATCGCGGAGCATCGCCGCACGGTTCCCGCTCGATCACGAGGTGCCACACGAGCAGGTCGGCGCCATCTCGTTGCGCTGGATCTACATCCACATGATCGAGGAGACCGCGCGGCACGCCGGGCACGCGGACATCCTCAGGGAGCTCACCGACGGCGCCACCGGATCCGTCGTCTGATCGCGCCGCGTCACGCACGCAACGCCGGGCCCCCGTGCGGGAGCCCGGCGTCCTCACCGCCGGTGGGCGATCAGCGGCAGGCGACGCGGTAGGCGTCGAGATCGAGGCGCTTCTTCAGGGAGTTGAAGTTCTGCGCGTTGGCCTTGGCGCAGAACTTCGAGGTGGCGAGGTTGTACTCCACGTTGAAGACGGCCTTGCCCGCCTTGACGAACTGGTCGAGGCCGTAGTCGCCGTTCTGCGCGGTGGTGCACTCGCCGAACTCCCAGCACTGCTCGTTCAACGCCCAGTCGAAGTACGGCAGGAGCTGAGGGATCTGCTCGTTGTCGTTCTTCAGGCCCGCCGACAGCCCGCGGGCGTGGGCCTCGTTCGCGAGCCAGGCGTTGTAGCGGAGCTGGTCGTCCGCGGTGAGCGGGAACCCGGTCTTGTTGGTGTAGCCGTCGACGTTGTCGAACTCCACGGCGTCGAAGCCCTTGGACCTGCACATGTCGAGCCGCGCCCGCATGATCTGGCCGAGCGTGCCGCCGTACTGCCGGATGTCGAGCCAGCGCTCGCCCGCCCAGCCGTCGAGGGCCTTGCCGAGGACGGAGGCGGGGAAGGAGCCGGCGTCGGGCCGCCAGTCCTCGTAGGACCCGGCGCTGATGTAGCAGACGACCTTGCGGCCGGTCTTGGTGGCGTGCAGCCGCTGGACGGTCGCCGCCGTGGCGTTGAAGCCGTCGATGTCGTACATCGCGACGTCCAGGAACGGCTCCGCGGGCACCGAGCTGAGCTGCCACTGCCAGCTCGTGTTCAGCGCGGGATGCCAGCAGCCGGCGCACGAGACGGGTGCGGGCAGGGCCGCCGCGTCCGCGGCGGCCGGGGCGCCGAAGAGCGCGCCGAGGAACGCCGTGCAGGCGGCGAGCATCGCCGCCGGGTATCGGAGAATGCGCATGTTCTTCCTCGCAGTGAGATCGGCGGGGCGCATGCGTGCTGTTCCGCACTCTCCACACCGCCTCGCCCCCGGGGGATGCTCTCGACGGTGTGGAGTGGCGTGGCCCAGGGAGGTCGGCAGGGCGCACGCCAGCACGGGGAAGGGAACCTCCTCTCGGGTGCTCGGTGTGCTCCGGAAGGCGCGATCAGCCGCCGGAGAGCTCAGCCACCGGAGAATAGGGCGTTGACCTTCTGGTTGGCCGCGGTCAGCGCGGTGCGCGCGTCCTTCTGGCCGAGCCAGACCTCCTCCATCGCGGTGGAGACGATCTGGTTGATCTCGTCGCCGTGGTCGCTGACGGGCAGCAGGAACGTCCCGCCGGGCGCCTTGGCCTCGTCGACGAACATTTGCACGTCGCGGCCCGCCGCCTTGTGGGCCTTGAGCGCGCGTTCCACCGAGGAGGCGATGGCCGGGAAGACCACCGCGTTGTCGGCGACGATGTCCTGGCAGGCCGTCGAGCCGAGGAACTTCACCCACTTCCAGGCGGCGTCCTTGTGCTCGGTGCCCGCGTAGATGACGTCGGCGAGGCCGTTGAAGGCGGACTTGCGGCCCTGCGGCCCGGTCGGCAGCGGCGCGAAGGCGAACTTCTGCGACTTCGAGTCGAGGTATGTCCTGATCATCCAGGAGCCGGTGATGCCGAGCGCGCCCTTGCCCGCGTTCAGCATCGTGTCCGGGCCCAGCGAGCTCGTCTTGTCGTACGGCGTGGCGTACCCCTTGTCGGCCAGGCGCCTGAACCAGTCCGCGGTCTCGGCGAGCTCGGGGCTGTCGTAGAAGTAGCGGGTGCCGAACGGGTTCTTGTCGATGAACGTGAAGCCGTTGGAGACCGCCAGGTCGCCCCAGCCGTTCTGGCCCTGCGAGCCGTCGTTCAGCTCGGGCACGATGCCGTGCACGGCGACCTTGGTCTTGTCGAAGCCGGGCTCGTCGCCGCGCTTGCCGTTCGCGTCCACGGTCAGGTGGGCGATGGCCTTCTCGAAGGTGCCGCCGTCGGCGGGGTTCCAGGTCAGGCCGGACATGTCCACGCCCGCCTTCTTCGCCATGTCCACGTTGTAGACGATCGCGATCGTGTCCCAGTCCTTGGGCAGGCCGTACCGCTTGCCGTCCTTCACCCAGAGGTCGGCCAGGCCGGGCCAGTACTGCCCCAGGTCGATCCTGTCGGCCGTCACCATCGGCTGGATGTCCAGCAGCTGGCCGTTCGCGACGAACTGGGGATAGTACGACGCCTGCATCGTGATCACGTCGGGGGCGCCGCCGGAGACCATCTGGGTGGTGAGGTTCTGCCAGTACTGGTCCCACGCGCTCTGCGAGATCTTGATGGTGATGTCCGGATTGGCCTTGTGGAACGCGTCGGCGCACTGCTGGTACGCGCCCTGCTGGACGTCGTCCCACAGCGCGTAGGTGAGCGTGACGCCGCCGGCGTCCGCCGGGCCGCCACCCCCGCCGCAGGCCGCCGTCAGGAGCAGGGCGGTCACCGCCATGAATGCCTTCTTCACCGGATCCTCCAAAGGAAGCCCGGTCCTTCAGGGCCGGGAGGAATCCGGCCCCCGCAAGGGGTGGTCCGGCGAAGCCGGGACAGCCCAGAGCGCCAAGCGCTCATGATTTGCTCCTTTCGCTGACCGCTAGGCAAAGGGCTTGTACAATTCGAACATGCGTACGGCCTACAAGGTGCGGGTCTATCCCACCGCCGAGCAAGCCGCGGTGTTGAACCGCACGTTCGGCTGCGTACGCCTGGTCTGGAACAGGGTCCTGGCGTGGCGGCAGGCCCGCTACCGTGCCGAGTGCATGAGGACCTCTTATGCGCAGACCGACCGGTATCTGACCGAGTTGAAACGCGGCGGCGACCACGACTTCCTGTACGAGGTCTCCAGCGTCCCGCTGCAGCAGGCGTTGCGGCACCAGCACACCGCGTTCGTGAACTTCTTCGCCGGACGCGCCAAATACCCGCGGTTCAAGCCCCGGCATGGCCGCCAGTCGGCCACCTACACACGGTCGGCGTTCCGCTGGCGCGACGGGCGACTGTTTCTCGCGAAGATGGGCGACCCGATCGCGTTCGTCTGGTCCTGGCCGGAGGTCGACCCTGCCTCGATCGACCCGGCCACGGTGACCATCTCCCGCGACAGCGACGGCCGCTGGTACGCCTCCCTGGCGGTGGAGACCGCGACCGGACCCGAGCCGCTGCCCGCCACCGGTGGCCAGGTCGGGATCGACCTCGGCGTGACCCACTTCGCCGTCCTGTCCACCGGCGGCAAGATCCCCAATCCCCGCCATCTGGAACGCAAGGCCAAGAACCTGGCCCGCTACCAGCGGCGTATGGCCCGCAAGCAGCGCGGGTCGAGCAACCGCGCCAAAGCCAAAGTGAAGATCGCCCGCGCCCACACCAAGGTGCGGGACGCCCGCGCCGACTTCCTGCACCGCACCTCCACGCGGCTGGTCCGCGACCACGACCTGATCGTGATCGAGGACCTCAACGTGCGCGGGATGGTCCGCAACCGCTCCCTGGCGCGGGTGATCTCCGATTGTGGGTGGGGGGAGTTCCGTCGTCAGTTGGAGTACAAGACCGCGCGTGCCGGGCGGCGCTTGGTTGTGATCGACCGCTGGTATCCCAGCTCGAAAACGTGCAGCGCGTGCGGGCACCTGCTCGCCACGCTGTCGCTTTCCACCCGGCACTGGTCGTGCCCGGGATGCGGTGCCCGGCACGACCGGGACGTCAACGCCGCCAAGAACATTCTGGCCGCTGGTCGAGCGGTGTCTGCCTGTGGAGCTGACGTGAGTCCGCAAGGGTCCTCCCTTCGGCGGTCGGCGGTGAAGCAGGAAGCCCAGCCCGTAAGGGCGGGAATCCCGGTCCTTTAGGGCCGGGAGGAAGTCAACGTCAACCCTTCATGCCGGAGAACTGGATGGAGTCCACGAGGCGGCGGCCGAAGAAGACCACCAGCAGCAGGACGGGGACGACCGACAGGGCGGAGCCCGCCATCAGGCCGGTCCAGTCGGGCGAGGTGTTGGGCGACTGCTTGAGGAAGATGCCGAGCGCGGCGGTGAGCACGCGGGTGTCCTCGCCCGGCGCCACGAGCAGCGGCCACAGGTAGTCGTTCCAGGTCCACACCGCGGTCGTCAGCGCCAGGGTGAACAGCGGCCCCTTGGTCATGGGCACCACCACCCGCCAGAAGATCGTCCAAGGCCCGGCTCCGTCGATGAACGCCGCCTGCTCGACGTCCCGGGGGATGCCGAGGAAGAACTGGCGCAGGAAGAACACCGCGAACGGCGTCATGAGCAGGCTGGGGGCGACCAGGCCCTGATAGGTGTTGAGCCACCCGAGTTGCTTCACCAGGGCGAAGTTGGGCAGCAGGGTGAAGATCGGGGGCACCATCAGCGCGGCGACGAACACGTTGAACAGGGCGTCCCTGCCGCGGAAGCGCAGCCGCGCGAACGCGTACCCGGCCATGGCGCAGAAGATCGTCTGCGCGCAGGTGATCAGGCCGGTGTAGACGACGGAGTTGCGCAGATAGAGGAAGAAGCTGAGGTTCGCCCCCGACCCGCCGGCCGCGCGGGCCTCATCCCGGCTCACCAGGCCGAGCACGCGCTCGAAGTTGATCAGCGTGGGGTGCCGGGGCAGCAGCCCGGCGTTGTCCGACGGCAGTTCCGGGCCGGGGGTGATCGCGGTCCGCAGCATCCACCACAGCGGGAAGAGCGAGATCCCGAGAGCGAGGATCAGGCAGATCCAGGCCGGCAGGCGGCGCAGCCGCCGGCGGCCCACACTCGCCCGTGCGCCCACACCGACCGGCGCGCTCATGCTCACCGGCGCGCTCATGCGAGGTCCGAGCGCGAGGCGCGCAGGAGGCGCATCTGGACGAAGGTCAGCAGGCCGAGGATGAGCACCAGGCTCAGCGCCAGCGCCGAGGCGTATCCCATCTTGAAGTGGGTGAACGCCTCCTCGTAGATGTAGAAGTAGACGACGCGGGTGGCGTCCACCGGTCCGCCCTTCGTGGTCACCGCGACGGTGTCGAACAGCTGGAACGAGTCGATCAGCGAGACCACCAGGACGAACGCCAGGATGGGGCGGAGCAGCGGCAGGGTGATGCGGAAGAACTGGCGCACCTCGCCGGTGCCGTCGAGTGCCGCCGCCTCATAGATCTGCCGCGGCACCAGCAGCATCCCGGCGTACAGCAGCAGCGTGGTGTATCCCGTGGCGCCCCAGGCGTTGATCGCGGCCACGCTCGGCATCGCGAGCCCGGGCGAGGTCAGGAAGCCCTGGTTGTCCAGGCCGAGGCTGACCAGCAGGTGGTTGAAGAAGCCGAGGTTGGCGTCGAGCAGCCACATCCACAGCAGTGCCGAGGTCACGTTGGGCACCAGCCAGGGCACGACCAGCAGCGAGCGGAGTACGAGCGACCGGGTGAGGCGGTGCATCAGGGCGGCCAGGCCGAGGCCCGCGACGATCTGCATCCCGACGGTGAGCACCACGTAGTAGGCGGTGACCTTCAGCGAGTTCCAGAACAGCGGGTCCCCGACGAGCTCGGCGTAGTTGTCCAGGCCGACGAACCCGGGCTCGGACAGCAGGTTCCAGTCCGTCAGGGAGTACCAGGCTCCGCGTACGGCCGGATAGACGTAGAAGGCGGCGAACCCGATGAGCACGGGCGCCAGGAAGGCCAGCGCCACTCTGCCGTCCCCGCGTCTGCGGCGGGGCAGGGCGGCGCCGGCGGTCTCCGTTTTCGTGAGGGTCGCGGTCGTCATCGTCGCGGCATCTCCAGACCTCCTGAGACCACCGGGACGAGCCGGTGCGGGCGGGATGTTGGAGACCATAATGGCCGCTTTCGAAACCTTGTCAATACCTTCGAAGGCGCTGTATTTACCCCTTATGGTGTCCGTTTCCGGCCCTTATCGAAAGACTTGACAAGTTATCGAAGGTGCTGGGACCGTTCCGGTCCATGGGGAGACCAGATTTCGACCTGCTCGTCGTCGGTGACGCGAACCCCGACGTGGTCGTCACGGGAGCGCCGCGCGTTCCGGAGTTCGGCCAGCGCGAGCGGCTCGTCGAGGCCGGCGCGCTGGTGCTCGGCGGATCGGGGGCGATCACGGCCTGCGGCGCGGCCCGGCTGGGCCTGCGCACCGCCTTCGCCGGCCGCGTGGGCGACGACGCCGCGGGCGCGTTCGTGCTCGACGCGCTCACCCGCAGCGGGGTGGACGTCGCCGCCTGCGTCGTTGACCCCGCCGCGCCGACGGCCCTCACCGTGGTGCTGGCCGACGGCGGCGACCGGGCCATCCTGACCGCGCCCGGCTGCCTGGACCGGCTCGAACCGGGCGACGTGCCGGCGGAGCTGCTGGAACGCGCCGCCCACGTCCACGTCTCGTCCTACTTCCTGCAGCCCCGGCTGGCCTCCGGCCTGCCCGCCCTGTTCCGTACGGCACGGGCCGCGGGGGCCACCACATCCCTGGACACCAACGACGACCCGTCGGGCCGCTGGCAGGGGCTCGACGAGGTCCTGCCGCTGACCGGCGTCCTGCTGCCGAACGAGCGCGAGGCCCTCGCCATCGCCGGGCGCGCCGACGGCGACCTCGAAGGCGCCGTACGCGACCTCGCCGCCCGGGGCACCACGCCCGTGGTCAAATGCGGCGGCGACGGCGCGCTGACGATCCACGAGGGCGAGCCGGTCCGCGTGCCGGCCGCCCGGACCGCCGTGGTCGACACGGTCGGGGCCGGCGACAGCTTCAACGCCGGCCTCCTCGCGGCCCGCCTGCGCGGGCTCCCGCTCCACCGCGCCCTGGAGGTCGCGGTGGCCTGCGGCACCCTCTCCACCCGAGCCGCGGGGGGCACAGCGGCGCAGCCGACCTGGGAGGAAGTAGTCACCCGATGAGAAACCCGAAGATCGCCTTCATCGGCGCGGGAAGCGTCGTCTTCACCCAGGGCCTGCTCGCGGACCTGCTGGCCTATCCCGAACTGCGGGAGGCCAGGATCGCGCTGCACGACATCGACGCCGAGCGGCTGCGGGTCGCCGAGACCGTCGCGCACCGGATCGCGGCGGCCCGCGGCGCCCGGCCGGCGGTCACCGCCGACCTCGACCGCCGGGCCGCGCTCGACGGCGCCGACTTCGTCGTCAACATCATCCAGGTGGGCGGGCACGACGCGACCGTCACCGACTTCGAGATCCCCGCCCGCTATGGCCTGCGGCAGACGATCGCCGACACGATCGGGGTCGGCGGGATCTTCCGGGCGCTGCGCACCTTCCCGGTCCTGGACGCCCTCGCGGCCGACATGGCCGCCGTCTGCCCCGACGCCCTGCTGCTCAACTACACCAACCCGATGGCCATGAACGTCTGGTATCTCAGCGGCAAGGTGCGCAACGTCGTCGGCCTGTGCCACTCGGTCTACTGGACCATGCGGGGGCTGGCGGATCTCGTGGCCGTGCCGTACGAGGAGGTGGCGTACCTGGCGGCCGGGGTGAACCACCAGGCGTGGGTGCTGCGGTTCGAGCGGGACGGCGAGAACCTGTACGACCGGCTGGACGACGTCATCGCCCGCGACCCGGAGCTGCGCCGCCGGGTGCGGGTGGAGATGTACCGGCGCCTGGGCCACTATCCGACCGAGACCAGCGAGCATTCGGCCGAGTATCTGCCCTGGCTGCTGCGCCACGACGACGAGATCGACCGGCTGCGCATCCCGGTGGGCGAGTACGTGCGGATCAGCGAGGAGAACGTGCGCGAGTACAAGCGCACCCGCGACGCCGTACGGCACGGCGGGGACCTGCCCGTGGAGGGCACCGGCGAGTACGCCCCGCAGATCATCCACAGCGTCGTGACCGGCACGCCACGCGTGGTCTACGGCAACGTCGTCAACGACGGGCTGATCGCCAACCTGCCGCCCGGGTGCGTGGTCGAGGTGCCGTGCGCGGTGGACGCGACCGGGGTGCTGCCCACCCGGGTCGGCGCCCTCCCGCCGCAGTGCGCCGCGCTCAACCGGGCGTACGTCAACGTCAACGAGCTGACCGTGCGGGCCGCGCGGGAGGGACGGCCGGAGCACGTGCGGCACGCCATGATGGTGGACCCGAACACGTCGGCGACGCTGTCGCTGGAGGAGATCTGGCGGCTGTGCGACGACCTGACCCGGGCGCACGGCGACCTGCTTCCCGAGGCGCTGCGCGCGATCCTCGCCGGCTGACGCCCGCCGCCTCAGGCCGCGATCTCCACCTTGAGGCCGCGATCGCGGAGCACGGCCACCGTCGCCGGATCGGCCGACTCTCCCGTGATGAGCAGGTCGATCTCCGACAGCGGGCAGATCGGCGCCATCCCGATCGCCCCGAGCTTGGAGGAGTCGGCGACCACGATGCGGCGGCCGGCCGTCCGCAGCATGCGCTGCTTCATCTCCGCGTCGGGCAGGTTCACGTTGGTGATCCCGACGTCCGGGTGGACGCCGCCGCAGCCGATGAAGACGGTGTCCACCCGGATGCCCTCGATGGCCTTGCCGCCGAGCGGATCCACCAGGGAGTGCTGCTGGCGGCGCAGGCTCCCCCCGGTCACGACGACGGCGAAGCGGGGCAGCGCGGGCTCCAGCTCCAGCGCCGTACGCAGGCCGTTGGTGAAGACGGTGACCTCGGTGAGGTCGGCCCGGGCGACGAGCTCCCTGGCCACGTAGGCGGTGGTGGTCCCCGCGCCCATCATCACGCTCTCCCCCGAGCCGACCAGCCGGGCCGCCGCCTTGGCGATCAGCGCCTTCTCCACGGCCGCCGTGCCGAGCGACAGCTCGAACGACGGCTCGGTGCGCCGCGGCGGGCCGGCCGCGACGGCCCCGCCGCGCACCCGGCGGATGCGTCCCTGCTCCTCCAGCGCGTCCAGGTCGGCGCGTACGGTGACGCTGGAGACGCCGAACGCCTCGGCGAGCTCGGCGACCCGGGCGAACTCCTGCTCCATGAGCATGCCGAGCATGCGCTCCCGCCGCACCTCCGTGGGCATGGAGTCGGTCATGGTCTGCTCCCTGCGAATCGGACGCCCTCCGGCAGCAGGTCGCCGTGCGCCTCGATCAGCTCGTCGCAGAGCGCCTCGATCGCGGGCAGGGGCAGGGTCGCGGCGGTGTTCGGGTCGAGCATCGCGGCGTGGTGGACGTGCCTGCGGTCGCCGTCGAGCACCGCGCGCACGGTCAGCTCGACGACGTTGAGGAACGTGCGGTTGAGCGCCACGAGCTGGATGGGCAGCTCTCCCACCGGCCGGGGGTGGACACCGTCGGCGTCGACCAGGGCGGGCACCTCCACGCAGCAGCCCTCGGGCAGGTTGCCGATCAGCCCGTGGTTGGGGACGTTGACGTAGACCTCCTTCTCCTGGCCGGTCAGCATGGCCAGGAGCGCGGCGGCCGCGGGCTCCTGGTGCTGCCAGCGCACCAGCAGCGATCGGCCGGCCGACAGCGCCCGCCGCGTCTCCTCGTACAGGTGCAGGCTGTGGCCCACCCGCCGCAGGTACTCCTCGGGACGCACCCCGAGGCGCGCGGTCTCCTCGCTGTGCCGCATGAACCACGGGACGTACTCGGCGGCGTGCTCGCTCGACTGCGTCGGGAAGTAGCCGAACCGGCGGTAGAGCTCCACCCGCACGTGCCGCCGCAGCTCGGGATCGGCCTCGAGCACCTCGTCGAGGTTGGGATACAGGGAGCGGCCCTCGGCCTCGAACCGCAGCACGAACGACTGGTGGTTGAGACCCGCGCTGAGGAACGTGACCTCGTCCAGCCCTCGGCCGACCAGATCGGCCAGGTACGCGTGCGTGTCGCAGACGGCGTGGCACACCCCGGCGAACCGCTTGAAACCGGTCGCCTCCTGCACCGCCCAGCCCGTCATCGCCATCGGGTCGCTGCAGCTCAGCAGCCAGGCGTCCGGGCACAGCTCGGCCATCTCGCGGCCCAGCTCGACGAAGACCGGAATCGTCCGCAGCCCGCGGAAGATGCCGCCGATGCCGATGGTGTCGCCGATCGTCTGGCGCAGGCCGTACCTGTGCGGGATCTCGAAGTCGCGCAGGGTCGCCTCGAACCCGCCCACGTCGATGTGGCCGACGACGAAGTCGGCGCCGTCCAGCGCCCTGCGCCTGCTCGGGCAGGTGACGATCGCCGCCACCGACCCGGCTTCGGCGTCGAGCGCGCGGACCAGGGCCTCTGCCGTCGCGAGCTGCCCGGGGTTCTCGTCGTGCAGCACGATCTCCAGCTCGCCCCGCAGCGAGGGGGCGAGGAGAAGATCGGAGACCACCCTGCGCGTCAGCTCCACGTCCCCGACGCCGACGAAGACGATGCGCGCCATCCCACCTCCCGCCCGGTACGTGCGCGAAGACTACTTCACCCAATGCTCCCACGCACCCCATGAAAGGACGATGCGCGATCTTGCGCGTAACCCATTGATTTCGCGCACATCACGTCGTCACCCGTCCAGCTCCGTTGGCGTTCACGACGACCGTACGGCGTCCTCCATTGCTCGGAACTGCTCGATAGTGCTACAAATCTTGCATCAATGAGCACTGGAGGGCCCGTGAGTCACACCGAGACCGAGATCGCGTCCCAGCCGGCCTGCTGGAGCCGCGCCGCCGGCCTGGCCTCCTCCGGCGCCCTGCCGGCGAAGGGCGAACGGGTGGCGGTGGTCGGCTGCGGCACCTCGTGGTTCATCGCCCAGGCCTACGCCGCGCTCCGCGAGGGCGCGGGGCACGGCGAGACCGACGCCTTCCCCGCCTCCGAGGCCCCGATCGGCCGCCGTTACGACCGGGTGCTGGCGCTCACCAGGTCGGGCACCACGACCGAGGTGCTCGACCTGCTCCGCCGCATCCGCGAGCAGGGCGGGGAACGTGCCCGGACGGCCGCGGTCACCGCCGACCCGCACACACCGGTCATGTCCCTCGCCGACGAGGTCGTCGTCCTCGACTTCGCCGACGAGCGGTCGGTCGTGCAGACGCGGTTCGCCACCGCGCAGCTCGCCATGCTGCGGGCGCACCTCGACGAGGACCTCACCCGGGCGATCGCCGACGCGGAGCGCGCGCTCGCCGAACCGCTGTCCCCCGGCCTCGTGGCCGCGGAGCAGTTCTCCTTCCTCGGCACCGGCTGGACGTACGGCCTGGCGCGGGAGGCGGCGCTGAAGATGCGGGAGGCCTCGCAGTCGTGGACGGAGGCCTACCTCGCCATGGAGTATCGCCACGGCCCGATCAGCATCGCCGCGCCCGGCCGCGTCACGTGGGCGTTCGGCCCGGTGCCGCGCGGGCTGCGGGGCGAGGTGGAGGCCACCGGCGCCACGTTCGTGGAGGGCGGCCTCGACCCCATGGCCGAGCTCATCCTGGTGCAACGGCTCGCGGTCGCCAGGGCGCACGCCCGCGGTCTCGACCCCGACGCGCCGGCGCACCTCACCCGATCGGTCGTCCTCACCGAATCGCCGTGACCCGCGTGATCCTCACCGTCACGGTGAACGCGGCGCTCGACGTCACCTACGGCGTCGACGACGTCGACTGGGACGGCGTCAACCGCGTGCGCGGCGTGCACCGCAGGGCGGGCGGCAAGGGCGTCAACGTGGCCCGCGTCCTCACCGCACTCGGCCACGAGGTCCTCGCCGTCGGCCTGGCCGGCGGCCCGACCGGCGACGCCGTGCTCGCCGACCTGGCCGCGGCCGGCGTCCCCGCCGCGTTCACCCCCATCGCGGGAGAGACCCGCACCACCCTCGCCGTCCGCGGGGCCCGGAGGACCACGCTGTTCAACGAGCCGGGGCCGGTGGTCACCCCGGAGGAGCTGGCGCGGTTCCTCGACGCGTACGAGCGGGCCCTCGGCGGGGCGTCCGCCGTGGTGATCTCCGGCAGCCTCCCGCGCGGACTGCCCGCCGACCTCTACGCCACGCTGGCCGCCGTCGCCGCCCGGCACGACGTCCCGGCCGTCGTGGACGCCGACGGCGCTCCCCTGCGCCACGCCCCCGCCGGCCGGCCCGCCGTGCTCAAACCCAACGCCGAGGAGCTCGCCCGCGCGCTGCGCCCGGACGCCGGGGAGGCGCTGGACATCGCCACCGGAGCCCGCCTCCTGAGGGACGAGGGCGCCGGCTCGGTCGTGGTCTCGCTGGGGGCGGACGGCGTGCTCGCCGCGACCCCGGAGGGGACCTGGCGGGCCCGCATGCCCTACCGGGTGGAGGGCAATCCGACCGGCGCCGGAGACGCGCTGGTGGCGGGACTCGCGCTCGGCCTGGTGGAGGGCACGCCGTGGCCGGAACGGCTCCGCCGTGCCGCCGCCCTCGGCGCCGCCGCCGTCGCCACCCCCGTCGCGGGCGACGTCGATCCCGGCGTCTACCGGCGCGTCCACCCCGACATCACCGTCGAACCCCACCACCCCTGACCCGGACCTTCGGAGGCCCACCATGCCCCTCGCCGGCATCGGCGACATCATCCGCGACGCGCCCCTCGGCCTGGGCGCGTTCAACATGATCCAGCTCGAACACGCGGAGGCCATCGTCGCGGGCGCCGAGGCCGCCGGCGTCCCGGTGGTGCTGCAGATCAGCGAGAACTGCGTGCGCTACCACGGCGCGCTGGCCCCGGTCGCGCTGGCGTCGCTCGCCCTGGCCCGGGCCGCCGCCGTTCCGGTGGCCGTGCACCTCGACCATGCCACCGACAGGTCCCTGGTCGAGGAGGCCGTCGGCCTGGGCCTCGGCTCGGTGATGTACGACGCGTCCGCCCTGGATCACGAGGCCAACGCGACGGCCACGGCCGAGGTGGCGCGCTGGTGCCACGAGCGCGGGGTGTGGGTGGAGGCCGAGCTCGGGGAGATCGGCGGCAAGGACGGCGTGCACGCCCCGGGCGCCAGGACCAGACCCGACGAGGCCGCCGGCTACGTCGAGAGGACCGGGGTGGACGCCCTGGCCGTCGCGGTCGGCAGCTCCCACGCCATGACCACGAAGGACGCGGTCCTCGATCTCGGCCTGATCGCCGAGCTCCACGCCGCCGTCCCGGTCCCGCTGGTGCTCCACGGCTCCTCCGGGGTTCCGGACGCGACCATCCGGGCGGCCGTACGTCACGGCATGAAGAAGATCAATATCGCGACCCATCTCAACAAGGCGTTCACGGCGGCGGTCCGCGACCGCCTGACCGCCGACACGTCCGTGGTCGACTCGCGCAAATACCTCAAGGCGGGCCGCGACGCGGTCACCCGGGAGGTCGCCCACCTCCTCGGCGTACTGGCCTCTTGACATGACCCGGGCGCGCGCCCGGGGGATTTCTCAGGCGCGCACGACCTTGACACCCGCGTCGGCGAAGGGCGCCGTCTGTTCCTCGGTCGCCGCGCTGTCGGTGACGAGGATGTCGATCTGGTTCACCGGGCAGATCCGCGCGAACGCCCGCCTGCCGAGCTTCGAGCTGTCCGCCACGATGACGACCTGCTGCGCGCGGGAGGCCATGATCTGGTTGACCGCCGCCTCCCCCTCGTTGTGGGCGCTCGCGCCGTGTTCCAGGTGCAGGGCGTCGACCCCCAGGATCGCCAGGTCCAGAGCGACGCGCTCCAGCATGCCGGCGGCGATCGGGCCGATCAGCTCGTATGACTGGGGCCGGGCGGAGCCGCCCGTGGTGACGACGTGGATCTGCGGGCGGAGCACCAGTTCGTTGGCGATGTTCAGGGCGTTGGTCACCACGGTCACCACCGGGCCCCGCTGGTCGGTGTTCAGGTCGGGGCGCGTGGCCAGCGCCCGGCCGACCTCCGTCAGCGTCGTGCCGCCGTTCAGGCCCACGGTGGCGCCGGCGGGGACCATGGCGGCCGCCGCCGCTCCGATGCGCTGCTTCTCCGGGGCGTGCCTGGCGACCTTGTATCGCAGGGGCAGGTCATAGGTGACGCTGTGCGCCGACGCCCCGCCGCGCGTGCGGGTGAGGAGCTGCTGGGAGGCCAGCTCGTCGAAGTCCCGCCGCACCGTGGCGGGCGACACGCCGAGGTGCTCGGCCGTCTCCTCCACGTCGAGGTGTCCACTCTCGGCGAGCAGCTCCAACAAGGTGTTCCACCGCTCGTATCTGCTCACGGCCACTCCTTGCTCACACCGCTGCCTGCGCGACCCATCATGCCCGGTCCGGGAGGTTCCGGAGCCCCAGGTATGCCTCGGATCAGTGGCCTCCCCCTGCGATCTTCCCGCGGGCGTCGAGGACGGCCCGGTCGGCGGCGGCCCGGCCGGAGATCCAGCCCTCCCGGTTGCTGACCGCGCCCGCGCCGACCATGGTCAGCGTCGGGAAGATCTCCTCGACCTTCGCCTCGACGGCCTGTTCCCGGGCCGCCAGCACCGGCAGCAGGTCGCGCCCGGCATCGGCGGCCGCCTCCCGCACCGCCTCTCCCGCCGCTTCCCGCAGCCGCTCGCCGATCCGCTGGGCGTACGCCGCGAGGAACGACTGCCGGAACGACCGCGTGCGGGAACGGCCGGAGCCGTCCCTGCGGGATCCGGCCAGCCTCAGCGCGGTCGTGGCCTGCACCAGCAGTGAGGTGAACAGCACCTCCACCGCGGCCAGGTCCGCGGGGAACCCGAGAACGGTGGCGAACCCGAAATGACGGCTCCACACCGAGCGGCAGTGGTTGGCGGAGGCGATGACGTCCAGCAGCATCGCCTTCGGGCCCTCGTAGGGCGCGTCGACCCCCAGCCGGCGCCCCTCCGGCCGGCCGGCTCCTCCCGGGCCGGCGGTCGCCTGGGAGGCGAGCAGCGCGGCGTCGATGCTGTGCCGGGCCATCAGCGCCTGGGCCGCGGCGGTGAACGTCTCGGCCTCCGCCTCGAACTCGGTCGACTCGGCCTTCGCCAGCAGGGCCCGCACCCGGGCGAGCGTCCGCTCGTCGACGGCGCCGTCCCGGACACCGGGCGTACGCCTGGCCGTTCCCGGCACGGGGCACAGCCGCTCCAGCGGCGGCAGCGTGGCCAGCAGATGGATCACCCGAAGCGCGCAGGCGACCATCGCGGCCCGGTCGCCGTCGTCACGGAGGTACTCCTCGTCGCGGCCCCACCACACCGTCGCACCGATGGCGTCGAGTTGGTCGAGCCAGCGATCGTCCACGGTCGCCGCGGCGTAGGCACGCATCTCGGCCGCGACGGCGTCGGTCACGAGGCGGACGTGCCGGGCCTCCAGCCGCCGGACCACCAGCCGTACGACGTCGGCGGGCTGCCAGCCGCCGCGCCAGGCGAGCGTCACATGCCGGTTCAGGGCGTCAAGCAGGGCCCGGTCCACGACCTGGCGCAGCCCCTGGCCCTGCGCGAGGACCTTCACGCATCGCCGGAACTCGGTCTCGTCGCGGCGGCGGCGCGCCTCCAGCGCCGCGGACAGCAGCCCGGTCACCAGGTCCTCGGCCCCCTGCCCCGGCTCGCCGGACGACCAGGGGAAGCTCCACGCGGCTCCGCCCGGCGGCCCGAGACTCCACCGCCGCCGCGCGCCCTCCCGCTCTCCGCCGCTCATCCGCTCACCCTCCCCCGATCGGCACCCCCGGGATGCTCGACGGCCGCCCGGCCGGTCGTGCGAGCGATTCTGTCAGCCCCGGCCCCCGGCGCCGTGACGTTATCCACAGGCCGATGGGAGTGCCTGTCAGGCGGGCCCGGCGGAATCTCAACCGAGCAGGCGGAAGCGTTCGGCCACGATCAGCGTGTCGTCGTCGACGACCGGTGGCCCGCCCAGGACGGCGGACATCTCCGGGCCGGTCCAGAAGCGCTCGTGCGCGGCCCGCCACTGGGCGACGGTGTCGTACCCCTCGCCCTCGTCGCGGGCGAACGCCTCGTCGATCTCCCGGATCGGCACCACCCGCACCTGCGTCGTCTCCAGCAGCGCCACTCGCCGTCCGGCCGAGTCGATCAATGCCGCCCACCGGCCGACGGCCGGGAGGGGATCACCGCAGTGCTCGTAGTCCGCCAGCAGGCCCGCGGTGGCGGTCTTGTCCCCGCTCAGGATCGCGGCCACCAGGCGATCGCGCAGGGGCCCGGGAAAGGCGAACTCGGCCGACGGCGGCTCCCCCAGGGGGAAGAAGCCCTCCGCTCTCCAGCTCTCCCCGTCGAAGACCCGCAGCGTCACGCCGCCGACGAGCGTCGTCACGGGCAGCCCGGCCGCCAGGTCCGCCGCGACTCCGGCGACGACCTCGCCGCCGAGTCCCTCCGCGACCGTGAGGTGCGGCACGATGTCGCCGAACCGGCCTTCGTACGGCGGCGCCTCCGGCCAACGGCCCACCACCGCCTCGGTGAGCTCCCGCAGCGGGCCGTCCGGGTCCGGTGCGAGGTAGAGCACGCCCGGGAAGCGGCCGACGCCCCCGAACGCGACCTCGAACGGCCGTCGCTCCGCGAACAGGTCCCGCAGCGCGGAGAGCACGCCATCGTCGAGGCGTTCTCGCGGGAGGAAGGGATACAGGACGGTGACGTGCGCGGGCATGCCGTACGCCGCGGAGGAGTCGTAGCGTTCCCGAAGGCCCCGGACCAGGGGCTCGGCCGAGGGGACCTCCACCACCAGGGCGGTCTCACCGATCTCGAAGGGTGCCATGACCGACATCCTCCCGCCGGATGGTCACGCGTACGACCGCCGCCACTGCGGCGAGTAACGTACCGCTCTGGGCATTTACATGGAGGATTCGACCAGATTAAATCTTTATTTCCAGATACAAAGTGATCTAGGCCACATTGGTGCCGTGCCTGATCGTGCGAGGAGTGGTGCCCGATGGTGTTCTCGCTGGCGAAGCGGATGATCTTCGCTTTCGGACGGGGATTCGTACGGCTTGGACGGTACTGGGCCGCCCAGTTCGGCCTCGCCTACGCGCTGGCCTGGGGTCCCGACGCGCCCAACCTGGCGCGCGAGCAGGAGGAGGAGACCGAACACTGGGACTGGTCGATCCCCTACCACTGGTACGAGACCTCCCGCTGACGTCCACGGCGCGGCAACGGGCTCTCCGTCCACGGAGACGGAGGAGGACACACCGTCCTCCTTGGGGGCTGCCCGCCGGGTGCCGCGAATTGCCGACGATCAAGCGTCGATCTGGGCACATACCATGACCAGATGGGCTTATCTGATCTTCGCCGGGACATGGTGCTGGCCGCCATCGAGGAGTTCGACAAGCTCGGCCGGGAGGAATTCCTCGAGAAGTACGGCTATCGCGAAGCACGGGGCTACTTCCTCACGTACCAGGGCCGGCGATACGACTCCAAAGCCATCGCCGGAGTCGCGCATCGCGGTGTGGCCGGCCGCCCGCTGCGCGCCTCGGAGTTCTCGGGAGGAGCGGCCACGGTCGCCCGGACCCTGGCCGACCTGGGTTTCACGGTGACCACACCGGAAGACTTTGCCGCCGAGAGTCCAATCGAGGCCCTGCTCGGCAAGGTCATGAACCTTGAGACGGCCAAGTCGCCGCGGACGAAACGCCCGAAGCGACACCAGCCACTCACACTGCTCTGGGCACTCGGCCGAGCCGCACGGGCCGAACCCAGGCTTGTCCCCTGGGAGACGACCCGCGCCGAGATCGGCTCGCTCATTTCCACCTTCGGCCTTGTCGATGACGCGCCGAACCCGGAGTACCCCGTCCTCAAACTCGCCCATTTCGGCCTGTGGCAAATTGCGGGACACCTGGCTCCGCCTGCCGCCAGCGGCGGCGAGCCACTCCGCTGGATGCGTCGTCATCAACCGCTCTCCGGCCCACGCGACTGGGTCTATGACCTGGTCACGAAGGACGATGCCGTCCGCTCACGCGTCGCGGCCTTCCTGCTGTCCGAATACCTTCATGACGTCGACCAGAACGCCCTCCTCGCCCGTGTGGGCCTGCAGGCGGCGCCGGCCGGGCGCCGCTCGACCACGGTCGAACGGATCGTGCGGGACACCGCACTGTCACGGCTCGTGAAGACGCTGCACGATCACACGTGCCAGATCTGCGGAATTCGGCTGATGCTCCCCACCGGCCCCTATGCCGAGGGCTGCCACATCCGCCCGCTCGGGGAACCGCACAACGGCCCCGATGAGCTCGCCAACATGCTCTGTCTCTGCCCTAACCATCACACGCTCTTCGACGCGGGAGCCCTCGCCGTCCAGGACGATCTCATCGTGGTGAACCGGTCGACAGGCGCGCCGGTCGGAGCGCTGTCCGTGGTCGCGGAGCACTCCATCGATCCTCGCCATGTGAGCTACCACAGGGAGGCGGTCGCGGGAGGAGAAGCCGGCTGAAACGCCGCAGGGCGTTCACCTCGAGTGGTGAACGCCCTGCCTGTGTGCGCCGCCAGGGACTCGAACCCCGGACCCGCTGATTAAGAGTCAGCTGCTCTAACCAACTGAGCTAGCGGCGCCCGCACCACAAGAGTAGCGGCATCCGGAGGTGCTCAGCGCCACCGGCGCGCTCACCGTGTCGGAATACGGGCGACCAGATCATGTCCTGCCCTTACGTGTCCGGGATGTTCCCCTTCTCGCCTTCGGGTACGTGGAGTGACGACGAAGGGAGTGTGAGCACCATGACACCGGATCTTTGGTCGTATTCCGACACCGTGTCGGGCACGGGACAGCAGATGGATATCGCTGGATACGACGTGCAGGCGGTGGACGGGAAGATCGGTTCCGTTGACGAGGCCACCTACGAGGCCGGCCAGAGCTACATCGTCGTGGACACGGGCCCGTGGATCTTCGGTAAGAAGGTCATGCTTCCCGCGAGTGTGGTGACGAGGATCGACTTCCAGGACCGCAAGGTCTTCGTCAGCCGCACGAAACAGGAGATCAAGAACGCGCCGGAGTTCCATGAGACGGCGATGACCGACCCGGGCTATCGGGACCGTGTCGGGGAGTACTACGGACGATTCCCCCGCACTTCGTCCATGTGAGTGACATGTGAAAGGGGCCGCGCCGTCACGGCGCGGCCCCTCTCTACGCCGGCGAGCCGGACCCCGCCCGGCCCCTCCTCCGCACGGACCGGGACGGCGGGCCGGTGTTCAGGGCCAGGCGCTGTCCGGCCGAGGTGTCGTAGGGGCGATGATGTGCAGCCGCTCCAGGAGCGTGACGAACGTCGAGGCGTACGGCGACGGCGCGGCGACCGAGGCGACCCTGTCCCAGTCCACCTGCTCCCGCATGGCGCGGACCATGGGCAGCAGCGAGCCGTAGTCGCAGGCGTGCTCGGACAGCGGCAGTATCCAGGAGATCACAAGATCGGTGGCTTCGAGGACCGGCAGGCTCAACGCGGCGGTGTTGATCGGCTGTGACCGGGCGATCATGGCCTCGGTCACGGGCCTGTCGGCCAGCGAGAAGATCAGGTCGACGAGGACCCCTTCCTCGTCGAACGCCTTGACCAGCCAGTCCTCCGGTGGTTTCGCGGTCCGGAAACCCAGGCTCTCCAGGGTTTTCAGCGCGAGCGGGACGTCTTCCTCGACCAGGGCGAAGTCGACGTCGTGCAGTGATGGCGCGGCACCCCTCGCGTAGCCGGCGCAGCCTCCGGCCAGGGCGAACCGCACCCCGGCCTCCTTGAGACCGGCCCCGGCGCGCTTGAGCGTCTCAAGAATCGCGTCGGTGACTTCATGACTGTGACTACCCACTCACGTCGCTTGCCCAGCCATGTTCGCTGCAAACAATCCCGGGTAGGGCGCGCTCATGACCGAGACCCTTCAGGAGATCAAGCGCGAGTACGAGGGGGAGGACAACCGTCCGCTGGCCTCGTACACACGGGTTCTCGCGGTGTACGGCGGGGCCGTCACGGTGCTGCTCGCCGCGGCGAAGCTGACAGGCCGTCAGGCCCCCGAGAAGATCAAGGTGATGGACCTCATGCTCATGGGGCTGTTCACCCACCGGCTCTCGCGGACGCTCGCGAAGGACCCGGTCACCAGCCCCATCCGCGCTCCCTTCACCCGTTACGAGGGCGTCTCCGGCCCGGCGGAGCTCAAGGAGGAGGTCCGCGGTCACGGGCTGCAGCACGCCGTGGGCGAGTTGCTGACCTGCCCGTTCTGCCTGTCCCAGTGGATCGCGACGGGATACGCGGCGGGCGCCGTGTTCTTTCCCCGACTGACCCGGCTTGCCGGGGCCACCATGGCGGCCGTGGCGATCTCCGACTGGCTCCAGCTCGCCTACGCGCGCCTGATGAAGAAGGCCGAGGAATGAGTGAGGTTCTCGAGCCTCTGGAGAACACCGGCGAGAACCCGAAGGAGCGCGTCGACCGCGAGCTCGGCGAGCTGCTGCAGGGCCTGCGGGTGGCCGCGACGGGCGTGCAGGTGCTGTTCGCGTTCCTGCTGACGCTGCCGTTCTCCTCCGGTTTCGGCAAGATCGACACGACCGGGAACTGGTTGTTCTACCTGGCGGTCGTCAGCGCGGCGGTCGCGTCGATCTGCACGATCGCCCCGGCGACCCAGCACCGCATCCTGTTCCGGTCGGGGCTCAAGGAACTGCTGCTGCGCCGGGCCAACCGGCTGGGCGTGGCCGGCGGGGTGGCCCTGGCCGTGTCCATGACCTGCTCCACCGCCCTGGTTCTGGACGCGCTGACCAGCCCCGGGCCCGCCGCGCTGGTCGGCGCGGGTGTGGCGCTGCTGTGCGCCTGGCTGTGGTTCGTCCAGCCACTCCTGTCGCTGCGCCTGGTCAAGAACGAGGACTAGAAGTCCGGGGAGCGCGACCGCGGTGCCCGCGGTCGCGCTCTCGTCTGCGACGCGTCAGCGCCGTTCCCGCAGGCACGGCAGGATCTGCGTCGCGTAGAACTCGAAGAACCCCTCCTGCTCCTTGCCGATCTGGGAGATGTAGACCTCGTCGAAACCGGCGTCCACGTACGCGCGGATCGCGTTCAGGTGCGTCTCCGGGGAGGGCCCGCAGGGCGTCGACCGGGTGGCGGCCTCCTCCGTGACGAGCTGCGAGAGCTGCTCGAAGTGCCGCGGCAGCGGCAGGAGCTGGGCGGCCTCGCCCGGAATCCCCTGGTTGGGCCAGAGCCTGTGGACGGTCCTGCGCGCCTCGGCCTCGTCGTGCGCCCAGCACACCTTCAGCCCGGCCGCGCACGGCTTGCCCTCGCCGCCCGCCTTGTGGAACGCCTCGACCATGTCGGCGGCGGGCGCGGTGTGGATGTAGCCGTCGCCGAGCCGTCCCGCGAGATCGACGGACTTGGGCCCGAAGCCCGAGATGTAGATCGGCGGGGGCTGGTCGGGCAACGAGTACAGCCGGGCCGTGTCCACTTCGTAGAACTCGCCGTGGTACGTCACCAGTTCGCCCGTCCACAGCTCCCTGATGACGTCGAGGGCCTCCTCCAGCATGCGCTGGCGCTCCTCGGCCGGGGGCCACTGGTCGCCCAGGATGTGCTCGTTCAGCGCCTCGCCGGTGCCGACCCCCAGGCGGAACCTGCCGTCGAGCAGGATCTGGGCGGTCGCCGCGGCCTGCGCGATGATCACCGGGTGGATGCGGATGACGGGGCAGGTGACCGCGGTGGTCACCGGCAGCGACGTGGCCTGAGAGATGGCTCCGATGACGGACCACACGAACGAGCTCTCGCCCTGCTCGTCCAGCCACGGGTGAAAGTGGTCGGAGATCCACAACGCCTCGAAGCCGGCTTCCTCGGCGAGTTTCGCCTGACGTACCAGCTCCTTGGGGTCATGCTCCTCGCTGGACAGAAAATATCCGAAAGTGGTCATGTATCACCAGATGCCCGAATATTGTCAAGCAAACGTAACAATGGGTGCTTCAAGGGCAAATTCAATCGGGGCCAGGGCTCGATGATGTTACGAGACCCTTTGCAGGGGCAGTGGAGGGCCATGGCTACTCTGCTTTGGATCATCGCCGTGGTACTGGTCATCGCCGGGATCTACGTCATCCTGGCCCGTCGGGACATCCTCTGGGGGATCGTCCTCATCGTCCTCGGATTCCTCGTCGGCCCCGGGGGCGTCAGCATCTTCAATCCCTAGCACCAACCTCACCCGCAAGCCGCAACCTCATCCACGCTACTGGCGGACACCGAGACGGCGGCCGGCCGAAGGGCCGGTCGCCGTCTCGCGATCGGAACAGCGAATCAGCAGTGGTCGCCGTTCAGGCAGTAAACGGTGTAGGCGTGCTTGATGACCGGAAGGGCGACATTACGCACCCGGATACCTCCGGGAGTGACGCCCTTTTCCGTGCCCGCATGCGCGTGGCCGTGAATGAAAAGATCGGCGCCCTCGGCGTCGGCCGCCTCCGCCAGCATGTAGCTGCCGAGGAACGGATAGATTTCCGGCGGCTCGCCCATCAGCGTGTCCTTCACGGGCGAGTAATGGCTGAGCACGATCTTGTGGTCGGCGTCCAGCTCCTTGAGCGCCCGCCGCCACCGCTCGGCGATCTCCTTCGTGTGCCGGACGAACGCCTTGGTCTCCGGCTCCCCGAACTCGCTGGCGCACTTCCCGGCGAAACCGCCGCCGAAGCCCTTGCCGCCGGCGACTCCGAGCCGTACGCCGTCGATGGGGACGACCGCGCCCTCGTCGTCGAGGACGGTGATGCCGGCGTCGCGGAGGAGATCGGTGATCTCCTCGTTCCGGTCGGAGTGGTAGTCGTGGTTGCCCAGCACGGCGACGACGGGGATGGGCAGGCCGCTCAGCTCCTCGGCGACCACCTGGGCCTCGGGGATCGTGCCGTGCCTGGTCAGATCGCCTCCCACCAGCAGCACGTCCGCCCGGCGCTCGATGCCCTCGATCTTCTTGCGATAGTGGCCGCGCAGGTCCTCGCCCAGATGGATGTCCGCGACGGCGGCGATCCGCAACTCCCTCACAGATGCTCCTCCTCTCCCGGCTCCCGCACCTCCACCAAGGTGAGCTCGTTGTGCACCCGCAGGCCCGGAGCCGCCTCCCGGGCGACGTTCTCGATCTGGTGCCGCCGCTCGTCACAGGAGACCTGCCCGCGCAGGTAGACCTCTTCTCCTCGCACATCCACCCGAATGCCCAGTTCGGTGGTCCGTTCGTCCTCCGCAAGAGCCCGCTGCACGCGGGCCGCGACATAGTGCGGCGTCTCCATCTCTTCCCCTCGTGTCCCCCTCGGTTCCGTATGCCTAGCGCTGCCCGGCCCTTTCCGAGCGAAACCACTGGTTTGACGGGCGCGAGGGTGGATATGGTTGTTGGTATTCCTGGTGCCTAAGACGCAGGTACCTCCTTGGCGTGAGCATGCCGTGACGGAGGAGCGTCTTGGGAACGTGTGACCGGACTTCACCCCGCCCTGAGCGGAGCATCGCGGGCACCGGCAGCACCGCTTTCCACACCTCCTCCACGGGCGCTCCCTCCACCGGCCCCCACGTCGCCGCCCGTCCCGTACGGGCCGCCTTCGGCGCCGCCCCACGGTTACGCGCCACCGTCCTCGCGGGTCGCACGCCCGCCCTCCACCGTCCCGCCGCGGCCCGCCATGCGTGCGCCGCCGTCGTCGCGGGCCATTCCGCCCCAGGGAACCGTCGTGGCCGCGTCCGCGCCGGCGACTCCCGCACGCCGCGACCGGCCGACGCCCCCGTCGCGGTCGCCGGGCCTGCACACCTGGACTCCCTGACCCCCGAGCCGGGTACCCGCCACTGCCGCTCTTGGAGGAACCCCCAGTGAAGATCGCCATGGTCTCGGAGCACGCCAGCCCGCTCGCCACCCTCGGCGGTGTCGACGCCGGCGGCCAGAACGTGCACGTCGCCGCCCTCGCCCAGGAGCTCGCCCGCGCCGGTCACCAGGTCACCGTCTACACCCGCAAGGACCGCGAGGACCTGCCGGAAACCGTCGCCTTCGGCCCGGGTGTGGACGTCGTCCACGTCCCCGCGGGCCCCGCCTCCGAGATCCCCAAGGACGAGATCCTTCCCTGGATCCCCCACTTCGGGAAGTGGCTGCACGACCGGTGGCTGTTCGACCGCCCGGACGTCGTGCACAGCCACTTCTGGATGAGCGGGCTGGCCGCGGTCGGCGCGGCGGAGAAGCTGCGCATCCCGGTCGTCCACACCTACCACGCGCTCGGCAGCGTCAAGCGGCGTCACCAGGGCCCGGCGGACACCAGCCCGCGGGATCGCATCGAGGCCGAGGCCGAGATCGGACGGCGCGTCGACGGCATCATCGCGACCTGCAACGACGAGGTCGACGAGCTGATCCGCATGCGCGTGCCGCGCCGCGCGACCCGGGTCGTCCCCTGCGGAGTGGACGTCACCACCTTCCATCCCCACGTCGAGCCTCTGGAGCGGCCGGAGCGCCCGCGCCTGCTGTCGGTCGGCCGGCTCGTGCCGCGCAAGGGCCTGGAGACCACCATCAGGGCGCTGCAGTACCTGCCGGACGCCGAGCTGGTCATCGCGGGCGGTCCCCCCGCGGCCGAACTGCACCACGACCCCGAGGTCACCCGGCTGCGCTGGCTCGCGGCCCAGGCGGGCGTCTCCGACCGGGTCCGCTTCCTCGGCCGGGTCGAGCGAGACACGCTGCCCTCGCTGATGCGCTCGGCCGCCGCCGTCGTGTCCGTGCCCTGGTACGAGCCGTTCGGGATGGTGGCGCTCGAGGCGATGGCCTGCGGCGTCCCGGTCGTCGCCTCGGCGGTCGGCGGCCAGAAGGAGACGGTGGTCAACAACGTGACCGGCCTTCTCGTGCCGCCCCGCAAGCCCGTCGTGCTGGCCAAGGCGCTGCGCAAGCTGCTCGACGACCCGGTGCGGCGCACGGCGTACGGCATCGCGGGGGCCGACCGGGCCCGAGCGAGGTACGCCTGGAGCCGCATCGCCGCCGAGACCCTGGCCGCCTACGACCGGGCCCTGTCCACCCGGGAGCTGGAAAGGAGCGCCTCTTGATCCTGCCTACCCCCGAGGTGAGCCGGTGACGTCGACGGCCCTCGTGCTGCGCTCTGACGGCATCGGGGGCCTGCTCACCGTGGTGCCCGCGCTGCGCGCCCTGCGCCGCCACGGGCTGCGCGTCGTCCTGGCCTGCCCGCCTGAGCTGAGCGAACTCGCCGCGCTGACCGGCGCGGTCGACCGGATCCTGCCCGCGTACGGGCTCGCGCCGCTGTCGTGGCCCGGGCCCGGCGAGGAGGACGCCGATCACCCGCCGCTCCTGCCGGACCTCGCCGTCAACCTGCACGGCCGCGGGCCGCGCAGCCACCGCATCCTGCTGAACCTGCGCTACCGGGGCGAGGGGCCGAGACGCCTGTGGGCGTACGCCAACCCGGACGTCCCCTGGATCAGGGGGCCGTGGTGGGACCCCGGCGAGCACGAGGTGCTGCGGTGGTGCCGGCTGCTCCAGTGGCACGGCGTGCCGGCCGATCCGGAGGACTCGGCGCTGCCCACTCCCCTGACCGCGAGCCCCGCACCGGGGGCCGTCGTGATCCACCCCGGCGCGGGCGGCACGTCGCTGCGCTGGCCCGCCGATCGGTTCGCCGAGGTGGCCCGGATGCTCACGGACGAGGGCCTGCCCGTCGTGATCACCGGCAGCTCGCGGGAGCGGCCGATGGCCCTGCTCGTGGCGACCCGGGCGGTGCTGCCGCCGCAGATCGTGCTCGCGGGCCGCACCTCGCTCCGGGAGCTGTGCGCACTGGTCGCCGGGGCCCGGCTGGTCATCAGCGGCGACGTCGCGATGACGCGGCTCGCCGCGTCCTATCGGACGCCCTCGGTGCTCGTGTCCACGACGGACGCACGGCACCCGATCCTGCACGAGGTGGACGGCGCCGACCGCCTGGACGCCGCGGTCCCGGCCGCCCAGGTGGTCAACGCCGCCGTGCGGGCGCTCGGCGCAGGAGTTCGATGACGGCCTCCTCGACCGGCCCGTGGGTGGCGAGCCGGCCCTCGCCGGTGTCCTCACCCAGCCGTTCGAGGGGGATCGTCCGTCCCTTCTCGTACAGCGCGACGACGCGCGGGTCCACGTAGGAGGCGCGGCAGACCGACGGCGTGTTGCCCAGGTACTCCGACACCTCCTTCATCACCCTGGAGACCGCCCGCTTGCGCCCCGCGCCGCTGCGTACGGGGCGGGAGACGGCGAGCCCGACCGCCGCCAGGACCGTGGCGTGCCAGGTGCGGAAGTCCTTGGCCGAAACGTCGGTGCCGAACGCCTCCTTCAGGTAGGCGTTGATGTCGGCGCTCCGCACGTCCACCCAGCCGTCGTCGGCGCGGTAGCGCAGCAGCTCGCCCGCACGCCCCTTCGACAGCGCCGTCAGCACCTCGCACACGTCGGCGTCGGCCAGCACCTGCTCCCGTTCCTTGCGGCCCTTGGCCAGGTAGCGGCACACGACCTTGCCGTCGCCGCACTTCACGTGCGACGTCTTCAGCGTGGCCAGGCCGTAGGAGTCGGTGTACTCCTCCCCGCCGACGCGGAAGAAGCCGATGTCGAGCATGCGCGCGGCGGTGGCCAGCACGCGCTCGCGGCTCAGCTCGTCACCCCGCAGGTCGCGGGTGACCCGCTCGCGAAACGCGGGGAGCATCTGGGCGATCTCCAGCACGTGGTCGAACTTGGCCTCGTCCTGCTGCCTGCGCCACTCGTCGTGGTAGCGGTACTGCCGCCGGCCCGCCGAGTCGGTGCCCACGGCCTGGAGGTGGCCGTTCGGGTGGGCGCAGATCCACACGCCGGTCCAGGCCGGCGGGATCGCGAGGGACTTGATCCGGCGCAGGGTGGCGCGGTCCTTCACGGGCCGGCCGGATGCCCAGGTGTAGCTGAACCCGCGCCCGCGGCGCCTGCGCCGGATGCCCGGCTCGCTCGGGTCGCTCGGCCGCAGTTCGACGGGCGGTGTCTCGAAGACCTTCGCCTTCTCCGCCATGGTGCTCATCGCAGCAGGTCCCACGCCTGTTCGAGCACATCGTCCACGCTCACGTCGCCCACCCACGAGACGTCCCGGTGGCCGCACTCACGCATGCCCTCGGACCCTGCAGGGAGCCCGCAGATCGGGCAGCCGGACGTCCAGGAGATCAGCGGCCGCTGGTGTCCCCTGCTCAGCGGACCCCAGTTGATCATGTTTCCGCACCAGTAGATCCCCACCGTGGGCGTGCCGGTCGCCGCCGCCAGGTGGCGCGGCCCGGTGTCGTTGGAGACGAGCAGGTCGCAGGCGGCGTACAGCGCGGTGAGCCCGCCGAGGGACAGCTCTCCGACGACGGCCCTCGCCGGGGTCTGCATCTGCGCGACGACCTTCTCGACGACCTCCCGCTCCTCCTCGACGCCGGTCACCACCACCGGCCGTCCGAGGCGGTCGGCGACCTCGGCGAAGCGCTCCGGCGGCCATCTCCTGCGCCGGTCCCCCGCGCCCGGGTGGATCGCCACCAGCCCCCGGGGCACCTTGCCGAGCGTGCGGTTCAGCTCGGCCCAGTCCTCCCTGACGACCGCGATCCTCGGCTCGATCTCGTTGGTGGCCGCGCCGAGCAGCCCGGCCACCTCCAGGTAGCGCAGGGTCTCGTGCTGGTAGTGGACGTACGGCACCCAGCGGTCGAGCGGCGCGGCGTCGGGGGTGCGCAGGCCGGCCGTCACCCGCGCGCCGAGGCGGCGGATGAACGGATTGGAGTTACGCCCGCCGCCGTGCATCTGGACGGCCAGGTCGAACCTGCGCTGACGCAGGTCCTCGTACAGCTCCTCGGGGGCGGCGATCCCATCGGGCGGGGAGGAGACGCCGGAGATGGGCGGCAACGCCACCACCTCGTCCACCGGGCCCGGACGATTGCGCAGGAACCGCGCGTGCCATTCGCGGCCGAGCAGAGTGATCTTGGCGGCGGGATACGCCCGCCGCAGCGCCCCGATGGCGGGCAGTGCCAGCAGCAGGTCGCCCAGGGCGTTCGCCCTCAGGACGGCGATCCGCTCGACTCCTTCCACGAGCAACGCACTCATGGGCACATGCCGCCCGGCGGACGGACGGCCACCCGCTTCGTCCTCTCGTCCATCGGACACCCCCATTCGTCCGGCCCGCCGGCTGACCCCCGGCGGAACACTCATGTGGAGCGACGTCTGATCCCGGTTACCCCGGTGCGGCGGCCCCAAACCGGGCGGCCGGGTCTGCCGTGCCTGTTGTTTCCCCTGCGTCTGCGGGGGTAGCCGCCGAGGTATGACGGAAGAGACGCTCAACCGTTTCGGTGAAGTCACAGCCGTCGTCGTCGGGGACGTGATGCTCGACTCGTGGCTGCGGGGCCGCACGAAGCGCATGGCCCAGGAGGCCCCGGTGCCGGTGGTGACCGTCGAGCAGATCGAGGACCAGCCGGGCGGCGCCGCCAACACGGCCGTGAACCTGGCCGCCCTGGGCGCACGGGTCCACATGGTGGGGATCACCGGCGCCGACCCCGCCGGGGCGACGCTCAACGCGACCCTGGGACGGCTCGACATCGAGGGCCTGATCATCGTGCGGAGCTGGCGGACCTCGGTCAAGCGCCGGGTGCTGACCGACGGCCAGATCGTGGCGCGATACGACGAGGAGGACGAGGCGCCGCTGCCGGAGGCGGCCGAGCGCGAGCTCATCGAGCAGATCACCCGCCTCGCTGCGGACGCGGACGTCGTCATCGCCTGCGACTACGGCGGCGGGGTGTGCACCCCGAACGTCCGCCGGGCGCTGTGCGACCTGAGCATCGAGCGGAGCGAGGGATCGCGCGGCGCGCCGATCCTCGTGGTGGACGCCCACGACGTGGCCGCCTGGCGGGACTGCCGGCCGGCGGCCGTGCTGCCCAACTACGCCGAGGTGCGGCGGCTGCTGGGCGAGGGGGACGACCACGACCGGGTGGCGTTCCTGTCCGCGCGCTCGGAGGACCTCATCGAGGCCACCGGCGCCGACCTCGTGGTCACCACGCTGGACGGCGAGGGCACGCTGCTGCACCGGCGCGGCAGGGAGCCGCACCGCACGTACGCGACCCCCGCGCCCGACACGATGAGCATCGGCGCGGGCGACACCTTCACGGCGGCGTTCTCGCTCGCCCTGGCGGCGGGCGCGGAGCCCGAGCGCGCCGCCGACATCGGCCAGGCGGCGGCGAGCGTGGTGGTGCGCCGCCAGGGGACGGCCGCCTGCTCCCACGAGGACCTGCTGCAGGCGCTGCGCCCCGACACCGCGCTGCCGCCCGAGCGGCTGGCCGCGTGCGTGGAGCGCCACCGCGCCGAGGGCAAGCGGATCGTCTTCACCAACGGATGCTTCGACGTGCTGCACCGCGGGCACGTCGCCTGCCTTGAGGAGGCCGCCCGGCTCGGCGACGTGCTGGTCGTCGCGGTCAACAGCGACGACGGCGTGGCCCGGCTGAAGGGGCCGGAGCGTCCGATCAACCGGTGCGAGGACCGGGTGGCGGTGCTCGCGGCGCTGGGCTGTGTGGACTACATCACCGTCTTCGACGAGGACAGCCCGACCGAGCTGCTGCGGCTCGTCCGGCCGGAGGTGTACGTCAAGGGTGGCGACTACCACCCCGACCTGCTGCCCGAGGCGGAGCTGGTCAGGGAGCTGGGCGGAGAGGTGCGGGTGCTCGGTTACGTCCCGGACCGGTCCACAACGGCGATAGTGAACCGGATTCGAGGGTAGAGGGGCCTCCATGACCGAAGAACAACGTTCGCCGACCGGCAAGCCCATGGTGGAGGCGACGCCGATGGACGTGATCCACGTCCGTATCGCGTCGTTCGCCCTGGTCTTCTGTTTCGCCGTTCTGGTGCTCTCCTTCGTCGGGCGCATCTGGGTGCTGACCGGGGTCGTCGTGGCGATCATGGCGATCATCGCGATCTACATGGCGCTCGCCGTACGCAGGCAGAAGAGGCTCGGCGGCGGGCCGCAATCGAGAGGATGACGAGGTGAGCCTGAAGGACAAGGTCGTCGTGGTGACCGGCGCGAGCGGCGGGGTGGGCCGCGCGGTGGTCCGGCAGCTCGGAGCGGAGGGCGCGAAGGTCGCGCTCATCGCACGTGGAGAGGCGGGCCTGGCCGGCGCCGCCGTGGACGTCGGGGCCGAGGGCGGCACCGGGAAGACCTTCGCCGCGGACGTCTCCGACTACGACCAGGTCCGCCAGGCCGCCCAGCGGGCCGAGGCCGAGCTGGGCCCCATCGACGTGTGGATCAACATCGCGTTCACGACGGTGTTCGCGCCGTTCCTGGAGATCACCCCCGAGGAGTACGAGCGCGAGACCAAGGTGACCTATCTCGGCTACGTCTGGGGCACCCGGGTGGCCCTGGAGATGATGAAGCCGCGCGACAAGGGCGTCATCGTGCAGGCGGGCTCGGCCCTTGCCTACCGTTCGATCCCGCTGCAGTCGGCGTACTGCGGCGCCAAGCACGCGATCGTCGGGTTCACGGAGTCGGTGCGGACGGAGCTGCTCGCCGAGGACTCGGGCGTGAAGATCACGGTGGTGCAGCTCCCGGCGCTCAACACCCCGCAGTTCGACTGGGGGCTGAACCGGATGCGGCGGCACGCGCAGCCGGTGCCGCCGATCTACCAGCCGGAGGTGGCCGCCGACGCGCTCGTCTTCGCCGCCGAGCACCCGGAGCGCAAGGAGTACTGGGTCGGCGGAATGACCGCGGCCACGATCATGGGCCAGCGGACGGTGCCCGCCCTGCTCGACCGCTACCTCGCGAGGACCGGGGTGAAGTCGCAGCTCACCGGCGAGAAAGCGCCGACCGGGGTGTCCAACCTGTGGGAACCCGCGGACGAGGACAAGGACTACGGAGCGCACGGCGGCTTCGACCGGCGGTCGCACGGCCGCAGCGTGCAGTTGTGGATGTCGCAGCACCGCCGCGTGGTCACCCTCGCCGGTCTCGGGCTCGCCGCCGTCGCCGGTCTCGGCCTGCGCCGCCGCTGACGGTCCCAGAATCCCGACATATCGGGTACGTACCTTTTACGGCGATACGAAGGGGCGTACCGGGGTAGTCGGGGGCGATGGACGAGCTTGACTATCGCTTCCTGTGCGAACTCGCGGCCCAGCTCCGGGTGGACTCGGTCCGGGCCGCCGCGGCCGCCGACTCGGGACATCCGACGTCCTCGATGTCGGCGGCCGAGCTGATGACCGTGCTGCTCGCGCGTCACCTGCGCGTGGACGTCGCGGATCCGGCCAACCCGGCCAACGACCACCTCGTCTTCTCCAAGGGCCACGCCTCCCCCCTCCTGTACGCGATGCTCAAGGCCGCCGGGGTCGTCACCGACGAGGAGTTGCTGACCTTCCGCAGGCGCGGCAGCCGTCTGGAGGGCCATCCCACCCCGCAGGTGCCGTTCGTCGACGTGGCCACCGGCTCGCTGGGCTTCGGCCTGCCCGTGGGGGTGGGGCTGGCGCTGACCGCGCGCAGGCTGGACCGCCTGCCCTACCACGTCTGGGTGTTGTGCGGCGACAGCGAGCTCGCCGAGGGATCGATGTGGGAGGCGTTCGAGCACGCCGGGCACGAGGGGCTGAACAACCTCACAGTGATCATCGACGTCAACCGGCTCGGCCAGCGCGGTCCGACCCGGCACGGCTGGGACCTCGGCGCGTACGCCGCCAGGCTCGGCGCCTTCGGCTGGCACACGATCGAGATCGACGGCCACGACCCCGGCCAGATCGACTACGCGCTCGCCGACGCCCGGGCCACCCGGCGCCGCCCGACGGCGATCATCGCGAGGACCTGCAAGGGCCGCGGCGTGTCGGCCGTGGAGAACCGCGAGGGCAAGCACGGCAAGCCGCTGGAGGACGCCGAGCAGGCGCTCGGCGAGCTCGGCGGGCCGCGTGCCCTCACCGTCGAGGTCACCCCGCCCGACGCCCCGGCCACGCCGTACCGGTACGCCGACGGCGCGCTCGACCTGCCGAGATACGAGATGGGCGAGCGGGTGGCCACGCGGACCGCCTTCGGCGAGGCGCTGGCCGCGCTCGGCACGGCGCGAGGCGACGTCGTCGCGCTCGACGGCGAGGTGGCCGACTCGACCAAGCTGGAGGCCTTCGCCAAGGCCCACCCGGAGCGGTTCTTCGAGTTCTACATCGCCGAGCAGCAGATGGTCGCCGCCGCCATCGGCATGGCCGCCCGCGGCTGGACCCCCTACGCCGCGACGTTCGCCGCCTTCCTCACCAGGGCGTACGACTTCGTCCGGATGGCGGCGGTGAGCCGGGCCGGGATCTGCCTGGTGGGGTCGCACGGCGGGGTGTCGATCGGCGAGGACGGGCCCTCCCAGATGGGCCTGGAGGACCTCGCGGCGTTCCGCGCGGTGCACGGCAGCACGGTGCTGTATCCCTGCGACGCGAACCAGACGGCCCGGCTGGTCGCGGACATGGCCGCTATGGAGGGCGTCCGCTACCTGCGGACGACGCGGGGTGAGACGCCGGTGATCTACGGCCCCGACGAGGAGTTCCCCGTGGGCGGCTGCAAGATCCTGCGCACCGGCGGCCAGGCGACCGTCGTGGCCGCGGGCGTCGCCGTGCACGAGGCCCTGGCCGCCGCCGACCTGCTCGCCGAGGACGGCGTCTCCGTCACCGTGATCGACGCGTACTCGATCAAGCCGCTCGACTCGGCCGAGCTGGTCGAGATGGCCAGGGCGACCGGGAAGGTCGTCACGGTGGAGGACCACTGGCCGGAGGGCGGGCTGGGCGACGCCGTGCTCTCGGCGCTCGCGGACGCGCCGGTGCCGGTGCGCAAGCTGGGCGTGTCGCGGATGCCCGGCAGCGCGACCTCGCAGGAGCAGCTGGAGGACGCCGGCATCGACAGGGGCGCCATCCGCGAGGCCGTCCTGTCCCTGCTCAGTTGAACGCTCAGTCGAAGGCCGCTAGCGGTGGGCGGCGAGGGCGCGGGCCGTCGGCGTCCCCGCGTCCGGCGGGTAGTCCGCGACGTGCCCCTGGTAGAGGACGTTCCCGCCGTGCCTGCCGGGGCCGGGCCCGAGATCGATCAGCCAGTCGGCCTGCCGGATGACGTCCAGGTTGTGCTCGATGACCACGACGGTGTGCCCCCGGTCGACGAGCGCGTCCAGGACCCGGAGCAGGCCGTCGATGTCGCTCATGTGCAGGCCGGTGGTGGGCTCGTCGAGCACGTACGTCGTGGGCTGCTCGGCGTCGCGCAGCTCCTTGGCGATCTTGAGCCGCTGGCACTCCCCTCCGGACAACGTGGTGAGCGACTGGCCCAGCCGGAGATAGCCGAGACCGGCCTGCGACAGGTGCCGCAGCGCCCGGTCGACGGCCTTGTCGGGCAGCCGGTGCCTGGCCTGGTCGACGGAGAGGGCGTCGACGTCGGCGATGGACAGGCCGTCGACGGTGTACGCCAGCACCTCGGGCGTGAAGCGCCGCCCCTCGCATGCCTCGCAGACGACCTCCTGGCCGTCCATGAAGGCCAGATCGGTGTAGATGATCCCGAGCCCGTCGCACTTCGGGCAGGCGCCTTCCGAGTTCGCGCTGAACAGCGCGGCGGAGACGCCGTTGCGCCGGGCGAACAGCCTGCGGACGGCCGGCGCGATGCCGGTGTAGGTGATCGGCGTCGACCGGCGGTTGACGCCGACCGGCCGCTGGTCGATCACGACGGCGTCGTGCTGCTCGACGAGTTCGGCGGCCAGGCTGGACTTCCCCGAGCCGGCGACGCCGGTGAGGGCGGTCATCACGCCGGCGGGGATGTCCACGGTGACGCGCCGCAGGTTGTTGCGCGTCGCGTCGGCGACGGTGATCGCCCCCCTTGTCGTCGGCGGGGCCGTACGCGGGGCGGTCTTGAGCGGCGTGGGCCGGGAGAGCGCGCGTCCCGTAGGGGTGCCGGCCCGCCGGAGCTCGGGGAACGTGCCCTGGAAGACGAGCCGGCCTCCGTCGGCGCCGGCGCCGGGACCGATCTCGACGACCTGGTCGGCGACGGCCATGACGGCGGGGTCGTGCTCGACGACGAGGATGGTGTTGCCCCTGTCGCGCAGCCGTTCCAGCAGTCTCGTCATGGACTCGACGTCCGTGGGGTGGAGCCCGGCCGTGGGCTCGTCGAACACGTAGAGCATCTCGGTGAGGCTCGATCCGAGATGCTTCACGATCTTGACGCGCTGGGACTCGCCGCCCGACAGCGTCGTCGTCGCGCGTGCCAGGTTGAGATACCCCAGGCCGATGGCGTCCATGGCGTCGAGCCTGGCGGTCAGCGCGGCGACGACGGGAGCGACATCCGGTGCGTCGATGCCCCGCACGAGCCCGGCGAGCTCGGCGACCTCCAGCCGGGACAGCTCGCCGATGGTGTGCCCGAGGACGGTGGCGGCGCGGGACGCCTCGTTGAGCCGGTCTCCCCCGCAGTCCGGGCAGACCTGCGACCGGGTGAACCGGCGGATCGTCTCCTGCTTGCGCTCGGACATGTCCCCCGAGGTGTGCAGGTAGATCCGCTCGAACCGCTCGACGACCCCCTCGTAGTCCTTCGGGAGCCCCCGCCCCAGCCGCCGCCCCAGCCGCGCCGCCGCCTCGCCGCCGTGGAGCAGGGCGTCGCGCGCGTCCCGGCTCCAGTCGCGCAGCGGCGTCTCCGGGTCGAACACGCCGATGCCGGCGTACTGGGAGTACCAGTAGTTGCCGTCGCCGAACCCCGGAAGCCGGATCGCGCCCTGCCGCAGCGACCTGTCCGGGTCGAGGACGCGGTCCACGGCCGTGACGACGACGTCGCCGAGCCCCGAGCACGTGGGGCACATTCCGGCCGGATCGTTGAACGAGAAGTGGTTCGACTCGCCCACGTGCGGCTTGCCGAGGCGGGAGAACAGCAGCCGCAGGTAGGTCCAGGTGTCGGTGATCGTGCCGACCGTGGAGCGGGCGTTGCCGCCGAGGCGCCGTTGGTCGATCACCACGACCGGCGACAGCCCGTCGATGTGCTCCACGTCGGGACGTGTCCACTTCGGCAGCCGGTTTCTCGCGAACGGGGGGAAGGTCTCGTTCAACTGGTAGCCGGCCTCCGCGGCGATCGTGTCGAAGACCAGCGACGACTTGCCGGACCCCGAGACGCCCGCGAAGACCACCAGGCGGTCGCGCGGGATGTCCACGTCCACACCACGGAGGTTGTTGGTGCGGGCCCCTCTGATGGAGATGTGCGGTGAAGCCATACTCGCGACCGTACGAGCAATTGTGGCCGGAACCTGACCGCGATTGCGGGCATGATGGGCGGGTGGCCGACGTGACCCGACGCATGCTGGCCCTGCTGTCGACCCTCCAGACGGGACGGTCGTTCAGCGGGGACGAACTCGCCACGCGCCTGGACGTCAGCCCCCGCACCGTACGCCGCGACGTGGACCGGCTCCGGGAGTACGGCTATCCCGTCGAGACACAGCCGGGACCGGGCGGCTACTACCGGCTCGTGGCGGGCCGGACGATGCCCCCGCTCGTCCTCGACGACGACGAGGCGATCGCGGCGTTGCTCGGGCTCGCGACTCTCGCCTCCTCCGGTTCCGGCGAGGACGGGGCGCTCGACGACGCGGCCACCCGCGCGTACGGCAAGCTCGACCAGTTCCTGCCCGCGCGGCTGCGTCCCCGCGTGGCCGCGCTGCGGGCGAGCCTGGAGACCGGCCGGCAGATCGCGCCCGCGGTGAACGCGGCGCTTCTGGCCGGTCTCGCCGAGGCGATCAACGACCGTGAGGTCGTGCGGTTCGACTACAGCGACAGGCACGGCGAGGAGAGCCGCCGGCGGGTGGAGCCGCACCGGCAGATCCATCTGCTGCTGCGCTGGTATCTGCTGGGCTGGGACCTGGACAGGAACGACTGGCGGGTGTTCCGCCTCGACCGCGTCCGCGACCTGGTGCGCACCGGCGTCCGGCACGCTCCCCGCGCCCTGCCCGCCGACGCGGCCCTCGCGTACCTCCGTCAGGGCCTCAACGCGGACCGGCGGCGCGTACGGCTCGTCGTGCGGGCGCGGCCCGACCAGGTGGCCGACGCGTTGAAGTTCGAGGACGCCGAGATACACCGGGGGCCCGGCGACGGGGAGACCCAGGTCACCGTCTGGCTCGACTCCTGGGAATGGCTCGTCCTCGGCCTCGCCCACCTCGACGCCGACTTCTCCGTCATCGAGCCCGAGGACTTCCGCGGCGCCTTTGCCGCCTTCGCCCGCCGTCTCCTCGCCGCCTCCGGCCGCCCTTGAGAAGGGGCGGCCGGCGGCGCGCGGGGAAGGTCAGCGGGCCTTGGCGGTCGCCTTGCGGTTGGCCTTCTTGATGGCGTCCACGAGCTCGTCCTTGGTCATCTTCGATCGGCCCGGGATGCCGAGACGGCCGGCCACGTCGTAGAGATGCTGCTTGGAGGCGTTCGCGTCGACGCCCTCGGCCGTCTTGCCCTGCTTCGGCGTGCCCTTCTTCGCCTGCTCGTCCGACGGTCCGCGCCCCTCCTTCTTCTCCCAGTGGTCGCCCACCTTTTCGTAGGAGTGCTTGAGCGCGGCGAACGCCGTACGGTGGGCGCGCTGGCCCTCGCCGTACGTCTCGACGGCGGAGTCGTGCGCCTTGATCCACGTCTCCTGGGCCTCCTTGGGCGAGCGCTCCAGGGTCGAGGGCAGTTCCTTACGTCCTGGCATGGTCCATGCCTCCCTTCAGACCGTCGGAAGTCCGTCGGAGGGGGTCAGATGGTGGGGTCGTCGTAGCGCCGCTCCTCGTACACGTGGCGGCGGGTGGCGGTGGCGTCCACGGGGGCGGCGGCGGTGACGGTGGTCCTGCGGCGGACCGTCGTCAGGCGCCAGATGCCGAAGAGCAGCCCGGCCAGACCGCCCACCATGAGGATCACCCCGATCACCTGGATGTCGAGGCCCGCGATGGTGAAGTCGACCGCCCAGGTGAGGATGGCCCCCAGCATGATGAGGATGATGCTTCCGGCGATGGTCATGGCGTTTCCTCCTTCGCCCTCTGCTCTATCCCCTCCACGGATTCCAAACGTCGCATGTGGGTGCCCGTATAGGGCAGCATGCGAGTCATGACCGATACCCCCATTGTGGTGATGGGACTCATGGGCGCGGGGAAGAGCACCGTCGCCCGGCTGCTCGCCGACGCGCTCGGCCGTCCCATGCGCGACAGCGACGCCGATCTGGAGGCCAGGTACGGCACGACCGCCGCCGCGATGGCCGCCGGTCTGGGCGCGGACGAGTTGCACGCCCGCGAGGCGCTGGTGCTGCGGGACGCGCTCGCGGCCCGTCCTTCCCCTGTCATCGCGGCCGCCGCCAGCACGGTCGAGGACCCCGAGACCCGCCGAGCGCTGGCCCCCGCATTCGTGGTCTTCCTCGACGGCCCGCCCGAGGTGCTGGCCGAGCGGATGAGGTCGAGCCCCCACCGCCCGCATTTCAAGCCCGACCTCGTACGCATGCTGACCGAGCAGCGTGACCTGCGGTTGCCGGGGTTCCGCGAGGTGGCGGACCTGACCGTGGACCCCTCCACGAACAGACCCGAGGAGATCGCGGCCACGGTGCTCGCGCATCTCGAAGGTGCGAAGACCCGCTGAAACGCCCCGCGTGGACGACAGGCCCGCCCGGCCCTGAGTCAGCCGGGCGTGGTCAGCCGACGGCGATGCGCATCTGGTGCGGGACGACGGGCAGCGGCGAAGGGCAGCCCGCCCCGGCGAGGAACCAGACGGTCTTGCCGCCCCGGCCCGAACTGGCCACTCCCCAGTCGTCGGCGAGTTCGTCCACGATGAGCAGGCCACGGCCGCCGATGGAGTCGAGGTCCGCCTCGCGCTGGTTCGGCACGCCCTCGCCCTGGTCGAAGACCTCGCCGTACACCCAGGTGCCGTTGCTGCCGAGCCGGAGGGTGAAGACGTTCCCGCCGTGCCGTACGACGTTGGAGGCGAGTTCACTCACGATGAGGGAGCAGTCGTCGACGAGCTCGTCCAGGCCCCACCGGCCGAGTTCGCGGCGGACGAGGGCCCGCGCCTCGGCGACACTCGCACCGACGGCGGGCAGGAGGCATTCCGCGGTCCAGACGGGGGCCGGGTTGACCGGCGCCGTACCGAAGGGGAGAGTCACGCGCGCCTCCTTAGGCTCATGGGAGCGCTCCCACGGCTCAAGATACGGCACGCAACGCAGTCATGTGAATTCATAGAAACAAGATTGTTTCCGGTCAATGCCCGATCTGTGATGGGCGCGAAGGAGAAAACGCCGGCGGTCTTCCGCACCACGCCGCGAGTGCGCACGTCAGCGGCGTCACATCCGGCACCCCCCGCCTCCGCCGCGCGACCGGGGGGACGTGCCCGCACGGCCGGCGTCGACGTGAAAATAACTGAAATACGCCCATCCCTGGCTTTCGTTGAACGCAGACCGAATCATCTCGCATGTCCACCGTGAGACATAAGTGCCCTTTCGTCCGGCGTCCCTCTCACCCGAGCGCGGTGATCCCCCAGCGGTGGGCGACCCGCTCCCCCGGGGCCAGGCGCACCAGGCACTCGCCGGTCGCGAAGGCGTTCGGCGGGCAGCTCATCGGCTCGACCGCCACTCCGGCCCGCCGGTACGGCTCGGCCAGCGTGTCCCCGGTGAAGACCTGGAGCCATTCGACGCCGGGCGCGGCCCACAACTCCACGCCCCGGGAGCCGTCGGCCGTCCGGAGCCGGGCCCGCACCAGCCCGTCGCCGTCGCGCCGCAGGGACGTGTAGGGGGTGTCGAGCACCGTGCCGCCGATGCGGCGCCCCTGGCGGAAGTCGTACTCCGTGCCCTCGACGGGGCGGCGGCCGACCGGGATCTTCTGCTCGTCCACCGGGGTCCACTCGGCCGCGGGCACCTCCAGCACGGCGTCGTCCACCGTCTCCTCGCCGAGGGTGAGGTAGGGGTGCGCGCCCATGCCGTAGGGCGCCACGCCGTCCCCCACGTTCACGGCCGACACCTCGACCTCCAGGCCCGCCTCCCCCAGGGCGTACGACGCCGTCAGGTCGAGCACGTGGGGATAGCCGAGCTGGGGGAACAGCCGCAGTCCGAGGCGGATCGAGGCGTCGTCCCGTTCGAGGACCGTCCAGGGCATCAGACGGGCGAAGCCGTGCGCGGCGTTGCCGGTCCTTGGCTCGGTGATCGCGAGCTGCCTGGCCTCGCCGTCGAAGTCGTACCTGCCGTCGCGCACCCGGTTGGGCCAGGGCAGCAGCAACTGCCCGGCGCCGCCCACCGGCTGCGCGTCCGCGGGATACGACATGACCAGCGGCCGTTCGTTGTACGTCAGGGCGCGCAGGCCCCCGCCCACCTCGGTGACGGTCGCCGCGTATCCGTGCGCGGCGATCGTGTGCTGCGTGCCGGTCGGGGGAACGGGTTCGCGAACCGCTGGTTCTGTCATGAGAGGGATTTTCCCATCCGTCCCACGACACTCGGAGGGGGCCCTGCGGGGTCGCCTCAGGGGTGAGCTGCGGCGGGCTCTCAAGCCGTTCTCAAGCCGTGAGCCCGGCGGGCCGGGCCCACGTCCTGGGCGTCACGAGGAGAGCGTCTGGCCCGTCAGGCCCTCCTGCGCGGTGAGCAGCGCGCGCAGTTCCTCCGCGCTCTCGCCGCATGCGGTCATGATCAGGCCCCGGTCCATCTCGATACGGGACAGCGACCGGGTCAGCCGGGTCGCGTACCAGCGGCCGGCGTCGCTTCTCCAGATCGACCAGCGACCGGCGTACTCGCTGCTCAGTTGTCTCCAGGCAGCGTCCTCGGCTGAGAACCGCACTCGTCACCACCTCCAGGCTCTGTGCCGGGAGACAACGATGTGCTCATCCGGACACGATTGGTAGTGAGAAGCGGTCTCCCCCCTCCGGCGGCGCCGCCACCCCGGCCCCGATGAAGATCTCCCGCCGGTTGCGGTGACTTCACCACGACTTGATCCCCGTTACTCCCGTACCACCCGTGTCATGCCGGGCCGCGGAACGACGCTGGTGTTCGCGGGGCAGGCAGGGCCGGGCGCGAGGCGGCGCCCCGAGGCAAACGTCCCCTCTCCGGTCACACCGGACATGGTTTTACTACCTTGCCGGACAGTAGGTCAGGGGAGAGATTCGAGAGGGCCGACATCGAGCGAAGGGAAGGTCACCCATGCCCGGACTCCCACGGCTGCCGTTCGAGCGGCCGGACGTCCTGGGGATATCCCCCGGCTTCGGCGAAATGCGGGCCAGAGCGCCGATCACCAAGGTCACGACCGCCATGGGCGACGAGGCATGGCTGATCACGGGCTACGAGGAGATACGGCAGGTGTTCGCCGACGACAGGTTCGGCCGCTCCCACCCCGCCCCCGAGACCGCGGCCCGCCTGTCGAACAACGCCCTGCTCGGCGGCCCGTCCGGCGAGTACGCCACGGAGCGGTCCGTCCACAAGGAGATGCGGCGTCTGCTCGCCCCCGCGTTCTCGGCCCGGCGCATGCGGAGGTTGTCGGACCGGATCGGCTCGCTGGTCGGCGACCTGCTCGACGGGCTCGCCGACCAGGGTCCGCCCGCGGACCTGCACGCCGGCCTGTCGCTCCCGCTGCCGATCCAGGTGATCTGCGAGCTTCTCGGCGTGCCGTACGAGGACAGGGACAGGTTCCGGGCCGTGGCCGAGGCGATGACCGACCTGACCCATCCCGAGCGGTCCGCCGCCGCACAGATGGAGATGAACACCTACACCTACGAGATCGTGAAGGCGAAGCGGGACGACCCGGGCGAGGACGTCTACTCCGACCTGGCGGACGCGTCGCTGCCGGAGGACGACGTCGCCAGGATCGCGGGCGGCCTGCTGTTCGCCGGCCACGAGACCACGGTCAACCAGATCGACTACGGCGTGCTGCTGTTCCTGCGCAACCCCGCCCAGCGTGACGCGCTGCTGAACGATCCCTCCCTCGTGGATGCCGCGGTCGAGGAGATCATGCGGGTCGCCTCGCCGAGCGAACACGGGCTGGTGCGCTACGCGCACGAGGACGTCGAGGTCGCGGGGGTGCCGATCCGGGCGGGCGAGCTGGTCATGCTGTCCACCCCGGCGGCCAACAGGGACGAGCGCGCCTACCCCGACCCCGACACGTTCGACATCCGGCGGCGCGATCCCCAGCCGCACGTCGGGTTCGGCCACGGGCCACACCACTGCCTCGGAGCGTCCCTGGCTCGGGTCGAGCTCCGCGCGGTCTTCGGCTCCCTCTTCACGCGCTTCCCCACGCTGGCGCTCGCGGTGCCGTACGAGGAGCTCAAGGCGCACACCGACAGGCTGGCCGGAGGGTTCCCCGCGCTGCCCGTCACGTGGTGAGCGTCAGCAGGTGGAGGCGGCCCGCTTCCCGGGCAGGTCGAAGTGGATCCGGATGCTCGTGCCCCGCTCGTGCCGGTGAATCCGCACCAGGTCGGCGAAGTCGTTCACGATCAGCAGGCCGCGCCCGCGGGTCGCGTGGTCGGGCCGCGGCACCCGCCCGGCCAGCGGGTCGAGACGGCCGCCGTCGTCGAGCCGGCACACCAGCGTGCCGCGCTCGGCCCACACTGTCAGCGTGCCGTGCCCGTCCGTGTGCTCGCCCGTGTTGGTGGCCAGTTCGTTGACCGCGATGAGCATCTCGGCGAGGCGGCGCCGGTCGAGCCCCGCCGCACCGGCCTCCGCCGCGGCGAACGCGCGCACTTCGGGGAGCGAATGAAGCCCGGTGAACCGGAAAACGGCCGCGTGCGGCGGGGGCGCGGGCAACGGCACGTCGAAGGCGGCGGCGGTCAGGATCGGGTCGCCGTAGGCGGGGCTCGGGTAGGTGCCGCTCCGGTCCCGCATGACCGGATGCGTCCGGTGCGCGTCGCGGATCGCCCCCGCCCCGAGCCCCGCCGTGTCGTACGGGCACAGGATGGCGGCGTCGGCCGCCGCGAAGACCGCGTTGATGAGCGCCTCGTGCTGCACGCAGGCGGGATACTCGATGTCGCCGCGGCCCTTCCAGATCGGCTCGCCGATGACGCGGACCCGCCGGCCCTCGTGGGCGCGCAGGAAGGCGAACAGGACGCCGGGAATGATCCGGCCCGGGTTGCGGCCGGCGACCTTCATGTCCTGGAAGGTCACCCTCACGGCGTCGGGCCCGAGCCCCGCCCGGACCAGCTCGCCGTGGCCGCCGGGAACCACGACGAGCGCGGGCTCCCCCGTCTCGAGGGCCGGCCGGAGGAAGGCGGCGCATCCGGTGACGTACTCGTCCTCGTCGCGGTAGAGCAGGCCGATGTGCTCGAACCCGGTCATGTTTCCGTCCCGCGACCCATCACGCTCTCGGCGCCCACAGGCCCGGCGGCTTCGGCGTCGGCGAGCCGCCGGTACGCGCGGTCGCGCAGCCGCAGCACCACCGTCGCCAGCAGCGCCGCGACCAGCGAGCCGGTCAGGACCGCCAGCTTGACCTGGGCGTCGCGGGCCGTGCCCAGGCCGAACGCCAGCTCGCCGATGAGCAGGGACACCGTGAACCCGATGCCGGACAGGATCGCCAGCCCTCCGACGTCCACCCAGGCCAGCCCTTCGTCGATGTCGGCACGGGTGAAGCGGGCGGTCAGCCAGGTGGCCGCAATGATCCCCAGCGGCTTGCCCACGACGAGCCCGGCGACGACGCCCAGCGACACCGGGTCGGCGAGCAGGTTCGTCACACCGCCAAGCCCGCCGAGCGGCACCCCCGCGGACAGGAACGCGAACAGCGGCACCGCCACCCCGGCTGAAATCGGGCGGAACCGGTGCTCGAAGTGCTCGGCGAGCCCCGGCCCCGCCTCCGGGCCGCCCGCCTTCTCACTGCGCAGGACGGGTACGGCGAAGCCGAGCAGCACCCCGGCCACCGTGGCGTGGACACCCGAGGCGTGAACCAGCCCCCAGGTCACGCCGGCCAGCGGGAGCAGCAGCCACCACGAGCGCACCCGCCGCTGCACCAGCACGGTGAAGACGCCGAGGGGCACCAGCGCCGCCAGCAGCGGCAGCACCGACAGATGCGACGTGTAGAACACCGCGATGATCACGATGGCCATCAGGTCGTCCACGACGGCCAGGGTGAGCAGGAACGTACGCAGCGCGGCGGGCAGCCGCCGCCCCGCCACGGCGAGCACCGCGAGCGCGAACGCGATGTCGGTGGCCGTCGGGGTCGCCCATCCCCGCGCCTCGCCGTCCATGAGCGCGTTGACCAGCAGGTAGAGCAGGGCCGGGACGATCACACCGCCGGCGGCCGCCGCGACGGGAACGACGGCCCGACGGGGATCGCGCAGGTCCCCGGCCACGAACTCACGCTTGAGCTCCAGGCCGGCGACGAAGAAGAAGATCGCCAGCAGCCCGTCCGAGGCCCACTTGGCGAGGCTGAGGTCCAGGTGCCACGCGGCCGGCCCGACCGTGGCCGAGCGCAACCCCGCGTACGCCTCGGACCAGGGCGAGTTGGCCCAGACGAGGGCCGCGACGGCGGCGATCAGGAGCAGCGCGCCGCCGATCGTCTCCTTGCGGAGGATGTCGGCGATGCGCCGGGTCTCGGCCCGGGAACCGGGACCGAGGAGGGAAAGTCGGCGGGTGGGGGCCATGGGCACTCCGTTTTCCGGGCTCGGTTCGACGACCGCCGACCAGACTTCCCGGCACCCCGCCTCCATCCTAGGGCGAATCCGACCGAATCATTGCTCACTGCACCTTTCGTCCCACCGGTCTTCCCTCGGGAGTGCCCGCCCGCAGGTGCCGGAGACGGTAGGTTCTCGATCCGTACCACGACCCTGTCGGCCCCCTTGCCATGGGAGCGAGATGTCAGGTCCGCGGCACACTTCCTTTCCGATCGACCAGCTGCTGCGTGCCGTACGGCTGGAGATCGCAGCGGAGCTGCGAAGCGACGGAGACGGGGAGAAGCTTTCCCTGTCCGAGGGACGCCGGCTCGGCCACAGCGCGGAGAGGTACGAATACCTGTTCTCCTGCAAGGCCTGGAAGGAGATCTTCTCCGGGGAAAGGCTGCTGATCCGCCCGTCCCGATCCCGTGACGCCTGGGCGAGCGCCGAAGTACGGCGCATGCCCGATGGAAGGGTCAAAGTCCGCACACCGGCGGATCTCGGCGCCGGGCCCATCCAGGCACAGGTGCGTTTGGACGAAACGGCAGGTTGGGAAGCCGTCGTCGAGCGACTGGAGTCGGCGGGCAGAGCCGCGGACTCGGTCAACCTGACCTCCGCCGGCTGGCTTATGGACCAGGGGCGGCCCCGCGTCGAGCGTTGTGCGACGCCGGAGCGGTTCATCCGGGGATACCGTGAGCGCACGCTCAACGACGGGCAGCGCCAGGCCGTCGAACAGGCGCTGGGGAGCGAGCTGACCTACATCTGGGGACCGCCGGGCACCGGGAAGACCGACGTCGTGGCCGCCATCGCGGAAGGCACTTGCCGACAGGGGCTGCGCGTGCTGTTCGTCGCCCCGACCAAGGTGGCCGTGGATCAGGCGCTGGAGCGGATCTGCGATCTACTGTCGGACGAGGAACGCTTCGACAGAGGCTTGGTGCAACGGGCCGGGGAGATCGAACTGCCTTCGCTGGCGGCCAAATTCGGCGAGCAGATCGACCCGGCCAGGATCGCCGAAAGACTGTCCGCCTCGCTCGTGGAACAGATCAGCGACGTCCGTCGCCGGTTGGAGGCGGCTCTCCAGGACCTGGCACTGCATGCGGACGTGGCGACCGCAGAGGAGCGGCTGGTCATTCTGCGTACCGACCACGACAGGGCCGCTCAGCACATCGCTCTCCTGCAGCAGCGAATACAGCTGTCGCACCGGGCGATCGGCGAGATCGACCACGAGATCCGGAGCATCGGACTGCCGACCGGGCTGTTCGCCAAGAAGAAGCAGGCCAAGCTGGAGCAGCTTGGCCGGATGCGATGGGATCGTCAACAGGAACTGGTCGCGGCCGACAACGAGCTTCCCCTCGCACATGCCGCCCAGAGCCGGTACGCGACCGAGATCGCCGAAGCGGAAAGGGCCTTGACGGCCCAGCGCAGCCGGCTTCGCGCCGTCCCGGCTCGTGGCCCGCTCCAGGACGCCGTCGACCGGCTGAGGCAGCACCTGCCGGGGCTGGAGCAGGAACTGCGGAAGATCGCCGAGGTGGTGCGCGGGAACTGCATGGTGATGGGAACCACGGTCGCGAAGGCGGTGCAGTCACGCAAGCTTCTCGACTCGATCGACGTGGTCATCATCGATGAGGCCGGCATGGTGAACACCCCCTCCGCCTGGTGTGTGGCGGGGCTCGCGGGTCGCCGCCTCGTCATCGCCGGCGACTTCCGCCAGTTGCCGGCGGTGACCAGAGCCTCCGGTGACCGGAGCAGCTCGCAGGAAGACCGGGAGCACGCCCGGCTCTGGATGGACCGGGATCCGTTCACCACGGCGGGGCTGGTCGACGTCACCGGCAGGGCCCTCCGCGACGATCCGCGCCTGGTCTGTCTGGACACTCAGTACCGGATGCGACCGGCCATCTGCGAGGTCGTCAACGTGGTCGCCTACCCGGACGCACCGCTGCGCACCGGTCGAGAGGACTACGGGCGGCTTCCCCCATCTCCGCTGCTCAGCGGGCCGCTTATTCTGATCGACACCACCTCGCGCCGCCTGCCCAACCCCACGGCCAGGTACGGCGCGCACACCACCAACCCGGTGCACGAAGCCGTCGTCCACGAGCTCATCCGTGGCCTGCAGTACGACGAGGTCCTCCCGGCACGCAAGTGGACCGACCTCGCCGCCGGCGAGCGTCCCACTGACCGCATGGCCGTGATCGCACCGTTCAAGGCCCAGGTCAAGGCGCTGCGGGACAGCCTGGCCTACCGGTTCGGCCAGGACTGCGACGGACTCGTCGACACGGTTCACCGCTTCCAGGGCAGCCAGCGTCCCCTCGTGGTCATCGACACCGTCGCCGGATCCGGAGACAAGCCCGGCTACTTCTATGAGGGCCTGGGGCTGTCCTCCTCCACCTGCCGCCTGCTCAACGTGGCTCTCAGCCGGGCGCAGGATCACCTCGTCGTCGTGGCGGACATCCAGTTCCTACGCGCCAAGCTCAACCCGGCCGGCGAGGCCGCGCACATGCTCGCTCATCTGGAACGGCATGCCCACAAGCTCTCCGTCGACGACCTCGTCCCCTTCCGCTGCGCTGCCGACCTCGCCGGCCTTCCCGAGGAGGAACTGGCGAGGCCGGCGTTCTTTCCGGCCGACGAGGTGCCACGAGCCATCGCCTGGGACATCGCCCGCGCCCGGCAGAGCATCGAGATCTACTGCGCGTTCCTCGACCCGAACCCCGTGCACAACTGGCTCCGTCACCTCGCGCCGCGTGTTCAGGCAGGAGTGCGGGTCACCGTCCACACGAGAGATCAGTCGGAGGACGCTCGCCGGAAAGCCCTCGTCGAGGAACTCCGAACTGCCGGATGCCAGGTCGCGACACGCGAGCGGATGCATGAGAAGGTGCTCATTCTCGATGACACCGTGCTCTGGCACGGATCCCTCAATCTCCTGGCCAACACCGGCCCTACCGATCTCATGATGCGGATCACCGATCCGGGGGCCTGCCGGCGCGTCCGTCACATCGTCGAGCGAGCTCGTCTGGAACGCCCCGCGCGCCCCTGGCCGCAGCGGGGGTTCTCCGGGGCCCGGCCCGAAGGCGACGGCGAGCCTCGTCCAGGCGCGGTCGTCGGCGGCCGCCTCTATCTCGACGTCCCCTTCGAGGACAAGGATGAGCTGAAGCGCTTGGCGCGGGCCGAAGGCATGTCCGCGTCCTGGGACGGCAGGCGGAAGTTGTGGCACGTCGATGCCGGTATTCCCCGGCATGTCGTCCGCCGATGGCTTCCACCGTCGAATGCCTGACGTACACCAGTGACGGTCATCAGCGACGTTCATCAGCGACGGTTGCGGTGATGGTCGCAGTGATGGTCACAGCGGGCCGAACACTCCGAGCCCAGCCAGCCCCTCCACGGGCTCGGGCTCTCGCTCGCTGTCCCCCCGCTCGCTGTCCCGCCGCCCGATGTCTGGCCTTTTCTATCGGGCGTGGGAGGTGTCAGAAGGGCGGTTCGTCAAGTTCGCTTCCAAGCAACGATCCGTGTGTCCCGGTCTCGCCCTTCGGTTCCGATGGCGTCGCTACCCCCGTGTCCGGTTGTGAGGCCTCCTGTGGGAGTGGTGGTTCGGGGGCCGGGCGCATGGTGGGCGTGTCGGGGAGGTCGTCGAGGTACCGGTATGGCGATGGGGTGGGCTGGCTGCGGGGAAGGGGATCACAGGCGGAGAGAATGATCTTTGGGAGAGGGCTGGGGTAACGGTGCCCCAGCGGGCTGGTCCAGATGACCAGGTAAGGACTGGCGGTGCTGACGCGCCAACCGCCGTGGTGCCGGGCACGGTGGTCGTGGCGGCAGGCCAGGTGCAGGTTCTCCGCCTTCGTGGGCCCCTGCTCCGCCCACGGGAGGATGTGGTCCTGGTCGGTCCGGGTGGCGGGCGTGCGGCAGCCGGGCCAGGAGCAGACCCGGCCCCGGATTTGTACGTATCGTCGTAACGCTGCTCCGGCCTGACGCCGCCGCTCCGAATCCGCCGCTCCGCCCTCCAGATCCTCTGCTCGCCCGCCCGAGATGCCGCCCGACATGCCGTCCTCGTGCGGGGCGCCGGTCTCATCGCGGTCCTGGATGGGGCCGCCCGAGGCGGCGCCGTCGGGTGCGACGCCGTCGGGTGCGACGCCGTCGGGCCTGGTGCCGTCGGGCCTGGTGCCGTCGGGCCTGGTGCCGTCGGGCGTGGTGCCGCCGGGCGTGGTGCCGTCGGGCCTGGTGCCGTCGGGCGTGGTGCCGCCGGGCGTGGTGCGGTTAGGTGTGGTGCGGTTAGGTGTGGTGCCGTCGGGTGCGGTGGCTTCAGGAGCAGTGGCGCCCTCGCCAGCGGCCAGAAGGCGTGCGGCCTGAGTGGACAGGTCGGCGACGACCGGTGCCCACGCCCCGAAGACGCTGGCCGGCTGGGCGGCCAGCACCCTCAGGAGACTGTGGGTGATCTGTAGTTCGACGATGCCGCCGCGCCGCCGGTCGCGGGCGGGGCGGTTCCGGCCGGAGGGGTGGGGGCGGGCCCGGGTGAGTCCGGTCAGCGCCAGGTGGCCGTTGTCGTGACAGATGGCGTATCGCCACTGACCGAACATGCCTGCGACGATGCGCCGGGCCAAGCAGGGGTGAATCACTCCCCAAGCAGGCAGATGGGCAGGATGCTCGTCCAGGCCGAGCAGCGTGGTCAGCTCAACCCGAATCTCCCGCACCGGCCACCCTCCGGCGCGCGCCCAAACACCGGCATCCGCCTGTGCATGAGCTTCAGCTTGGGCATGCCGCAACCCCGCCCTATCGGACCCAGCCTTGTCGGACCCAGCCTTGTCGGGCCCGGCCCTGTCTGACCCAGCCTTACCAGGCACCGCCTTGTCGGACCCAGCCTTGTCGGGCCCGGTCCCGCCCCGCCCGGTCTCATCATCAGGCGCGGGCGCGCCGAACGCTGTTTCCTCCGGCCCTGACGGATGCGGGTCCGTTGGATGTGAGCCGCACGCGGGCGACAGTCCGCCGGACCCATTCCCCGGGCGGCTACACGTCTCGGCGTCACGGTCGTCTTCGGCCGCGTCCCTGTCGGCGTCGGTGAAACCGTCAGTGCCGTTAGGGCTGTTAGCGCTGTCAGTGCGACCGCCGCCACGTTCATCGAGGTCGTTGGCAGGGCGCACGACGCCACCGCCGCCGGGGCGGTTGGGGGCGGTGCCAGGACGCACGCCGTTGGGGTCGCTGTCAGGGTGCACGCCACCGCATCCACCGTAGCCGCCGGGGCGGTTGGGGCCGATGTCAGGGCGCACGCCGCCATCGCGGCCGGGGTGGTCAGGATCGTCGCCGCTGCCACCGGCGTTGTTGTCACCGTCCGGTGCGTTGCCGGCATCGCCTTCCCGGGCGGCGGGGGTGTCGTGGAAGGGGTGGCAGAGGACGTGGGTGATGATCTCCTCATCCGACATCCCCTCGAACGTGCCGTCCAGACTTCCGAGGAAGAGGTCCACCCGGATGTGATCGATCGGGCGGCGGTCGCCGGCCCGCTTGCACGCCCGGGCCAGCTCATCGATGCGGTCGCACCCGGCCGCCGCCCGATCCAGAGGCAGGTCCAGCCCGGACACCGTCGCGGTGCCATCCTCGTTGCGAGTCCCCACCACCCGGCGGCGGCGTACCGCCTCCGCGTACCGGCGCTCGGCCCAGGCGGGATCGATCGCCAACGCCAGGCGCTGGATTCGCTCGATCAGCTCGCCCACCGTCCAGGACGACGCCTGGGGCACCAGTTGTTCGCACACCAGGGCGGCCTGCTCGTCGGTCAACCCCACGGTCCACCGGACGAACGCCACCGCCCGGGGTTCGTCCAGGGTCCCGGCCAGCATCGCCTCCCCCAAAATCGGCAACCGGCGGTGAACATTCCAGGCCAGCTCGAAGGTGGAGTCGGCGCGGCGGCGTGACCACACCAGCGCCGCACGCGCCTCATCCGGGCCGAACTCATCCGGCACCTCCAGCCGCGCCACCTCGTCACCCGAGAACAGGTCCCGTAGCCCCACCTCCAGCAAGGCCCGCAAGAACCACGCCCGGTGATGACAAACCTGCCGGTAGGCCGCCTTGAGCACCTCCACCGTGTCGAACCCCGACACGCGCTCCACGTTCACCTCGGCCAGCAGTCCGGCCAGCTCCGCACCCGGGGGTATCAGCGTGAGCCCGTCCGGAATCGGAACCGCGGTTCGCGACGGCGGAAGCACTCCGGCCGTTCCCACGCCGGACGACGAGGAGGAGCGGGCACGATCAGAAGCGGACGGCGCAGGGGGCACAGGCGACGAGGGCGACGCGCCGAACACACGAGGCACCGACGACACGGGCTGCCTGGGCCATCTCCGAGGCGCGGGCGGCACAGAGGGCACTGGAAACAAGGCAGACGCGGGAGACACGGACGGGCCTGGCATTGGCGGGCACCCCCTTCACGGCCGGAGACGAAAGCACCATGGGTTCCCGGCCGCCTGGACCGGGACTTACTCACACAGACTCGGCTACTTCACCAACCCGGCACATGGGCCACAAACCAGAACGCCAACCAAGCTCACCCGTAACAACTACTCCAAAGGCTAACCGAACACATACTCGAAAACAAGCTTGACCAGCACAAACGTGGGGTCACAACCTCGCGCCGTCCACGAACCGGGAATGCGGGAGCGGAGCAGTAGGAAGCGAAGACCGGAGCGAAGGGTTGAAGAGCTGCATCGTCCCGATGATCGAGAAGACGCCGGTCAGGATGAGCGACGGACGCACCATCGGCACCTTGATCGCCCAGGCGATCCGCCACGGGCTCGCCCCGTCGATCGCCGCCGCCTCGCATAGCTCACGGGGATGGCCTGCAGTGCCGCGTAGATCACCAGCGGTTGAAGCGGGTCCACGTCGCCGACCGTGCAGAAGATTCGCAGCTCCCCCGCCCCGTCGGCGCGGCCCGTCTCCAGCAGCGCAAGAAAGCCCAGGTCGGCTGTGCCGACCTGGGCTTTCGTTTGGTGCGCCGCCAGGGACTCGAACCCCGGACCCGCTGATTAAGAGTCAGCTGCTCTAACCAACTGAGCTAGCGGCGCCCGCGATGTCCGTAACCTTAGCAGTCCCGCGAAGGTCGCGCACATCGCTCGGTGATCGGAATGTCGTGGCTCAGCTCCGCCAGGCGCCGCTGGAGAAGGGCACCGGCTCGCCGCGCATGCCCGGCCCGTCACCCCACTTCGTGACGACGTACTGGATCGGGATGTGGCCGAGGTCGCCGCTGACGGTCAGCGTGTTCTCGTTCCAGGTGGTGCCGGTGAGCTCGGCGAAGGTCTTGCCGTCGATGTCGAGCATGACGCCGCTGTCGGACGGGACGCCCGGGCCGCGGTCGCCGATGAAGAACTTGGCCTTCTTGCCCTTGTAGAAGATGTAGCCCTCGGTGCCGAGCGGCCAGCTCGGGCTGGCGAACATCCCCTGCTGCATGGGCTTGCCGATGGCCGGCAGACCTGTGTCGCCCTGGCGGCCCGAGGAGTCGTCCCAGAAGTACGAGCCGGTGGTGCTGCCCTGGAGCAGGACCTCCTCGTGCGCCGGGATCGCGAGGGAGGGCTGGCGCGCCGGGATGGCGGCGGAAACGTTGACGGCCTCTTTGACCGGCTGCTCGACGGGCGCGGGCACGGCGGCCACGAGGGACGCGGTGACGGCCGCCGCACCGACGAGCGTGGCCGCGGCGGTGAGGCGTCGGTTGCCACGCATGTCAAACAGAGTCTTCATCAGGGCTGGGGATCTTTCGTGAGACGACAGAGAATGGCCATGCGTCATCTAGGGACCTGCATGCGGCAGACCGCGAAGACGGGCCACGTGTCCGGGCAGGAGAAGTCGTTCACCCGGAGGCGTGTGCGCTGAAGCTATGGCGATCGGCCGGAAGGCCGTCGTGAGTCAGACGTGTGATCCGAGATGCCTTGGCTCAGAGGTCGATGTGGGGTCACCCACGGTGATCTCCTCTCCAAGTCCAATCCAGCCACCGGTCGGCGGCAAACAGGACACTACAGGACGAGTCAGGATGGAGCAAAGTAAAAGCCGCATACCGCCCAGAAGATCTACCTCTGGTCCTGTTTACCCCAAGAGGGGCAACTGCCCGCCGTCCCCGCCTTTGTGATGTTGACGGTACGTGACGGAGGTCCCGTCCGCGCACGGCAAAGCGCGGAGGCCATACGGCAAGAGACCACAAAGGAAATCACCGGGGACGGCGCGATAAAGCAACCCGCCGCAAAAGCGGAGCCGCCGAGCAGAAGGAAGACCGCCGGTTTACGAAGGCAAAGGTTATTTCCCGGAGCGGCCGGACGAGGCCCGCTCCCCGGTTCGGACAGGGAGGGGCCGGACAGGGAGGGACGGGGAGAGGACGGGGAGGGACCGGGGAGGGGACGGACGGGAGGGACAGGGAGGGACGGGGAGGGGAGGGACAGGGAGGGACGGGAGGAGAACGGGTACAGGACCCTGAAAATGCCGGAGCCGGGCAGTCCCCCAACTGCCCGGCTCCGGATCAAAGCGGTTCCGCCAGGAATGCCCTCCCCAAAGGCACCGGCGGGTCCCCCGCTTTCCGGACGCGGTTCCCCCATCCGCGTCCTTTATCAAGAAAGTCTGTCGCCCTCTCCCGAGGACTTGCTTCAACACTACAAGGGGCCCTGTCATGAAGTCGTCATAGGCAGGTTGATTTCCGGCCTACATCCGAACGGGCTCCGCCCGCCCGTGCTACCTCCCGAGGTCCAGCCTGACCTCGGTGCCCTTCTGGAGCGACCGGCTCACGGTGCAGTGGCGCTCGTGGACCCGCTCGGCGACGGCCTCGAAGACCTCGCCGGAGTCCTCCGGGGGCAACTCCACGTCGTAGGTCACCGTGACCGAGCGCAGCAGCGTCGGGCTCTCCTTCTCGGCGGAGACCTCGACGGCCAGCCGTACGAGCCGGTGGCCGCGCTTGGCGGTGAGCGGCTCGACCGTCATGACGTTGCAGCCGCCGACGGCGGCCAGCAGCAGCTCCACCGGGCTGAACAGGCCGTCACCGGAGCCCATCGTGATCTCGGCGCCGCGCTCGTTGCGGGCGACGAACCCGTCTTCGGTCCGCTCGACGCGTACAGAGCCCATGACCTCACCCTACTGGCAGCGCCAGCCGGACGAGTGTCCCTCCGCCGGGGGCGGGAGCGGCCGACACGCTGCCGCCGTGGCTGTCCACGACCTGGCCCACGATGGCCAGGCCCAGCCCCGATCCGGGCAGCGCCCGCGCCGAGGGCGCGCGGTAGAAGCGGTCGAAGACGTGCGGCAGGTCATCCGGGGAGATGCCGGGGCCGTGGTCGCGCACCGTCAGCACGCCGCCCCGCAGCGACACCTCGACCAGGCCGCCGGCCGGGCTGTACTTGGCCGCGTTGTCGAGCAGGTTGGCGACGGCCCTGGCGAGCCGGTCGGGCACACCCCGCACCACCGTCGGCTCGGCCGACACGGAGTACGCCGTCGACGGCCAGTGCCTGGCCGCCCTGGTGACCTCCCGCTCCACGAGCTCGTCGAGGCGCACGCTCTCCACGAGCACGGCGGGCTCCTCGTCGCGGGCCAGCTCGACCACGTCGGAGACGAGCGCCGTGAGCTCCTCCAGCCCGCTCACCACGGCCCGGCTCACCTCCTTGTGGACCTCCTGCGGCAGGTCGCCTCTCATCAGCAGCTCGATGTTGGTCCGCAGGGCGGTGAGCGGCGTGCGCAGCTCGTGGGAGGCGTCGGCGACGAGGCGCTTCTGCGACTTGGCGGAGCGTTCCAGCGCGTCGAGCATGGCGTTGAAGCTGCGGGCCAGGCTGCTCAGCTCGTCGTCCCCCGTCACGTCGATGCGGGTGGTCAGGTCCCGGGTGGTCGCCACCCGTCCCGCCGCGTCCTTGAGCGCGTTGACCGGCCGCAGCGCGGCCCGGGCGGCCAGCCAGCCGAGCGCCCCCGACAGCACCAGGCCGCCGAGCGCCACGGCGAGGAAGGGCCAGCCCAGATCGTCCACGTCGGCGAGAGCGGCCAGCACGCCGTTGGGGGGCGGGTCGCCGTAGCTCTCGTACGTCCCGTAATGGTCCATCGCCCACTCGACCCGGCGGCAGGTGATGACGTAGGCGGCCACGATCACGACGATCACGCTCACCGCGCCGGCCAGCGCGGAGGCCATCGCGAGCCGCCAGCGGAGCTTCACCGCTCCTCCCCGGTGGCGGAAGGAGCGGTGGGCTCCCTGAGCGCGTACCCGAGGCCGTGGACGGTGTGGATCAGCCGCGGCTCGCCCCCCGCCTCGGTCTTCTTACGCAGGTAACCGATGTAGACCTCCAGCGGGTTGGACCCGGGCCGGAAGCCGTAGCCCCAGATGCGTTCGAGGATGAGCTGCCGGGTCAGCACCTGGCCGCCGTTGCGGATCAGCAGATCCAGCAGGGCGTACTCGGTCCTGGTCAGGTCGATGAGCCGCCGGCCGCGCCGGGCCTGCCTGCTGTCGGGCAGCAGGACCAGGTCGGCGAAGCCGGCCTCCGGGGGAGGCGCGGCGCGGCGCAGCAGGGCGCGCACCCGGGCGAACAGCTCCTCCAGCGCGAACGGCTTCACCAGGTAGTCGTCGGCGCCCGCGTCGAGGCCGGCCACCTTGTCGCCGATGCCGTCCAGGGCGGTCAGCATGAGCACCGGCAGCCGGTTGCCGTCTCCGCGCAGCGTCCGGCAGACCTCGATGCCGTTCATGCCCGGCATGAGCACGTCGAGCACCACGAGGTCGGGCGCCGCGCCGTCGATGACGTCGAGCGCGTCCATGCCGTCGCCGGCGGTCGCCACGCCGTACCCCTCCACACGGAGCGCCCGGGCGATCGCGTCGCGGACCTCGGGTTCGTCGTCGACGACAAGCACCTGTGTCTTGACCACGCCCCATTGTGACGTGCGGAGATGAGAGGTTGCTGAGCGTTCGCCCCCCGCGCTCAGGCGTCGGGGTGTTTGGACAGATAGTCGACGTAGACCGGCCGTAGCGCGTCGCCGAGCTCGCCCTCGCCCGCCCCGATCGCGTCGCTGAGCAGCGCCGAGACCCTGCTGAGGTCGTTCGCGGTCTCGTCACTGTTGCCGCTGGCGGCCTCGGCCGCCGGGATGACCTTCAGCAGGTCCCACAGGAATCCCAGGTCGCCGTGCCGTACGGCGTAGCGCACGGCGCGGTCGTGCAGCTCCTTTGCGGGGAGCGACTCGAGCTCTTCCACGTCCATCCGATCTCACCCCCAACTCGTCGGTTTCCCCCAGGTTTGCCGCTTATACCCCCGAGGCGGGAGAAAGACCGCCGGAATCGGATGGGCTTTTTGCCGCTCCTCCCCGCCCCCGGCGCAGGCCGCCTATTCCGGCCACACGCGAACCGCGCACTCTTTGCCGTGCCATGGAAGGATTCTTGAGGTGAAGGTCATACTCAAGATCATCGTGGTGGCCGCGGCCCTGTGGGCGTCCACCAAGCTGGTGGACGGCATCACCGTCAGCGCCGGCTCCACCGCCAAGCAGATCGGCACCCTCCTCGCGGTCGCGCTGATCTTCGGCCTCGTGAACGCCGTCATCAAGCCGATCATCAAGACGATCGGCTGCGCGTTCTACGTGATCACGCTCGGCCTGTTCGCCCTGGTGGTGAACGCGGCCCTGCTGCTGCTCACGAGCTGGCTCGCCGAGCAGCTCGACCTCCCCTTCCACGTCGACGGGTTCGTGGCCGCCTTCTGGGGCGCCATCGTCGTCGGCGTGATCAGTTGGATCCTCAACATGATCCTCGGCGACGACTGACCGGCCCGGGGCGGGTGTGCCATCCGCCCCCGGGTCACCCCTGCCGGAATAGCATGTAATCTGAGTAGGGAATGCAGGCTTAGGCGAGAGGCGGGCAGATGAGCGTGGACGTGCACCAGCACCTGTGGACGCCGTCCCTCGTCGACGCGCTGCGCCGTCGCACCCGCCCGCCGTACCTGGACGGATGGACGCTCGTCCTCGACGGCGAGCCGCCGTACGAGGCGGATCCGGCCGACCACGACGTGGAGATCCGGCGCAAGCGCAACGCCCACCTCGACCTCGCCCTCGTCTCCCTGTCGAGCCCGCTCGGGATCGAGCACCTGCCGCCGGAGGAGGCGTGGCCGCTCATCGACGCCTACCACGCCGACGCCCGCGCGCTGCCCGCGCCGTTCGGCGCCTGGGCCGCCGCCCCGGTGACCGACCCCGATCCCGTACGGCTCTCGCGCTCCCTCGGCCGCGCCCTCGACCAGGGCCTGGCCGGGCTGCAGCTTCCGGCGACCGCGCTCGGGGACGCCCGGGGGCTGGCCCTGGCCGCCCCGCTGCTCGACGTGCTGGAGGACCGCGGCCTGCCGCTGTTCGTCCATCCGGGCCCCGCCGCCGCGGCGGGCCCGGCGTGGTGGGCCGCCGTCGTGCCGTACGTGCAGCAGATGCACGCCGCCTGGTACGCGTTCGAGGCGTTCGGCCGGCCCCGGCATCCCCGCCTGAAGGTGTGCTTCGCGCTCCTGGCCGGGCTGGCCCCGCTGCACAGGGAGCGCCAGTTGAGCCGGGGCGCCGCCGGGCGCGGCCTGGTGGACCCGGATCTGTTCCTGGAGACGTCGTCCTACGGCCCCCGGGCCGCCGACGCGGTGATCCGCGAACTCGGGATCGACGTCCTCGTCGCCGGGAGCGACCAGCCGTACGCCGAGTCGGCGTGGCCGGACCCCGGCGACCCCGCGCAACGAGCCGTCGATCATGCGGTCCGCGTGGCCAATCCCGGCCGCCTGCTGTCCCGGAAGGAGTCGCACCAATGAGCACGCCCACGATCCAGGAAGGCGCGCTCTGTGCCTCCTTGACCGACCTGGCCCCCGTCGGCGACCTGCCCGCCCGCGCGCTCGACCACCGCGAGCTGCTCGCCCTGGTCGAGGACCTGGCCGCGCGGCCCGAACTGTGGCGTCACCACCTCAACTTCGAGGGCGCGGAGGACGGGGGACGCCACTACGTCTCGCTGCACCGCGACTCGTACGTTGACGTGTGGCTGCTGTGCTGGCGGCCCGGGGACGACACCGGCTGGCACGACCACGACGTCTCCTCCGGCGCGGTCCGCGTGGTGGCCGGCGAGCTGAAGGAGTGCAACCCGCGCATCGGCGGCGTCCACCGGGAGACGCCGGTCGCTGCGGGCGAGGCCTTCTCGTTCGGGCCCGACCACATCCACCGGCTGACCGGCGAGGCGCCCGGCTCGGTCTCCATCCACGCGTACTCGCCGCCGCTGTGGCGCATGGGGCAGTACTCCATCACCGACGACGGGACCATGCGCCGCCTTTCGGTCGGCTACGCGGACGAATTGCGCCCGCTCGACCCGGCTTAGGGCGGCGCGAGTAGTTCGATCATCACCCAGGGTGACGCTAGGCTGCTGCCATGACCAGCGTGCTCGATGACTGGCTTCAGCCCCGTCCGGGAGGCGGGGCCGGGGGCGTCTCCGATCGGCTCTCCCGGCTCCGGCCCGCGGTGGGCGAGCGGCGGGACGGCGGGGTCGACGCCGATCACTCGGACGACGATCACTCGGACGCCGATCACCCCGACGCCGATCACTCGGACGACGATCAGCCCGACGCCGGCCTCATCCCCACGGGCCCCCAGACGCGGTTCCACGAGCGTATGACCTACGGCCTGCGCACCGCCCTGAACGCGCAGGTCCCGGGCGACCTGGTGGCGGTCAGCCGGATGGACGTCCTGCTGGGGCCTGATCGGCGCGCCCGTCCCGACGTGTCCCTGGTGGACGACCTCGCCGCCTCCGACGACCGGAGGACCTGTTATCTCGCCGAGGAGGTGCGCCTGGTCATCGAGGTCGTCGGCCCCGACTCGGCCGCTTCGGACTGCGACGTGCGGCCGCGGCACTACGCGGCGGCCGGCATCCCCCACTTCTGGCGGGTCGAGGAGAGCGCCGACTTCCGGCCCTTCGTCTACTCTTTCGTACTCGACGCCGACGGCGCCGGATATCAGGTGACCGGCGTCCACCACACCCGCCTCGCGGTGGACGCCCCCTTCCCCATCGCCATCGACCTCGAACGGCTGCCGCGCTGACTACCCCGCCGTAGGGCGAGCGGCGAGCACACCCGAGGCCAGTTGGAGGGCACACGCCCCCAGCCCGGCCAGCAGGGGCACGGTCCAGCCGCCGGACAGTTCGTGAAGCAGGCCGAACGCGAGCGGCCCTATCGCGGCCAGCACGTAACCGCTCGACTGGGCGACCGCCGACAGCGCGGTCACCGAGGCCGGATCGGGCGCACGCAGCGTGATGATCAGCAGGGCGAGCGCGATGGAGGCCCCCTGGCCGAGCCCGAGGATGATCATCCACAGCCACGGCGTGGTGGTGGGCGCGAGCAACACGCCCAGATATCCGCCGATGGTCAGCAGCACGGCCACGACCACGTGCGGCACCTGGGAACGGGCCCGGCCCGCGTGCAGGGGGACGGCCAGCGCCGCGGCGATCTGCACGAGATTCGTCAGGCCCAGCAGATATCCCGCCTTATCGGCCGGCAGGCCGGCGGCCTGGAACACGGTGGGCAGCCAGGCCAGCAGGACGTAGAAGGTCAGCGACTGCAGACCCATGAACGCCATGACCGGCCACGTCGCCGGTGCCCGGAGCAGGGCCGCGTACGGCCGGCGGCCGGGGTCGCCGGAGCGGGAACGGCCGTCCCGCCCCGCCGCCGTCGCCGTCGCCGCAAGGTCCTGCGCGGCCGGCCTCGTGAGCGCCACCCACCACAGGGCCGCCGCCAGCAGCGCGAGCAGGGTCGCCGACCCCGCCGCCGCCCGCCAGCCGACCTGCCCGGCCAGCGGGACCATCGCCGCCGAGGCGATGGCGGCCCCACTGACCATGACCGAGACGTACAGGCCGGTGAAGAGCCCGATCCTGCCGGGGAAGTGCTGCTTGACGAGACCCGGCATGACGACGTTCATGACGGCGATGGCCGTGCCGGCCAGGGCGGCGCCGCAGTACAGCGCGGGCACGCCGTCCGCGCTGCGCAGGGCGACACCGGCGGCCAGGACGAGCAGACCGGCCAGCAGCGTGCGGTCGAGCCCGATCCGGGTGGCCAGCGCGGGCGCGGCCGGGGCGAGCAGACCGAGGCACGCCACCATCACCGTCGTGATGGCGCCGCCACCGGCGGGGCTGAGGCCGAGGTCCCGCATGATGGCCGGGAGGAGCGGTGACACGCCCGCGAGAGCGGGCCTCAGGTTGAGCGCCGCCAGGACGAAACCGCCCACCAGCAGCAGCTTTCCCCGATTGTCCGTGATCCTCCTCATCATTCGCCAAACCCTACCGGGACGGTGTCGCGCGCCCGCCCGTCCCCCGGCCGGGGTGGCCGGCGCTAGTGCCGTGACCGACAAGGTTTGCCCGGAAGGAGCGGTGTCCAGAGTGGTGCATCGCAAGGCGGAGGAGGAGGTCGTAGCGGAGCCTACGGCCGACGACGACAACGCGGCGAGGTGCCGCTCTGGGCGACGCGACGGGGCAAAGATTGGCGGGAGGGGCGCTAGGGTTCGGTCGGGAGGTGGGCGGTCATGGCGGAGGAGCACGTCCAGTCGCTGGCCCGGGGTCTGGCCGTGATCCGGGCGTTCGACGCGGCGAGCCCGGAGTTGACGCTCAGCGAGGTGGCCCGCAAGACCGGTCTCACCCGCGCCGCGGCGCGCAGGTTCCTGCTGACGCTCGCCGGCCTGGGCTACGTGCGGACCGACGGGCGCCTCTTCTCCCTGTCGCCCCGGGTGCTCGATCTGGGCTACGCCTACCTGTCAAGCCTCTCCCTGCCCGAGGTCGCGCTGCCGCACCTGGAGCGGCTCGTCGCGGAGGTGCACGAGTCGGCGTCGGTCTCCGTGCTGGACGACACCGACATCGTCTACGTGGCCCGTGTGCCGACCGCGCGGATCATGCGCGTGACGATCGCGATCGGCACCCGCTTCCCGGCGTACTGCACCAGCATGGGCCGGGTGCTGCTCGCGGGGCTCCCCCCGGAGGATCTCGACGCCTACCTCGCCCGCGCCGACCTGGAGCGGCTGACCCCGCACACCACCACCTCGCCGGTCGCCCTGCGCGCCGCCCTCGACCACGTACGGGCCCAGGGCTGGGCCGTGGTGGACCAGGAGCTGGAGGAGGGACTGCGCTCGATCGCCGTGCCGATCAGGGACCGCGACGGCCGGGTGGTGGCCGCGCTCAACGTCTCCTCGCACGCCAGCCGCACCACCCTGGAGTCGGCCCGCCGCGACCTGCTCCCCCCGCTGCTCGCCACCGCCGCCAGGATCGAGGCCGACCTGCGCGCCACCGGAGGCGCGAGCCGCGCACAGCCTGGCAGTCCGTGACCCGGCACACCCCCCACATCCCCACAAAAGCGACCATCTCTCACCAAGGAACTGACAACGTTGTCTAGGGCCGTGAAATGGGAGATGATCCCTGCGTGGGAGAGACGAGACGCGGCCGTCCGACCATGAACGACGTGGCCGCCGCGGCCGGTGTGGCGCTCAAGACCGTCTCCCGCGTCGTCAACAGCGAGCCAGGCGTCAACGCCGCGACCGCTAGCCGCGTGCAGGCGGCGATCGAGCGGCTCGGCTACCGACGCAACGACAGCGCGCGCATCCTGCGCCGGGGCCGCACGGCGAGCATCGGCCTGGTGATCGAGGACGTGGCCGACGCCTTCTACTCCAGCCTCAGCCGCGCCGTGGAGGACGCTGCGCTGCACCACGGCTATCTGCTGTTCACCGGGTCGTCCCGGGAGGACGCGGCACGCGAGCGCGATCTCGTGCTCGCCTTCTGCGCCCGCCGCGTGGACGGGCTGATCATCGTGCCGGCGGGGAGCGACCACGGTTACCTCGCGCCCGAGTTCGAGGCCGGGATCAAGGCGGTCTTCGCCGACCGGCCGCCGGGCGCGGGGTGCGAGGCGGACACCGTCCTGTGCGACAACGCGGGCGGGGGCCGGACCGGCACGGCCCACCTGATCGCGCACGGCCATCGTCGCATCGCCTTCCTCGGCGACTCCCCCGGGATCTTCACGGCCGCCGAACGGCTGCGCGGTTACCGGCAGGCGCTGGCCGCCGCCGGCCTGCCGTACGACGAGGGCCTGGTGGTCATGGGGCCTCCGGACCCGGCGCGGATGCGGGCCGACCTGACCCGTCTGCTCACGGTGTCCGACCCTCCGACCGCGTTGCTGGCCGGCAACGGCCGCACCACCGTGGAGATCCTGCGGGCGCTGGCGTCGCTCACGGGCGCCGCCGACGCGGGCGCCGCGGGCGGCCTCGCGCTGGTGGGATTCGACGACTTCGAACTGGCCGACCTGCTGGGCATCACCGTGGTGGCGCAGGATCCCGCCCGGCTCGGCCGCACGGCCGCCGACCTGCTGTTCATGCGCCTGTCCGGAGACGAGGAGCCGACCAGCAGGATCGAACTGGCTACGCGGCTGGTTCCGCGGGGCTCGGGCGAGCGCCCTCCCCTGCCCCTCCGGGACCGTACGGCGGGCTGATGCGGGACGACAGGGCGCCGCGCAGATCACCCCGCAGATCACTCCGCAGCGCGAGCACGACGGCGATCACGCCGCAGCCCGACAGCGCGATGGCGAGATGGGCGGGCACGAGTTCGGCGAGGGCGCCCGCGGCGGCGGCGCCCAGCGCCTGGGCCGTCATCGAACCGGACGTCTGCAGGCCGAACGCCTGCCCGCGCGCGGCCTCGGGAACCGCGTCGAGGAACCGTCGCTGGAGCCCCAGGTTGTAGGCGAGCCCCGCCGCGGCCAGGGCGGCGAGTGCCGCCGCCACGACCACCCCCGGGCGGACGACGAACCCGAGCAGGGGCACGCCCAGCAGGAGCGCCAGCGGGAGGGTCAGCCGTCCGCGCGCGGCGGGCGGGGCGAACCTGCCGACGGCGAACTCCCCCACGCCCATGCCCGCCGCCGCGGCGGCCAGCACGACTCCCGCGCCCCACGCCGATCCCTCACCCGTGAGGTAGGGCACGTAGACGGCCTCCGCGCCGACCGAGAGCATCGGCGGCAGCCACCCGGCCAGCAGCAGTCCCCGGACGGCGCGGTCGGCCAGCAGCGCCCGGTTGACCCGCAGCGTCGTCCGTACGGCCCCCGCCTGGCGTGCGGAACGCGCCGGGCGGTCGCGCAGCCCGAACCCGGTCAGCGCCGCGCTGCCCAGCGAGAGCGCGGCGGTGATCAGCAGCGCTCTGTGCGGGCCGGTCACGGCGAGCAGACCCCCGCCGACGGCCAGCCCGGCGACCTGCGCCCCCGCCGAGGTCGTGGTGAACAGGGCGCGGCCGAGCACGTACGCGTCCCCCGCCAGCACGTCGGGCAGCACGGCGGTGCGCGCGGCCGAGAACAGGGGTGTGGGCACGCCCGCCGCGAACACCAGCGCGAGCATGGCCCCGATCGGCAGGTCCCCGAAGCCGAGGACGAGACATGTGGCCACGCGCAGAAGGTCGCCCGCGACCATGAGGGCCCGCGGGCGCCACCGGTCGGCGAGCGCGAGCAGGAACATCCCGCCCGCCACCTGCGGCAGGAACCCGATCATGTACGCCAGCGCGGCCAGCCCGGGTGACCCCGTGCGCGCGAAGACCAGCACGGAGAACGCGAGCATCTTCACGGTGTCGCCCAGGACCAGCAGTAGCTGGCTCCCGAAGAGCACGCGGAACTCCGGGACGGCGAAGCACGCCCGGAAGGTCGATCTCTCCTGGTTCGCGGCCACGGTCACGGCCCACCTCCCGGCGCCCATGCTCGGCCCGCCGCCTCCGGCCGCGCTAACGTTTCGGAAATGGCCGAAGGGTGAGCGCGTGTACCGGATCGAGGTGAGCCCGCAGGACGTCGCGGCCAGCCGTTTCGCGATCTCCCCGCTCAACGAGACCATGCACGCGATGTGGATGCTGTCGGGGCGGCTGGAGGCGGGCGCGCACGCGTCCTGGGCCGCGACGGCGCGCCCCCGGTTCGCCCGGCTGCAGGCCGGCAGCCCGGGGGCGCGGGCGATGGTCGCGCTGTTCCGCCAGGGGGCCTACATCGCCGACTTCATCGCGCCGCCGCCCACGGGGATCAACGTCGCCTTCGCCGAGGAGATCGCGGCGATGCGGGCCACCCCCCTGGAGCGGGCGCGGACCGAGATCGCGATGTCGCTGGACGGCCGGCCGCCCCCGCCCGCCGACGTCATGGAGATCCTGGCGGACGACCGCGTGGTCGCGTTCCTGGCCGACGGGCTGGAGCGCACCTGGACGGAGCTGGTCGCACCGCAGTGGCCCCGCTTCCACGCGATCCTGGAGCGCGACGTGATCCAGCGGGCCGGGCGGCTGGCGACGTACGGCTGGGCGGCGGCTCTCGACGACCTCGGCCCGCGGGTCCGCTGGCGACCGGCATCGGCCCTCATCGAGGTGGCGGCCTCCGGCGGCCGGGACGAGCGGCACCGGCTCGGCGGCCGCGGCCTGCTGTTCCTGCCCAGTCTCTTCGTCCGCAAGGTGATCGCCTACCTCGACGAGGCGTGGCCGTACGCGCTGGTGTATCCGGCGCGGGGGGTGGCGGCGGCGCAGCCGCGGGCGGGCGGCGCGGCGGCGCTCGCCGGGCTGGTCGGCGGGTCCCGGGCCCGGATCCTGGCCGAGCTGGAGACTCCGGCGACCACCACGCAGCTCGCCGCCCGCCTCGGACTGGCGCTCGGCACGGCCGGCGGCCACCTGACCGCGCTGCGCGCGGCCGGGCTGGTCGCCGGCACCCGGGTCGGACGGCAGGTCCTCTACCGGCGCACCCCTCTCGGGGACGCGCTGGTGTCCGGCCGGCTCGACTCCTGAGACTCGGCCCTTGAGACTCAGCCCTTGAGACTCGGCCCTTGAGACTCAGCCCTTGAGCGCGCCCGCCATGAGACCACGCATGAAGAACCTGCCGAGCAGCACGTAGATGACCATCGTGGGGATGGACGCCAGGATCGCCGCCGCCATCTGCTGGCTGTACGGCGTCGTCACGGCGCCCGCGATGTTGTTCAGCATGACCGTGGTCGGCCAGGAGCTCGGCCCGGTGAGGAAGACCGCGAACAGGAAGTCGTTCCACATCGAGGTGAACTGCCAGATGATCACCACGGCGAACGCCGGGCCGGAGACCGGCAGCACGATCGACCAGAGCGTCCGCAGCATCCCCGCGCCGTCGACGCGGGACGCCTCGATGAGCTCGTCGGGGATCGTGACGTAGTAGTTGCGGAAGATCAGCGTGCAGATCGGGATGCCGTACACCACATGGGCGAGGACCAGGCCCGGGATGCCGCCGTACAGCTGCACGCCGAGGGTGTCGCCCACGTTCACCATGAGCTGCACCAGCGGGATCATCACGCCCTGGTAAGGGATGAACATGCCGAACAGGAACAGCGTGAACAGCACGTCGGCGCCGGGGAAGCGCCACTTGGACAGCACGTACCCGTTCAGCGCCCCGAGGGCGGCGGAGATCAGCGAACCGGGGACCGCGAGCAGGAAGCTGTTGACGATGCCGGGTTCGAGCTTCTCCCAGGCGACGCTCCACGCCTCGGTCGTCCACACCTTGGGGAGGTTCCACGCCTGCGTGGGGTCGGCCTCGGTCAGCGGCTTGAAGCTCGTGACCAGCAGCACGTAGACCGGGATCAGGAAGACCAGGACGAACAGCAGCAGCAGGACGAGCCGCACCCACGTGCCGGCCCGGCCCTTGTCGCGGACCGGGGCGGCGGGCGCCGTGCGCGGGGCCTTCTCGGCGGCTTGCGCGGTCATGAGCGCTTCCCCTTACGGGCGTCCCAGATCAGGTAGGGCACGACGAAGACGGCGACGGACAGCACGATGTAGGACGCGATCGTCGCGCCCTTCGCCGGGTCGTGGGAGTCGTAGACCGCCGTCCACATGAACGTCGCGGGCACGTCGGTGATGATCTGCTTGCCCGACACCGCGACGACGAGGTCGAAGACCTTGAGCGAGATGTGGCCGAGGATGATCAGCGCGGACAGCGTCACCGGGCGCAGCATCGGCAGCACCACATGCCGGTAGACCCCCCATTCGCTGCAGCCGTCCACCCGGGCGGCCTCGCGCAGCTCTTCCGGCACGCCCCGGAACCCGGCGAGGAACAACGCCATGATGTATCCGGACATCTGCCAGATCGCCGGGATCGCCATGGCGGCCATGCCCCAGTCGGGGTCGCGGAACCACTGCCACTGCAGGAAGTCGAGCCCCACGTAGTGGAAGAGCCGGTTGAGCCCCACCGCCTGCTCACCCGTCGCACTGTTCATCAGCCACCGCCAGACCACGCCGGTGGCGATGAAGGAGACGGCCATCGGGAACAGGTAGACGGCGCGGAAGCCGCTCTCCGCCCGGATGCCCTTCTCCATCAGGAAGGCGAGGAGCCAGCCGAGGACGAGCGCGCCGCCGACGAAGACCACGGTGAAGACGATCGCGTGCCGGACCGACAGGCCCCAGCGCTCCTCGCTCCAGATGCCGGTGAAGTTCTCCAGCCCGACGAAGTTGCCGGGGATCTCCGCGATCTCGTCGTGCTTGTCGGTCATGGCGAGCTTGAAGTTCCAGCCCAGCAGGCCGTACACAAAGACCGCGATGAGGATGATCGACGGCGACACCAGGAGTAGCCCGGGCAGCCATCTGCGCACCCGCGTCACTTGTACCTCTCAGAAGATCAAGTACGGCCCACGCCTCGCCGTTGCCGGACAGGGGCGTGGGCCGTACGAGGAGATCAGCTCACTGGCCGCTGTTCTTGGCCGCCGCGACCAGCGCCTGCTGGAACTTGGCGACGTCCTTGTCCTGCTGGAACAGGCCGACCGCGTCGGTGATCGCCTGACGCCACTGGTCGTTGGCGACCACGCCGTGCTGGATCGAGCCGGCCAGCTTGTCGCTCGACCACTGCTCCAGGTCCCAGGACAGGTAGTCCTTGTAGAGGGACTGGTCGGCGTCCTTGCGGGCCGGAATCGAGCCCTTCAGCGGGTTGAACGCGTCCTGGCCCTCCTTGCTGGCGGCCACCTTCAGCCACGCGATCGCGCCGTCGCGGTTGGGCGCGCCCTTCGGCAGGGTGAAGCTGTCCGACAGCCACATGAAGGTGCCGTCCGTGCCCGGCGACGCGGCCCAGTCGAAGTCCTTGTGCGACTCCTTGCCGAGACCACCCTCCGGCGGGTTGTGGAAGTAGCCGTAGGCCCAGTCGCCCATGATGTTGAAGGCCGCCTCGCCGTCGGCGACCTGCTTGGCCGCCGGCTGCCAGTCGTCCTGCGGGCTGCCCGCGTACGACAGGATGGTCTTGAAGTTCTCCAGCGCCTTGGTCACGTTCGCGTTGGACCAGTCGGCGTTGGCCGCCCACAGGGCGTTGTAGGCGTCGGTGCCGAGCGAGCCGAGCAGCACGGACTCGAGCAGGTGCACCAGGGTCCACTGCGAGCCGATCGACAGCGGGATCTTCCCGGACTTCTTGACCTTGTCGAGGTCGGTGATGAACTCCTCGACCGTCTTCGGCGCGCCGTCGATGCCGGCCTTCTTGAGGACCGAGGGGTTGAACCACAGGACGTTCGACCGGTGGATGTTCACCGGCACGGAGTACACCTGGCCCTGCACCGAGATCTGGTCGATGAGCTGCTGCGGGAAGACCTCCTTGAGCTTCAGCTCGTCGTACAGGAAGTTCAGCGACTCCAGCTTGCCGCTCTTGATGTAGCCCTGAAGCTCGGCGCCGGCGTGGCCCTGGAAGGTGTCCGGGGGCTGGTTGGCCTGCAGCTTGCTGGACAGCAGCGCGCGGGCCTGGTCGCCCGAGCCGCCCGCCACCGCGGCGTCGAAGAACTCGAAGTTCGGGTTCTGCTTGGCGAAGATCTCACGCATCGCCTTGAGGCCGTCGGCCTCACCGGGACCCGTCCACCACGAGAAGACCTCGACCTTCTTCGCGGCCTGACCGCCTCCGCTCTCCTGCTTGTCACCGCCACCACAGGCGGAAAGAGTGAGCAGACCTGCAACAGAGACCGCGACGGCCGCCATCCACCGTCGTCTCATCGCAACATTCCTTTCAGGCTTTTCACGAGGATTTCGGGCCCCCGAAGACACATATGGCTGACAACGTTGTCAGCAGGCCCAATCAACCCACTTCCACCGGCACGCCGTCAAGTTTGTGCCGATAACGTCTCTGTATACGGGCCCTGGCACGGTGTTAGGGGCGTGCGTCAAAGCGATCGCCGCGACCGGGGCCCGGGAAATTGTCGGCGCGGGCGCTCACACTGCAGGCATGACGGTCACACAACAGGGGGGACCAGATCATCTGTCGGAGGACGACCTGCCGGACATGGCGGACGTCGAGTCTCCGCAATGGGCGCGACACTACGGCACGATGGCGGGGCTCGGCTTCCTCACGGTCGCGCGGCGGCTGCCCCGGCTGATCCGGCAGGCGCTGGGCATCGCCTGGGAGGCGAGTTCCCGCGACACCGTGGCCACGGTCACGCTGAGCACACTCGGCGGCGTCTTCACCGCCTTCGGCCTGCTCGCCACGACGGGCGTGCTCACCGCGCTGTTCCAGGCGGGCCCCACCCCGGAGCGGGTCCGGGCCGCGCTGCCCAGCCTGCTGCTCGTGGGCCTGGCCGCCACCGCGCGCACGGCCCTGCAAGCGGGGGCCGGTTGGGCCCAGTCCCGGCTCGAACCGCAGGTCAGCCGGATCACGGAAGAGCGCCTTTACACGCTGACCAGCCGGGTCGACCTCGTCTGCTTCGACGATCCCGAGTTCCACGACGCGCTGCAGCGGGCCCGCATGCGCGGCATGCAGATGGCCGAGATGGTCGTGAGCACGGCCATCGACACGCTGTCGGGCCTGGTCGGCATCGTGGCCGCGGCGGGCGTGCTGGGCGTGCTGCACCCCGTGCTGCTGCCCCTGCTCCTGCTCGCGGTCGTCCCCGATGCCTGGGCGGCCGTCCGGGCCGCCAGGATGCGCTACACGACGGCCCTGGTGCTCGTCCCGGCCAGACGACGCAAGTGGATCATCGAGGAACTGCTGGCGGACAAGGACACCGCGGCCGAGGTCCGCACGTTCACCATGCGCGGCTTCCTGTTGCGGATGTTCGACGCGGTCGCCCGGGGCGAGCAGCGGGTCATGCTCGACCTCGCGCGACGGCAGACCGTCGCCCGCGTCCTCGGCGAGGCCCTGGGCGGTCTGGGGCAGGGCGCGGTCTACGTCGCCCTCGGCCTGCTGCTCGCGGCGGGCGCGGTGCCCCTCGCTGTGGCCGGCACCGCGGTGCTGGCCATCCGGTCCGGCCAGACCTCGCTCTCGAACTTCATGTACGCGACGAACCGGCTCTACGAGGAGGGCCTCTACTTCACCGACTTCCTGGACTTCATCGCGCACGCCGAGAGCCGCATCCCGCCCGCCCGCGAGCGGACGGCCGCCGACGACTTCGGCCGCATCACGGTCGAGGAGGTCACCTTCTCCTATCCCGCCGCGCCGGCCCCCGCCCTGCGCGGGGTGTCGGTCCGCATCGAGCGCGGGGAGGTCGTGGCCCTCGTCGGCGAGAACGGGTCGGGCAAGACGACCCTCGCCAAGATCCTCGCCGGGCTGTACGAGCCGGACGGCGGCCGTGTCCGGTGGGACGACGTCGACCTGGCCGAGGTCGATCCGGACAGCCTGCGCCGCAGGATCGCGGTCATCGCCCAGGACCACACGCGGTGGCCGCTGACCGCCCGCCACAACATCACGATGGGCATGGAGAAGGGCGAGAGCGAGGTGGTCCGCGCCGCCGAGGTCGCCGGCGCCGACCAGGTCATCGCCGAGCTTCCGTACGGCTACCGCACGCTGCTCGACCGCCGGTTCAAGAACGGCCAGGAGCTGTCGGGCGGGCAGTGGCAGCGCATCGCGGTGGCCCGCGGGTTCTATCGGGACGCACCCCTGCTCATCTGCGACGAGCCCACGGCCGCCCTCGACGCCAGGGCGGAGCACGCGTTGTTCGAGCGGATCCGGCGGCACGCCGACGGCCGGACCGTGCTGCTCATCACCCACCGCCTCGCCAGCGTCCGCTACGCCGACCGCATCTACGTGCTCGACCACGGCAAGGTCCGCGAGCACGGCACGCACGAGGAGCTGATCGCCCTCGACGGCCTCTACGCCGACCTCTACAACCTCCAGGCGGAGGCCTATCGCACGGCCTGACCCACGTGCCCGGCCTGCTCACGAGCGGGCCGGGCAGGTGTACGTGTCAGGAGGCCTGCTCGCAGCCGGGGAGCATGTCGCGCATGGTGAGCACGTCCTTGTAGTACTGGATCTTCCGCTGGATCCCGCTCTGCTTCTGGCGCAGGTCGGCGATCTGGGCCTCGACCTTCCGGTCGTGCTCCGCCAGCAGCGCGATCCTGTCCTCGATGGTGTGCTCGCCCTGCCGTACGAGCTGGGCGAAGCGCAGCATCTCCGCGATCGGCATACCGGTGTCGCGCAGGCAGCGGATCATGCCGAGCCAGCTCACGTCGTCCTCGCTGAACCGCCGCTGGCCCGCCGCGTTACGGTCGACCGGCTCCAGCAGCCCGATCCGTTCGTAGTACCGAAGAGTGTCGAGGCTGAACCCGGTCTCCTCGACGACCTGTCCAGGTGTGTACACGCCCACGTCATTGATCCTGTCACATCGCATCTCGTCCACATGAAGGCTTCGCGTACAGGTGGGTCGTTTCTGTAGGTGTTTCGCAAGTGGATCGCAACTCGCGGATTTATAACGGGTCATGCCACATACGATCCGGTGCCCGTGTCTCCCCAGGGAGCGTCCGGGCGGCGTCCCCGATGGAGCCAGTGAGAAATGCCCGGCAACCCCCGCTCGATCGCCGGTTTGGTGACCCTTTCCGCCGCGGTTCTGCTGTCGATTCCGATGACCCCGGCCGCCGCGGCGACGCCCGGCGACCACCTCCCCTGCCGTCCCCGCAGCGGCCCTCATCTCGCCGGCAGGGACCTCACCCGGATGACGCTGCCCGCCGACCTGTCCTGCGCGGACCTCAGGGGCGCCAAACTGGACGGCCTGACCGTGCGGAGCGTGCTCGTCGGGGCCGATCTGACCGGTGCCTCGCTCAAGGGGGCCCACCTCGGGTACGCCCAGATGGCCGGGGCCAGGCTGCGCGAGGCCGACCTGTCCGAGGCCGAGCTGTACTACGCCGACCTGCGCGGCAGCGACCTGCGCGAGGCGACGATGGACGACTCCTCGCCCTACTACGCGCATTTCGAGGGGGCCGACCTGAGCGGGGCCACGATGGCGCGGGCCAAGACGTACGACGCGCAGTTCGACGACGCGAAACTGGTCGGCGTCGATCTGACCGACGCCGCCGCCTACGGCGCGGACATGCGCCGGGCCGATCTCAGACGGGTCAGGGCGGCGAAGGCCAGGCTCTACGGCGCCACCTTCATCAGGACCGTCCTGCGGCAGGCGGATCTCAGCGGCGCGCAGCTGTACGAGTCGGTGATGACCGGCGCGGACTTCAGGGGGGCCGACCTCACCGGGGCCGACCTGCGGGATGTCAGGGACGCCCGGCTGGCCGGGAGCAGGGGTGTGCCCAGGTTCCTGCCGGCGCCGGACCCGTCGTGCGAGCCCGGCAGCGGTCAGGACTACCGGGGCTGGGACCTCACCGCGGTCACGGACTTCCCCGACGATCTGAGCTGCGCCGACCTGACCGGAGCCAAGCTGGACGGCGTCGACCTGACGGGGGTCAAGCTGAACCGGGCGATCCTCCGTGACGTCTCCGCCGTCGGGGCGAGCCTCCGCTCCGCCAAGGGCGCCGACCTGCGGGGCGCACGGCTTCGGCGCGCCAAGCTCGGCAGCGCCGATCTCGTGGGGGCCGACCTGTCGCGGGCCGACCTGTCGGACGCGGCGCTCGGCAGCGCCGGCCTGACGCAGGCCAAGCTGGTCGGCGCCGACCTCCGTGACGCGGAGCTGATCAGCGTCACGGCCGACCAGGCCGACTTCACCGGCGCCAGGATGGACCGGGCGTACCTCCACAGCGGCAGGTACCGCGACGCGGTCTTCCGCAAGGCCACCTTGACCGACGCCGACCTCAGCGACGCCGAACTGCGGGGCGCCACCTTCGAAGGCGCCGAGGTCACCGGGCTGAAGCAGGACTTCGCCGAGGACATCGACCTGTCGGGGTCCTCCAGCCGCATGTCCGTCGGCTGGCTGGTCTTCTTCGGCATCGCCGGCCTGCTCGGTCTCTGGATCGTCGTCGGGCTGACCACGGCAAGGGTGCGGCGGAGGAGAGCCGCCAGGGCGCAGGCCGCCGAGAGAGCGGTCCGGTTCGAGGACGCCAGACGCGCGCAGGAGGAGAACGTGACCCGGTTGGGCGAGGAGATCGACGGCCTGACGGACCGGACCGGCGACGTGGACTGGAACGCGGTCCTGGACGCCTACGACGCGGCGAAGGAGGCGCTGGCGAGAGCCCACGACATGAGCGACCTGACGGACGTCGAGACCATCGTGGCGCGCGGCCGCAAGGCCCTCACCCGCCGCCGGTGAAAGCCGCTTGTGCTGGAGTGCGCTCCAGGCGGCAAGGTGGTCGGCATGAGAATCGCTCTGGGGACGATCCCCTTCGGGACCACCGTGGACGAGGCGACCTCCTTCGCCATCCTCGACCGCTTCGTCGAAGGCGGCGGAACGATCCTCGACACGGCCAACAACTATCCGTTCTGGCTTGAGGGCGCGACCGGGGACGAGAGCGAGGCCACCATCGGCCGGTGGCTCGCCTCCCGGCGCAACCGGGACCAGGTGGTGATCAGCACCAAGTGCGGCGCCCGCCCGTCCACGCCCGGCGCCCGTACGCTCGACGCCGCCGAGGGCCTGTCCGCCGGTGTGGTCCGGGCCGCGGTCGAGGGCAGCCTGCGGCGGCTCGGCACCGATCACGTGGACGTGTACTGGGCCCACATCGACGACAGGTCCACGCCGCTGGAGGAGACGGTCGCCGTCTTCGACGAACTGGTGCTCGCCGGCAAGGCCAAGGAGGTGGGCGCGAGCAACCACGCGGTGTGGCGGCTGGAGCGGGCCCGCTCACTGGCGGCGGCCCGTGGCGGCACCCGGTATGGCCACGTGCAGCTGCGCCACTCCTACCTCCGCCCCCGGCCCGGCGTACGGCTGCCCGAGGGCGGGCACACCCTGGTCACCGAGGAGCTGCTCGACTACGTGCGTTCCGAGGGCGACCTGACGCTGTGGGTCTACACCTCTCTGCTGGCGGGCGCGTACGCCGGCAAGCCGCTGCCCGAGCACTACGACCACCCGGGCACCACCAGGCGGCTGGCGGTGCTGGACGAGGTGGCCGGCGAGCTCGGCGTGACGCGCAACCAGGTCGTGCTCGCCTGGCTGCGGGCGCAGGACATCGTCCCGATCGTCGGCGTCAGTTCGGTCGCCCAGCTCGAAGAGCTGCTCGTCGACGTCAAGCTCGACGACGAGCAGGTCGCCCGCCTCGACGCCCCCGCCTGACGCCGGGGCTCGTGTACGCCTGCGGCGGGGAGCCGAAGCCGGCCCCGCCGCAGGCGCCCTTCTGTCAGTAGATCTTGTGGAGCTTTTGAATGAGCGTTTAGGATCCTGAACGTGGCATCAGGAGAGCGGACGTTCACCGAGGACGCCCGGCGGGCGCAGATCATCGACTGCACCATCAGGGCCCTCGCGACGCTCGGCTACCGGCAGGCGTCGATGGCGAAGATCGCCGAACTCGCGAAGATCACTCCTGGACTCATCTCGTACCACTTCGGCGGCAAGGACGAACTGATCGACGCTGTCGTCGCCCACGTGGTGAAGCTCGCCACCGACCTGATGGTGCCGCGCATCCTGGCGCAGACGACCGCCGCCGACGCGCTGCGCGTGTATTTCGAGACGAACCTCGAGTTCATGCGCCTGCACCGCGAACCCCTGCTGGCGCTCGTCGAGATCATCACCCACGACCGCGACGGCCCGTACGCCAAGCAACAGGAAACCGCGCTCACCGACATCGAGAAGGTGCTGGCCTGGGGACAGCACACCGGTGAGTTCCGGGACTTCCCGCTACGGCCGATGGCGATCGCCATTCGCGGCGCCGTCGACGCCGTTCCAGGTCACCTGCTGAACGACCCCGACCTCGACCTCCGCGCCCTGGCCGCCGAGCTGTCCACCGTCTTTTCTCTCGCCACGAGGAGAACCTCATGACCCCGGCGCTGGAGATCAGCCGGCTGACCAAGCGATTCGGCGGCAAGCTCGCCGTCGACGCCATCGACCTCAGCGTCCCCCCGGGCTCCTTCTTCGGACTCGTCGGCCAGAACGGCGCCGGCAAGACCACCACCCTGTCCATGGCCGTCGGCCTGCTGCGACCCGACGACGGCAGCGCCAGGATCTTCGGCGAGGACGTCTGGTCCGCCCCGGAGCGGGCCAAGGCCATGGTCGGGGTGCTGCCCGACGGGCTGGCCATGCCCGAGCGGCTGACGGGGCGCGAGGTGCTCACCTACCTGGGCCTGCTGCGGGGCCTGGACAAGGAGGTGGTGGCACGACGGGCCGAGGACCTGCTGGCCGTGCTGGAGCTGGACGGCGCGGAAAAGACGCTGGTCATCGAGTACTCGACCGGCATGCGCAAGAAGATCGGGCTGGCCACCGCACTGCTGCACGCGCCGCGGCTGCTGGTGCTGGACGAACCGTTCGAAGCGGTCGATCCGGTGTCCGCCGCCACGATCAAGACGATCCTGCGCGGCTTCGTCGCGGGCGGCGGCTCGATCGTGCTGTCCAGCCACGTCATGGCTCTGGTCGAGCAGTTGTGCGACCACGTCGCGGTGATCGACAGGGGCACGGTGGCCGCGGCCGGCACGCTGGACGAGGTGCGCGGCGCGCGCTCGCTGGAGGAGACCTTCGTCGAACTCGTCGGCGAACGGGACAGCGGAGTCAAGGAGCTGTCGTGGCTGTCGCGCTGACCATGGCCCGGATGAAGGTCGCGATGCTGCGCCACGCCTTCCATGGCACGCGGGCGCAGACCGCGGGAACGGGCGCGGCGCTCGGCGCGCTGCTCGCGGCGGGAACGGTCTATCTGGCCTTCACCGATCCGGACCTGCCGGCTGCCGGATATGCGGTCTGGCTGCTGGGCTGGATACTCGGCCCGATCTTCATGGGCGGCGGCGACGAGACGCTGCGTCCGGAGTACTTCTCGCTGCTCGGCCTGCCCCCGCGCCGGCTGGCGGCCGGACTGCTGGTCTCGGCCTTCGTCGGCGTGGCGCCGCTGGTGAGCCTGACCGCCCTGCTCGGGCTGCTGGTCGCGGGGGTCCGGCTCGGCGTCGCCAACACCCTGGTGGCCGTGCCGGCGATGGTGCTGCAGCTGGCCGTTTTCGTGCTGCTGTCGAAGGTCTCCGTGGCGGTGGTCGGGCTGGCGCTGCGCACCCGGCCGGGTGCGATCGCCTCGGGTGTGCTCAACGGCGCGATACTGGCGGCGCTCGGCCAGATCTGGGTCTTCTTCGTGGTCTTCGGCCAGACCGGCGTGCCCGCCGCGGTCTGGTACCTGCCCTCCGGGTGGGGCCTGCTGGCCGTCCGGGGCGAGTGGTGGGCGCTTGGAGCGCTGGCCCTCCTGGTGCTGCTGCTCCTGGGCACGTGGGCCGCGCTGCTCAGCAGGCGTGCGGGCGCCGCGCGACCCTCCACGCGGGGCAGGCGCCCGATGCGGGCGGCGACCGCCAACGGCGCGATCGTCGCCAAGGAGCTGCGCACCTGGTCCCGCGACCTGGTGCGCAACCACCAGCTGACCTTCGCGTTGTCGTACGGCGTCTGCTTCGCGGCCAGCCCGCTGATCCTCGGTTGGGACGGCATGCTGCCGTACGCGGGTCCGATCTTCATCGTCATGGCCGCGGCCATGACCGCCAACCTGTACGGCACCGACGGCACCGCACTGTGGCTGACGCTGCTGACACCGAGCGCGAGCGACGTACGCGGCAGACAGCTGGCCTGGCTGTCGGCACACGCGCCGGTGGCGATCGTGCTGACCGTGGCGTTCACCGCGGTCACCGGTGGACCGTGGCCCCTGATCCTGGCACTGCTGCCCGCCCTGCTGGGCGGCGCGGCCGGGCTGGTGCCGCTGGTCTCGGTGTACGGGCTGGTGCCCGGCACCGACCCGCATCGCCGCGCGGGTAACCCGCTGCGTACCAGTGAGGACGACGGCGGCCTGACCGGGCTGGCCTATCTGATGCTGGCGCTGGTGCTGCTCACGGGCGCACCCGCGGCGCTGGCGGCGCTCCGGTACGGCTGGGCCGGCGTGGCCGTCGGCGTCGTGACCGGCGTGCTGTGTTACTGGGGCTTCGGCCTGCTCACCGAGCGGCGGCTGCGGTCGCACGGTTCGGAACTGCTCGACGTGATGCGGACCGGCCGCAAGCCGCGGACGACGGTGAAGTCCCGCTTCGAGCAGCTGTCCAAGACGCAGAAGACGGTCGCCTGGTGGTGCTTCGGCTTCGGCGCCATCCCGCTGGTCCCCCAGGGCATCGTCGCCGCCGTCTTCGTGGCCGGCGGCATGCTGCGCCACAGCTGGTTCCTGGCCACATACATGCCGCCCGGGCTGCGCTACCCCGTCGCCGCCGCCTTCGCCGCGCTCGGGCTGGCGATGTACGGCACGGGCGTCTGGGTCGTCACGCCGCGGTCATCTCGGTGAGGCGGGCGGCCATCGCTAGAACCCGAGCAGGCTGTCGACGCCGGCCTTGATCTGGTCCCCCGTCAGGCCGCGTTCGGCAGTGAGGTGCTCGAACAGGCTCGGCACGAACGGCGCGAGCAGCAAGTGGGCCAGGACCGTGGGGTCCGATTCGGGCCTCATCTCGCGCAGCAGCACGGACACATGCGTATGCATGGTGAGATAGGCGCCGCTCTGGTAGCGCGCTCCCGGTGAGGCGGCCTCCGCCGCCCGCATGATTTCGCCCTGCTCGATGATCCGGTCGGCGACCGTGTGGAGGAAGGCGCGCAGCCGTTCGGCAGGCGGAGCGCCGGGGCCAAGGGGCGGCGGACCGGTCATGAAGGCTTCCTGGAAGCGCTGCTCGCCGTCGTCGAGCACCGCGAACAGAAGGCGGCTCACGTCACCGAACCGGCGGTAGACGGTGCCGACGCCCATCCCCGCGGCGTGCGCCACGGCGTTCATGGTGACGGCTTCCGGGCCCTGCTCCGCGATCAGGCGAGCGGTCACGTCGAGGATCTTCCGCCGGTTCCGGGCGGCGTCCGCGCGCTCCGGCAGGGCCTGTCCGGCGACGGGAAGCTCGGTGCGGGGCATGTCCCGAGGCTACCGGACCAGAGATCCGAACCCCTTGCTTGCAAACCGGATTGTTATCCGATTTACTGCCATCGAACCGGATAACTATCCGGTTGATCGTCGTCATTCGGAGGAGACGTCATCATGAGTGCCAAGATCGCGGTCATCTACTACTCGGCCACCGGCAACGTCCACCAGCTCGCCAAGGCGGTCGCCGAGGGCGCGGAGAAGGCCGGTGCCGAGGTCCGGCTGCGCCGGGTCCCCGAACTGGCACCGGACTCCGCCATCGACGCCAACCCGGCCTGGCGCGAACACGTCGAGGCCGCCAAAGACGTCGAGGTCGCCACGCTGGACGATCTGATCTGGGCGGACGCCTACGCCTTCGGCTCGCCGACCCGTTTCGGCAACATCGCCTCACAGCTCAAGCAGTTCATCGACACCACGGGCGGCATCTGGCAGCAGGGCGTCATGGCCAACAAGCCCGCCACCGGTTTCGCCAGCGCTCACAACGCCAACGGCGGCAACGAGTCGACGATCCTCGCCCTCTACAACACCTTCCACCACTGGGGTTCGATCATCGTCTCGCCCGGTTACACCGACCCGGTGGTGTACCCCGCGGGCGGCAACCCGTACGGCACCGCCCACCGGGGCGGCGCGGGCACCCCGTCCGAGGAGACCCTCGCAGCCGCCCGCTACCAGGGCGAACGCCTGGCGGACATCACGACCCGCCTCCTGGCCGGCCGGGCTGCTTGAATGGCGGCATGCTGCACGTGCTGATCGTCACCTACACGGGCTCCGAGGAAGAGGCCGCTCCCTTCGTCCGCGATCACGTCGGATATCTCGAACGGCACCACGCGGACGGCCTCTTCCTGGTCTCGGGGCAGACGGTGCCGTCGTCACGGGGCGGTGCCATCGTGGCGTGCGGCGTGGACCGCGAGACCATCGAGCGAATCAGCGCCGAGGACCCGTTCGTCGTGAACGGCGTCGCGACCTACTCGATCACGACGATCGAACCGGGGCGGATCCACCCGGCTCTGGCACGGGCGCTGAGCGCGTAGACAGCCGGCCCGCGCTGGAGCCGGCCCGGTGAGGCCGCGGGACACTGAGACGACGACAGGAGAGGGGGTGCCACTGGGATGCGCGTGCTCATCGTCGAGGACGACGAGGAGATGGCACAGGTCGTCGCGGTGGGCCTGCGCCGCGCGCAGATGGCCGTCGACGTGGCGTTCGACGGTACGGAGGCGCTGGAACGGCTGGGCTCCGGCGGCGAGGCGTACGACGTGGTCGTCCTGGACCGGGACCTGCCCGGGACGCACGGTGACGAGGTCTGCGCGGCGCTGATCGCCGCCGGATGCCGCAGCCGCATACTGATGCTCACCGCCGCGGGCACGGCCGACGACATCGTGGACGGGCTGGGCCTGGGCGCCGACGACTATCTCCCGAAGCCTTTCGACTTCCCCGTCCTCGTCGCCCGGATCGCCGCCCTGTCCCGCCGCGCGCACCCCGCCGTACCGCCGGTGTTCCGCCACGGCGACCTCCTGGTCGACAGCGCCCGGCGCACCGCCGTACGGGCCGGCCGGCCGCTGGCCCTCACTCCCAAGGAATTCGGCGTCCTCGAACTGCTCCTCGCCGCCGGGGGCCGTGCCGTCTCCGCCGAGGAACTGCTCGAACGGGTCTGGGACGAGGCCGCCGACCCCTTCACCAGCGCCGTTAAGATCACCGTCAGCCGTCTGCGGGCCAAGCTCGGGGCGCCGCCGGTCATCGAGACGGTGGCCAGGAGCGGTTACCGGATCTGAGAGATTGTGCGGGCGAAGCGGCCGGGCCCGTACGAGCGGTCGCGTCCGGCGGTCTCCCGCACGGTCCTCCCGGGCCTGCCCGCGGTTGCCTACGCCGGCGGGCCGTCCGACCGAGCAGAGCGCAGGATCCAGCCGAAAGGTCGCCACGTTCACATGCCCGCCCACGGCCTCGCCGCCGCCCGCGACATCGTGCCCGCCGCTCTGCGCCGGCTCACCGGCCTGATCGTGCGCGCGAGCCTGCCCCGCCGCACCGTACGGCTGCGGCTGACCGCCTTGTACGGCGGGCTGTTCCTGGTGTCCGGCGCCGCGCTGCTCGCGGTCACGTACGGTCTGGTGGTCGGCGCCGTCGACCGTCCGCCCGCCGTCGTGAAGCTGGCGGTGACGGTTGCCAGCCCCAGTTCGAGCACGCCGGCGGGCCAGGCACCCGGAAACTGGGGGCCGCCCGACGGCGAAGCTACGGACGCCGTGATGGCGGCCGTGCAGAGGAACGTGCAACAGACCGTGGCCCACCAGAAGTCCGCCATGCTGCACACCCTGCTGGTCCAGTCGGGGATCGCCCTGGGCCTGATGTCACTGGCGTCCGTGCTGCTGGGCTGGGTCGTGGCCGGCCGTGTCCTGCGCCCGCTGCGGACCATCACCTCCAGTGCACGGGACATCTCGGCGACCAGCCTGCACCGGCGGCTGGCCCTGGCCGGCCCGCGGGACGAACTGCGGGAGCTGAGCGACACGTTCGACGCGCTGCTGGCCCGGCTCGAAGGTTCCTTCCAGGCGCAGCGGCAGTTCGTCGCCAACGCCTCCCATGAGCTGCGTACGCCGCTGGCCCGCCAGCGCGTGCTGGGCCAGGTCGCCCTGGCCGACCCGGAACCGACCCTCGAGTCCCTGCGTACGGCCCACGAACGGATACTCGCCGCCGGACAGCAACAGGAACGGCTCATCGAAGCGCTGCTCACCCTGGCCCGCGGTCACACGGGCCTCGACGAGCGCCACCCCTTCGACCTGGCCCGGCTCGTCGGGGAAGCCGTGGCCGCGCGGGCGACCGCGGCGCACGAGCGGCAGGTGACCCTGCGCCCCTCGACCGGCGCGGCCGTCTCCTCGGGCCACCGGGCGCTCGCCGAACGGCTGGTAGCCAATCTGCTGGACAACGCGATCCGCTACAACGTGCCCGGCGGGGAGGTGGACGTCACCACCGGTACTCAGGCCGGACGCGCCGTCCTCACGGTCGCCAACACCGGCCCCGTCGTGCCCGCGGACGCCGTCGAGCGGATCCTCCTGCCCTTCCAGCGCCTCGGCCCGGCCCGTACCGGCCGCCGCGGGTCGTCCCAGGGGTTCGGCCTGGGCCTGTCCATCGTCTCGGCCATCGCATCCGCCCACGACGCCGGCCTCACCGTCGTTCCACGACCCGAGGGCGGCCTGGTCGTCACGGTCGGCTTTCCCGTAGCGGCGACGCAACCGCCGTGAAACCGCCCGTCGCGTAGAACGTCCGTCATCGCCGCCGCACCGACCGCGGCGACGTCCACGGCACGATCGACGCGAGTTCAGGAGCACTCCGCATGAACAACACACCGGCGGAACCCTCGTCCGCCGAAGCCCCATCGGCCGGCCGCAGGGCCGGCAACCGCCGCATCGGGCTGTCCCGGCAGCGGCGCGCGCTGGCCGCGACCGGAATCGCCGTAGTCGCCGGCAGCGTTCTCGTCACCGGCCTGACCGCGTCCGCCAGCCCGTCGACGGCCGCGCAGCATGCCGACAGGCCGGCGGCCTGCGTACCGTACGACCCGGCCAAACCCCAGCCGCCCGCGCAGGACCCGGCCCCGACCTCCGTCAGCACGGTGGAGCAGGTGTACCGCTGCATCTTCGACAACTACTACGGCGGTGCCCGGCTCGACGACCGCCCGCTGCTTCAATACGCCTTCCAGGCCGTCGTCCGGGAGCTCCGCAAGCGCGGTGTCGACCGGCCGGGCGCCGTACTGCCGGCGCTGACGGGCGACCGCGACAAGGACTGGCAGCTCTTCAGCCGGCGGCTCCAGGAGGTGCTGGACGCGGTGCCGGACGACCAGGGGCTGCGCTCCTCGCTCGCCGGAGCCGCGATCCAGGGGATGTTCGCCGCCCTGCATGACAACCACGCCGGTTACTCCCCCGGCGATCCGGGTGCCCCGCAGGGCGCCCACCCGTGGGGCCTGGGCATCGGCCTGAACAGGCTCCTCCCCCCGGCCGAGACCGCCCCGGACTTCACCGGGCCGCTCTTCCTCACCACGGTCGGCACCGGCACCCCCGCCGCCAAGGCCAAGCTCAGGCCCGGAGACGTCATCGAGACGGTGAACGGCGTCCCGGTCTTCACCAACGGCCTGCTCAACCCGGGAGTCGTGGACTCGCTCCATCCGGCGTACCCCCGGCGCACCCCGGTGACCCTCACCGTACGACGGCCCGCCACCGGCCGGACCCTGCACGTGCGCGTCACCCCCGGACCGCTGCCCGCGCAACCTCAGCCGCACGTGACCGCCACCCTGGTGGCCGGCAGCATCGCCGACATCCGCTTCGACGCCTTCTACCCGGGCGTCGCCCAGGAAGCCCTCAAGGCGATCGCCGGCCTCCAGGCGACCACCAAGCTCACCGGCGTCATCTTCGACCTGCGCGGCAACCACGGCGGAGTCGGGGAAGAGGGCAACACACTGATGGGCGCGTTCGTCCACGGCGCCGCGGCCGTCTCCTTCTGCGACGCCGGCGGCACCTGCGACCCCCAGCCCGTCAACGACAACACCCCCTTGCTGCACCTGCCCATGGTCACCCTCACCGACGACGGCTGCGCCTCCGCGTGTGAGATGTTCGCGACGGGCGTCAAGGACCTTCACCTGGGCACCCTCGTGGGCACCCGCACGGCGGGAGTCAACTCCGGTCCCGCCCACCTGTACGCGCTCGACGACAACACCCTGATCCGACTGCCGTCGCAGCACGTCATCGGCGCGAACGGCGAGATCGTCGACGGCGTCGGTGTCCCACCGGACCACTACGCGCCGCTGACCGCGGCGGACGCGTCCACCGGCAAGGACCCGGCCCTCGACAAGGCGAAGGCGATCCTCCGGTCCTAGCCGACGCTGCTTCGGCTCCGGCCCCAAGTCCTTCAGCCGGTCTCCATGGGGCCTACTGAAGGTGGTCAGAAAGGTAGCGGCGGACGAGGCGTTTGCATTCGGCGATGAGGTCGGGGTCGCCGTCGGGGTGGGCGCGGAAGGCCAGTTTGAGCACGGCGTCGGCGGCCTCCACGGCGACGACGAAGGCGCGGGACAGGCCGTCGCCGGGCGCCACGCCGAGCAGGTCCACGATGAGGGAGCGCAGGCGGTCGGCGACGACCACGTTGTTCTCCAGCGCCTCGTCGAGCATCCGCTGGGTGCCGGGCAGGGCGGGGCCGCCGGGAGCGGCGAGCACCTCGCCGAAGTCCACCACACCGAAGCCGGGCGTGGTCCGCTTCATGCGCACGAACTCGTCGACGACCAGGTCCACGACGCCGGTCCAGTCGGACAGCGGCGCGGCGGCCAGCCGGGACGCGATCCGGTCCAGGTACGCCTCCAGGTTCCGCAGCGCGAGCGCGCGGACCAGGCTCTGCTTGTCGGTGAAGAACTGGTAGAAGGTCCCGATCGGCACCTCGGCCCGGCGGGCGACCTCCTTGGTGGTCAGGGCGGCGTACCCCACCTCGTCGAGCAGCAGGGCGCACTCGTCCAGCATGCGCTCGACCCGCTCCTGACTGCGGCGCTGTGCTGGCCGTCGGCGCAACGCTCCCCCTGTTGTCATTCCGCCATTCTCTCCCGCTTTTCGGACAACCGAGCTAACATGAGTTCTCCTCATATTAGCTGAGAGAGGCGGCACGATGTTCCTCTGGGGTACGGCCACCGCGTCCTACCAGATCGAAGGAGCGGTGAACGAGGACGGCAGAAGGCCCTCCGTCTGGGACACCTTCTCCCACACGCCGGGAAAGGTCCGCGACGGGCACACGGGCGACGTGGCCTGCGACCACTACCACCGTTACCCCGAGGACGTGGCGCTGATGGCCGGTCTCGGCGTTAACGCCTACCGCTTCTCCATCGCCTGGCCGCGGGTGATGCCCACCGGCGCCGGCCTGGTGAACCAGGCCGGGCTCGACTTCTACGACCGTCTCGTGGACGCGTTGTGCGAGCGCGGCATCGCTCCCGTGCCGACGCTCTTCCACTGGGACCTGCCGCAGGCGCTGGAGGACGAGGGCGGCTGGCTCAACCGGGACACCTCCCGCCGTTTCGCCGACTACGCCGCCGTCGTGGCCGAGCGGCTGGCCGACCGCGTACGCATGTGGATCACGCTCAACGAGCCGTTCGTCCACATGGTGGAGGGATACGGCCTGGGCATACACGCCCCGGGCAGGGCGCTCATGTTCGACGCGCTGCCGGTGGCCCATCACCAGTTGCTCGGGCACGGCCTGGCCACACTGGCGCTGCGCGCGGCGGGGGCGGAGCAGGTGCTGATCACCAACAACTGCACCCCGGTCTGGCCCGTCTCGGACTCCCCCGAGGACCTGGCCGCCGCCGAGACCTACGACATTCTGCACAACCGGCTGTTCAACGACCCGATCCTCACCGGCGCCTACCCCGATCTCTCGGCGTTCGGCGTCGAGATCCCCGTGAAGCCCGGCGACCTGGAGGCGATCGCCCAGCCCCTCGACGGGCTCGGGATCAACTACTACAACCCCACACGAATCGGCGGGCCCGGCGGGGACGGCCTGCCGTTCCGGTTCGAGGAGATCTCCGGCGTACCCACCACCGCGTTCGGCTGGCCCGTCGTCCCCGACGGCCTGCGCGAACTGCTCGACTCCCTCAAGGCGCGGTACGGCGACGCGCTGCCGCCCGTCTACATCACCGAGAACGGCTGCTCGTACGACGGCCTGGACGACCAGGAGCGGATCGCCTACCTCGACGGCCACATCACGGCGATGCGCCAGGCGGACGTGGACCTGCGGGGCTACTTCGTCTGGTCACTGCTGGACAACTTCGAGTGGGCAGAGGGCTACCACCAGCGGTTCGGACTGGTCCACGTCGACTTCGAGACCCAGCAGCGCACCCCGAAGGCGTCCTACCACTGGCTGCGGAAGTTCCTGGAGGTTCAGAGCACCGACACGTGAACGTGGTCGTAGTGGTTGGCGGTGATGCCGCCGCGGTCCGACATCATCCGCCAACCGGCACGCGTACGCATGTCGTAATAGCGCTGCTGCCAGATGATGTACATGATCCCGTACTCGCTCGCGTGCTGGATGCACCACTGCGCCAGAGCGTCTCCGCGCTCCTTGGCCACGGCGTCGGGCATGCGGCCACCGCTGCTCATCATGAAGTCGCAGGCCCGGCCCTTGCCGTGCTCTCCCGGGTCGCCGGGCCGCAGGCAGCCCACGCTGAAGGGCATCGGGAACTGCGACATGATCGCGTTGCGTACGGTGATCAGGCGCTGGGTCAGGCCGCTGCCGGCGTCGGGCGTCTGGAAGCCATACCTGGCCATCAGCCGCTCGATCTCGCCGCGTCTCGACTTGAGCTCCTTGATGTGGGCCTGCAGCTTGTCGATCTCGTCGGCGGCCGAGGCGGCCGCCTTCCTCTGCTTGGCGACGAGATCCTTGACGCTATTGAGCCGCTCGGTCCTGGCGTTGCCGAGATAGGCCAGCGTCGCCAGTGCGCTCGGGTCGACCGACAGGGAGAAGAGCCGGGAGGCGTCCGCGCCTCCGCTCATGTACGAGGTCTGGGCGAACGCGGCCACCTGCCGCTGGGCCGCGAGCAGGTCTCCCTTCAGCTTCTTGACCCTGCCGGACGCCTTCTGCGCGGCCCTCTTCGCGTCATCGAGGCTGAGGATCTCGCCGCGGTACTCCTTCTGGAGTGCGGCGGCCTCCTGGGTGAGCTTGCGGAGCTTGGCCTGCTGGTCCGGCTCGGCCTCGGCGGTGAGCGCACCCGAGACGGCGCCCGAGACGGACGGCGCGACGAGCAGCGCGGTGGTGACCACCGCCAGCCTGGCCCAGCGTCCCGACCGCACGCGACCTCCACTCGGATTCGGCCTGAAACTATAGAAGACGATCTTTACGTCTGCTACCGGAACAGGTGAAACTCTTGGGTCCAAAGCGGACAACCGCCGGATTCCCCGCGCTGTGACCAATTCGAGACTTACGCGTCGCCTTACCGCACTTGAACGCGATTTGCCCCCGACAGAGATTCGGGAGATCGTCACCCCCCACGAAGGGCTCACCGATGTCCCGACGAGAGATCGTCTCGATTCTGGCCGCCGCGGCTCTCGGCGCGGCGCTCCTGCTGCCGGTCTCCCCGGCACAGGCCGGCCAGGGCGACCCGCTCCCCCCAGGGGACCAAGCCGACCTCTACCAGCTCGACAGCGCGCCCGGCACCTCGGGCACGCTGACCCAGAAGGGCTTCGACGTCGTCCAGCGGCACCTCGCGGGCGACAAGGAGCACGTCGAACTGACGGCGACCCCCGCCGAGCTCAAGAAGCTCCAGATCCTCGGCTACCGGCCCCAGCCGGTGCGCAACCCGCAGGGCCAGACGCAGTCGCAGGCCGCGAAGGCGCAGGCGGCGGGCGGATACACCGTCTGGAAGTCCTACTCGGAGAAGGGCGGGATCGCCGACCAGCTCCGATCCATCGCGGACGCCAACAAGGACATCGCGAAGCTGGAGACGATCGGCAAGACCCTCCAGGGGAAGGACATCCTCGCGCTGAAGCTGACGAAGCTGGCCCGGGTGCTGCCCGACGGCGTCAAGCCGTCGGTGCTCTACTCGGCCACCCAGCACGCCCGTGAGTGGATCGCGACCGAGGTCGACATGCGGCTGCTGAAGTATCTGGTGGCCAACAAGGGCACATCCGACGTCGGCCGGCTGCTGACCACCACCGAGGTGTGGTTCGTACCGGTCGCCAACCCCGACGGCTACGACTTCACCTTCACCGAGGGCAACCGGCTCTGGCGCAAGAACCTGCGGGACAACGACGGCGACGGCCAGATCACGGGCAACGACGGCGTCGACCTCAACCGCAACTTCCCCACCCGCTGGGGGTACGACGAAGAGGGCTCCTCCAGCGTCCTCAGCAGCGAGACCTACCGCGGCACCGGCGCGATGTCGGAGCCCGAGACCCGGGCCATGGACGGCCTGCTCAAGCGGCTGCGCTTCAAGGCACAGGTCAACTACCACTCCTACGGCCCGCTGCTGCTGTATCCCGAGGGCTGGCAGGTCGAGACGAAGACCGCGGACGACCCCGTCTACCTGGCGCTGACCGGCACCGACGAGAATCCGGCCGTCCCCGGCTTCGACCCGGGGGTCGGCGCCGAGCTCTACACGACGAACGGCGAGACCACCGACCACGCCCACAAGGCGTACGGCACGCTCGCCTGGACACCGGAGCTGGAAGAGGGCTGCGACGGCTGCGGCTTCGTCTTCCCGGACGACGAGGCGGCGGTGCAGGCCGAGTTCGAGAAACAGCTTCCCTTCGCGCTCGACGTCCTGAAGTCGGCGCCGAACCCGAGCGAGCCGGTCAGCCACCTCGGCAACACGGTGCCCGACTTCGTCGTGGACCCGTTCGACGTCAGCTACGGCGCCGACCAGGTCGTGCAGGTGGACGCCAAGCGCAAGCTCGGGCCGGTGTTCCTCGAATACCAGATCAACGGCGGCCACACCAAGATCGTCCCGACCTCCGAGTGGAAGGGCGGAGAGCGGTACGGCGACGGCTACGACACCTACTTCCACCAGCTCAGGGGCACGGTCAAGGGCGCGAAAGCCGGCGACACCGTGAAGGTGTGGTTCCGCTCGCTCACGAAGAAGAGCGAGGAGTTCACCTACAAGGTCGCCACGGACATCGGCGGCAAGGTCCTGATCGTCGCGGCGGAGGACGTCACGGGCATCAGCCCGGCCCAGGGCGTCACGGAGGCGAAGTACGCCGACGACTACGCCAAGGCGCTCGCGGAGGCCGGCTACTCCTCCGACGTGTACGACGTGGACAAGAACGGCCGCAAGGCGCCCCACCCGCTCGGGGTCCTCAGCCACTACAAGGCCGTCGTCTGGGAGACCGGCGACGACATCATCCCCCGCGCGTCCGGGCAGCCCGGCGGCAGCGCCGCCAATCTGGCCGAGTCCCTGGAGCTGGCGTTCCGCGACTACCTCAACGAGGGCGGCAAGCTGCTCTCCACCGGCAAGTACGCGCTGTACGCCCAGAACACGAACGGCTCCTACTGGTACGAGCCGGACTACCCGGCGCAACCCGAGTGCACGACCCTGAGCAAGCCGCCGTGCCTCTCGCTGAGCAACGACTTCGTGCAGTACTACCTGGGCGCCTACACCTACGTGGAGGGCGGCGGCCAGGACGCCGGAGGGAACACGTTGCCGCTGCGGGGCGCCGGCGGCGCCTTCGCCGGCTTCACCGGCACGCTCAACGGCGGCGATTCGCCCGGGAACCAGGACCACACCTCCTCGTTCGTCACGACCTCCTCGGTCCTGCCGGCCGACCGGTTCCCGCAGTTCGCCAGCTCGGCCCCGCTCAAGTGGCAGTACGGCGCGGGATCGCCGTTCAGCCCGCGCACCGGCTCCTGGGACGTGCAGAGCGGCCAGGCGGACGTGTCCTACAAGCGCCTCACGAGGACGATCGACCTCACCGGCAAGACCAGTGGCGAGCTGTCGTTCTGGACGTCGTACAACACCGAGCCGAACTGGGACTTCCTGACCGTCGAGGCGCACACGGCGGGCCAGGACGACTGGACGACGCTGCCCGACGCCAACGGGCACACCTCGCAGGAGGCGGGCGACAGCTGCGCCGCCGGCTGGGTGGACATCCATCCGTTCACCGCCCACTATCAGACGTACGACGGCGCGTCGTCCTGCACCGCCACCGGCACGACCGGCGCGTGGCACGCGGCCACCGGCTCGTCGAACGGCTGGCAGCAGTGGTCGGTGGACCTGACGGCGTACGCGGGCAAGAAGGTCGAGGTGTCGATCTCCTACATCAGCGACTGGGGGACCCAGGGCCTCGGTGTGTGGCTGGACGACGTGGCCGTCAGGGCCGACGGCGCGACCGTCGCGGAGACCTCGTTCGAGGACGACCTGGGCGGCTGGACCGTCGCCGGGCCGCCTCCCGGCTCGGCGACCGCGCTGAACGACTGGGCGCGCAGCGACCGCACGCTCGACGACGGCGCGGGCATCACCACGAAGGACACGGTTTACTTCGGCTTCGGCGCGGAGGGCGCGACGACTCAGGCGATGCGGACGGATCTGGTCCGCCGGGCCATGGCGCATCTCCTCAGGCGAGCGCTGCCGTAGGACCCGCGGTCCGGCCCGCGCCGCCCGGCGCGGGCCGGACCCCGGCAGCTCTTGCCAAGGCCGATCAGAACATGGTTCGGTCTGAGATGGGTCGGTCTGACAGAGTGCGCGAAGAAGCGCCCGATCAGGAGGCAGGCATGCTGCAGCACGACACGCTGTTCATCGGGGGCGACTGGGTGGCCCCCGCGGGCACGGGCACGATCGAGGTGATCTCTCCCCACAGCGAGGAGGTCGTCGGCCGCGTGCCGGACGGCACCGCCGCCGACATGGACCGGGCCGTCGCGGCCGCCAGGGACGCCTTCGACAACGGGCCCTGGCCGCGGATGACGATGGCCGAGCGCGCGGCGATCGTGGGACGGCTGGCGGACGTCTACGAGGCGCGCCAGGCCGAGATGGCGGGGATCATCACCACCGAGATGGGCTCTCCCATCACGTTCTCCCAGCTCGCCCAGGCGCCGCAGCCGCTGGGCATGCTCAGGTATTTCGCCGGCCTCGGCGCGACGCTCCCCGAGGAGGAGGAGCGGCCCGGCCTGTTCGGCCCGGTGATCGTCCGGCGCGAGCCGGTCGGCGTGGTGGCGGCCGTCGTCCCCTGGAACGTCCCCCAGTTCGTCACCATGACCAAGCTGGCCCCGGCGCTCGTCGCGGGCTGCACCGTGGTGCTCAAGCCCGCCCCCGAGACGCCGCTCGACTCCTACCTGCTCGCCGAGATGATCAAGGAGGCCGGCATCCCCGCCGGGGTCGTCAACATCGTCGCGGCCGGCCGCGAGGCGGGCGAGCACCTGGTCTCCCACCCGGACGTCGACAAGGTCGCCTTCACCGGTTCGACCGCCGCCGGCCGCAGGATCGCGGCGATCTGCGGCGAGCAGCTCAAGCGCTGCACGCTCGAACTCGGCGGCAAGTCGGCCGCGATCATCCTGGACGACTGCGATCTGCCCTCGGCCATGGGCTTCCTGTCGATGGCCTCGCTGATGAACAACGGCCAGGCGTGCGTCGCGCAGACCCGCATCCTCGCCTCCCGCAACCGCTACGACGAGGTCGTCCAGGCCGTCGCCGAGATGGTGACGAGCCAGCAGGTGGGCGACCCCGCCGACCCGGCCACCGGGATCGGGCCGCTGGTGGCCAGGCGGCAGCAGGAACGGGTCGAGGGCTACATCAGGACGGGCATCGAGGAGGGCGCCAAGCCCGTCGTCGGCGGCCTCGACCGGCCGTACGACCGGGGCTGGTACGTCGCCCCGACCGTCTTCGCCGGGGCCACCAACGACATGCGCATCGCCCGTGAGGAGATCTTCGGCCCGGTGCTGACGGTGATCCCGTACGAGGACGAGGCGGACGCGGTGCGGATCGCCAACGACAGCGACTACGGCCTGTCGGGCTCGGTCTGGACCGCCGACACCGACCGCGGGATGGACGTCGCCCGCCGCGTGCGTACCGGCACCTACGGCGTCAACATGATGCACACGCTCGACCCGAACACGCCGTTCGGCGGCTTCAAGGCCAGCGGCCTCGGCCGGGAGCTCGGACCCGAGGGCCTGTCGGCCTACCTGGAGACCAAGTCCATCGCCCGCCTGGGCTGAACGCGTGGGCGGAACGCGTCCCTCCGGCCCGGTACGGCGCGCGTGCCGCACCGGGCCGGTGAAACCGCCCAGCGCGCCCCCGCGACGCTGGGCCACACCGTGTGAAGGTGTGCGCCGATCCCCCAATCGGCGGCGCGGATGGAGGGGTTCCGAATCCGCACAACCCGTATAGACGACCCTTATCGGGTTTTGGTTCGCGAGATCCAGTGACCAATTTTCCGGACCAGGTCAGGGGTGGCCGCCGCCTCCGCGTGGCCGTAGCCGGGCTCGATCCACAACTCCTTCGGCTCGGCGGCGCACTCGTACAACTGGTAGGCGTGCTCGGTGGGGAAGAACGGGTCGCTGTCGCCGTGGACGATCAGCAGCGGTGTGGGCGCGACCAAGGCCGCCGCCTCGTACGGCGGGAGCGGGACGGGGTCCCATCCGCCGCCCGCGATCCTGGTGCGCTTTGCCAGCCGGGCCGCCAGCCGGCCGTGCCAGCGTTCGATCGCCCAGTGGACCTGGCGCATGGGTTTGGTGCCCCGGTAGTACCAGCGGGCCGGGCCGCTCACCGACACCACCCTGTCCACGCCCCGGTGCAGCGCGGCGTGCCGGACGACCACCGCGGCGCCCATCGAGAAGCCGACCGTGGCGATCCGGCGGTAGCCGATGGCGCGGGCGTGTTTGACCGCCGCGTCCACGTCGAGGACCTCCAGGTCGCCCACCGTGGACCGGCCGCCGGAGCGGCCGTGCCCCCGGAAGTCGAACGACACCACGCCGCCGAACCTCGACAGGACGTGCACGATGCGCCGCGTGTCCGGCCCTCTCCACGTGCCGGTGAAGCCGTGCGCGACCACGATTCCCAGATCGAGAGAAGCAGGGCCGAGGGAGCCGTTGGGCGTGTGCGCCGCGTCGATGCGGACACCGTCCGCCGTGCGCAGCATCGCCCCGAAAGCAGCAGCGAGAGCCATGCCCCCGACCTTATTTCCCACCGCTTCACCCCCTGTGCGACGGGGATCTCTCACAGGTCGGCCGTCGAGCGCAGCCGGTCCCAGGCCACCCCCAGCCTGACCTCCTCGTCGTCGAGTGACTCGATCTGGTCCCACTCGGCGTACCGGATCTCGCCGTGCATGCGCCGCACGAGGGCGCCGAGCAGCGACGGCCGCCACAGCCCGGGGCCCCGCTCGTACCCGAAGAGCTGCCCGGCACGCCGCCGGGCGATCAGCAGCCCGGCCAGCCGGAACGCCTGTTGGACCTCCGCGAGCAGCGGCCCGTCCTGGACCAGGCGGACGTCCACCGTGTCGCCGGCGACCTCCCCCGACGGCCCGCGGACGGTGCGGCCGAGCAGTCCGCCGAGCCGCATGGTGTCGGGCCCGTCCTCCCACCTCTCCCGCACCTGGAGGGTCTTCTCCGGCGCGTCCTGCTCCTCTCTGCCTGCCGCTCCCGGGATCCGGCTGACGACGTTCCTGGTCAGCCAGCGCTCCAGTGCCAGGTCCTGCCGGTCGCCGGCCACCCGTACGGCGCTGCCGATCCCGGTCACCACGCTCATCTCGATGCGGTACGGCCCCGGCCGCTCCTCCCTCCGGAACAGCCGGTCGGTCTCGGTCATCAGCCATCCCGGCAGGCCGCCCAGCCGCGGACCGAGCGCCAGCGGCCCCGACAGGATCGCCGTGACGTACGGCCGGTCGCCCGGCCGCACCTCCAGGTCGTCCACCTTGCACAGCAGGCGGTCGTCGCTCTCCCTGACGACCTGCCGGTCGAGCAGGTGCAGGCGGGCGTGCAGCACCCGTGCCGGCTCACTCACTGACCATTCACCTCCTCGCGTACCGGGCCGTCACTGTCCCGCCTTCGTCGCGAGCATCAGGGGGATGGCCGCGAGCGCCACGACGAGAAGCAGCACCATGTAGAAACTTCCCAGCACGTTGCTGAATCTGCCGTTCACCTTCTCCCCCATGTAGTCGGGATCGTTTGCGATCATGAGAACCGGCAGGTAGGTGAGGGGAAGGGCCGCGGCCGAGAAGACCAGCGAATACTCGGTCACCTTGATCGGATCGATGGTGGTGAGGATCAGCGCGGTCGCGACGATCACCGAGGCCAGCACGGTCACGTGGAACCGGGCGGCGCGGCCCGGCACCACATACTTGCCCCACTGCCAGCCGAAATACTGGCTCAGCGAGTAGCCCGACGACAGGGCGGTCTCCAGCGTCGCGCCGAACGTGGCCGCGAACACCCCGAGGATCACCAACCCCAGCCCGATCTTGCCCAGTCCCTCGGCGACCGGCAGCACCATCTGCCCGAGCGAGTCGGGCTCGGCCTCGACCGGCATGAAGACGGTCGCCGCGCACGCCGCGATCGTCAGCGACAGCACGCCGCCGAGGGGGAAGCCGACGAACACGTTGGCCCGCGCCGTCACCAGATCCTTGCGCGTCCACTTCTCCTCGACACCGCCCGACGAGAAGAAGAACACCTCGTACGGCGTCATCGCCCCGCCGAGCAGCGCGATCGCGTAGTAGAGGTAGGTCGGCACGCCCTCGTCCTGCGGCGGCTGGACGAGCTGCGTGGTCAGCTCGCCCCAGTCGGGCCCGAGCCGCCACAGCGCGACGATGAACACGACGAGCGCGAGTCCGGCCAGCCCGAAGACGCGCTCCATGGTCTCGAACTTCACCCGCCACATCACCAGCCAGGCGACCAGGGCCACGGGCGGCACCCACAGCAGATAGTTGAGACCGGTCACCAGCTCCAGCGCGAGCGCGGCGCCGCCGATCTCGGCCGCGAGCGTGAGCACGTTGATGAAGAACGACGCGCCGAGGTTGACCAGCCCGGCGCGGGGCCCCATACGCTCGCGGACGAGGTCGAAGACCGGCCGCTGCGACACTGCCGCGATCCTGCCGGACATCTCGGCGAAGACGCAGATCCCGACGATGCCGACGACCACCACCCACGCGAGGGACATCCCGAACCTCGACCCCACGACGGCGTTGGCGACCAGGTCGCCGATGTCCACGAAGCCGCCGAAGGCCGTCAGGATGCCGAGCGTGACCGCGATCAGTTTCTTCACTTGTGCTTCTCCGCGAAGTCGCTCAGCTCGCTCGCGAGCCTGTCCAGCTCCCGTGCGGCCGCCTTCGGGTCCTTCACCCCGTCGCGGCGCGCCTGGATGAGCAGGTCCTCCACCTCGCTCTCGGCCTTCTTGGTGAGGCGCAGCACCTCGTCCCTGATCCGGTCGGAGGCGTCCGAGGGCGGCTGCACTCCGCCGAACTGGTCGTTCACGCTGCTCAGGTCCTGCACCGCCTCGGTCAGCACGACCTCGGCGTACGGCCCGGTCATCCGGTCGCGGTACGCCACGGCGGAGCGGGCGAAGCGCACGGCCGAGACGGCCGACTCGGCCGTCTTCCCGGCCTTGAGCGCGTAGTCGTGGTCGTCCCACGCGGGGCTGACGCAGGCGGACAGCAGGAGTGCCGTCAGGAGGGCGAGCGGCGCCAGCCGAGCCGACGCGATCATGTGCGCCGCCGCAGCAGGAGGTAGGCGAGGACGAGGATCGGCACGAGCAACTCGGCCCAGGCGATCAGCAGCACGAGACCTTCATCCGTCACAGCCGGCTCACCTGCCCGAACGGCAAGCCTTTAGACAGGATGGAATGCGACTCGCGCCGACGGCGTTGCCATCGAGGGTCCCTTATGGCGGCGGCGTGTAGCGGCGATCGGGATCAACTAAAATGGCTGGGCCGTGTCATGCGGCGGATGTGCGTCTCGCTTCGGTCCCGGGACGCGGACGACACCCCGACGAACCAGAGCGAGAACTTCACTATGCCTATGAACACCCGCGACGACCTGCGGAACATCGCGATCATCGCGCACGTCGACCACGGCAAGACCACGCTGGTCGACGCCATGCTATGGCAGTCCGGCGCGTTCCGGGCCAACCAGGACGTCGACGAGCGGGTCATGGACTCCAACGACCTGGAGCGCGAAAAGGGGATCACCATCCTCGCGAAGAACACCGCGGTCAGGCACGGCGGCATGACCCTGAACATCATCGACACGCCCGGCCACGCCGACTTCGGCGGCGAGGTCGAGCGCGGCCTGTCGATGGTGGACGGCGTGGTGCTGCTGGTGGACGCCTCCGAGGGCCCGCTGCCGCAGACCCGCTTCGTGCTGCGCAAGGCGCTCGCCGCGAAGATGCCGGTGATCTTGTGCATCAACAAGGTGGACCGGCCGGACGCCCGCATCGCCGAGGTCGTCGACGAGGTGTACGAGCTGTTCATCGACCTCGACGCCACCGAGGAGCAGATCGACTTCCCGATCGTGTACGCCTCTGCCAAGGCCGGGCGGGCCTCGCTGGAGCGCCCCGCCGACGGCGGCATGCCGGACTCCCCCGACCTGGAGCCGCTGTTCGAGACGATCAAGAACACGATCCCGGCGCCGGTCTACGACCCGTCCGCGCCGCTCCAGGCCCACGTCACCAACCTCGACGCCTCCAGCTACCTGGGCCGTATCGCGCTGTGCCGCGTCCACCAGGGCACGATCCGCAAGGGCCAGCAGGTCGCGTGGTGCCGCACCGACGGCAGCGTGCAGCGCGTCAAGATCTCCGAGCTGCTGATGACCGAGGCGCTGGAGCGCAAGCCCGCCGAGGAGGCCGGGCCGGGCGACATCATCGCGATCGCCGGCATCCCGGACATCATGATCGGTGAGACGCTGGCCGACCCCGACGACCCGCGCCCGCTGCCGCTGATCACGGTCGACGAGCCGGCGATCTCCATGACGATCGGCACCAACACCAGCCCGCTGGTCGGCAAGGTCAAGGGCGCCAAGGTCACCGCCCGCCTCGTGAAGGACCGTCTCGACAAGGAGCTGGTCGGCAACGTCTCGCTGCGCGTGCTGCCCACCGAGAGCCCGGACGCCTGGGAGGTGCAGGGCCGCGGCGAGCTGGCCCTGGCGATCCTCGTGGAGCAGATGCGCCGCGAGGGCTACGAGCTGACCGTCGGCAAGCCGCAGGTCGTGACCAGGGTCGTCGACGGCAAGGTGCACGAGCCGGTCGAGCGCCTCACGGTCGACTGCCCGGAGGAGTACCTGGGCGCCGTCACCCAGCTCCTGGCCGTACGCAAGGGCCGCATGGAGCACATGACCAACCACGGCACCGGCTGGATCCGCATGGAGTTCCTGGTGCCGGCGCGCGGCCTGATCGGCTTCCGCACCGAGTTCCTCACCGAGACCCGCGGCACCGGCCTCGTGCACCACGTGTTCGAGACGTACGAGCCGTGGTTCGGCGAGCTGCGCACCCGCAACAACGGCTCGCTGGTCGCCGACCGCGCGGGCCAGGTCACCGCGTTCGCCATGCTCAACCTGCAGGAGCGCGGCACGCTGTTCGTCTCCCCCGGCACCGAGGTGTACGAGGGCATGATCATCGGGGAGAACTCCCGCTCCGACGACATGGACGTGAACATCACCAAGGAGAAGAAGCTCACCAACATGCGCTCCTCCACCAGCGAGGAGACCGAGAAGGTGATCCCGCCGCGCGTCCTGTCCCTGGAGCAGGCCCTGGAGTTCATCCGCGACGACGAGTGCGTGGAGATCACCTCGGAGACCGTGCGCATCCGCAAGGTCGTCCTCGACGCGTCCAGCCGTGGCCGCGCCGCCGCCCGCGCCAAGCGCGGCAGCTGATCCCGCCCCGGCCCGTGTGCGGGCCGGGCGCCGAAGCCCTCGCCGAACGATCGGCGGGGGCTTCGTGCTTTGGTCAGGAGTCTCCTTTGTCTCCTGTGTCTCCTGTGTCTCCTGTGGGCCAGGTCAGCCGGCCCGCGCGCAGGTCGTCCACGACCGACCGGAGCCAGCGCTCCTCCGCGTCGGTGACCGCGAGCATGTACTCGCTCTCGATGGCGGTGACCCTGGGCAGGTCGCCCGTCTGCGCCGCCAGGGCGGTCTCCAGGCCCGCCCTCGTCTCCGCCAGCCGCTCGGCACGGCGTTCAAGCAGCAGCAGCGCGTCTTCCGGCGGAATCATCATCAGGTGTGACAGTGCGGCGGGGAACTGCGGGAACTCCTGCTTGGGCACGGCCAGCATCTGGTCGAGCCACTCGCGGGCGACGTGCCGTCCCGCGTCGGTGAGTTCGTACACGGTCCGCTCCGGATAGGCCGGGTCGCGGGTGGTCTCGCGGACCGCGATCAGCCCCTCGGCGTGCAGCCGCTCGATCGTGCGATAGAGCCCGGCCCGCTGGCTCACGTTGACGACCTGGTCCTTGCCCCACTGCTTGATCAGCCGCTGCACGGCGTACGGGTGCATCGGCTCGTGGTGCAGCAGCGCCAGCACGGTCAGCGCGAGCGGGGAACTACGGAGGGAAGCGCTCATGTCCCCGATCCTAGCCTCAAGCGAACTAGTTGACGAGCAACTAGTTGCAATGCAACTATTCCTACTGCGAGCGATCAACGGCTCGCGGCAGACGAGGAGTGGTGAGCATGAGCAAGGTGACCAGCGCGTTGGTGATCGGCGGCGGCATCGCCGGGCCCGTGACGGCGCTCGCCCTGGCCAGGGCCGGCATCCGGGCGACCGTGCACGAGGCCCACGACAGCGCCGCGGACGGCGTCGGGGCGATGCTCAGCCTGGCCCCGAACGGGCTCGACGCGCTGCGCGTCGTGGGAGCGTACGAGGCGGTGCGGGCAGTGGGTCAGCCTGTCCCCGGCGTGGTGATGGCCGACGGCGCCGGAAACCCGCTCGCCGAGTTCGGCGGATTCCCCGGCCTGCCGCCCACCCTGGCGATGCCGCGCGCCGCCCTCTTCCGGGCACTGGCCGACCACGCCGTGGCGGCGGGGGTGCCCATCGAATACGGCAAGCGACTCGTCTCCGCCGAGGAGACCTCCGAGGGAGTGACCGCCACGTTCGCGGACGGCACCACCGCCACCGCCGACGTGCTGATCGGCGCCGACGGCATCCGGTCCACCGTCCGCACCCTGATCGACCCCGGCGCTCCCGGCCCCGAGTACGGCGGGGTCCTCAGCTTCGGCGGCTACGCCGACGACGGCGGCGTACGGGCCGAGCCGGGCGTGATGTACTTCGCCTTCGGCCGCACCTTCATCGGCTACTGGCGGCTGCCCGACGGCCGGATCTGCTGGTTCGCGAGCCTGCCCCGCACCGAGCCCCTCACCTACGCCGAGGTCGTCCGCGTTCCCGCCGCGGACTGGCTGGCCCGCCTGCGCGACCTCTACGCCGGTCACGTCCCTGGCGAGAAGCTGCTGGCGGGCACCGACCCCGGCGACCTCATGATCACCGGCCCGATGGAGCGCATGCCGTCGGTGCCGCACTGGCACCGCGGCCGCATGGTCCTCGTCGGCGACGCGGCCCACGCCCCGTCGTCCAGCTCCGGGCAGGGCGCCTCTCTGGCGGTGGAAAGCGCCGTCGAATTGGCCCGCTGCCTGCGCGACCTTCCGCTGCCCGGGGCTTTCGGGGCGTTCGAGCGTCTCCGCCGCCCTCGGGTGGAGATGGTCGGCGGCGACGCCGCGGCCAAGAACAAGGCCAAGGCCGGCCAGGCCGGCGACCGGCCCGCCATGCCGACCCCCGAGCAGATGTTCGCCCCCGTCCACCTGCACCACATCGACTGGGACGCGCCCGTCACCGCCTAGTCCGGCGGGGACCGCAGGGCAAGAGCGGGTAAACGGCCGTTACGGATGGCGTCGTGTGCCGCTCCCCGCCGCGCCCGGCCGTGCTCTGCTGTCGCAGGCAACGAGTGTCTGAGGAGGAGCGACCATGCCCCGCACAACCCGTTTCGCCCTGGCCGCCGGGCTCGCCCTGGGACTCGCCGCCGCGGCCGCCCCGGCCGTGCCGGGGCTGTCGGCCGGGATGGCGGCGGCCTCCGCCGCGCAGGCCCGCCCCAGTGAGTCAGCCGGTGAGTCGGCCAGTGAGTCGGCCAGTGAGTCGGCCAGTGAGTCGGCCAGTGAGTCGGCGGGTCAGTCGGCGACCGCCGTCATCAAGAACACCGCCGGGCGCGTCCTCGGCACCGTGCGGGTCGAGCGGTACGACGCGAAGAAGTCGAGGGTCAGCGTCAGCGTGCGGGGGCTCACTCCCGGGTTCCACGGCTTCCACGTCCACGCCAACGGCGTATGCGACGCGCGCTCGGTCGACCGGGCGACGGGCAGCGCGTTCACCAGCGCCGGAAGCCACCTCGGCCCCGGGGAGCACGGCGACGGCGCCGGGGACATGCCACCGCTGCTGGTGGCCGCCGACGGCACCGCCTCCGCGTCGTTCGTGACCGACAGGTTCACGCTGGAGCAGTTGGGCGACGCCAACGGCAGTGCGTTCGTGGTGCACGCCGGGCCGGACAACTTCGCGCACATCCCGGACAGGTACTTCCACCGGCCCGACGCCACCGGCGCCACGGGCCCGGACGCGACCACGCGCAAGACCGGCGACGCCGGTGCCCGGATCGGTTGCGGGGTCGTCAAAGTCCGCGCCTGATCCGGGTCCGTCGCTTCGCGGGCGGCGTCAGGAGATGTGGCGGCGCAGCCAGTCGACCAGCGGGACCAGCGCCCGCCAGCTCGAGCGGACCCGGTCGAGCGTCTCGGGGGTGTGCAGCCACGGCTCCGGCTCGAACCGCCGCCCGGCGTGCAGCGTCTTGTGCCGGAGGAGTTCGAGCCGGGGGTGGTCCTCCGCCGTGCCGCGGGGGCGGGTCTTGAGCCGATCGCCACCGACCGTCAGATCATCGGGCAGCGCCGCGAGGATCTCCTCCAGCAGGGGCCCTGCGGTGTCGTCGTCCAGGGCCTCGCGGAAGCGTGCCACCTGGTCGCCCGGCATCCACCAGCCCGCCGCCACGTAGAGGCCGTCGGCGTCGACCTGCACGTAGTAGCCGACGCCCTCCACGCCCACTCCGCAGTAGGCCCCCTGATGCGTCTTGTACGGCGACTTGTCCTTCGCGAACCGGACGTCGCGGTGCGGCCGGAACAGGTGGGCCGGTCCGAACTCCGGCTCCAGCTCGTCCATGAGCGCGAGCATCGGCGCCCGGACCCCGGTCTCGTACAACTCCTTGTGGGCCGTCCAATACGCCTTCGAATTGTCGGCGACGAGGCCCTCGTAGAAGATGAGCGCCTCGTCAGGGAACCCGCTGAAACCCATGCCACCCACCTTCGCACGCCCCACCGACAGTCCCGGGAGCGGGACCGCGCGGACGCGCTCAGCGCCGTCGTCTCGCCGTGCCGAAGATCGTCCTGGTGATCTCCCGGCCAAGCGCGGTCGCGGCGGTGCGGGCCAGCGACCGGAACTCCTTCGAGGCGAGCATCTCCTCCAGCGCCGACTGCCTGGGAGTCTTCGCCGGTCTCTCCGCCGGTCTCTCGGCCGGCGCTTCCCGCTCGGGCTCCTGCTGCCGGGCCAGACGCGCGGCGAGGATCTCGTACGCCGACTGCCGGTCCACGGCCGTGCCGTACTTCGGCAGGAGCGGGGACGCGGCGATGGCCCCCTGCACGACCGCGGGGGCGGACGGCGCCATGAGCGACCGCGGCGCGCGCAGCCGTGTCCAGGCGACCGGCGTCGGGGCCCCGGTCTCGGACAGGACCGTGACGACCGCCTCCCCGATGCCGAGCTCGGTGAGCAGCCGTTCGAGGTCGTAGGAGGAGGCGGGGAACGTCGAGACGGTCGCCTTCAGCGCCTTGGCGTCCTGCGGGGTGAAGGCGCGCAGGGCGTGTTGCACGCGCGCGCCGAGCTGGGCGAGGACGTCGGCCGGCACGTCCTTGGGCGTCTGGGTGACGAAGAAGACCCCGACCCCCTTCGACCGGATCAGCCGCACGGTCTGGGTGATCGACCTGAGGAACGCCTTGGACGCGTCCTCGAACAGCAGGTGCGCCTCGTCGAAGAAGAACACCAGCGACGGTTTGTCGGGATCGCCTACCTCGGGAAGCGTCTCGAACAGGTCCGCGAGCAGCCACATCAGGAACGTGGAGAACAGCTGCGGCCGGTCCTGCACGGCGGGCAGCTCCAGGATGGAGATCACGCCGCGCCCGTCCGGCGTGGTCCGCAGCAGGTCGTGCACGTCGAACTCCGGCTCGCCGAAGAACGCCTCCGCCCCCTGGGCCTGGAAGTTCACCAGGGCGCGCAGGATGACCCCCGCGGTGGACGCCGACAGCCCGCCGATGCCGCTCAACGCCTCCGGCGTCTCGGTCAGATAGCGGATGACCGCGATCAGGTCCTTGAGGTCCAGCAGCGGCAGCCCGTTTGTGTCGGCGAAGTAGAAGATCAACCCGAGCGACGACTCCTGGGTCTCGTTGAGTTCGAGCACCCGCGACAGCAGCGTCGGCCCGAACGCGCTCATGGTGGCGCGCAGCGGGATGCCCTCCCCCACGCCGCCGAGGGAGAAGAACTCGGTCACGCAGCCCTCCGGCGCCCAGTCCTGCCCCACGTCGGCCGCCCGGCGGGTGATCCGGTCGCCCGGCGTCCCCGGCGAGGCCAGCCCGGACAGGTCGCCCTTGACGTCGGCGAGGAACACCGGCACGCCCTGATCGGCGAGCTGCTCGGCCATGAGCTGCAACGTCTTGGTCTTCCCGGTGCCGGTCGCCCCGGCCACCAGGCCGTGCCGGTTCATCATGCCCACCGGGATGCGGACGCGCTCGGAGGCGTCGGCCGCCCCGTCCGCGCGTACGAGCGCGCCCAGCTCCAGCGCCGGCCCCTCGAAGTCGTAGCCCTTCATCGGTTGGTGTACTTCTTCCCGGGCGTGGGTTCGCCGAGCAGCTCCGAGACGGTCACGTACGTGAAGCCCTTGTGGTCGAGTTCGTCGAGCAACCGGGGCAGCGCCTGCACGGTGGTGGGGTGGATGTCGTGCATGAGCACGATGTCGCCCGGTTTGGCCGCGGCGCTGCGCTGGGTGATCACCGTGGGGTTGCGGTTGAGCCAGTCGAGGGTGTCGACGGCCCACAGGATCTGTGCGAGCCCGGTCTGCTTCGTCTCGTTGTCCACCGCCTGGTTCGTCGCGCCGTACGGCGGGCGCATGAGCCGCATCGTCACGCCGGTCACCTTCCGCACGGCCTCCTGCGTACGGTCGAGCTCTCGGCGCAGGCCGTCGGACGACAGCCCCGGCAGCGAGGCGTGGTCCCAGGAGTGGTTGCCGATCTCGTGGCCCTCGGCGGCCATCCGCCGGACGAAGTCCCGCGTCTCGCCCGTGATCATCTGCCCGAGGATGAAGAACGTGGCCCGGGCGTGGTGGGCCGCGAGCAGGTCGAGGACGTGCCCGGTGTATTCGGCGGGCCCGTCGTCGAACGTCAGCGCCACGCATTTGTGCTGCCTGCAGTCGACGTGCCGCGGCGGCGGGACCGCCGGCAGGCGCGGCCCCGGCGCTCCCCGCTGCGTTCCCGCGAGCCGGAAACGCAGCAGGTCGGCGTCGAAATGCCGAGGCGTGCCGAAGCGCGGATGCGGCCCCGCAGGTCCGGCCCGCTCCCCCGAAACCGACACGGTCCTGGCCTGGGCACATCCGCCGAGCAGCAACAACGACAGCAGAACGGATCCGATCCGCATACGACCCCCCGGAGCAGGCGGGGGGCCACGAACGCTACGGATAGCCTCCGGCCGCTCCCCCCCGCAGAACCTTTTCCAGCTCCTCCCACCAGGACGGCACGTCCGCCTTGAGCTCGGCGTACCTGCGAGCCACCCGGATGGCGCATCCTGCGGGGTCCGTACCCAGGTGCCGGCACTTCACGGCACCCTCGCGCCAACGGTAAAAGCCCTCACGGAAGGTCACGACCAGGCCTATCCAGACGGAGAGAGTAGCCTCGTCACCGATCTCGTAGGCGTCGGCCACCCCGAGCGCGGCGAGTTCCGCGCGAAGTTTTTCCACCGCGACTCGCGATTCACTCACCGGCCACCGCCCCCTGCACAGCAGACACGCACAAAAAGGGATGTACCCAACCTTGGAGCGGCGCTTGCGGATTCATTCTGTAATCATCGACTACTAAGCGTCACCACGCAGCCCTTACTGGTCAGTCATGTGCGGGTTCTCCGGCGTCAGGGAGCTCACAGACGTCGGGCGGCTCTCTGACATCGGGGGGCACTGTCACATCGGGCGGCACTGTTACATCGGGCGGCTTCGGGGGCTCGGTGACCACCATCACGAAGCGCAGCGGTTCGTCGTGCTCGTTGGCGTACCGGTGCGGCCGATCGGCGCTGAACACGACGGCGTCGCCGGACCCCACGACGTGGCTCCTGCCGTACACGGTCAGCGTGAGCCGCCCCTCCAGGACGGTGAGCATCTCGCGGGTGCCGGCGGGGTGCGCGTCGCCGTCGTGGTGCTCGCCCGGCCCGAGCCGCCAGTCCCACAGCTCCAGGATCGCGGGCGCGTCCGTCCCCACGAGCAGGCGGGCCGACCCTCCGCCGGGATGCCGGAACGTCACCACCTCGGACTCGTGCACGACCCGGACGACCGGGGTGTCGGCGACCTCCACCAGTCGCGCGAGGGTCACGCCCAGCGCGTCGGCGATCCGGGTGAGCGTGTTGACGCTCGGGTTGGTGCGGCCCTGCTCGATCTGGATGAGCATGCCGCGGCTCACGTTCGACCTGGCCGCGAGCTCGTCGAGGGTCAGCCCCCGGTGGGCCCGCTGGCCCCGTACGTTCGCGGCGATGGCCGCGGTGATCGTCGCAGGATCAGCCATGAGTACAGCGTAGTGATCTCCTATTACAATTCATTGCACTATCCAGGCAATCTCTTGGGGGATCTGTGACGGCGGTGGCCCTCGCTACGGCATGCGCGGTGATCTTCGGCACGGCCGACTTCTTCGGGGGTCTCGCCACCAGGCGGTCGAAGGTGCTGGCCGTCGTCGTGCTCTCCCAGCTCGGCGGCCTGCTGCTGGTCGCGGCCCTCCTCCCGGTGCTGCCGGGCCACGCGAGCACGGCGGCGCTGGCCTGGGGAATGGCCTCCGGGGTCGCCGGCGCCTTCGGCATCGTGCTGTTCTACCGCGGCCTGGCCACCGGAATGATGTCCGTGATCGCCCCGACCACTGCCACGACCGCGATGGCCGTCCCCGTGCTGTTCGGCCTCCTCACCGGCGACCGGCCGTCCGCCCTGGCGCTCGCGGGCGTCGCGCTCGGCCTGTTCGCCGTCCTGCTGGTCAGCCGCGAGCCGAACGGCGGGGCGAGCGGCCCGAAGGCCGGTCCGATCCTCGCCGCCCTGGTGTCGGGAGCGGGTTTCGGCGGGTTCTTCGTGCTGCTCAAGCTGGCCCCGGCCGACTCCGGCACGTGGCCGCTGCTGGGGGCGAGGATCGCCTCGATCACGCTTGTCGCACTGCTGGCCCTCGCGACGCGCAGGAGCCTGCGCCCGGTGCCCGGCAGCCTCACAGTGACGATCGCGGCCGGGGTGCTCGACATGGCCGCCAACGTGCTCTATCTCTTCGCGGCGCAGCGGGGGATGCTGACCCTGGTGGCCGTCCTGGTGTCGCTCTATCCGGCGAGCACGCTGCTGCTCGCGCGGTACGTCCTGGGCGAGCGGCTGAGCCCCGTGCAGATCACCGGAGTCGGGTTCGCGCTCGGCGCGATCGCCCTCATCGCCGCCGCCTGAACCGCGCCCCCAGCCGCGCCCCCAAGCGCGTCCCGATACTGGGCCCGATACGGGGCCCGTGGGCGCGGGACCACGTCCCGGCGCGCCGCACGGGCCCGTCAGTCACGGGTCAGGCCGCGCACACCTGCTCGGGGACGCGTACGACGCCCTCCTCGCGGGCGTAGTCCTCCAGCATGCCCCGGAGCTGGCGGCGGCCCCGGTGCAGCCTGGACATGACGGTGCCGATCGGAGTGCCCATCCGGTCGGCGATCTCCTTGTACGCGAAGCCCTCGACGTCGGCCAGGTAGACGGCCACCCGGAAGTCCTCCGGCAGGGCCCGCAGGGCGTTCATCACGACACTGTCCGGAATCTGGTCGAGCGCCTCGATCTCGGCCGAGCGCAGCCCGGTCGACATGTGCGACTCGGCCGCGGCCAGCTGCCAGTCCTCGATCTCCTCGGCGGCCGACAGCTTGGGCGAGCGCTGCTTCTTCCGGTAGTCGTTGATGAAGTTGTTGGTGAGGATGCGGTGCAGCCACGCCTTGAGGTTCGTGCCCTCGCGGAACTGGTGGTACGACGTGAACGCCTTCGCGACGGTCTCCTGGACCAGGTCCTCGGCGTCGGCGGGGTTGCGCGTCAGACGCATGGCGGACGCGTAGAGCTGGCTCGTCACCGGCACGACCTCACGCTCGAACCATGCCTGCCGCTGCTCGTCGGTCGAGATCATCTCTTCCCCCTACGGAACTTCTCCCCCGTTACCCGTCCGGCCGGAACACATGCGAGGTCGCTCGTTCATCGTTGTGCCAAGGACATCGTGCCGCTTGGGGCCTAAGCACGGTGTTAATGTCGTCCGGCCTGGTCAGCGTCATCGCCGTAAAGACCAGGCCCGCGCGGCCAGGTCACGCGCAAGCCGAACAAGTCTCATTAGCGTAACACCGGAGCCTCAATCCGGAGTAAAATGTGGCAGATTTCACTGGCGGTCCGCAGGCGCAGGTCGGCAGAACCGGGTGCCTCCTCCTTGGTGTTCATGGCGAGGAGCGTGCCAGAGTGGCGGCATGAACCACCTGGATCGGCACGATCCGGTCACGAGGGCATGGGTGGCCGACGCCATCCAGGCCGTCGAGGCCGACGCCAACCGAAGCTGTGACACTCACCTGCATGTGTTCCCGCTCCCCTCGCACTGGGGTGTCGACCTCTATCTGAAAGACGAGTCGGTGCACCCGACCGGTTCACTCAAGCACCGTCTCGCCCGGTCCCTCTTCCTGTACGGCCTGGCCAACGGCTGGATCGGGCCCACCACCACGATCATCGAGGCGTCCAGCGGGTCCACCGCCGTGAGTGAGGCGTACTTCGCCCGGCTGCTCGGCCTGCCGTTCATCGCCGTGATCCCGGCGAGCACCTCGCCGGAGAAGCGGGAGATCATCGAGTTCTACGGCGGCAAGTGCCACCTGGTGGACGACCCGAGAGCGATCTACGACGAGTCGCACCGGCTCGCCGCCGAGACCGGCGGGCACTACATGGACCAGTTCACCTACGCCGAACGGGCGACGGACTGGCGGGGCAACAACAACATCGCCGAGAGCGTCTTCCAGCAGATGGCGCTCGAACGGCACCCGGAGCCCGCGTGGATCGTCGTCGGCGCGGGCACCGGCGGCACCTCGGCGACGATCGGCCGCTACATCCGCTATCGCCGCCACCAGACCCGGCTGTGCGTGGCCGATCCCGAGGGCTCGGCGTTCTATCCGTCCTGGATCTCGGGCGAGGAGCACGGCGGCGCCGGATCGCGGATCGAGGGCATCGGCCGGCCGCGGGTCGAGCCGTCGTTCCTGCCGACGGTCATCGACCGGATGACCCAGGTGCCGGACGCCCTGTCGATCGCGGCCATGCACTGGGTCAGAGAGGTCACCCGCAGGGAGGTCGGCGGCTCGACCGGCACCAACATCGCGGCGGCGGTGCAGATCATCCGGGAGATGCGGGAGCGGGGCGAGCGCGGCAGCGTGGTCACGCTGATCTGCGACGGCGCCGAGCGCTATCGCGACACCTACGGCGACCCGCGCTGGCTGTCGGAGCGGGGCATCGACATCGCCCCCCACCTCGAAGAACTGCGCGCCTTCCTCCGGAGCTGACGGGAGGCGGGCCGGGGAATCCCGGCCCGCCGCCGTGTTCCTCGCTTTCTCGTGTCAGTCGCCGAGCAGGGCGTCGACGAAGACGTCGGGATCGAACGGCGCGAGGTCGTCCGGCCCCTCGCCGAGGCCCACCAGCTTCACGGGCACGCCCAGCTCACGCTGGACCGAGATCACGATGCCGCCCTTGGCCGTGCCGTCCAGCTTGGTCAGCGCGATGCCGGTGACGTTGACCACCTCGGCGAAGACCTGCGCCTGGCGCATGCCGTTCTGCCCGGTGGTCGCGTCGAGGACGAGGAGCACCTCGTCCACCGCCGCCTTCTTCTCGATGACCCGCTTGACCTTGCCCAGCTCGTCCATGAGGCCGGTCTTGGTGTGCAGCCGTCCCGCGGTGTCGATGATGACGGTGTCCGCCTTGTCCTCGATGCCCTTGGCCACGGCGTCGAACGCCACGGACGCCGGGTCGCCGCCCTCCGGGCCGCGCACCACACCCGCGCCGACGCGGTCACCCCACGTCTGGAGCTGGTCGGTGGCCGCCGCGCGGAAGGTGTCGGCGGCGCCGAGCACGACCTTCCTTCCGTCGCCGACCAGGACCCGGGCCAGCTTGCCCGAGGTCGTGGTCTTGCCGGTGCCGTTGACGCCGACGACGAGGACGACGGCCGGCCGCTCCCCGTGCGGCTTGGTGTGCAGGGTCCTGTCGAGGTCCGGCGCGATCTGCGTGAGCAGTTCCTCGCGCAGCAGCTTGCGCACCTCATCGGGGGTGCGGGTGCCGAGCACCTTCACCTTCGTCCGCAGTTCCTCCACCATCGCACGGGTGGGGGCCACACCGACGTCGGCCGTGATCAGAGTCTCCTCGATCTCGTCCCAGACCTCGTCGTCGAGCCGGTCCCGCGACAGCAGTTCGAGCAGGCCCCGGCCGAGGACGTTCTGCGAACGGGCGAGCCTGCCACGCAGCCGCACCATCCGGCCGGCCGAGGGCGGCGGGACCTCGATCTCGGGAGCCTTGATCAGCTCTTCGATCGGAGGGGCGGGCGGCGGCAGCGTGGTCGTCGTGCCGCCGTCCTCTTCGCCCAGCCCCGTCTTCGCGGGCTCCTCCACGACGGGAGCCTTCGGCTCGGGCGGGGCCGGCGGGGCGGGCGGCAGGTCCTTCGCCTTCGGCCGGAACAGCAGCCACAGGCCACCCACCGCCAATATGGCGACGATGGCCACGATCACGATGATGCCGAGGTAACCGTCCACACCATGAAGTTTCCCAGATGACCCGCATTACTCCAGCCAGGGGCGAACTTCCTAGACCTTCTCGCGGAGGCGCTGGCTGACGACCTGGGTGACGCCGTCGCCGCGCATCGACACGCCATACAGCGCGTCGGCGATCTCCATCGTGCGCTTCTGGTGCGTGATCACGATGAGCTGTGAGGTCTGTCTCAGTTCCTCGAACAGGGTGAGCAGCCGCTGGGTGTTGGTGTCGTCGAGCGCCGCCTCGACCTCGTCCATCACGTAGAACGGCGACGGGCGGGCCTTGAAGATCGAGACGAGGAACGCGACCGCCGTCAGCGACCGCTCGCCACCGGACAGCAGCGACAGGCGCTTGACCTTCTTGCCGGGCGGCCGGGCCTCGACCTCGACGCCCGTGGTCAGCATGTCCTCGGGGTCGGTCAGCAGCAGGCGGCCCTCCCCGCCGGGGAAGACCCGCTGGAAGATCTGCCCGAACTCGCGCGCCACGTCCTCGAACGCCGCCGCGAAGACCTGCTCGACCCGGTCGTCGACCTCCTTGACGACGAGCAGCAGGTCGCGCCGGGTCTTCTTGAGGTCTTCGAGCTGCGAGGTGAGGAAGGCGTGCCGCTCCTCAAGGGCGGCGAACTCCTCCAGCGCCAGCGGGTTGACCTTGCCGAGCTGGGTCATCTGCCGTTCGGCCGTCCTGGCCCGCTTCTCCTGCTCCTCCCGGACGTACGGCACCGGCGGGTCGCCGGGCACCGGCACGCTCGGCCCGTATTCGGCGATCAGCGGTTCGAGCTCGATGCCGTACTCCTCCAGGGCACGCTGCTCCATCTGCTCCAGACGCAGCCGCCGCTCCGTCCTGGCCATCTCGCTGCCGTGGACCCGGTTGACCAGGGCGTCCAGCTCGGAGCTGAGCTCACGTACGCGCAGGCGCACCTGCTTCAGCTCGGTGTCGATCTGCCCGCGCGCCCGCTCGGCCTCGTCGCGCTCCTCTGCGGCCCGTGCGAGCGACCCCTCCAGGGCGCTCAGGGCGGCACGCGCGCCGTCCGCCACCGCCGCGGCGATCTCCGCCTGCCTGCGGCGGCGTTCCCTGTCGGCCGCGGCCTGGGCCCGGTCCTGCCGCTCGCGCTGGGCCGCGCGCAGCAGGGCGTCGGCGCGGCCCGCGATGCCCCGCACCCGCTCCTCGGCCGTACGGACGGTCAGCCGGGCCTCCATCTCGGCCTGCCGGGTGACGCCACAGGCGGCGGCCAGCTCGTCGCGGGTGTCGGTGGTCGGCTCCGCCTCCAGCTCGGCGGCGTACTCTGCCTCGGCGAGCTGCTCCTCCAGCTCCACGACCGCGGCCTGGGCCTGCTCGCGCGCCTCCTGGGCGTCCACCGCCGACCGGCTCAGCCGGGCCGCCTCGTCCTGGGCGGCCTTGACGGCGGCCTCCAGCCGGGCCAGCTGCTTGGCCGCCGCCGCGGCCCGCTGGTCGGCCTCCCGCTGCCTGCCGCGCAGGCGGTCGAGCCCGGCCTGCGCCGCGTTCAGCCCGTTCTGCGCGGCGTTGACGCCGCTCTGGGCGGCGCTCACGCCGCTCTGCGCCTCCGTGACCCGCCCCTGCGCCGCCTCCAGCGCGAGCTGCGACTCCCGTTCGGCGGCCACGGCCTCGGCCAGCGCCTCCGCGTGCCGTTCGGCCTCGGCCCTGGCGGTGGCGAGATCGGCGGCGGCCTCGTCCAGGGCCGTGCGCATCTGCAGCAGGGAGGAGCCGCCGCCCGAGCCGCCGTGGGCGGCGTGGACGCCGAGCAGGTCACCGGACGTCGTGACGGCCCGCAGCTCCGGATGGGCGTCCACCACCTTGCGCGCGGTGAGCAGGTCGGGCACCACGACCACGTCGGACAGCAGCGCCTCCACGGCGGGGCGCAGCTCGTCCGGCACGGTCACCAGGTCGGCGGCCCATTCGGCGTCCGCGACGGGCGCCTCCGGCCGCCCGCCACCGCTCTGCCCGCCACCGCTCTGCCCGCCACCGCTGCTTTGGCGGTCGCCCGCGATCAGGAGGGCGGCGCGGCCGGCGTCGGCCTCGCGCAGGTGCTCGACGGCGGCCACGGCGGCGGTCAGCGAGGCGACGCCCACCCCGTCCACGGCCAGCACGGCCGCGACGGCCGCCTCCGCCCCCGGGCGTACGGCGAGCAGCGTGGCGATCGGGCCGAGCACGCCGGGCAGACCGGCGCCGAGCAGCGCGGCGGCCCCGTCCGCTCCCCCGGCCAGGCTCATCTCCAGGGCCTCGCACCGGGCCTGGAGAGCGGCGACCGCGCGCTGTGACTCCTGGTCGGCCGCTCGGGCCGTGCTCACGGCGGCCTTGGCGGCGGCGAGCGCGTCCCTGGGCGCGGCCAGGTCGGCCCGCGCCCGCTCCACGACGGCCTCGGCCTGCTCGGCCACGGCCCTGGCCTCCTCCACCGCGGCGCGGGCGAGGTCCACGCCCTCCTGCGCGGCCTCCAGCTCGGCCGCGAGCTCGGGGTCGGCCGGCGGCTCGTCGAGCGCCTGGGCGTCGAGCTCGTCCTGGGCCTGCTCCGCGCGCCGGGTGGCGTCCTCGACGGCCTTGGTGAGCCTGCCGATCTCGTCACCGGCGGCCCTGGCCCGGCTCCTGGCCGACTCGACCTGGCCGCGGAGGCGGGCGAGGGCCTCGCGGCGGTCGGCCGCGGCGCGGGCGGCCACGGTCAGGCGCCGCTCCTCGGCGGCCAGCGCCTCCTCGGCCTCCGCGCGGACCTCGACGGCGGCCGCGAGCCGCTCGCGCGCCTCGTCCAGCTCCTCCGCCAGCACCCGCTCCTGCTCCCGCACCTCGGCGGCCTCACGCTCCAGGTCCTCCGGGTCGCGCCCGCGCCGCTCGATGGACGCGGCGTCCGCGGCGTGCCGCCGCCGTTCGGCCGCGAGGCTCTCCACGCCGCGCAGCCGCTCCCGCAGGGCAGAAAGGCGGTAGAAGGTCTCCTGCGCGGCCTTGAGGCGCGGCTGGGCGTCGTTCTCGGCCGCCTCCAGCTCGGCCTCCCGCCGCTGGCCCTCGGCCAGCTCCGCCTCCACCTTGGCGCGCCGCGCCTGTACGGCCGCCTCGTCGGCCTCCTCCCGCTGCAGCGTGTCGCGGAGGGTGATCACGTCGTCGGCGAGCAGCCGCAGCCGCGCGTCACGCAGGTCGGCCTGGATGACGGCCGCCTTCCGGGCGATCTCGGCCTGCCGGCCCAATGGTTTGAGCTGGCGGCGCAGCTCGGCCACGAGGTCCTGGACGCGGGTCAGGTTGGCCTGCATCGCGTCGAGCTTGCGGAGGGCCTTCTCCTTGCGCTTGCGGTGCTTGAGTACGCCCGCGGCCTCCTCGATGAACGCCCGGCGCTCCTCCGGACCCGCGTGCAGCACCTGGTCGAGCTGGCCCTGGCCGACGATCACGTGCATCTCCCGGCCGATGCCGGAGTCGGACAGCAGCTCCTGGATGTCGAGCAGGCGGCAGGTGTCGCCGTTGATGGCGTACTCGCTCTGGCCGGACCGGAACATCAGCCGGCTGATCGTCACCTCGGTGTAGTCGATCGGGAGCGCACCGTCGGTGTTGTCGATCGTCAGCGTGACCTCGGCGCGGCCGAGGGGCGGGCGGCTGGAGGTGCCCGCGAAGATCACGTCTTCCATCTTGCCGCCGCGCAGCGACTTGGCGCTGTGCTCGCCCATCACCCATGCGAGGGCGTCCACGACGTTGGACTTGCCGGAGCCGTTGGGGCCCACCACGGCGGTGATGCCCGGCTCGAAGCGGAGGGTGGTGGCCGAGGCGAAGGACTTGAAGCCGCGTAAGGTGAGCGTCTTGAGGTACACGTCCGCCCCCCTCGGTGCCGCCTGGCGTTCGGGGGGAAAGACTACAGCTCCCAAGGGCCGGGTACGCGGGGATAGGCACCGGCGGCTCGCCTGGGGAACGAATACGGGTAAGGCAAGCCGGGCGGTTCGCCCATCCCGCCCACGGCCCGTTATTTATGATCGGTTAGCCGTCGAATCAATTGCCGGGGAACGACGGCGGAAATGGCAAGGGACGCCTTTGCGGGGCGTCCCTACAATCCTTTCCCGTTCCTGCCGGTCCCTCAGGTGAGAGCCGGCTCGCGATCCTGCAGCCGGACCAGGGCCTCGTCACGAGTTTGCGCCGAGAGCGCGTCGTTCTGGGCCTGGAGCCGGGTGAGTTCTGCCTCGAGGTCGCGGATGCGCTGCTGGAGACGGCGCATTTCCGAGATCATCCGAGGGTCAGGACCGCCGACGTGGCCGAGTAGAGCCTTCGCCATAGTAAAGGGTCCTCCACGCTGAGTGACCAGACTGGTTCGCGCACTTCATGCCGCGGGAGGGGTGCGCGTGGTTCCTCTCAAGAGTCGCACCGGCAATGGAGACGGTCAAGTTGAACGCTCCGCACAGGCGTGCCGGTGGGCACTCTCGCTAGATAAATATACCGGATTTGAGGGGTTTGAGGGAAGCCCTACCTCTCGACAAACCCGGCGATACCTCTCTTCGCATCGCTCCAGCGCTCGACCACCCCCTCAACGCGGCCGGGCGTGTCTCCGGTGCGTAACAACGACAGGAGCCGCTCGCACGACTCCCTCGGGCCCTCGGCGACGACCTCGACCCTCCCGTCGGCCAGGTTCGAGGCCCACCCGACGAGCCCGAGCTCCAGTGCGCGGGCACGGGTCCACCAGCGGAACCCCACACCCTGCACCCGTCCCCGGACCCATGCCGTCAACCGAACCACGCCTACAAGTATCCAGATCGACTTCGGCCGCCACAGGCGGGGGTCCCTAAGGGCGGGCGTTCCTCGGGCGGGGCTGGCACTTCGGGCAGCTGTAGGAGGACCTGTTCATGAACGCCTCCCGCCGGATGGGCGTCCCGCAGCGGCGGCAGGGCTCGTCCCGCCTGCCGTACACGGCGAGCGAGCGGTCGAAGTAGCCGCTCTCGCCGTTGACGTTCACGTAGAGGCTGTCGAAGGACGTGCCGCCCTGCCCCAGCGCCTCGTTCATGACCGCGCGGACCGCCGCCAGCAGTTCGGTGATCTTCGGCCGGGTCAGCGTCTCCGTCGGCCGCGCCCAATGCAGGCGCGCGCGCCACAACGCCTCGTCCGCGTAGATGTTGCCCACCCCGCTGATCAGCGACTGGTCGAGCAGCGCCCGCTTGATCCCCGTACGGCGCAGCCGCAGCCGTACGGCGAACTCCGCGTCGTCGAAGGCGTCCTCAAGCGGGTCGGCGGCGATGTGCGCGATCGGCTCGGGCACCGGCCGACCCCGCCCCGCGGCCATGGGCGCCACCAGGAGGTGCCCGAAGGTGCGCTGGTCGACGAAGCGTAACTCCAGGCCGCCGTCGGTGAAGCCCATGCGCACGCGCAGGTGCTTCTCGATGGGCGACAGAGGGTCCACGACGAGAAGCTGGCCACTCATGCCGAGATGGGCGATCAGCGCCTCACCGGGCTCCTCCTCGCCGGAGGCGCCGTCCCGCAGGGGCAGCCACAGGTATTTGCCGCGCCGCTCGGCGGACGCCAGTGTGCGGCCCTTGAGCTGGGCGGGCAGCTCGCCGACGTTGCGGCGGACCGCCCGGGGGTGCAGGACCTCGGCCGCGGCCACCGTGCGGCCGGCGACCCAGCTCTCCAGGCCCCTGCGGACGACCTCGACCTCGGGCAGTTCGGGCATGCGCCGTCTCCCGGGCTCAGGCGCGTACGGGACCGGCGCCCTCGCGGGCGTCGCGCAGCGCGCGGATCGCGGTCCAGGCCGCCTCGGCCGCCTGCTGCTCGGCCTCCTTCTTGCTGCGCCCTGAGCCCTTGCCGTACTCCTTGCCGCCCACGCGCACGGCCGCGGAGAACGACTTGGCGTGGTCGGGCCCGCTCTCGTCCACGTGGTACTCCGGCACGCCGAGCATCTCGGCGGCGGTGAGCTCCTGCAGGGACGTCTTCCAGTCGAGCCCGGCGCCCAGCGACGCCGACCGCGTGATGAGCGGGTCGAACAGCAGGTGGACGACGCGGAACGCCTCGTCCAGGCCCTTGTCGACGTACACGGTGCCGATCAGGGCCTCCAGCGTGTCGGCCAGGATGGACGACTTGTCCCGGCCGCCGGTGCCCTCCTCGCCGCGGCCCAGCCGCAGGTATTTGCCGAGGTCGAGCGTCCTGGCGACGTCCGCGAGCGCCCGCATGTTGACCACGGCGGCGCGCAGCTTGGCGAGCTGGCCCTCCGGCAGGTCCGGGTGGTTGCGGAACAGCGTGTCCGTCACCACGAGACCCAGCACCGAGTCGCCCAGGAACTCCAGGCGCTCGTTCGTCGGCAGTCCGCCGTTCTCATACGCGTATGAGCGGTGCGTCAGCGCCCGCTCGAGGATGCCGGTGCTGAGCCGGACATCCAGAGTCTGGAACAGCTCGTCCCTCGCGACCTCGACGGGCACGGGCTTTACAGACGGCGCGGCCATGAATTCCTCCCAACTCCTAGGTGCAGGCAGGGCCGTGCACGGGAGGCAGGTGGACCGGCCGAAGGCCCGAAGGCGTGGTGGACGCCGGTCCGCCGGGAGCCGATGGCCCCGGCGCCCACCACGGCCGCGGGCGTGCATGTCGGTGCGTACCGTCCAACCGCCACCGCACGTTCCTTTGGAGAACGGTAACCCTTTGAAGCACGGTAACGCCGACCGGCTCGTTTTGACGATCCGGCCGGCGTCCCGACGTTCCCTTACCGCGCGATCAGGCCGACGGCTCGACGACCTGACGGCGGTTGTAGGTGCCGCAGGTCGGGCACGCCACGTGCGGGCGCTTGGGCGAGCGGCACTGCGGGCAGCTCACGAGTGCGACCGCCGCCGCCTTCCACTGGGACCTGCGGGCGCGGGTGTTGCTCCGCGACATCTTCCGCTTGGGGACGGCCACGTCAACCCTCCTGATCGTCTTCCTGTTCCACAACCAAACCCTGCAGCGTCGCCCAGCGGGCGTCGATCGTTTCGTGCCGGTGGTCAGGGCCGGCCTCCGCCAGCCTGATCCCGCACTCCGCACACAGACCGGGGCAGTCCTCACCGCACACCGGGCTCAGCGGCAGTGCGAGCACCACCGCGTCACGGAATACCGGCTCGAGATCGAGCAGTTCGCCGTCGAGGAGCAGATCGTCCTCTGCGGCGTCCTCCGCCGAGTAGAAGTAGAGCTCCTGGAAGTCGACCTCGATCTCCGAGGTCAACGGGTCCAGGCAGCGCGAGCACTCCCCCGTCAGGGGAGTCTGCGCCGTGCCCGTGACGAGCACGCCCTCCATCACCGCCTCGAGCCGGATGTCCAGCTCGACGTCGGCGTCCTTGGGAACGCCGATCATTCCGACCGCGAGGTCCGCCGGTGCCGGGAGGACCGGGCTGAGCGTGCGCATCGATCCCGGTCGGCGCCCCAGGTCGTGGGTGGATATCACCCAGGGGGCTCGGGGATCGAGGCTGTGCAGACTCATCCTGCTCTCGTTAGGCATGGCGAATCACCGCCGTCGTGCAAGGCTGAAAGGCAAGAATACCAGCTCAGGTTCAGCCCCTGAGCCGCTCCACGAGCAACTGGTGGACGAGGTCGGGGACCAGGCCTGACACGTCCCCGCCGTACCGGGCGATCTCCTTGAGCCTGCTGGACGACAGGAAGGAGTACTCGGGGTTGGTGGACATGAACAGCGTCTCGACGCCCGACATCCGGTAGTTGAGCTGGGCCATCTGCAGCTCGTAGTCGAAGTCGCTGACCGCCCGCAGGCCCTTCACGATGGCCGGGATGCCCTGCTGCCTGCAGAAGTCGACCAGCAGGCCGTGGAACTTCTCGACCCGGATGTTGCCGTACTCCTTCGTCACCGCCTGGAGCATCTCGATGCGCTCGTCGACGGTGAACAGGCTGTGCTTCTCGATGTTGATGAGCACGGCCACGACGACCTCGTCATACAGCCGTGACGTCCGGCCGATGATGTCCAGATGTCCGTTGGTCACGGGATCGAACGACCCCGGGCAGACGACACGACGCAAGGCGCACCCCCATAGATTCACGGGTTCCCGGCTGCGCGACCGTACCAAACGGCCGCTTCGCCGTATCGACGGACCCTGTCTTCCGTGAAACCCGCGGGCCACACCAGGTCCTTACCCCTCGACTCCCGCTCGACGGCGACAAGCGCACCCTCCGCCAGCCAGCCGTTGTCGCGCAGTGCCGTCAGCACCCGGGAGACCGCATCGTCGGAGACGGCGTAGGGCGGATCGGCGAAGACGAAGTCGTACGGCTCCTCGCACGGCCGGCCCACCACCCGCTCGACCTTGTCGGCCCGCAGGGACGCCCCCGGCAGCCCGAGCGACGTGATGTTCTCCCTGATCGTGCGTGCGGCCCTGGGGTCCGACTCGACCAGCAGCGCGTGGGCAGCCCCCCTGCTCAGCGCCTCGAGTCCGACGGCGCCCGACCCGGCGTACAGGTCGAGGACCCGGATCCCGTCCAGCGGGCCGAGCGCGGAGCCGACGGTGGCGAACAGGCCCTCCCGGGTGCGGTCGCTCGTCGGCCTGGTCGATCTTCCCGGCGGGACGGCCAGCCTGCGTCCCCCCGCCGTCCCTGCGATCACCCGCGTCACGCCTTCATTGTCCCGCCCGCGACGGCCTTCCCGGCACGGCGGGCGAAGGGCCGTCTGGGCGACGCGACGGGGCAAAGATTGGCGGGAGGGGCACGAGGTCAAGAGTGGGCAAGCGGCGGCGACGAATGAGTAAGAGCCGTATCGCGGGCTCCGTCACATGCGCATCATGAGTTCTGCGGCCTTCACGGTGACCCAGGGGAAGGCCGGCCGGCGTGGTCGTGAGCCCTTCCGCACGTCGGCGCCCTCGGCACCTGACCCGAGGGCGGGCCCAGCCGGGGGCGGCATTCGGGGGGAGGCCGTCCCAAGGCTGGGCCCTGGGTCGTCAACGGGCGTCGTGTTCACACGGCGCCCGTTTCAATTTCCCGCCCTCGCGCCGGCGGTCACGCTTTCTCGAGGAACTCGGCGCGCTCGTCGGCGACCATGGTGTCGATCTCGGCGCGCAGCGCCGGGTGGGCCGACAGCGTGGAATCGGCGGACAGCAGGGCGGTCGCCTCGGCCCGGGCGCTCTCGATCACGTCCTCGTCGCGCAGAAGCTGCAGCAGCTTGAGCGAGGACCTGCGCCCCGACTGGGCGGCGCCGAGCACGTCGCCCTCCCGGCGCTGCTCCAGGTCCACACGGGACAGCTCGAACCCGTCGAGCGTCGCGGCCACCGCGTCGAGCCTGCGGCGCGCCTGGGTGCCCTCCGGGGCCTCGCTCACGAGCAGGCACAGCCCGGGCAGGCCGCCCCGGCCCACCCGGCCGCGCAGCTGATGGAGCTGGGAGACGCCGAAGCGGTCGGCGTCCATGATGACCATCACCGACGAGTTGGGGACGTCGACGCCGACCTCGATGACCGTGGTCGCGACCAGGACGTCGATCTCGCCCCGGGCGAAGGCGCGCATCGCCGCGTCCTTGTCCTCGGGCGCGAGCTTGCCGTGCAGCGCCTGAATCCGCAGGCCGGCCAGCGGCCCCTCCCCGAGCATGCGCGCGACGTCGAGGACCGCCAGGGGCGGCCTGCGCTCGTCGTCGTCCTTCGCCAGGTCGCCCTCGTCGCCCTCCTGGTCGCCGATGCGCGGGCACACCACGTAGGCCTGGCGGCCCAGGCCGACCTCCTCACGGACCCGCTGCCAGGCGCGGTCGAGGAAGTGGGGCTTCTCCGCGGCGGGCACCACGTGAGTGGTGATCGGGGCCCGGCCCGAGGGGAGCTGGGACAGCGTGGAGACCTCCAGGTCGCCGAACACGGTCATGGCCACCGTGCGCGGGATCGGCGTCGCCGTCATGACCAGCACGTGGGGACGTCCGCCGCCGCCCTTCTCGCGCAGGGCGTCGCGCTGCTCGACGCCGAACCTGTGCTGCTCGTCCACCACGACCAGCCCGAGGTCGGCGAACTGGACGTGCTCCTGGAGCACGGCGTGGGTGCCGATCACGATGCCGGCCGCGCCGGAGGCCGCGTCGAGCAGCGCGCTGCGCCGCGCGGCGGCCCCCATCGAGCCGGTGAGCAGCGCGACCGCGGTCCCGCCGAACATCCCGCCGGCCGCGAGATCGCCCAGCATGTTCACGATCGACCGGTGGTGCTGCTGGGCGAGGACCTCGGTGGGGGCGAGCAGCACGGCCTGCCCGCCGGAGTCGACCACCTGGAGCATCGCGCGCAGCGCGACCACGGTCTTGCCCGCGCCGACCTCGCCCTGCAGGAGCCGGTGCATGGGGTGTTCACGGGCGAGGTCGGCGGCGATCTCCTCGCCGACCTGCCGCTGCCCCTCGGTGAGCTGGAACGGCAGCCGCTTGTCGAACTCGCGCAGCAGCCCGTCGTCACGCCCGGGGCGGGCCATGGCGAGCCAGGCGGACGCGGCCATGCGCCGCCGCACCAGGACGGCCTGCAGGACGAACGCCTCGTCGAACTTCAGCCGGTCGTGCGACCGGGTGACGTCCGCCTGGCTGCGGGGCCGGTGGACGCGCCGCAGCGCCTCCTCGATCGGCAGCAGCCCCAGCCGCTCCCGTATCCCGGCGGGCACCGGGTCGTCCAGGCTGAGCACGTCGAGCACCGTGCGCACGGCCCGGCGGATCTTCCAGCTCGGCAGCCCCTGGGCGGAGGGGTAGATCGGCACCAGCGCGGAGGCGAACTCCTCGGCCGTCTCCTCCGTCTCGTCGAACGACTCGTACTCGGGATGGGTGAGCGAGACGCGCCTGGTCCTCCCGCCGACGAAGACGCCGACCTTGCCGGAGAACATCGCCTCGGTGCCCGGCGTGAGCCGCTGCTCGGCGACGTAGGCGCCCTTGCCGAAGAAGGCCAGGTGCAGCTTCTCCTTGCCGTCGGTCACCTCGATGTCGAGCCAGGTGCCCTGCCGGTTCTTCATCGGCCTGCGCACGGCGGACGACACCTTGGCCACCACGGTGACGTGCTCGTCGTGCTCCAGTGACGCGATGGGCGTCAGCTCCCCCCGCTGCGCGTAGCGCCGCGGATAGTGGCGCAGCAGTTCACCGACCGTGCTGATGCCCAGCGCGCTCTCCAGCGGGGCGGCCGACCTGCCGACCACCTTCTTGAGCGGCTCGTCGAAGCTCGTCACGACACCAATTCCTACCCGTACAGGCCGACAATCCGGCTACTCGACGCCGATCAGAAGGGGATAGCCGCCCTGCCCGCCCTCGTACACGACGATCTCCAGGTCCGGGCGGACGCGCTCCAGGTGGTCGCGTACCGCCCGCAGGAGCGCCTCGGGCGCCCTGGCGCCGGTGACGAGCGTGACCATCTCGCTGCCGCCGGAGACCAGGCGCCGGACGACCCCCAGCGCGGTCGCGGCCAGGTCCGCGCCGATCAGCGCGACCTCGCCGTCCACCACCCCGAGCACGTCACCGGGGCGGCAGATCCCGGCGCTGGTCATCGCCTCGCGATCGGCCACCCACACGTGCCCGTGACGGGTGTGCCCGGCGGCGTCGGTCATCGCCACGATGTCGTCGTCGAAGCGGCGCAGCGGGTCGTGCACGGCCAGCGCGGCCAGGCCCTGCACCGACGCCCGGGTGGGCAGGACGCTGACCGTCACGCCCTCCTCCCTGGCGATCTCCGCGGCGGCCACGGCGACGTCGTACACGGCCGCGTCGTTGGGCAGCACCGCGACCTCGGTCCCGGCCTCGCGGACGGCCCGCAGCAGGGCCGCCGCCGTCGGGGCCGAGCCAGGCTCGCGCCGCACGACCACCGCTCCCGCCTCCCGGAACAGGGCCGCCAGGCCGTCCCCTGCGGCGACCGCGACGACGCCCCTCGCCGGGCCCGGCTCGTGCGGCCGTCCCCCGAGGTAGGTCACCTTGATCCGATGCGGGCGCCCCGCCCGCAGCCCGGCCTCGATCGCCGCGCCCGCGTCGTCCACGTGGACGTGGACGTTCCACAGACCCTCCCCGCCGACGATCACCAGGCTGTCCCCCAGCGCGTCGAGCTCGCCTCTCAGCCGGTCCACCTCGTGCGCGCCCGCGTCCAGGAGGTACATGACCTCGTAACCGGGGCCGCCCGCGTCCCGCCGCCCGAGCTCCTCCGGCGCGATCCGCCCGGCCGGGGCAGGCACCTCGTGCCGCTCGCTGTACGCCTCGGTCACCACCTCGGCCAGGCTCTCCAGCATGATCACCAGCCCGGCCGCGCCCGCGTCCACCACGCCGTTGCGGGACAGCACGTCGAGCTGACCCGTCGTACGGCGCAGGGCCCGCCGTGCCTCGTCCGCCGCCCGGCAGGCCACCTCGGTCAGGTCGTCGGGCGCGTCGCGTACGGCGTGCGCCGCGGCCGAAAGCACGCTCAGCACCGTGCCCTCCACCGGCCGGACCACCGCCGCCCTGGCCATCTCGGCCGCCCTCGTCAGGCCGTCGCGCAGGTCGGCGCCGCCTCCCTGCGCGCACCCGAGCACCTCGCCCATGCCCCTGACGGCCTGGCTGACGATCACCCCGGAGTTGCCCCGCGCGCCGAGCAGGGCCCCGTGCGTCAGGGCCTCCCACGTGGCGCCCGCGTCCGCGTCGCCGGGCAGCGCGTCCACCGCCTCGGCCGCCGACAGGATCGTGAGGTGCAGGTTCGTGCCGGTGTCCCCGTCGGGCACGGGGAACACGTTGAGCGCGTCGATCTCCGCCCTGGCCCGGCCGAGGGCCGCCGCGCAGTGGCGCGACCAGCGGCGCACCGCGGGGGGATCGAGCACCTTGAGCATCAGGCCGACCTTCCTTCCGCGCTCCAGCCCCTCGATGCGCTACCGTTGGCGGGTACGAGACTATCCCCGTTCGCCGGAGTCCCGTTTGGCGTGCACCGGCGAACATCGGATATCCTCGTGTGGCCAGCCGGTTGTCCCGGCATTGCTCGGACGAGCCGCTGCACCGGCGCCGGGCCGATCGACTGATTCAAAGGAGCGATTACCGTGGCTTCCGTCTGCGACGTCTGCGCCAAGAAGCCGATTTTCGGCAACAACATCTCCCACTCGCACCGCCGCACCCGCCGCCGCTGGAACCCCAACATCCAGACCGTGCGCGCGGTGGTCAACGGGACGCCGAAGCGGATGAACGTCTGCACCTCCTGCATCAAGGCGGGCAAGGTCTCGCGCTGACCGTCTGACTCCCTCGAGAGCCCGCCACCGGATCGGTGGCGGGCTTTCGTGCTCCCGTGACCGGCGACGGCGAGGATGCGCACCGGAATATCCCTGGCACGGTGCGGTTGATCACGGTCATGGCCCAGATTCTCGTGACGGGCGCGACCGGCAACGTCGGCCGGGAAGTCGCCGCTCAGCTCATGTCCGCCGGTGTCCCGGTGCGCGCGTTCGTCCGCGATGCCCGGACGACCCGCCTGCCGGAAGGCGTGGAGATCGCGACAGGAGACCTGTCCGAGCCGGAAACCCTGGAAAGGGCGCTACGCGGGATCACGACGGTGTTCCTCGTCTGGCCCTTCCTCACGTCCGAGGGCGCGCCGGCCGTCCTCGCCACGATCGCGGGCTCCGCCCGCCGCCTCGTCTACCTGTCGTCGTCAGGCGTGAACGAGGACGCCGGACGGCAGACCGATCCGATCAACCGGCTCCACGCCGACATGGAGAGCCTCATCGAGGCGTCGGGCCTGGAGTGGACCATCCTGCGTGCCGACACGATCGCCTCCAACGCGCTGGGGTGGGCCGGGCAGATCCGGCAGGACGGTGTCGTACGCGGCCCCGACATCGCCCCCACAGCCGTGGTGCACCAGGCCGACGTCGCGGCCGTGGCGGCACGCGTGCTGACCGGCGACGGGCACGTGGGGGTCACGCACGTGCTGACCGGACCACAGGTGGTGAGCAGGGCCGACCAGGTCCGCTTGATCGGCGAGGCGATCGGCCGTCCGCTGCGCTTCGAGAAGGTCCCCGTGGAGGCGGCTCGGGAGCGGATGCTCGCGGACGGAAGGCCGCCCGCCCTGGTCGAGGCACTGCTGGCGAGCACGCGACGACCCCCCTCCGACCTGATCACCTCGACGGTGGAAGAGATCGTCGGAAGGCCCGCGCGAACATTCGGGGAATGGGCCGCCGACCACGCGGCCCACTTCCGCTGACGACTCAGGCGTCCGCCCGCATCCGCCAGCCGTGGTCCACGGGACCGATACCCGCACCCAGGGGGAAGCCGTGCGCGATCGCGCCCGTGACGTACTCCTTGGCCCGCCGTACGGCGCCGGGCACGTCCTCGCCGAGAGCGAGGTACGACGCGATCGCCGAGGCGAGCGTGCAGCCGGTGCCGTGGGTGTGCCGGTTGTCGTGCCGCTCGGCGGTGAAGCGATGCGCGCTCGACCCGTCGGTGAGCAGGTCAACCGGCTCCCCGGGGAGGTGACCGCCCTTGATCAGCGCCCATTTCGGGCCGAGGGTCAGCACGGCCTCGGCGGCGCGGGGCAGGTCGTCCTCGTCCTCGACCTTGACGCCCGTGAGCTGCTCGACCTCCCACAGGTTGGGGGTGACCACGGTCGCGGTCGGCAGCAGCACGCTCTTGACGGTCTCCACGGCCTCCGGCGCGAGCAGGCTGTCGCCGTGCTTGGACACGCCGACCGGGTCCACCACGACGGGCGCGGTCACGCCCGCGAGCACCTCCGCGACGGTCTCCACCAGCACGGACGACGCCAGCATGCCCGTCTTGATCGCCTGGGCTCCGATGTCGCCGAGGACCGAGTCGAGCTGCGCCCGCACCGCCTCCGGGGGCAGTTCCCAATAGCCCTGCACGCCCAGTGAGTTCTGCGCCGTCACGGCCGCGATGACGCTCATGCCGTGCACGCCGAGGGCCAGCATGGTCTTCAGGTCGGCCTGGATGCCGGCGCCGCCGCCGGAGTCCGAGCCCGCGATGGTCAGGACACGTGGTGGGGTGGTCATGCGCCCATCCAACCAAAACGCCCGCCGCTCCCCCGAAAACGCCCCCATCCCCGGCCGGGCGGACCCGATGAGGGCGGTCAGTGGCCGCGCCGGGACGGGCCGGGGCCGGTCACCTCGCATCGCCCCTCGGAGAGCACGCAGTCGGCGGGTGCGGCCGACGCGCCGTCCGCGTGGACGGTCAGCGTCAGCGTGCCGCCCTCGTCCAGCGCGGCCTGCGAGCTCAGGGTCAGGGTGTCGCCCTGCTGCCGCCAGTCCGCCCCCTCGACCGCGGTCACCTGCCCGCCGACGGCCAGCCGGATGGTCCATGCGGGCAGGGCCGGTCCCTCGTTGCGTACGGCGATCCGGGCCGCGTATCCGCTCTCGTCACGATCTGTCACCGTGAACCGCACCCGCACGACCGGACCGCCGCCGGCGAGAGCGGATCTCGTCCACGCCGTGTTCGTGCCGGTCGTGTGGTTGGGGCCGGTCGTGTGGTTCGGGCCGGCGCCGGGCTCGTCCGTGCCCACCGCGGTGTCCCCGGTGTCCCCGGTGTTGTCAGTGTCGTCCAGCGCGGTCTCTCCGGGAGTCGCGCCGTCATCGGACGTGGTGTCCGTGTCGTCCGGGGCGGCCGTGACGGCGGCGGGAGCATCGCCCACCCGTGGAGACGCGTGGGCCGACGCGCGCGGGGCGGCGGTGGACGGGGTGCGCGTACGGGCAGACGCGTGGTCGCGATCCCGGCCCTTCGAGGCCGTCGTGGAAACCGGTGTGGCCTGAGGAGCCGCCGAGTTCTTCCCCGTGTCGTTCTGGCCTGTTCCGCCCTGATCGACGCCGGTCTTGCCGGAGTCCCCCCGGCCGTTCTGGGCCGGATCGCCGGTCGGATCGCCGGTCGGATCGCCCGGGGCGGGCGTCTCGCCGAGGGCCTGGCCGGAGCCGGACGCTCCGTACGGCCCGTCCGCGGCGGCGCAGTTCCCCGAGGTCGGGCAGGCCGTCGTCGGCTGCTCCATGCTCAGGGAGGTCCGTCCGGCGATCAGCCGGGCGCCGCCGGCCGTGACGCCCACCGCCAGCAGCACCGACAGCCCCGACACGAGCGCCAGTCGCCGCATCCGCCTCGGCTGCTTCGCCCGGTCGTCCCAGTCCCGGTCCTGCCCGGGAAGGCCGCCGTCCCCGGCGCCCGCGGACGTCGCCAGGCGCTCGGACCGTGCCCGCCCCTCCGGCGGCGCCAGGCTCCCGGAACTCAGGCTCTCGGAATTCCGGCTCCCGGACTCCAGCCTCTCGGACTCCAGCCTCTCGGGCGACAGGGCGGCGAACATCCGGGTCGTCGCCTCCGACGGCGGCACGGGCCACGGCACGGCTCCACCGGTTGTCACACCACCAGGGGTCGTCTCCGAAGGCGGCGCCGGCCAGGGCGCGTCCCCGCCGCCCGGCCGCGGCCCGAAACGGCCGAGCCCGGGAGGGGTCTGCGGGGTGTCATCCGGCGTCGCCGGAGGGCGGAAGGCCAGGTGGTCCGGGCCGGCACCCCTCTCCGAGGGGTCGTCCTGAGCCGGGGAGGGCTGCCCCTCCCGTTCCTTGCGTCCTGCCGTGTGACGGCCCATGACGGTCCTTCCTGTTGCCGACCGCCATACTTAATAACAGATCTAATACGCCTATGTCACAAATTTCACATCAAGCGCGGAAGTGATCCCATCCCCCTTTGGTCCAGGTCTGCCCGTCCACCCGCACTCCGCGACCCTCCGTGACCGCCCCTATACGCGTCCACTCGGGCGGCAGCCGTACCTCGGGAGGGAACGTCGCGGCCAGGGCGTGGTCGTCCCCGCCGGTCAGCACCCACTCCAGGGGGTCCGCGCCGAGTTCGCGCGCCGCCGCGGACAGCGCCTCCGGCACGGGCAGAGCGGCGGCGTCCAGTTCGACGGCCACGCCGCTCGCGTCGGCGACGTGACCGAGGTCCTGCAGCAGGCCGTCGCTGACGTCGAGCATCGCCGTCGCGCCGAGCAGTGCGGCCCGCGGACCGCAGGGGTACGGCGGCCGGGGACGGCGGTGCGCCACCAGCAGGGTCACGAGATCCGGGGAACCGCCGGTCACGCCCGCCCCGAGCAGGGCCAGGCCGGCCGCCGCCCAGCCGAGGCGGCCCGCCACCGCGACCACGTCGCCCGGACGCGCGCCCGACCGGGTCACCGGGGACCGGCCGCCGAGGTCGCCCAGCGCGGTCACGCCGAGCACGACGGTCTCCGAGCGGGCGATGTCGCCCCCCGCCACGGTCGCCCCCACCAGGTCGCACTCGTCGCGGAAGCCGTCGGTCAGGGCGTCCAGCCAGTCGGCGCCGATGTCCGCGGGCAGCCCCAGGCCGACCACGAGGGCGGTGGGATCGGCCCCCATGGCAACGATGTCGGAAAGATTCTGCGCCGCCGCCTTACGGCCGATGTCGTAGCCACTCGACCAGTCGCGGCGGAAGTGCCTACCCTCGATCAGCAGGTCCGTGCTCACGACAACCCGCCCGTCGGGAGCCTTCAGGATCGCGGCGTCGTCGCCGGGGCCCAGAAGTACGGCCGCGGTCCGCGGAAGGCGTCCCGATATCCGCTGAATTACTCCGAATTCGCCGAGATCTCCGACTGTGATAGCACACCCCTAGTGCATTCGAGGTACGGTTACGCTCCGGCACTGATCTCTACCCGGAGGACGTCATGGTGCAGGCCTACATCCTTATCCAGACCGAGGTCGGCAGGGCCGCCAACGTGGCCGAGGAGATCTCCTCCATCCCCGGGGTGACACAGGCCGAGGATGTCACCGGCCCCTACGACGTGATCGTCCGCGCCCAGGCCAACAACGTGGACGAGCTCGGCAAGCTCGTGGTGGCCCAGATCCAGGCAGTGCACGGCATCACCCGTACACTGACGTGTCCGATCGTCCACATCTGAGCGGAACACGAGCCGGGGAGACGATGCGAGAGGCGAAGGGGTCCGTACGCGCCGCGCTGGCAGGCACGGCCCTGGCGGCGCTCGCCCTGCTCACCGGCTGCTCGTCCACCGTCCATGTGGAGCCGCCCACGCCCACCGGAGAGGCGGCGGCGGCCTGCCGCAAGCTCGACGCGGCGCTGCCGAAGACGCTCGACGGGCTCGACCGGGCCGGCTCCGAGCCTCCCTCGCCGTACGTCGCCGTCTGGGGTGACGGCCAGATCGCCCTGCGCTGCGGCGTGCCCCGGCCGGCCGCGATGGAGCCGACGGCGGAGGTCGCCGACATCAACGGCGTCGGCTGGTTCCAGGACCCGCGCCGGCCGACGCTGTTCACGTCCACCAACCGGGTCGCGTACGTCGAGGTGACGATCGGGCAGGAGCACCAGGCCGGGGCCGTGCTGGTCGACCTGGCCGAGCCGATCAAGTCGAGCGTCCCGGAGTAGCTACCGCAGACCCGCGCGCCGGCGCAGCGCGAGCTGGATCAGCCGCTCGACCAGGCCGGCGTACGGCAGGCCGGTGGCGGCCCACAGCTGTGGCGCGACCGACAGCGACGTGAAGCCCGGCATGGTGTTGATCTCGTTGACGATCAGTTCGCCGGACGGCGTGTAGAAGAAGTCGACCCGCGACAGTCCCTCGCAGCCGAGCGCCTCGAACGCGCGCACGGCCATGGCCCGCAGCGTCTCCGCCACCTCGGCCGGGATGTCGGCCGGCGCCTGGAGCGCCATCTGGTCGGGGTAGTACTTGGCCTCGAAGTCGAAGAACTCGCGGTCGCCCCGCACGAGCACCTCGCCGGGGACGCTCGCCTCGGGAGCGGCGTCGCCGAGCGACTCCAGCACCGCGCACTCGATCTCCCGGCCGACGATGGCGGCCTCGACCAGCACCTTCGGGTCGTGCTCGCGGGCGACCTCGATCGCCGCCTCCAGCGACTCGGGGTCGTGCGCCTTGGAGATGCCCTGCGACGACCCGGCCCTGGACGGCTTGACGAACACCGGCCAGCCCAGTTCCTCGATCTCCTTGAGCACCCGGCCGCGGTCGAGCCGCCAGTCGCGGTCGCGTACGACCACGAACGGGCCGACCGGCAGCCCGGCGGCGCGCAGCACGAGCTTCATGTACGCCTTGTCCATGCCGACCGCGCTGGCCAGCACGCCGGAGCCCACGTAGCGGACACCGGCCATCTCCAGCAGGCCCTGGATCGTCCCGTCCTCGCCGAACGGCCCGTGCAGCATGGGGAACACGACGTCCACCCGGCCGAGCGCGCGCGGGATCTCACCGGATTCGAGGGCCACGAGGGCGCCGGAGTCCCCCGGGAGCGCGAGCGCCGTGCCGGAGTCGTCGACGACGGGCAGGCGGCCGGATTCGATCGCGTAGGACTGGTTGCCCGACGCCAGCACCCAGCGCCCGTCCTGGGCGATGCCGATGGGGATGACCTCGTACTTCGACCGGTCGATGGCCTCCAGCACACTGCCTGCGCCCATCAGGGAGACGGCGTGCTCGGAATTGCGGCCGCCGAAGACGACTGCCACGCGCACGCGTGACGGGGACTCGCGATCCTCATTCATGATGCCCGAATCTACCGTGTTCGAGACGCAAAACGGCTTGTCAGCCGCGCGCGTCGCGGAGGTCCGTTATCCCCGATCAGACCCTGGTCAGACGCCGTAGCGCTCCGGCTTGGGAGTACGCGACATCAGCAGCACGGCGGCCTCACCGGGGGTCATGCCGTCGTGGACGACGCCGACGACCACCTCGGTGATGGGCATCTCCACGTCGTGTTTCCTGGCCAGTTCGAGCACCGACTCGCACGACTTCACCCCCTCGGCCGTCTGCTTCGTGGCGGCGACGACCTCGGCCATCGTCATACCGCGGCCCAGGTTCTCGCCGAAGGTGCGGTTACGCGACAGCGGCGAGGTGCAGGTGGCGACGAGGTCACCCATCCCGGCGAGGCCGGCGAAGGTGTGCTGGTCCGCACCGAGCACCGCGCCCAGCCGGGCGATCTCGGCCAGCCCCCGCGTCATGAGCGTCGCCCGCACGTTGTCGCCCAGGCCCATGCCGACGGCGACTCCGACGGCCAGCGCGATGACGTTCTTGACCGCGCCGCCGAGTTCGACGCCCACCACGTCCGGATTCGTGTAGGTCCGAAACCACGGCAGATGGCACGCCTCCTGGAGCCGGGCGGCCACCTCCTCGTCGGAGCAGGCGACGACGGCCGCGGCGGGCTGGCGCTGGGCCAGTTCGGGGACCAGGTTGGGCCCGGAGACCACGGCCACCCGTCGCTCCGGCACCTCGGCCACCTCGCAGATGACCTCGCTCATCCGCTTGCAGGTGCCGAGCTCGACGCCCTTCATCAAGCTGACCAGCACGGCCCCCGGCGGGATGTGGGGCTTCCATACCTGGAGGTTGGCGCGCAGCGTCTGGGACGGCACCGCGAGGACCACGAAGTCCGCGCCGTCCATGGCCTCGGCGGGGTCCGTCGTGGCGCGGATGGTGTCGGGCAGCCGCGTCCCCGGCAGATACTCGGGGTTCTCCCGGGTCTCGTTGATCGCGTCGACGATCTCCGCCCGCCTGCCCCACAGGGTCGTGGAGGTGCCGGCCTCGGCGAGGATCATCGCGAACGTGGTGCCCCACGAGCCCGTTCCGAAAACAGCCGCCCTGCTCACTGGCCGCACCACTCCTCTTGCTCCGCGCGCTCCTCCCTTACCGTACGCTCCGCTCAGCCGCCGGCCGCGTTCTTGGGGTCATAAGGGACCTCCGGCGCCTTCTCGTCCCGAATCTCGGCGAGCAGGTCGGTGATGGCGGCCGTGATGTCCGCGGTCGCGTCGCGCAGGACCGAGCCGCGCATGGGCTGTCCGGCGTACTTGGACAGGTCGACCGGCGGCCCGGCCAGCACGTGGAAGGACTTGCGGGGCAGCAGCCGGGGCTTCTTCGCCCCGTACGGCAGCAGTTCCTGGGCGCCCCAGTGGGCGATCGGGACGACCGGCACGCCGGTCGCGAGGGCCAGCCGGGCGACGCCGGTCTTGCCGACCATCGGCCACATCTCGGGATCGCGGGTGATCGTGCCCTCGGGATAGAACAGAATGCAGGCGCCCTTCCGCAGCCGCTCCTCGGCGATCTTGAGCGACCTGGTGGCCTCGGTGCTGTTCCGCTCAACCGGGATGGCCTGGAGCTGGGCGATGGCGTGACCGAGCCCGCGGATCCGGAAGAGACCCGCCTTGGCCAGGATCGTCGGCCACCGCCCGTTGTTGTACAGGTAGTGCGAGAGCAGCACCGGGTCGGACCACGACAGGTGGTTGGCCGCGATGATCAGACCGCCGCTGCGGGGGATGTGCTCCCCGCCGCGCCACCTCCGCTTCACGAACAGCCGGGAGAGCGGCTTGACGACGACGACCGCGAGCGTCTCCCAGAAGCGCGGCGGCCGGCCGACACGCCGGCTCACCGTGGCGGGGGCGGGCGCCGCAGGTGTGGCCGGGGGTGTGGCCGCAGGTGTGGTCGGGTCGGACGAGGGCTCGCTGGGGTGGCTCACAGGGTCTCCAAATCACCGGGATCCAGCACAAGTCTCCCGGTTGGCCAAGGGCGATGTCGAGGCGGGATGCTACAGGCATGCACCTCGCGCGATGGTCAATAGTGGTCCCGGTGAAGACCCTGATCCGGGCCAAGACACGGCTAGCGGCGGCGGCCGGGCCGCACCGGGCCGACCTGGCGGTCGCGGTGGCCTCCGACACCGTGGCGGCGGCGCTGCGGTGCCCGCTGGTGGCCCGCGTGGTGGTCGTGACGGCCGACCCGCTGCCCGCGCGGCGGCTGGCCGCGCTCGGGGCCCACGTGGTGACCGATCCCGACCGAGGGCTGAACACCGCGCTGCGGACCGGGGCGGAGGAGGCCGTACGGCTCGCGCCCGACGACGCCGTCGGCGCCCTGCAGGCCGACCTGCCCGCCCTGCGGCCGGCGGAGCTGGAGACGGTGCTCGCGGCGGCGCCGGAGTTCGACCAGGCGTTCGTCCCCGACGCCGCCGAGGTGGGGACGACCTTCTACGGTGTGCGGCCGGGCGTGTCCTTCCGGCCGGGGTTCGGCGGCGAGTCGCGGATCAGGCACCTGTCCCGGGGGGCCAAGGAACTGACCCCGCCGGGGATCGCGTCCGTGCGCACGGACGTGGACACCGTGGAGGACCTGCGCGACGCCCTGGTCCTGGGCGTCGGCCCCGCGACCGCCGAGGTCGCGGCCCTGATCCTCGGCGGCACGGCCCCCCGGCCGTAGCGGACGGCTGCCGGCCGTCCCGCCGATCGCGGCGGGCGAACGTGAGCGGCGGAGGCGGCGCGGTCGAGATCTGGCTAGCCGGACACGCGAAAGGCGACCACGCCGAGCCCCCGCTCCGGCGTGGTCGCCCGTGATGTCGCGTCAGTGGGCCGCCTCCGCGTTCTCGCGGGCCTGCTTGGGCAGGAGGAAGGACACGGCGAAGGTGAGCAGGAGCATTCCGGCCACCACCCAGAGCGTGATCTTCATGGCCTGGTCGAAGCTCCCGGCGGTGGGCACGTCGCCGAGCAGGTCGAAGAAGACCGTGCCGAGCAGGGCCACGCCGAACGCGTTGCCCAGCTGCTGCACCGCCGTCAGCGTGCCGGACGCCGAGCCCGTCTCGTGCTCCTCCACGCCGGCGAGCACGATGTCGAAGAACGGCGACATCAGCAGGCCCATCCCGATTCCGCTGACGACCAGCGCGGGGGTGAGCTGCCAGGGGCTGACGTGCATGCCCGCCATGTTCAGCGTGAGCAGGACGCCGAGCACGCCCAGCGTCATGACCAGGGTGCCGCCCTGGAGCAGCCTGCGCCCGAACTTCTGCAGCCCCTGCGCGAGACCGAATCCGAGGATCATGCCGCCCGACCAGGGGACCATCGCGAGCCCCGCCTTGAGCGGCGAGTAGCCGAGGCCCAGCTGGCAGTAGAGGTTGAAGGCCAGCATGAACCCGGCCATGCCGGAGAAGAACACCATGCCGGTGAACAGGCCGCCGGTGAACGCGCGCTTGCGGAACAGGCTCGGCACGATCAGCGGGTCGCCGCCCGCGCGGCTGCGGCGGGACTGGAACCAGGCGAAGACGGCGAACACGAGCACCGAGGCGGCGAGCATGACGAACGCCCACGCGGGCCAGTCGTGCTCGCGGCCCTGCACCAGCGGGTAGATCACCAGGAAGGCGCCCACGGACGCGAGCGCGACCCCGGCCAGGTCGAGCCGCGGCGGCCGCGGCGACCTCGACTCGGGCAGGAAGCGCAGCCCGGCGACAAGCGCGGCCAGGCCGAGCGGCAGGTTGATGAAGAAGATCATCCGCCAGCTCGTGCCCCAGAAGTCGGCCGTCACGAGCCAGCCGGCGAGGATCGGGCCGCCGACGGCCGACAGGCCCATGACCGGCCCGAACATGCCGAACGCCTTGCCCATCTCCGCGGGCGGGAACATCTCCTTGATCATGCCGAGGCCCTGGGGCAGCATGACCGAGCCGAACAGGCCCTGGATCACCCGCGCGCCTATCAGCATCTCGGGCGACTGGGCGACGGCGCACAGCAGGGAACCCACGGTGAACCCGGCGGCGCCGATCAGGAACATGCGCCTGCGGCCGAAGATGTCCCCGAGCCGGCCGCCGGTGATCAGACCCACGGCCATCGAGAGCGTGTAGGCGGCGCCCAGCCATTGGATGACGGCCTCGGAGCCGCCGAGGTCGGCGCGCATCTCGGGCGCCGCGATGTTGGTGACCATCGCGTCGAGAAGGTCCATGACCTCCCCGGCGAGGATCACGAAAAGAGCGGCCCAGCGCCAGCGGTACGGCGCTCCGGTCGCCGGTGCCGGCGGCGCCGCCGCCGTCATGGGTTCGGACATCGCCCCTCCTTCGGACTGAACAGTGTTCATAATAAAGTGAGCGCTGTTCTACCACCGATCAGTGTTCAGCGCCAAGTTCGATGTTCACCACGATATATCTCGTTTGCTCGACGTACAAGATATATCTCGTTTCAAGAGCGGTGTTCGTGAACACGGAGCGGTGTTCACTAGCATGGGCGGAACAGCGGGAGGTCCTTCATGACGCAGCCGGACATGCCCACACCGCCGTGGGAGCGTCCGCCCAAGCGACGTACGCCGGCCAGGGTTCCCCTCACCCGTGAGCGCATCGTCGACGCCGCCTACACGGTCCTCGACCGTGAGGGCTACGACCGGCTGAGCATGCGGCAGGTCGCCGCCGAGCTCGGTGTCGCCGTCTCGGCGCTGTACGTGCACGTACGCGACAAGGACGAGCTGCTGCAGCTCATGTACAACCGCACGTTCGAGGGCTACGAGGTGCCGGAGCCCGACCCCGAGCGCTGGCGGGAGCAGGTCATGACCTTCGCCCGTCAGGCGCGTGAGCGACTGCTGAGCCATCGCGACATGGCGAAGATCACAATGGGTCATGTTCCGTTCACACCGGAGCTGCTCCCCTACGTCGAGCGGCTGCTGGCCGTCCTCGGCGCCGCCGGACTGCCGCGACGGGTCCTGGCCATCTCCGGCGACATGCTGTCCACGTACATCAACGGATTCGCACTGGAGGAGGGCCTCTGGCAGCAGCGCTACCGCGAGACCCACACCTCGTGGCACAAGCTGCGCGACGAGGTCAACGACTACTTCGCCTCGCTGCCGCCCGACCGCTTCCCGAACCTCGTGGCGCTCGCCGACATCATGATGGACGAGTCGAACGACTACCGGTTCGATCTCGGCGTGGAGATCATCCTGCGCGGCCTCGCCTCCTACATCGGCGAGCCGGACCCCGATGAGGAGGGCAAGGAGAGCGAGGAGGGCTAGGAAACCTCGCGGATCCGCGGTGCGAGCAGGACCGGCAGGTGGGCGAGCGTGTAGGCCCCGCAGGCGGCCCAGAACGCGACGCGCACCCCGGCGAGCTGACCCAGCGTGCCCGCCAGCAGGCCGCCGAGCGGCATCGGGCCCCACATCAGGAACCGCATGGTGGCGCTCAGGCGGCCGAGCAGGTGCGGCGGGCAGATCGACTGGCGGTAGGCCCCCTGCGCCACGCTGAACACGGTGGTCGCCACCCCACTGGCCGCCAGGGCCACCGGAAGGATCAGCAGGCGGGGGCCCTCCGCCGTCAGCGCGAGCGGGGCGGTGCACACTGTGGCCGCCCACGCCGCGGCGTACATGGCCCGGCCCGTTCCCAGCCGGGCCGCGACCCGCGGGGCGAGCCAGGCGCCGGCCACCCCGCCCACCGCACCGGCCGACAGCAGCGTGCCGTACGTGCCGGGGCTCGTGCCGACCTCGCGGACGAGGTAGAGCGGCACCGTGGCCGACCACAGGCCGAACGACAGCATCATCAGCGCCCCCACGGCGGCGACCCGGCGCAGGACGGGCTGCCCGGCGACGAACAGGAGCCCTTCGGCGATCTCCGGCCACAGCCGGCCCCCGCCCCTGACGTCCCTTCCGCCGGGCTTCTCGTCCGCGCGTACGCCGAGGAGCAGCAGCGCGGACCCCGCGTAGCTGAGGGCGTCGGCGACCACCGCGATCGGGGCGGTGAGCGCCTGCACCAGCCAGCCGCCGATCCCCGGGCCGGCGAGCTGGGCGAGCGACTGGTTCGCCGCGAGCGTGCCGTGCCCGCGGGCGAGGTCCTCCCGGCCGACGATGGACGGGAGGTAGCTCTGGTGGGCGACGTCGAAGAAGACCGTGCACAGCCCGTTCACCAGGGCCACGGCGTACAGCTGGGGCAGGCCGAGCACGCCGGGCACGGCCGCGGCCGGGATGGACAGCAGCGCCAGCGCGCGGGCCACGTCGGCGGCGACCAGCACGGGACGGCGCCGCATCCGGTCCACCCAGGCTCCGGCGGGCAGGCCGACCAGCAGGAACGCCACCATCTCGGCGGCGGTGAGCAGCCCCACCTGGAAGGGGCTCGCGTGGAGGGTGAGCGCCGCCGTGAGCGGCAGGGCGACCAGGGAGACCTCGCTGCCGAACTTGCTGATCCCGTCGGCCCCGGCGTATCGCCGGAAGTCACGGACGCGCCACAGGCTTTTCGGTGCCGCCTCGGTCATGGCGGGACATGCTGGCAGCCGGAAGATCTACGGTCAAAGGATTTTCCGCACGCGGCGGTAGGCTGGCGGCGTGCAGGCGACGGTGCAGAGCTTCGACCCCACGACCCGCTCGGGCTGGGTCTTCCTCGACGACGGCACCCGGATCCCGTTCGACGGCGAGGCGTTCGACGCCGGGCCACTGCGGCACCTGCGCCCCGGGCAGCGGGTCGCCCTCGTCATGGCGGACGGCCACGTCACCTACGTGACGCTCTCCACGTTCCCGACGCCCTGATCCAGGCCGCGCCGTCGACGCTCGCCGCGTGCGGGCGAAGCCGGCGCATTAATCGCTACATCGGTGTAGCAATTGGCTGAACAACTGAACCTCGCGGGTAGCATGTGACGGTGACGACAGCCCAGCGGTCCTCGCAGCAAGGGAAGCGTCCACTCCGGGCCGACTCGGAGCGGACGGTACGGACGATCCTCGAGGCGGCCGAGCGCGTGTTCGCCGCCAACCCGGCGGCGACCATGGAGCAGGTCGCCCAGGCGGCCGGGGTCGCCAGAACGACCGTCCACCGCCGTTTCGCCACCCGCGAGGCGCTCGTGGAGGAGCTCACCGGCTGGGCCGCCCGCCGGTTCGCCGAGGCCGTCGAGTCGGCCCACACGGACAGCACCCCGCCGCTCGTCGCGCTCTACCAGGTCACCGCCAACGTCCTGCGCGTGAAGACGAACTGGTGGTTCGCCATGAGCCGTACGGCCGACGGCGCCCACCCCGAGGCCGCCCGCGTGCACGCCGAGGTCCGCGACGACTGCGAGCGGCTGTTCCGCCGGGCCCGCGAGGCGGGCGTGCTGCGTCCCGACGCCGACCTCGACTGGACCCGCCGCGTCTACTACGCCCTCATCCACGAGGCCGCCGCCGAGGGGGCGTCCGGGGGCGGGGACGCCGAGGCCCTCGCGACCCGGGTCGTGGACACCCTGCTGCGCGGATTCGGCTCCCCGGCCGCGCCGGTCATCGCCTGACCGGCCCCCTGACCAGGGCGGGTTTGACCCGATCACGCCCATGTCCTGTTCCCCGTCCTGATGCCTCTCGCCCTCGCGCTGATGGGTTCCGCCGAGGCGGGGATCGGCCTGCAGGCGGGGCTCGAAATCGGGCTGCTGGTCCTCCGGCACCTGCTGGGTGTCTGAGGGTTCAGGGCGGGATCTATGCCCTTACCCGGCTGGCCCGGGACTCCAGGTAGCGCCGCTCGGCGATGCTGGCGGTGGACTTCGCGGCCCGCCGGTAGTGCTCGTACGCCCCGGCCGTGTCGCCGGTCTTCTCCAGCAGATGCGCGCGCACGGACAGCAACCGGTGATGCCCGGCCAGCCGCTCGTCACCGTCCAAAGTGGACAGCAGCGCCAGCCCGGCCCGTGGGCCATCGATCTCGGCGAGCGCGATCGCCCGGTTGAGGGTGACCATCGGGTTGGGCGCGATGCGCTCCAGGATCAGATAGAGGGCGTGCACCTGCGGCCAGTCGGTCTCCTCGGCCGTGGCCGCGTCGGCGTGCGTGGCGGCGATGGCCGCCTGCAGTTGGTAAGGCCCCAGCGCCGGGCCGGCCAGCGACGCCTTGACCAGCTCGACGCCCTCGTCGATCAGCCCGCGGTCCCACATCGTGCGGTCCTGCTCGTCCAGCGGCACCAGGTCGCCGGCCGGGGTCGTACGGGCCTCCCGGCGGGCGTGGGTCAGCAGCATCAACGCGAGCAGCCCGGTCACCTCGCCGTCCTCGGGCAGCTGGGCGTGCACCATCCGGGTCAGCCGGATCGCCTCGTGCGCGAGGTCGGCGCGGTGCAGCTCGCTGCCCGAGGAGGCGGTGTAGCCCTCGTTGAAGATCAGGTAGAGCACGTGCAGGACAACCCGGAGCCGCTCCTGGAGCTCCGCGCCGTCCGGCAGGCCGAAGGAGCTGCCGGCGGCCTTGATGCGCTGCTTGGCCCGGCTGATCCTGGCCGCCATCGTGGCCTCCGGCACCAGGAACGCGCGGGCGATCTCGGCGGTGGTCAGGCCGCCGACCGCCCGCAGCGTCAGGGCGATCTGAGAGGCCGCGGTCAGCGTGGGATGGCAGCACAGGAACAACAGGACGAGGGTGTCGTCGGTGCCCGGCACGTCCTCCGGCACGACCTCGACGGCGGCCGTCGCCGACTCCCGCTCGCGGCGGGCGTGGTCGCTGCGCAACTGGTCGATGAGCCGCCGGGACGCGACGGTCAACAGCCAGCCGCGCGGGTTGTCCGGCACCCCCTCTGCCGGCCACTGGACGGCGGCGGCGAGGACGGCCTCCTGCACGGCGTCCTCACACCCTTCGAACTGGCCGTGCCGGCGTACCAACGCGCCGAGGACCTGCGGCGTGAGCTCACGCAGCAGGTCCTCGATGACCGGTGCTGTCATGCCTCCAATTGTCCGTCGGCGAACATGACCTGCCGCACCTCGATCCCGAGACCCTCGATCGCGGCATCCGGGATCTGCGCCGCCAGCTCGATCGCCCGCTCCTTGTTCTCGCAGTCGATCAGATAGAAGCCGCCCACATACTCCTTGGACTCCAGGAAGGGGCCGTCGGTGACGACCGGCTGACCGTTGCGCACGGACACCACCGCCGCCTGTGACGGATCGACCAGCGCCTGTGTCGTGATCAGCTCTCCGGACTGCTTCAGCGCATCGATGAACCTGCCGTGGCCCTCGCCGATCGCCGCCTGCTCCTCATCGGTCAGCGCGTCCAGCACGGCCGGGTTGATGTGCATGCTGATCAGGAACTTCATCTCGTTCTCCTCCTGTTTCGCGAGCCCCGTCGGGCCCTTTCACCGGTTGGTCGGAGCCGCCGCCGCCGTCTTGACACGTTCCCGTGTCAAAAAACTCCCGGCCGCTCCGACCAAGCGGCGAGACGTCGAGTGAACAGGGAGTTTTCACTTATGCGAGTCAACCGGGCGTGGCTGGGACTGGCCGTCCTGGCGTTGCCGGCATTGCTCGTCGCGATCGACGCGACGGCGTTGCTCCTCGCGCTGCCACAGCTGAGCGCCGACCTGGGAGCCACCAACGTCGAGCAACTGTGGATCAGCGACAGCTACGGATTCATGGTGGCCGGCCTGGTCATCACGATGGGCACGCTCGGCGACCGGATCGGCCGGCGGCGGCTGCTGCTGATCGGCGGAGCGGCGTTCCTGGTGCTGTCGGTCGTGGCCGCCTTCGCGGTCAGCCCGCTGATGCTGATCGTCGCGCGTGCCCTGCTGGGCGTCGCCGGGGCGACCCTGGCGCCGTCCACACTCGCCCTGATCACCACCATGTTCCGCGACGGGCGACAGCGGGGCAAGGCCATCGCGATCTGGGCGACCTGCCAGTTCGCCGGCGGCGCGCTCGGACCCGTGCTCGCCGGATTCCTGCTCCAGCACTTCTGGTGGGGTTCGGTGTTCCTGGTCGCCGTGCCGGCGATGGCGTTGCTGCTGCTCGCCGGGCCGGTCCTGCTGCCGGAGTTCCGCAGCGACCAGGCCGGACGGCTCGACCCGGCCAGCGTCGGGCTGTCGCTCGTGGCGGTGCTCCTGATGGTCTACGGGATCAAGCAACTGACCGTCGGGAGTGTGTCGGCCGCTCCGGCGGTGGCCCTCGTCGCCGGCGCGGCCGTCGGATTCCTGTTCGTACGCCGGCAACTGCGGCTGGAGGCGCCGCTGCTGGACCTGCGGCTGCTGCGCAACCGCCCCTTCACCGCCGTACTCGTCTCGCTGGTATTCGCCGGCGTCTCCATGGCCGGCACGGGCCTGATGGTGACCCAGTATCTGCAGGGCGTGCTGGGCTTCTCGCCGGTCGCGTCGGCGCTGCTGTTCGCGCCCATGGGCCTGGGCACAGCGGTCGGCACCATGGCCGCGCCGGCGCTGGCCAGGCGGATGGAACAGACGACCGCCATCGCCGGCGGGCTGGCGGGGTCGGCGGTGGGCAGCCTGCTGCTGGTCGGCGTCGGCGTGGGCGGTGCGGGCGCCCTGCCGCTGGTGATGATCGGCATCGCCACGCTGGCGCTGGGCACGGGCCCGCTGTTCGCGCTGGGCACCGGGCTGGTCATCGGGTCCGTGCCGCCGGAGCGCGCCGGCTCGGCGGCGTCGATGTCGGAGACCGGCAACTACTTCGGCGGTTCGCTCGGCTTCGCGCTGCTCGGTGCGGTGGCGGCGGTGGTCTACCGTGGCCGGATGGACGGCACGTCCGACTCGCTGGCCGACGCGGTCGCCGCCGGCCGGCACCTTCCCGCCGGCCAGGGCGCGCAACTGCTGCACGCCGCACGGGAGGCGTTCACGGCCGGCCTGCACGTCACCGGCGTCGTCGCCGCGGTCGTCTTCGCCGGGCTGGCCGTGCTGGTCCTGGCGATGCGCCCGGCGACCCGGACCGCCCCGGCCGCGCTGCCTCACCACGGGGCCCACAACGAGGCCGGCTACGAGGCGACTCCCTCATAGCGCCCTTCCGGCGGCACCCGCAGCGCGATCATGGCGATGTCGTCCTCCCCCGTCACCGGCATCCCGGTGAGCAGTTCGTCGCAGAACCGGCCCAGGGGTTCGCGCGCGAGCGGCTCCGCGCACCGCCGCAGCCGTTCGAGCCCGTCGCCGAGATCCTCTCCCCGCCGCTCGACGAGGCCGTCGGTGTAGAGCAGCAGGGTGCTGTGCGGCGGCAACGGCTGCGCGGCGCTGATCCACGGCTGGTCGTGGGAGAGGCCGAGAAGGGGGTTGCCCGCGTCCTGGAGGAAGTGGGCCTCCCCCTCGCCGGTCACCAGCAACGGCGGCGGGTGCCCGGCCACCGAGTACGTCATCCGCCACACGCCCTCGTCGTCCCTCTCCAGGCGGGTCAGGACGCAGGTGGCCGTGCTCTCGCCGTTCAGCGTCTCCAGGGCTCTGGTGAGCCGCCGCAGGACGTCGCCGGGGGACTCGTCGCGGTCGACGGCGAGCGCCCGCAGCATGTTGCGCACCTGGCTCATGCACACGGCGGCGGCCAGGTCGTGCCCGGCCACGTCGCCGATGACCAGCTTGACGGCGCCGCAGGACAGCCGGAACGCGTCGTACCAGTCTCCGCCGATCTCGGCGGCGGTCGGGCTCGCCTGATAGCGCGCGGCGAGCTCCAGGCCGGGGACGTGGGGCGGCTCGGCCAGCAGGCTGTGCTGCAGGGCCAGCGCCACCCTCTGCGTGCGGCGGAACCGCAGAGCCTTGCTGACCGCGTCGTGCGCGTGGTCGAGCATCTCCCGCATCAGCCGGACGTCGTCACACGGGATCGGTGGGCGATCCCCGCAGGCACCGGTCGTGACCACGGCCGCCACCTCGCCCTCGACGACGATCGGCAGGAGGGCCAGGCTGTGCGACCCGATCTCGGCCATCCACGTCCTGACGGCCTCCGGGCAGGAGAACGAAGGACGGCCGGGAGGGTAGGAGAGCTTGACAGGGCGGCGCAGCCGTACCGCGCGCACCAGCGCCCCGTCGACGGTGTGATACTCCTTGCGCCGCGTCGGCAGTCTCGGTAGTCCCTCGCGTACGGCGGAGGCGACGCGCTCGGTGACTACGGGCGCGTGCGGGAGGCCGCCGCTCGCCTCGGGCAGCAGGTAGACGTGGCACGAGTCGGCGAGCTCCGGCACGATCACACCGGCGAGCGCCTGGCACATCTCCTCCAGGTTGGTGATGTCGCTCGTCGCGGCCGCGGCGCGCTCCAGCAGCCGGCGGCGGCGCTCCTCCTGCCACTCCTGCTCGACGTCGGTGGAGGTGCCCACCCACTCCACCACCGCGCCGTTCTCGCGCACCGGCACGCACCGGAACCGGATGTGCCGGTAGACGCCGTCGCGGGTGCGGACGCGGTGTGTCACCTCGTAGAGCGAAACCGCCTGTTCTGCGGCCTTGTCCCACCACTCCTCGGCGCGCACGCGGTCCTCGGGGTGCAGGGCCCGCATCCAGCCGCGGCCGAGACTCTCCTCCGGCGTCTGTCCCGTCAGCCGCTGCCAGCCCTGGCTCTCCCTGGACTCGCCGTACGGGCCGGTCACCCACACCCCGTGCACGCCCGCCCACACGATGCTCTGGTAACGACGCCGGAGGCGGCGCAGCTCCTTCTCCATGGCTCGCATCCGCCGCGCGGCGGCGGTCTGCGCCGTGACCTCCTGGACCACCGCCAGCAGTCCGCTCTCGCCGCCCTGGAGGGGAATCCCGGAAAGGCTCATCCGGAAGAGGCGCTCGTGTGGTCCGCCGCCCCTGTCCGCGGTCACGTAGACGTCGTCGAGACGCGCCGTCTCCCCCGTCGCCAGCGCCTCGTCTAACGCGGCAAGGGTGTCCTGCCCCACGAGGTCGCGGAGGGCCTCCCACACCGGCGCCCCGATCGGCCGGTCCCCGAACATCGACTGGAAGGCGTCGTTCGTGTAGAGCAGCCGATGCTCTTGCCCACCGGTCACCAGGACCGCGATCGGCGCCCGGTCGAACACGGCCAACGGCACCCGGCTGGACTCGCGTACTCGCCCTTGCTTCTCAGGTTTTTGACCGACTTGCACTGCATCTTCCCCCGGTCTGACCGTGTGCACGCGATCGAGGGGTCCCCCGCATACGCGCCCTACGACTCGCTTACCTGAGATTACACACGTTTACCCAGGTCAAGAGGGGGCGGCCACAGCCCTCGTGCGGCTGCGGCACCGGGCGGGAAACGACGAACGGCGCCCGGGGGCTCCGAGCGCCGTCCACTGGTGCGGGGTGGGGCCGGCTACTTCTTCTTGGCAGCCTTGCCACCCGCGTTGACCTGCTCCTTGAAGTCCGCGCCAGGGCGGAACCTGGGTGCCCAGCTCTCCTCCACCTTGATCGGATCCCCGGTGGAAGGGTTGCGGGCCGTACGGGCCGGCTTGTGCACCATCTCGAAGGCGCCGAAGCCGGTGATCGAGACCTTGTCCCCGCTCGCGACAGCGCCCTGGATGGCGTCGAGAACGGCGTTGACGGCTTCGGTCGCCGTCTTCTTGTCGCCGACACGATCCGTGATCGCGTCGACGAGTTCTTTCTTGTTCATTTCGGTTTCCTCCCCCTTACGCGCTTGAAATTAGGGGACGAGGTCGCGGGACTTCAATCACCGGGGGGCATGTTTCGCCTGCTCGGCGTGTCGAATGTGCCGTCCAGATAGGCGATGAAGGCGTCCAGCCGGGCGGCCGCATGGGCTATGTCCCGCTTTGCCACGTCACAGATAGCAAGCAGCCGTCGCGCCAGGCGGGCCTGCTCCTCCTGTGGTAAGGCTAACGCTCTGACGCGGCGATGCGCATCACGCAGTCGCCGCGCCAGCAACTCATCTCCGGTCTGAGGATCGTTCAGACGGTCGTCGGCAGCCATGGCTGCCGTCCATTCTCGTACTCCTCGATGGCGTCCGCGTGACGCAGGGTCAGCCCGATGTCGTCGAGGCCCTCCAGCAGCCGCCAGCGGGTGTAGTCGTCGATCTCGAACGAGGCCACGAGGTCGCCGCAGCGCACCTGGCGTTCCACCAGGTCGACGGTGATCTCCGTCTTCGGGTCGGACTCGGCCGCGTCCTGCAGGCGCTCGACCACGTCCTCGGGCAGGACGACCGGCAGCAGGCCCATCTTCGTGGAGTTGTTGCGGAAGATGTCGCCGAACCGCGAGGCGATCACGACGCGGAAGCCGTACTGCTGCAGGGCCCAGACGGCGTGCTCACGCGAGGAACCGGTGCCGAAGTCGGGCCCGGACACCAGGATCGACGCGCCCTCGTACGCCGGGTCGTTCAGCACGAAGGACGGGTCCTCGCGCCAGGCGGCGAACAGGCCCTTCTCGAACCCCGTACGGCTGACCTGCTTCAGCCAGACCGCCGGGATGATCTGGTCGGTGTCCACGTTGCTGCGGCGCAGCGGTACGGCCCGGCCGGTGTGAGTGGTGAAGGCATCCATGATGATCTCTTCCTGGGACTGAGGCGGGCGGACTAGAGGTCGGCGGGGGCGGTCAGCCGGCCGGTCACCGCGGTCGCGGCCGCCACCTGCGGCGAAACCAGGTGGGTGCGTCCGCCCTTGCCCTGGCGGCCCTCGAAGTTGCGGTTGGAGGTCGAGGCGCTGCGCTCGCCCGGCTTCAGGGTGTCGGGGTTCATGCCCAGGCACATCGAGCAGCCGGCCTCGCGCCACTCGGCCCCGGCCGCCTTGAAGACCTCGTGCAGGCCCTCCTCCTCGGCCGCCTTCTTGACCCCCATGGAGCCCGGGACGATCAGCGTACGGGTGACGACCTTGCGCCCGCGCAGGATCTCGGCGGCGGCACGCAGGTCCTCGATGCGCCCGTTGGTGCAGGAGCCGACGAAGACGGTGTCCACCTGGATGTCGCGCAGCGGCGTGCCCGCGGCCAGGCCCATGTACTCCAGCGCCCGCTCGGCGGCGGACCGCTCGACCGGGTCGGCGAACTGCTCGGGCGACGGCACGGCGGCGCCGAGCGGCGCGCCCTGGCCCGGGTTGGTGCCCCACGTGACGAACGGCGTGAGGGCCGAGGCGTCGATCTCCACGACCTTGTCGAACTCGGCGTCGTCGTCGGTGCGCAGCGTCTTCCAGTACTCGACGGCCCGGTCCCAGGCCTCGCCGGTGGGCGCGTGGGGACGGCCGCGCAGGTACTCGAACGTGGTCTCGTCGGGGGCGATCATGCCCGCCCGCGCGCCGGCCTCGATCGACATGTTGCAGACGGTCATGCGGCCCTCCATGGAGAGCTTGCGCACGGCCTCGCCCCGGTACTCGACGATGTAGCCCTGGCCGCCGCCGGTGCCGATCTTCGCGATGATCGCGAGGATCAGGTCCTTGGCGGTCACCCCGACCGGCAGCTCGCCCTTGACCTCGATGGCCATCGTCTTGGGCCGGTAGGCGGGCAGCGTCTGGGTGGCCAGCACGTGCTCGACCTCGGAGGTCCCGATGCCGAACGCGATGGCGCCGAACGCCCCGTGGGTCGAGGTGTGCGAGTCGCCGCAGACGATCGTCATGCCGGGCTGGGTGAGGCCGAACTGCGGGCCGATGATGTGCACCACGCCCTGACCGGCGTCGCCCATCGGGTGCAGGCGGATGCCGAACTCCGCGGCGTTCTTGCGCAGCGTCTCCACCTGCGTGCGGGACACCGGGTCGGAGATCGGCCCGAGCACGGTCGGGACGTTGTGGTCCTCGGTGGCGATCGTGAGGTCGGGACGGCGCACGGTGCGGCCGGCCATGCGCAGGCCGTCGAACGCCTGCGGGCTGGTCACCTCGTGGATGAGGTGCAGGTCGATGTAGAGCAGGTCGGGTTCGCCTTCGGCACGGCGTACGACGTGCTGCTCCCAGACTTTCTCAGCCAGTGTGCGACCCATGGTTGTGACGCCTCCTCGCGTTCAGACCCCCGCGGTCGTGTCTCTCATGATGAGACGGAAATATCGGGATATGGACACTGTATCTGCTGATTCCCAACATTGCGTTTGCATCTCGTATGGCGAGACGGCAGTATCGGGGTATGGACAACTCTAGCGGGGTCGGAGTACTCGACAAGGCGGTTCTCGTACTCAACGCCCTGGAGGCGGGCCCCGCTTCCCTGGCACAGCTCGTCCAGGCCACCGGCCTGGCCAGGCCGACGGCCCACCGGCTGGCCGTCGCGCTGGAGCACCACCGCATCGTCTCCCGCGACACACAGGGCCGGTTCATCCTCGGACCCCGCCTGTCGGAACTGTCCACCGCCGCGGGCGAGGACCGGCTGCTCGCCGTCGCCGGGCCGGTGCTCACCCAGCTTCGCGACCTCACCGGGGAGAGCGCTCAACTCTACCGGCGCCAAGGGGACGAGCGGGTCTGCGTGGCCGCCGCCGAGCGCGCCAGCGGACTGCGCGACACGGTGCCGGTCGGCTCCGCGCTGCCCATGACCGCGGGGTCCGCCGCCCAGATCCTGCTCGCCTGGGAGGAGCCCGACCGGCTGCACCGCGGCCTGCGGGGTGCCAAGTTCACCGCCGCCACGCTCGCGAGCGTACGCAGGAGGGGCTGGGCGCACAGCGTCGGCGAGCGCGAGCAGGGCGTGGCGAGCGTCTCCGCGCCCATCCGCGGCGCCGGCGGCAAGGTGATCGCCGCGGTCTCCGTGTCCGGTCCCATAGAGCGGCTGACCCGTACGCCCGGCCGGATGCACGCCGCCCCCGTCGTCGCCGCCGCCGAGCGGATAACCGAAGCCATGCGCCGCGCGAACTGATTGGAGAGCGGTGTCCCGATAGCCCTAGGCTGGCGGGGTGACAGACCGCATCGAGGCAGCCGCCGCTGAACTGCGTCCCCTGCTCCAAGAATTCATCCTCTGGGCGCCGGACAACGCACCCGGCAGCGACCCCGACCTCGTGGGCCCCGTCGCCCTGTGGCATCGCCTGATCGCCCGCGACGACGTCGGGCTGTGGAAGCGCGGCGACCTGCGCACGGTCCTGCTGGAGCGCATGCCCCAGGTTGTCGAGGACCCCGACGCCGCCGCGGACGGCATGATCCCCGCCGTCCGGGCCTACCTGACGTTCCTGTCGTCCACCGGGCGGCTCTCGCCCGGCTCAGCGTCCCTGGAGACCCTGCTCGCGGAGCTGGACGAGGTCGAGGACGACTTCGTGGACGCGATGGAGGACACCATCGCCGAGCGCGACTGGGACGAGGAGGAGGACGAGCTCGACGAGGACGAGACCGACGAGGGCCTCGGCGACTTCGAGCCGTTCGCCGACGAGATCGGCGCCCTGCCCACGATCCGGCTGCGTCCCGACACCGAGCTGGCCGAAGCGGCCCGCCGGGTGACGCTCATCGCGCAGGCCCGCGACCTGGCGCTGTGGGTCGGCACCGGGCGCAAGGTGGGCGAGGAGACGTTGCTCACCGAATCCGAGGTGGACGAGGCGGTGCGCACGCTCGGCCTGCCCGACGCGCGCAACATCTGGAACCTGTGGAACCTCGCGATCGACCTGGAGTTCCTCGCCCCCGACGGCGACGACACGGTCAGCGTGGACTCCGACACCGCCGCCTGGCCCTTCGAGGACGACGACGACGTCCTGGACGTCTGGATGCTCGGCCTCCACTCGCTCGACTACGGCGACCCGGAACTGGACGACGACGACCTCACACTGGCCCTGTCCGGCCTGACCCGCGCGCTGCTGATCCGCGTGCTGCTGGCCGGCGGCACGCGGCCGGTGTCCTCGCTGCGCGAGGAGCTGGCCGAGGCCGCGGCGGAGTACGACGACCTGGGCGCCGACGCCTGGGCCGCGGCCGGCGACCCGCTCGCCTCCGTGCTCGCCTGGCTGACCGGCTACGGCATGGTCACCGTCGAGGGCGACGCGGCGACCCTGACGCCGCTCGGCACGGAGGGCCTCGTCCACCTGCTGGACGACGAGGACATCGAGATCGACGCCCGGCCCGCGATCGACGCCATGACCGCGCTCGACCTGCTGTCGTTCAGCGCCGACATGTCCGAGGAGGAGGCCGACGAGGAGTTCGCCGCCTGGCTCGCCCTGCGCGACCCGGCGCGGGCCGCCTCCGAGCTGCTCGAAGCCGCCGCCGAGGAGGAGGCGGACGCCCTCGTGCGGGTCCAGGCCGCCAGCCTGGTGGGCTCCCTGGGCGAGGCCGCCATCCCCGCCTGGCTGGAGGCGCTGAAGGAGCCCTCGCTGCGGCCGTACGCCGCGACGCACCTGACCCAGATGGACGTCGAGGACGCCCCGGAGCCGACCCAGGCGGACACCCACTGGCTGATTCTCGACATGTGGACGATCTCCGCCGGGCTCGGCCGGCCGGAGTTCGTGTCCAGCCTGCACGACATCGGCCCGGCACAGACGCTCATCGGGCTGCTCGACGTGATCTGGAAGGTCCACCACCCCCACATCGAGGAGCTGCTGGACCTCATCGGCGAGACCCACCCGGACAAGCAGGTGGTCAAGGCCGCCAAGCGGGCGCTGTTCAAGGCGCGGTCGGGACGCTAGCGGCTCATCGAGGCCGGGACGGCGGCGTCCGCCCCGGCCTCGCCCGCCACTGCGGTCACGACAGGATGACCGAATCGGGCGTGCGGACTTAGTCTGGTCGCGTGACGCCGATCTCACTCATGGTGAGCCCTGTGGCGTGGTGGCAGCCGGCCGTGGACCTCGCCATCGCGCTCGTGTTGTCGGCGGCCATCGGGCTGGAGCGGGAGATCCGGCAGAAGAGCGCCGGGCTCCGCACCCACACGCTGGTGGGGTTCGGCGCCGCGTTGTTCATGCTCGTGTCCAAGTACGGATTCTCCGACGTCCTCGGCGACTCCGTGGTGCTCGATCCGTCGCGGGTGGCGGCCCAGATCGTCTCCGGCATCGGTTTCATCGGCGGCGGGCTGATCTTCGTACGCCGCGACGCGGTCAAGGGGCTGACCACCGCCGCCGCCGTGTGGCTCACCGCCGGAGTCGGCATGGCCGCGGGAGCGGGCCTGTGGCAACTGGCCGTCCTGGCCACGGTGGGGAACTTCGTCGTGATGCTGGGGCTCACTCCGCTGGCCGCCCGGCTCCCCCACTCCAAGCACGCCCAGTCGCGGCTGCGCCTGTCGTACACGGACGGCCGGGGCGTGCTGCGCCAGGCCCTGGCCGAGTGCACGGCCCGCCGTTTCGTGGTCGACGAGCTGTCGCTGGAGCAGCCCGGCCGGGGCCAGGACACCGGCACGGTCATGGTCACCCTGCTGATCCACGGCCCGGGCTCGATCGGGGACCTCACGAGCAGACTGGCCGAGATAGAGGGCGTGCTCATCGTCTCCTGCGACGACGCCAACGCCCAGCACCTCTAGAGGGCTCCCAAGCAGCTTCAGTCGGCCGGCGCGGCGAGCGCCTCGGCCGGGCCCTGCCGGCGGCTGTGCAACCCTGATGGGAACTGCCAGCCGAACAAGTGCCGGCCCACCTCCCAGGAGGCCACACACTTTCATGACCAGCCACGGACACCCGCGCTCGGGTCAGCGCGCGTTCTCGCGCCGCATCCTGGACGAGGGCGCGGAGTCGCTCGGCGTCGCTGTTTTCGGCTGGTTTGACCGCTGGGCCCATGGCGAGGCGTGGACAGGTATCCCGGACGCAGCCGCGATCCTGGAGCGCCTCTTCGGCCGAGCTCTTGATCTACCCGCCCCGCGAATGCGTGTTCGGGCCTCGCGGAGCCGGTCATGTTGATCACCCGCCTGACTGTGCCGCCACCCCATCCGAACCGGTGGCCGTTCACCGTCCCCGCGATCCACCGCCTCACGAACGGGCTCGACATCACCGCCCCCGTGACATTCCTCGTCGGGGAGAACGGCTCGGGGAAGTCCACACTCGTCGAGGCCGTCGCCGACGTCTGCGGTATCAACGCCGAAGGGGGCAAGGCCGGCACCCGGTACGCCTCAACCGGGGAGGCGACGCCGCTCGGCCAGGCCCTGCGTGCCGAGTTCACCACCGCGGGGCTGCGCCTCATACGTGGCCCCCGCACGAAGCGGCGGGCGTTCTTCTTCCGTGCTGAGACGCTGTTCAACCTCGGGCAGAACGTGTCCGGCCTACACGGGTTCTGGGAGGAGGACCTGACCGAGCAGTCGCACGGCGAGGGGTTCTTCACCGTGCTGGACCGCATGGTCGCCGGGCCCGGCCTGTATCTGATGGATGAGCCGGAGGCTGCGCTGTCGTTCACCTCGTGTCTGCGCCTCGTCGCTTTGATGGACCGCGTGGCCCACGAGGGCGGGCAGATCATATGTGCCACGCACTCGCCGATCTTGGCCAGTCTCCCGGGCGCGCAGATCCTCGAACTGGACGACGACGGGATCCACTGTGTCGTGTGGAAGGAACTCCACCTGGTGGACCACTGGCGGCGGTTCTTGGAGACGCCTGACGCCTATCTGCGGCACGTGCTCGACCGCGACGCGACGCCGCGCCGGGAGTTGCCGTAGGCGTCACACCGGGAAATGCCGCTCCACAGGACCGTCAGGCGCGCGTGGGCGACCTACCGGTGCGGGGCCGGACGGCGATACCCCAGGGCGCGGCGTCCGCGTAACGGCGAGAACCCCCGGCACGGGGAAGTGCCGAGAGCGCCCGGTAGCCCGGGCCGGAGTCGCGCCCGCGCAGCGGGCCATGAGCAGGGCGCGGCGTCCGCGTAACGGCGAGAACCCCCGGCACGGGGAAGTGCCGAGAGTGCCCGGTAGCCCGGGCCGGAGTCACGCCCGCGCAGCGGGCCATGAGCAGGGCGCGGCGTCCGCGTAACGGCGAGAACCCCCGGCACGGGGAAGTGCCGAGGGTGCCCGGTAGCCCGGGCCGGAGTCACGCCCGCGCAGCGGGCCATGAGCAGGGCGCGGCGTCCGCGTAACGGCGAGAACCCCCGGCACGGGGAAGTGCCGAGGGTTCTCGATGATGTAGCCCCGACCGGATTCGAACCGGCGCTACCGCCTTGAGAGGGCGGCGTCCTAGGCCACTAGACGACGGAGCCGAGTGCAGTGAAGTAGTCCCGAGCGGATTCGAACCGCCGTTACCGCCTTGAGAGGGCGGCGTCCTAGGCCACTAGACGACGGGACCTTGCACTGCGCTGTTTCCAGCAGAATCCCTTGGGGGGATCCAGCTGGGGTACCAGGACTCGAACCTAGACTAACGGAGCCAGAATCCGTCGGGCTGCCAATTACCCCATACCCCATCTGCTTGCGGGGGCCTCGCGGCTCCCGCTTGCGACTCCGAAAGGATAGCCCAGCTTGCGACCCACTACCAAAACGATTGCGGCGCGCCTCGCGATCTCTTGATCCGATCGCCCGCGCGAAGGGTCCGATCCTCCCGTACGGAGGGCGTCGGTCCTCCCGTATGGAGGGCGTCGGTCCTCCTGCGCGCAGAGCCAGGTCCTCCTGTGCGAGGCTGGGACAAACGCCCGCACCACGTGAGGAGCCGCCAGCCATGACCTCGGCCGCGAACCCCTTCCTCAGCCCGAGCACCCTGCCCTACGGGCTGCCCCCCTTCCAGGAGATCAGGGAGGAGCATTACGCGCCGGCGTTCGAGCAGGGCATGGCCGAGCAGATCGCGGAGGTCGAGGCGATCGCCGAGAACCCGGAGCCTGCGACCTTCGAGAACACCATCGAGGCGCTGGAGAGGTCCGGCGCACTGCTCGAACGGGTCTCCGCGGTGTTCTTCAACCAGGCGTCCTCCGACACGACGCCCGGCGTCCAGGAGATCCAGAAGGACGTCACGCCGAAGCTCGCCAAGCACGCCGACGCGATCCACCTCAACGCGAAGCTCTTCGCGCGCATCCAGGCGGTCGAGGCGGCCGACGAGGAGCAGCGGTGGCTGCTGAAGCGCTACCTCACCGACTTCACCCGTGCGGGCGCCACGCTGGGCCCGCAGGACCAGGCCCGGCTCAGGGAGATCAACGAGCGGCTGTCGGCCCTGGGGACGGCGTTCCAGCAGAACCTGCTCGCCGACACCAACGAGCGGGCGGTCGTGGTCGAGGACGTGGCCGAACTCGACGGGCTGTCTCAGGACGCGATCCAGGGGCTCGCCGACCAGGCAAGGGAGCGCGGGCTGGACGGCAAGTATCTGATCACGCTGGTCCTGCCCACCGGCCAGCCCACCCTGGCCGAACTGACCAACCGGTCCCTGCGTGAGCGGATCCACCGGGCCTCGGTCGGGCGGGGCGCGGCGAACGCCGAACTGATCAAGGAGATCGCGGTCCTGCGCCGGGAGCGCGCACGGCTGCTGGGCTACGAGAACCACGCGGAGTACGTCCTGGCCGACCAGACGGCGGGCACGACCCGGGCGGTCACCGAGATGCTCGACCGGCTCGTGCCGCCCGCCGTCGCCAACGCGCGTAAGGAGCAGGCGGACCTGGAGGAGATCGCCGGCCACCCGATCCAGCCGTGGGACTGGGCGTTCTACTCCGAGAAGGTGCGCAAGGCCCGCTACGACATCGACAGCCGGCGCATGCGGCCGTACTTCGAGCTGAACACGGTGCTGGAGAAGGGCGTCTTCAACGCGGCGTCACGCCTGTACGGCGTCACCTTCCACGAGCGCTCCGACCTGCACGGCTACCACCCCGAAGTGCGGGTCTTCGAGGTGCGCGACGAGGACGGCTCCCCGCTGGGCCTGTTCCTCGGCGACTTCCACGCCAGGGCCTCCAAGCGGGGCGGGGCGTGGATGAACAGCCTGGTGAAGCAGTCGGGCCTGGAGGACACCAGGCCGGTGGTGGTCAACAACCTCAACATCGTCAGGGGCGAGCCGACCCTGATGACGTTCGACGAGGTCAACACCATGTTCCACGAGTTCGGGCACGCGCTGCACGGGTTGTTCTCCGACGTGCGCCACCCCCGCTTCTCCGGCACGGCCGTGCCGCGCGACTTCGTCGAGTACCCCTCCCAGGTGAACGAGATGTGGGCGACCCATCCGGAGATCCTGGCCGAGTACGCCACGCACCACGAGACGGGCGAGCCGATGCCGCAGGACCTCGTCGACCGGATGCTGGAGACGCAGAAGTTCAACCAGGGCTTCGCCACGCTGGAGTATCTGGCCGCCACCCTGCTCGACTGGGCCTGGCACACGGTCTACGACGGCGAGGAGGGCGTGGAGGAGTTCGAGAGGCGGGCGCTGCGGGAGGCCGGGGTGGATCTGCCGGCCGTCCCGCCGCGGTACCGCAGCACGTACTTCGCCCACATCTGGGCGAGCGGCTACAGCGCCGGCTACTACTCCTACATCTGGAGCGAGGTCCTCGACGCCGACACCGTCGAGTGGTTCAACGAGAACGGCGGGCTGCGCCGGGAGAACGGCGACACCTTCCGCCGGGCCCTGCTGTCCCGGGGCGGCAGCGTCGACTCGATGACGGCGTTCCGCGACTTCCGCGGCCGCGACCCGGAGATCACTCCCCTGCTGGACCGCCGCGGGCTGCTGTGACGGTCACGACCCGGTGAGCGCGGAGATGGCCTGCCTGAGCCAGTCCTTCTCCGCGGCGGTCACGGCCCGGGCGACGAGCATCATGCCGCGGCGGAAGGGATCGGGCGTCTCCTCGGCCCTGAGAGGCCTTCCGCCGCGGTAGAAGAAGCTCGCCGGCGTCTCCAGGAAGGCCAGCCGCCGGCGCAGCACCGTCACCTGGTCCTCGGCGTCGGGCAGCCGGGACAGGAACGCCAGCAACGTGAAGAACCTCGCCTGGTCGCTGATCTCGACGTCCGACGGCTCACGCAGCCGCCTGAGCAGCTCCTCCCGGCCCCGCGCGGTGATCGAGAGCACCTGGCGCCGGGCGGCGCCTGAGCCCTCCTCCTCGTGCCGTTCCAGGAGGCCGGCGGCCTCCATCCGGGCGATCGCCGGGTAGAGCGCGCCGTCGCTGACCGGCCGGACGTGCCCGCTCAGCCCGGCGATCCGCTGCTTGAGCTCGTATCCGTGCATGGACTCCTCGTCCAGGAAACCGAGGATCGTCAACGCCAGGTCACCGCTTGCCACGGCGGCATCGTATCGTTATACCTCTAATCGATATAGCTCGTTTCGAGGTGAACGCATGAGTCTGATGAGGCTCGCCCTGCCTGTCTACGTCGAACTCCTGACGGCCGTCGTGGCCGTCGGCCTGATCGACACGCTGTGGGTGTCCGGCCTCGGCAGCGAAGCCGTCGCCGCGGTCACGGTGGCCACCACGACCGAGAACCTGGCCCTCGGCGTGATCCTCTGTGTCGGGACTGGCACGACGGTCCTGATCGGACGGCGCGACGGTCGTGCCCCGCTGGCCCCGGTCATTCGTACGGCCTGGCTGCTGCTGGGCGTTCTCGCCGTGGCCGTGGCGGTGCCCGGCGTGCTGCTGCGCGAGCCGGTCGCCCGCCTGTTCACCGGCGATCCCGTCACGGTGGGGCTGACCGCGGGCTACTACGCGGTGGCGTTCGCAGGGATCCCCGTCTTCTTCGCCCAGAATCTCGTCGACGGGATCTTCAAGGGCCTCGGCGACACTCGGACGCCGATGCGGGCGGCCCTGCTGTGCAACGTCCTGGTGATCGGCCTGGACCCGCTGCTGATCTACGGGCTCGGCCTGGGCGTCCGGGGAGCCGCGCTGGCCACGGTGGCGGCCCGCCTGGCCACGCTGGCCGTGTCCGCCCTCCTGCTCGCCAGGCGGCTGCCCCCGGGGAGGGGGGCGGAGAAGGTCTCGGCGAACCGCGCGGACGCGGCGGCGATCCTGCGCACCGGGCTGCCCATGTCCGGCGACTTCCTCGCGCGCGCCCTGGTGGGCATGGCGCTCGCCGGCATCGTCGGCCGGCAGGGCGTGGCCGCGCTCGCCGGCTACGGCATCGGCCTGAAGATCATGATGGCCGGTGTGATGTCCTTCTACGCCCTCCGCCAGGCGGCGATGATCCGCGCCTCGCGCGCCGGCGAGGCGGACGGCCCGTCTTCACGGCGCGATCACGTCGTTCCCGTGTTGCGATACGGACTGGCCGCGGGGCTGGCCGCCTCGCTCGTGCTGAACGCGCTCGCTCCGGCGGCCGTGAGTCCGTTCACCGCCGACCCCGCGGTGGCCGCGCAGGCCGTATGGTTCCTGCGCTGCATGCCGCTCTACCTCGTGCCCTTCGGCGGCCTGATCGCCGTCGGGGGCGTCCTGCAGGCCGGCGGGCGGGGCGCCGGCCTGCTCGCGGCGACGCTGGCGGGCTTCGCCGTCCAGTTGCCGCTGGCCTTCCTGCTCGGCTCCCGGATGGGACCCACAGGGGTCTGGCTGGCCATGGCCGCCGGCGCCGCGCTGTCGCTCGGCCTGCTCAGGCCAGCCTGGCGAGGGCCGCGCGCACCCGGTCGAGCGAGCGCTCGCGGCCGAGCACCTCGATCGACTCGAACAGCGGCAGGCCCACGGTCCGGCCGGTGATCGCCACGCGGACGGGCGCCTGCGCCTTGCCGAGCTTGAGCCCGTGGGCGAGGCCGACCTCCTCCAGGGCGGTCTTGAGCGAGTCGGGGTCCCAGCTGACCGTCTCCAGCCGCTCGGCGTACCCGGCCAGGATCTCGGCCGCCCCCGCCTTCATCGCCTTGTCCCAGGACGCCTGGTCGAAGACGGGCTCGTCGAGGAACAGGAAGTCGACGTTGGCGGTGACCTCGGACAGCACGGCGACCCGGGTCTGCACCAGGTCGGCCACGCGGTCGAACACCGAGCGGTCCCAGGACGGGTCGAGCCACGGCTCGCAGCGGGCGACGAACACCTCGCGGGGCAGCGCCCGGATGTACTCGCCGTTGAAGGCCCGCAGCTTCTTCTCGTCGAAGAACGCCGGCGCCTGGTTCACGTCCTCCAACCGGAACAGCGGCATCATCTCCGACCACGGCATGATCTCGCGGTCGTCTCCGGGCCCCCAGCCGAGCAGCATGAGGTAGTTGACCATCGCCTCGGCGAGGTAGCCCTCGTCGCGGTAGGACTCCAGGGCGACCTTGTCGCGGCGCTTGGACAGCTTCTGCCGCTTCTCGTTGACGATCACCGGCACGTGCGCCCAGACCGGCGGCTCCGCGCCGAGCGCCCTCCACAGAAGCTGCTGCTTGGGCGTGTTCGACAGGTGCTCCTCGGCCCGTACGACATGGCTGATCCGCATCTCCATGTCGTCCACGACGTTGGCGAGGATGAACAGCGGCGAGCCGTCCCCGCGGACGATGACGAAGTCCTCCATCGCCGAGTTGGGGAACTCCACCCGCCCGCGGACCTTGTCGTCCACGACCGTCACGCCCTCGTCGGGCGTACGGAACCGCACGGCGCCCTCGGTCAGGCCGCGGTCGCGGCAGTGGCCGTCGTAGCCCTGGTGCTCAGAGCCGGTCCTGGCCTTCACGTCGTCGCGCGTGCAGGTGCAGTGATAGGCCTTGCCGTCCTTGAGCAGCTTGGTCGCGGCGTCGCGATGCTGCTGCTCGTAGGCGGACTGGAAGTAGGGCCCCTCGAAGTGCGGCGAGTCGCCGTTGATGCCGATCCAGGCGAGGGCCGAGATGATGCCCTCGGTCCACTCGGGCCGGTTGCGTGCCGCGTCCGTGTCCTCGATGCGCAGCACGAACGTGCCGCCGGACTGCTCGGCGATCGCCCAGTTGAACAGCGCCGAGCGGGCGCCGCCGACGTGGAACATGCCGGTGGGCGAAGGGGCGAAGCGCACCCTAGTCACGTGAGATCACCCGGTTAGTGAGAGTTCCGATTCCTTCGATGGAGACGCCGACCTCGTCGCCCACGGACATCGGGCCCACCCCGGCGGGCGTGCCGGTCAGGATGACGTCGCCGGGCAGCAGGGTCATGACCGCGCTCACGTACGCGATGAGCGCGGGGATGTCGTGCAGCAGGAGGGAGGTGCGGGCGCTCTGCCTGACCTCGCCGTTGAGCGTGGTGGTGATCGCCAGGTCGGCCGGGTCGAGTTCGGTCTCGATCCAGGGGCCCAGCGGGCAGAACGTGTCGAAGCCCTTGGCTCTGGCCCACTGGCCGTCCTTGGCCTGCAGGTCGCGTGCGGTCACGTCGTTGGCGCAGGTGTATCCGAAGATCACCTCGCCCGCGCGCTCGGCGGGGACGTCGCGGCACAGCCGGCCGATCACCACGGCCAGCTCACCCTCGTAGTCGACCCGCTCCGACAGCTTCCCCGGGTACGCGATCGCCTCCGACGGCCCGATCACGGTCGTGCTGGGCTTGAGGAACACGACCGGCTCCGCCGGGGGCTCGCCGCCCATCTCCCTGGCGTGGTCGGCGTAGTTCTTGCCGATAGCGACGATCTTGCTGGGCAGCATGGGGGCGATCAAGCGGACCTCGGCCACCGGGAACCGCTCGCCGGTGAACTCCACCCCGTGGAAGGGGTGGCCGCCGACGCGGGCGATGACCTGCCCGCCCTCTTCCACCACGCCGAAGGCGACCTGGTCGCCCATCGAGAACCTCGCGATACGCACGTCACGAGCCTAGTGCCGCCCCGTGGTCGGGCGTACGTAAGGTGGTCTGGTATCAGCTGGGTTGTCGAGCGCTACGGGAGTCGATGTGCCTTCGGTCGTGAAGATCAACGTGCTGACGGTGCCCGAGGAGATGCGGCGCGAACTGGAGAAGCGGTTCGCCGGCCGGGCCGGGATGGTGGAGTCGGCCGACGGGTTCGAGTGGTTCGAGCTGTTGCGGCCGGTGGAGGGCAGCGACCGCTACCTCGTCTACACCCGCTGGCGCAGCGAGGAGGACTTCCGGCGCTGGCAGGAGAGCCGGGCGTTCCAGGCGGGACACGCACAGGCAGCCGGCGAGGCCGCCGCACAGGGCCACGGGCACGGGCAGGGCCACGGACACGGACAGGGCGGCCCGGCCGCGACCGACTCCGAGCTGTGGACCTTCGAGGTCGTGGAGAGCACCGGCCCCAAGCAGGACGGCTGAGCCGGGCCCGTCGACGTCTGAACGCCCCCGGTCACGCGCGACCGGGGGCGTTCAGGCGTCCGAGGGGGCCGTTCAGGCGTCGAGCGGGTTGGCGGCGATCCGGGCGCCGATGCCCCCGGTGACGGAGCAGGCCGCCGCGCAGCCCGGCTTGCGCCGCGACTGCTCATCGAAGGCGGCCAGGAACTCCGCGCCGAACCCGAGCCGGGGATGACGCGCGAGCACGGCGGCACGGGCGTCCGCCGGGAACTCCTCGGGCCGCTGTCCGGACACGTCCCAGGACGTGGCCACCTGCAGCAGGTGCGACTCGGGGTCCTCGGACGCGGCGACCGGGTCGCGCATGTGGACGACGATGATCTCCTCGGCCCGCGCGGACCTCTCCGGCGACCACCCGGCGGACATGCCGAAGACCCAGGCGAGACGTCCCCCCGCCTCCTCGAACGGCACCGTGTGGCTGTCGAAGGTCTCGGTCAGCCCGATGTCGTGGAGCAGGGAGGACACGTAGTACAGCTCGTCGTCGAAGCCGATCCCGTGCGCCCGGGCGTACCCGGCGCCCCACAGATACGACCTGATCGAGTGGTTGAGCAGCGCGGGCGGGCAGAAGCGGGTGGCGACGGCGAGCGCGGCCGCCGCGGCGGGTGTCTCGGGAAACGTCTCTGAGAACGGGACCGGCATGGCCCCAGGCTGGCAGAGCGGGCCGGCCGGGCGCGAGCGGCCGTACGGTCACTTCCCACACGATTCGGGCCGGCGCTACGGGCGCAGGCCGTCCAGTACGAGGTCGGCGAGGCGGCCGGGGCGGGTGTGGTCGGCGCGGCGGCGTTCGCCGGTTACCGCGGCAAGGACGATGGCCTGCACGTCTTCGCCGTCTACATCGTCACGCACCACGCCTGCCTTCTGAGCGGAGGCCAGAAGCTCGGCGAAAATCTGTTGCAGCTGGACGGCCGTCTGCCGGGTGGCGTCGGTCAGGGTCACACCGGCCCCGGTGAGCGCGTCCGTGAGGTCCTGTTTGGCGCGGGCCTCGCCGATCAGCCGCCGGAGGAAGGGAAAGAACCCCGACCCGGCTCGGTCGGCCGCCAGCGCCTCGCGTGCCGAGGCGATCAATTGCTCCAGGTGGTTGGCGATGACGGCCTCATAGAGCGCCTCCTTCGTGGGGAAATGCCGGTGAACGGTGCCCGGGCCCACCTCTGCCCGGCGCGCTATCTCATCGAGCGACACACCCAAGCCCTCGACGGCGAAAGCCTGACCCGCCGCTTCCAGGATCCGTGCTCTGTTCCGCCGCGCATCGGCCCGCATGCCCGTTCCTTTCCATATGGACAACCGGGGCGATCGCCCCGTATCTTCATATCCGGGGCGTCCGCCCCGGATATTTCAGGAGTATGCCATGTCTGTTCTCACGCCGTACGACGTCATCGCCCGGCTCCTCCACCTGACCGCCTCCGGGCCCTGCGAGGAGATGGCCGATCTGTTCGCCGAGGACGCCGTCTTCGAGTTCCCGTTCCAGCTGCCCGGCCGACCGCAGGAGGAGCAGGACCGGGAGACCTTCCGTGCCCATCTCAAGACAGGTGCTCAGCTCCAGAGGTTCGGGTCGGTGGACGACATCGAGATCCACCGGACGACCGACCCCGAGACGGTGATAGCCGAATACCGGCTGCAGGGCCGGGTCACCGCAACGGGCAAGCAGTTCACATCCCAGGTCGTCATGGTCGCCAGAGTCCGCGACGGGCTGATCACCTGGTCGCGTAACTATTCCAATCCGCTCGACAGCCTGATCGCTTTCGGCATGGTCGACGATCTCGTCGCCGGGTTGACCGCCGGCACCTGACGATCCGCGGCCAGCCTGGGCTCGAATGACAAGCTGACATATGTGAGCAGTTGTGCACTTGTAACCAGAGCGGCTTGACCAGATCATCAGAAATCGGACAGCATGAGCGGCTCCCAATTCGATCTCGGAAGGAACCGGGCGTGTTCCGCCGCCTCTCAACCCTCTCCCTGGTGGCCGTTCTCCCGCTGACCGCGCTCACCGTGGCCTCGCCCGCCCAGGCGCGGGCCCCGCACCGCACACCGGAGTGCCAGGGGGACTGGCTGCCCGCCACCCCCACCTCCGGTGACGTCATGAGCGGCAAGCTGTCCTTCCTCGGCATGCCCGCGGTCACGGTCGGCAAGGACGTCGATTGGCGCTTGGACCCGTACAAGAACAGGTCCTGGCAGATGGTGTTCCAGTCGCTGCGGTGGATGGGCCGGCTCGTGGCCGACTACGAGGCGACCGGCGAGGAGGACTACCTCGGCCGGGCCGTGGAGATCGCCAAGGACTGGGTCGAGGACAACCCGTACGGCGGGCGCACGACCAGCCCGTACGCCTGGGCCGAGCACCCGATCGCGCTGCGCGCCCCGGCCCTGGTGTGCCTGAGCAGGTACGTGAAGGCCGACTGGCTGAAGAACAGCCTGGCCCTGCACGCGAAGCTGCTGTCGAACCCCAAGAACTACGAGCTCGGCCACAACCACGGGCTCGACCAGGACATCGGCCTGCTGCGCATCGGCTGCCGCTACGGGAACCCGAAGTGGAAGAACCTCGCGGTGAGCCGCATGGTGAAGTCGATGAAGCTCGACATCGACGGGCAGGGCGCGCTGCGCGAGCAGGCGCCGCGTTACGCCATCTACGTGCACGACCGGCTCAGGGTGGCGGTCGACACGATCAAGGACTGCAGGATGAAGGTCCCCGCGGCGCTGGCCACCCGCTGGGAGAGCCTGCCGCGGCACATCAGCGCCGCCACCCAGCCCAACGGCTACATGGTGCCGATCGGCGACGGGCCCGCCGACGTCCAGCCGGCCGCCTTCGACCACGCCGACTCGACCGTGCAGGTCTTCAACGCCGGATACGTCTTCGGCCGCACCGCCTGGAACGACCCCAAGTCGGCCTACTACTCGATCCGGTTCGGGCCTGCGCTGAAGTTCCACGGCCACGAGGACCACATGGGCGTGACCTACTACGCCCAGGGCCGCTCGATCCTCACCGAGGCGGGCTTCGTCTCGTACGAGAACACGCCCTACCGGCGGTGGACGCTGGGCCCGGAGGCCCACAACGTGCCGATCCTCGTGGGCAGGAAGTTCCGCGGGCACACGCCCACGGCGCTGGTGTCCGAGTCCGTGCACAAGGACCGGCAGTCGTTCACGTTCACCGACAGGGCGTACGGCGTGCCGCGCAAGCGGTCGGTGCTGGTGAACCACCGCGAGGACGTGATGGCGGTGCTCGACAGCGGCGGCGGGAAGCTCCAGAACCTGTGGCACCTCGATCCCGGGCTGAAGGTCGTGTCCGACTCGGGCGGGCAGGTCGTGGTGGGCGACGGCGGGTGGAAGGCGTCGATCGTCCAGCTCGCGATGCCGTCGTGCGAGCCCGTCGGCGGCCAGCGGGTGGTGCGCGGGCAGACCTCGCCCTACCAGGGCTGGGTCTCGCCGGGTTACATGCGCAAGGAGCCGGCTCCGGTGATCGTCTCGCCCGTGGCGGAGTCGTTGCTGACCGTGGTGGTGCCCGGCACCGACCGGCCGGAGGTCAGCTGCTCAGGACGCACTCTGACCGTTCACACCCCGGCCGGTTCGGTCACGCTTCGCGCGAGCTCTTCCGGCACGCTGTCGTAACCTCCTCCCCCGATAGGAGGGTGGCGGGCGGTTATCCGTAGACCGACGGAGAGCCGCCCGGCAGGGAGCCGCCTGCCAGTTGCTTGGCCTGGTCCGGCACGTGGCCGAGCTTGTCGACCTCGTGGGCCAGTCCCTCCAGGACCGCCCGCAACTGCACCTGCGTGACGTCCGCGAACGTACGCAGGTAGGCGATCCTGCGCTCCAGTTCCTCGGCCTCGGCGCTCTGCAGCCCGTTGCCCGAGGCGCGGTAGGCGCCGACCGCCTGGTTGGCGGCCTCCTCCGCCTGCCGCTGCGCCTCCATCAGGAGTTCCTCGTACTGCTGGCGGGCCTGGCTCACGATGCGCCGCGCGTAGTCCTCGGCCTCAGCGATCTGGGCGTCGGCGGTCTGCTGGGCGCGGGACAGGATGTTGATGGCGTCGACGTTCAGGGTCTGTGCAGCGGCGGCCTGTTCCGGGTTCATGCCGTGTTCCTTGTACCACTGCTTCATCCGGTCGATGTACGCCCGCAGGTCGGCCTTCTCCTTGTCGCTGGCCGCCATGTCCTCCGCGACGCGGTAGAGGAACGTGCGCACCTCGTCCTCGCTGTAGCCGCGGCGCCCGAGCGATGTGCGCGTGAACTCCTGCTTGCGTACCCGATCCGGGGTGAGGGGCTGGCGCTCGCCCGCCGGGCTTCCCCAAGGCATCTCTGCCGTCATGACTCCCGACCTTTGTCGCTCGTGAACTCGTCGAAGTGGATCTGCTCGGTGGGCACGCCGGCGTCCAGCAGCCGTCCGACGGTGGCCTGCGCCATCTCCTCCGAGCCGCAGACGTAGACGTGCTGGCCACGCCATCCCTGCAACGCCACGTCCACGGCGTAGCCGCGGGTGCCCCGGTAGAAGGGGTCGTGGGAGACGACCGGCACGACGTTGAGCCAGGGGTGCTCGGCGGCCATCTTGGCCAGCGCCTCGTAGTCGTACAGTTCCCTGGAGTTCCGGGCGCCGACGACGAGGTCCACCCGGCGCGTCGGGCCCTCGTAGGCGATCTGCTCCACGAGCGCCTTGAGCGGCGCGAGGCCGGTGCCGCCCCCGATCATGAGCAGGTCGCCCTGGACGTCCGGGGTGAGCGTCAGCCGTTCCCCCACCGCCGCGCCCACGCGCAGCATGTCGCCCCGCCGCGCGCCCATGACGAGCGCGGAGCTGAGCACGCCGCCGTCGACCATGCGTACGTGCAGGTCGATGGTGTTGTCCTGGCGCGGCGCGTTGGCGAACGAGTAGAACCGCCAGACGCGCGGGCGCATGGCGTAGGAGATCGACGCCGACTGACCCGGGCGGAAGGGGTACTGGTAGTTCACCCGGGCGCGGATGACGGCGATGCCGAGGGTACGCATCTCGTGGCCGACGATCTCGGCCTCCCACCAGGGAGGAGAGGTCTTCGACGCGTCGTTGGCGGCCTCGACCATGACCTGGGCGACCAGGTTGTACGCCTGCGTCCAGTCGTGCGCGAGCTGAGGAGTCCACCGGTCACCCAGGAAGTGCTCGAGCGTGGCGAGCAGCGCCTGGCCGACGGCGGGGTAGTGCGTCGCGGTCACCGCGAACTTGCGATGGTCGCGGCCGAGCTGCTGCAGGACCGGGACGACTTCCTCGAGCCGGTCGACGTTGCTGATGACGCGTCCCAATGCGCCTACGAGCTTGTCACGCTGGCGCGCCATCGACACCGGGAACATGTCCCGCACGTCCGGGTTCATCAGGAAAAGAACCGAGTAGAAGTACAGCGGCACCTGGTCGCCCGATCGGGAAACGAGGTGCCAGCTGTCCTTGAGAGCCTGCGTATCCACTCAGTCGGCCGTTTCCGCGGGCTCGGCGACGATGGACGACTTCACCTTGCCGAGGACGAGGCCGACGTCGCGCAGGATGTCCTCGCCGACGCCGGCGGCCTCCAGGACCGCGAACAGGTGCTCGCCCACCTTGTCGTAGTGCTGCGACGTGATGCCCATGCCGGCGTGGGCCTCGCCCAGGTCACGGCCCTCGTACGGATCGGGGCCGCCGAGGACCGAGCACAGCAGCATGACCATGTGCCGCTTCAGCCTGGGCATGTCGATACCGGTGAAGTACGGCTTCAGATCGTCGTCGCCGAGCACGCGCTCGTAGAAGCGCTCGACGACGTCGCGCACCACTGGTGCGCCGCCGATCTGGTCATAGTAAGACGGCGAGGTGATCACAGACCCTCCCATTCCGGGTGCACCAGCGAGGGGGATGACTGGGGGCCGAAATTTTTCGAACTCCACACAGTCACGCGGCTGGTCATGGTGACAGACGATCGCTCGGCTCCCACGGCGTCGGCCGCCTCCGATAGAACGATCAGAAGCCGGCGGCAGGCACCGCGACAGCACGGGGTTCAGTGCGCAGATACTTCTTGCCTTCACCCTCCGTTGAGCCAGAGCGGGGCGCTGAGGCTGGAACCGCGGCCGGGATCGCCGATCGTGGCGAAGACCGCCTCAGGAGCTTCGCCTATCTAAGCACCAACTAGACTAAATGTCACTAAAACCACAGCATCCACGAGCGCAACGTGAGCACCACTCGTACCAGTCCCCGGAGGGCTCGGCGGCTGGTCAGGCGCTGTGTCCCGCCCGCAGCAGGCCGTACGTCACCGCCTGCTCCAGCGCCTGCCACGACGCCTCGATGATGTTCTCGCCCACCCCGACCGTGGCCCACTCGCCGGTCGCGTCGCTCGACGTGATCAGCACTCGGGTCACCGCGTCCGTGCCGTGCGTGCCCTCCAGGATCCGGACCTTGAAGTCGATGAGCTCGACCCCGGCCAGCTCGGGGTAGAGCTTCTCCAGCGCCAGCCGCACCGCCCTGTCGAGCGCGTTGACCGGGCCGTTGCCCTCGCCGGTCGCGATGATCCGCTCGCCCTTCGCGTGGAGCTTGACGGTCGCCTCGCTGACCACGTCGCCGCCGGGACGGCGCTCGACGATCACCCGCCACGACTCGACCGTGAAGTAACGCCGGTGCTCGCCGTCGACCGTGTCGCGCAGCAGCAGCTCGAACGACGCGTCGGCCGCCTCGAACGTGTGCCCCCTGGCCTCCAGGTCCTTGACCCGCTCGACCAGCTGCCTGGACTGCTCGCCGGTGAGCTCGTAGCCCAGCTCGCGGCCCTTCAGCTCCACCGAGGCGCGGCCGGCCATGTCGGAGACCAGCATGCGCATGTCGTTGCCGACCTCGGCGGGGTCGATGTGCTGGTAGAGGTTCGGGTCCACCTTGATCGCCGACGCGTGCAGGCCCGCCTTGTGCGCGAAGGCCGACGTCCCGACGTACGGCTGGTGGGAGTTCGGCGTGACGTTGGTGACCTCGGTGATCGCGTGGGCGATGCGGGTCATCTCACGCAGCGACTGCGGCGGCACGAGGTCGAATCCCCGCTTGAGCTGGAGGTTGGCCACCACCGTGAACAGGTTGGCGTTGCCGGAGCGCTCGCCGTACCCGTTGGCGCAGCCCTGCACGTGCGTGGCGCCGGCCTTCACCGCGGCCAGCGTGTTGGCGACCGCGCAGCCGGTGTCGTCGTGGCAGTGGATGCCGACGCGGGCTCCGGTGCCGGCCGCCTCGTGCACCACGTCGGCCAGCTCGTCGGGGAGCATGCCGCCGTTGGTGTCGCACAGCGCGACCACCGACGCCCCGGCCTCCGCGGCCGTGCGCAGCACCTCCAGCGCGTACGCGGGGTTGGAGCGGTAGCCGTCGAAGAAGTGCTCGGCGTCGAGGAAGACGCGCTGGCCCTCCGCGGTCAGGTGGGAGACCGTGTCGCGGATCATCGCGAGGTTCTCCTCCAGCGTGGTGCGGAGGGCCAGCTCCACGTGGCGGTCGTGGCTCTTGGCCACGAGCGTCACGATCGGCGCGCCGGATTCGCGCAGCGCGGCCACCAGGGGATCGTCGGCGGCCTTCACGCCCGCCCGGCGGGTCGCGCCGAACGCGGCGAGCTGCGCGTGCTTCAGGTCGAGCTCGGTCTGAGCCCGCCGGAAGAACTCGGTGTCCTTGGGGTTCGCGCCCGGCCAGCCGCCCTCGATGAAGCCGACGCCGAGGCCGTCCAGGTGACGTGCGATGGCCAGCTTGTCGGCGACCGTGAGGTTCAGCCCCTCCTGCTGGGCGCCGTCGCGGAGCGTCGTGTCGTACACGTGGAAACGATCGTCGGCCATCTCTGTGTCTCCTTCGCGGGGTTGCGTCTCGCCGCGCGCTACCGGCCCCAACCGGAAAGGCCACTCAAACAAAAAGACCCCTCACGGACGTGAGAGGTCTGCGCGCCGGCGATGTCCTTCAGCCGGCGCGCCTGCCGATAATGAGCAGACCGTAGTACATGGTGCTGAGCAGTTTGCCACAGCCGGTCACCCTCTGGCACATCGATCTCATAGTACGAGATGTCTGGGAGTGTTCGCGCAGGTCACAGCGGCCACGAACGAGTGCGACGACCAGGAGAGACGCCACCGGACCGGCCGCCCGGGCGTACGCGGCGGCGTACCCGTCCGCCGCCCGGCGGCCCGCCCGGCGACGGATCACCCTGCGGACGCGCCCCGGGCCCGGTCGAATAGAACCCCATATGCGAGCAAATTTGGCCAAACAAAGAATACGTAATTGTTCTCATCGGTGATGGCCTCATCCCGCACCACGCGCCCGGCCGGGGGGAAACAACGGGAAGCGAGGCCGTCCAACCGGCCGCGGCCGCCGATGGCGGCGGAGCGAGCAACAAGAGCGGCAAGACCAACGCGCAGTTGGCGGCATGCAAGCGGCTCTCTCAGCGGGTCTGCGACGTCAACCAGCGCAGCTCGGCACCGTCGTCTGGTTGGTGACTCGCCCGCAAACGGCCACGCAACCACCGATTCACGTGGCCGTTTGCAGGAAGATCGCCCGGTTTATTCGTCGCTCCCGGCAACGACGCCGTAATAACCTGCCATACGGACGCGAGACACACGATCAGCGTTCCTTCGGCGAGTACTCTCGCAAAGCGGTTCGTATTCGCGAACCTCTTCGCCAGGACTCGTTTTCATATAGCAGGGAGCGACGAATGACTTGTCGGCGCGGCGGCGGGGCGTTCAAAGGCAGACTCGCCGGTTTCCTTCTCGTCGGCACTTCGGCCACGACCGCGCTCATCACCGGCGTCGCCCCGCTCGGGGCCGCCGCCGACAACGGGCACGGCCGAGGCGACCGCGCGGAGCGGAACGTGGTGGCCCCCACCGGGAAGGACCCGCGCACCCACCCCGAAACCAAGCTGTCCGTGGAAGGGTCCACGCGCAACCGCGGCTACCAGCACACGTCCACCAACACCGCCGGCGGCTCCTCGAACGTGCAGAACGCGCTGTGCCGGCGCGCCCGGGTCTGCAACATCACCCAGCACGTGACCATCGCGGGCCCGCGGGTGACCGTGAGCCCGGCGCCGCTGAAGACGCCCGGCGCCAAGCCCACCCCGGTGCCCACGGTCACCGTCACGGTGACCGCGACGCCCTCGCCGTCTCCCGTCACGCCTCAGCTCGCCGCTCCGGCGAACCCGGCGCCGTGCCCGGCCCCGCGGCCCCTGCTCAGGATCGACGGCAGGGCCGGCGTGGGCGCCGGCAGGGGCAGCGGCCTGCTCGAAGGGCTGGTGTCGCTGTCCGTCCTCGCGGTGGGCACGGCCTGCCCGGTCGCGACCGGCTGAGCCCTGCCAGAGGGCGGGGCCCTGCCCCGACCGTCAGCAGATCTTGTGGATCCAGTGGTGGGCGTCGGGACGGCTGCCGTACTGGATGCCCACGAGCTCCTCACGGATCTTCATCGTGACCGGCCCGGGGGTGCCGTCGCCGACGGTCCAGCTCCGGTCGACGCCCTTGACCGAGCCGACGGGGGTGACGACGGCGGCGGTGCCACAGGCGAAGACCTCGGTGAGCTCGCCGGACTCGCAGCCCGCCTGCCACTCCTCGATGGAGATCTTGCCCTCCTCCGCCGTGTATCCCAGCTCGGCGGCCAGGCTGAGGATCGAGTCACGGGTGATGCCGGGCAGCAGCGTCCCGGTGAGCGCCGGGGTGACGAGGCGGTCGCCGAAGACGAAGAACAGGTTCATCCCGCCCATCTCCTCGACCCACCGGTGCTCGAAGGCGTCGAGCCAGACGACCTGGTCGCAACCCTCCTCGACGGCCTGCCGCTGGGCCACGAACGCCGCCGCGTAGTTGCCGCCGCACTTGGCGAACCCGGTGCCGCCGGGCGCCGCGCGGGTGTACTCCGTGGACAGCCAGACCGAGACCGGCTTGAGGCCGCCGGTGAAGTACGACGCGGCGGGCGAGGCGATCACCATGTACTTGTAGCTCCGCGAGGGGTGGTTCACCCCGAGGGCGGGCTGCGTGGCGATCATGAAGGGGCGCAGGTAGAGGCTGTGGCCCTCGGCGGTCGGCACCCAGTCGCGGTCGGTCTGCACGAGGAGTTCGAGCGACTCGACGAACGTCTCCTCGGGAAGCTCCGGCATCGCCATCCGCAGCGCGGACTGGTTGAACCGCGCCGCGTTCGCGTACGGCCGGAAGGTGACGATCGAGCCGTTCGGCTGCCGGTACGCCTTGAGCCCCTCGAACAGCTCCTGGGCGTAGTGGAACACCGACGTGGCGGGGTCCAGGACGAGCGGACCGTACGGCTGAAGCTTCGCGTCGTGCCAGCCCTCCCCCTCGCTCCAGTCGATGGAGATCATGTGGTCGGTGAAGACCTGACCGAAGCCGGGGCTCGCCAGCACCTGCTCGCGCTCGGCCGCACTACGGGCCTGCGGGTTGAGCTGCGCGTCGAACCTGAGGTGGGTGGTCATGCGAGGTCCTTCTCTCTACGTCGTCGTAGTAATTGTGCGACGAGTCGGCTAAGGGAAAACTAGGGCATTTGACGGGTATGAAAAAGCGCATGGCGGCCCATACCGGGCCGCCATGCGCGTGATGTCGGGATGAGCGGCCGGGATCAGCCGGCTACTCGGGCGGCGATGTCGTCGCCGATCTCGCGGGTGGAGCGCGCCGTCCACGCGCCCTGGCGCTCGATCAGGTCGTCGGCCACGGCCTGCTCGACGCGGGCCGCCGCCGCGGCGTGGCCGAGATGGTCGAGGAGCATGGCGACCGACAGGATCGTGGCGGTCGGGTCGGCCTTGCCCTGGCCGGCGATGTCGGGCGCGCTGCCGTGGACGGGCTCGAACATGGACGGCGCCGTGCGGGCCGGGTTGACGTTGCCGCTGGCCGCCAGGCCGATGCCGCCGGCGACCGCCGCGCCGATGTCGGTCAGGATGTCGCCGAACAGGTTGTCGGTGACGATCACGTCGAACCGCTGCGGCTGCGTGATGAAGAACATGGAGGCCGCGTCGACGTGGCAGTAGTCGGTCTCGACCTCGGGGAACTCCAGGCTGAGCCGGTCGACGGTGCGCGCCCACAGGTCACCGGCGTACGTCAGCACGTTGGTCTTGTGGACCAGCGTCAGCTTGCGGCGCGGCCGGCCCAGGGCCTTCTCGAAGGCGTAGCGCACGACGCGCTCGACGCCGTAGGCCGTGTTCAGGGACTCCTGGGTGGCGATCTCCTGCGGCGTGCCGCGGCGCATCGCGCCACCGGCGCCCGCGTAGGGGCCCTCGGTGCCCTCACGGACGACGATCATGTCGATGTCCTCGGGGCGGGCCTGTCCGAGCGGAGTCGTCACGCCGGGGAACAGCTTGACCGGGCGGAGGTTCACGTAGTGGTCGAGCTCGAAGCGCAGGCGCAGCAGCAGCTCGCGCTCCAGGACGCCGGGCGGCACGCTCGGGTCGCCGACGGCGCCGAGCAGGATCGCGTCGTAGCCGCGCAGCTCGTCGAGCACCTCGTCGGGAAGCGTCTGCCCGGTCGCGTGGTAGCGCTTGGCACCGAGATCGTACTCGGTGGTCTCGGACTTGACGCCCGCGGCGTTGAGGACCTTGAGGCCTTCGGCGACGACCTCGGTGCCGATACCGTCACCGGGGATCACTGCCAGGCGGATGTTGCTCGACTCCATGCGTGTACCTTACCGGTTGTCTCGGAGATCGAAACACGATCTCACCATTCGGTCCTTACCCGGGCGTACCTGCTTGTCAGGCGGGTCCCGCCGCGACGGCGCGCTCGAAGACGAGGTCCCGCGCCGTGGACAGCCCGACCGCCAGCGCCCCGAGGATCACGGCGTCCGGCCCGAGCGTGGACACCTCGATCCGCGGCGGCGTGAGAGCCACCAGCGTCTCCAGCCGCTCCGCCACCGGACCGGCGAGCAGGTCGCCGGCCTGTGCGCCGATGCCGCCGCCGAGCACGACCAGTTCGGGATCGAGCACGGCGATCACCCCGGCGAGGGCGCGAGCGACGTGGCCCGCCTCGGCGGCCACCACCGTGCGCGCGACCGCGTCGCCGCGGCGCGCGGCGTCGACGACCTCCTCGGCCGAGGCCGCCGTCATGCCGAGGCGCGCCGCCGCCGCGACGATGCCGTCGGCGGAGGCGACCGACTCGAACTCGCCGCGCCTTCGGTCGAAGCCCGGGACGTCCCCGCCCCCCGGCACCCCCACCGGCAGGTAGGAGATCTCGCCGGCCGCTCCCCGGGCGCCCCGGTAGAGACCGCCGTCGATGACCACGCCCATGCCGACGCCCGTCCCGATGGACACGAGGACGAAGTGGGAGACCTCCTTGCCCAGGCCGTAGGCCCCCTCCCCCACCGCCGCGAGGTCGACGTCGTTCTCGACCGTGTAGGGCGAGCCCGTCACACCGGCCAGCGCGTCCACCGCGCCGGGACGCTCCCAGCCGGGCAGGCCCGGCGCGAGCCGGAGCGCCCCGCCCTCCTTGTCGTGGATTCCCGGGGTGCCGAACACGGTGACGGTGACGTCACCGGGCTCCAGGCCGGCCTCGGCGACGACCTCGGCCGCCAACCGCACCAGTTGCTCCAGCAGTCCGTCGTACGACCCCGCCGCCGAGGGCTCCTGCCTGCGGACGACGACGTCGCCCACGAGATCGGCGAGGGCGAGCCGCACGGTGGTACGGCCGATGTCGGCGGCGAGCACCCAGCCCGCCTCCGGCCTGATCTCGTAGAGCAGCGCGGCGCGACCGGTGCCGCCGGTGCGCAGTCCGACCGGGCGGACGAGCCTGGCACGCTCCAGGTCGGCCAGCGCCATCGAGGTCGTCGGCTTGGACAGTCCGGTCACCTGTGCGAGCTCGGGGCGCGAGGCCTTGCCGAGGCGGAAGATCTCGGTGAACACCGCACGCTGGTTGATCAGCCGGAGCAGGCTGGTCGTGTTCGCGGCCCCACCGCCGATGCTCACCACGCACTCAAGATTGGCACATCCGGAGGGTGGCCGGTCCCGCCGATCCCGGCCAGGTCAGCGCTGCGGTACGCCTCCGTTGTCGCGACGGTCGAGCGCGATCTGCAGGGCCGCGGCCGCCTCGTCCTCAGCGTCCTCGGAACGGCCCCAGGGATACATCTCGTACATGGCGATTCTCTCTTCGACGGAGGAATGCTGAGCGCGGATCCGCCTGTCGCGGATCCGGAACGTCGGCCGCCGATGGAACGCGGGTCACGCGTCACTGGCGAGCCGAAGGCCGGCGGCGCGGCGCTCCGCGACGGGCCGGCCTGCCCTGATCAGGCCCCGTCGCGGCAGGTGGAAGTGCGGGGCGCCTCGTCATCGCAAGAGTACCCCACAATCTCGTAGGACGACCTAGTATCTCACTTCGTGAGACAGGGTCCACGGGACGGGAAACCGCGGGGTGGACGACACCGGGCGGAAAAACGCGGACGGCCCGGCGCGCGGGGCGCCGGGCCGTCCGATGAGCCGATGCCGGGGCTCAGTCCTCCAGGTCGACCGTACGGCCGCTGTCGGCGCCGATCTCCCCCGCGATCTGCTCGACGACCTCGGACGGGATCGCCGTGTCGACCGTCAGCGCGATGAGCGCCTTGCCGCCCTTCACGTCCCGGGAGACCTGCATGGAGGCGATGTTCACGCCGTGCTCGCCGAGCAGGCGGCCGACGATGCCGACGATGCCCGGGCGGTCGGCGTAGGTGAAGAACGCCAGGTGCTCGGTCGGCTCGATCTCCATCGCGAAGCCGTTGACCTCGACGATCTTGGTGATCTGCCGGGGGCCGGACAGGGTGCCGGAGACCGAGACCGTGCGGCCGTCGGCGAGCACGCCGCGCACCGTGATGACGTTGCGCCAGTCGGGGCTCTCCGCGCTGGTGACCAGCTCGACCACGACACCGCGGTCCTTGGCCAGCAGCGGCGCGTTGACGTAGGTCACCGCGTCCTCGACGACGCCGGTGAAGACGCCCTTGAGCGCGGCCAGCTCCAGGACCCGGACGTCCTGGGCGGAGATCTCGCCGCGGACCTCGACGTCCAGGCGGGTGGCCACCTCGCCCGCGAGCGCGGTGAAGATGCGGCCCAGCTTCTCGGTGAGCGGCAGGCCCGGCTTGACGTCCTCGGCGACCGCGCCGCCCTGGACGTTCACCGCGTCGGGCACGAACTCGCCGGCGAGCGCCAGCTTGACGCTGCGGGCGACCTGCGTGCCGGCCTTCTCCTGGGCCTCATGGGTGGAGGCGCCGAGGTGCGGGGTCACCACGACCTGGTCGAACTCGAACAGCGGGCTGTCGGTGCAGGGCTCCTTGGCGAACACGTCGATGCCCGCGCCCGCGACGCGGCCCTCCTTGAGGGCGGAGTAGAGGGCGTTCTCGTCGATGATCCCGCCACGGGCGACGTTGATCAGCCGGACGCTCGGCTTAACCATGTGCAGCTCGCGGTCGCCGATGAGGCCGACGGTCTCCTTCGACTTCGGCAGATGCACGGTGATGAAGTCGGCCTGCTGGAGCACCTCCTCCAGCGACGCCAGCCGCACGCCCATCGCCGCCGCGCGGGCCGGCTGCAGGTAGGGGTCGTACGCGATGATCTCGACGCCGAACGGCTGCAGGCGCTGCGCGACAAGCTGGCCGATCTTGCCGAGGCCGAGGATGCCGATGACCTTCTCGTCGAGCTCGACGCCGGTGTACTTCGAGCGCTTCCACTCGCCGTCCTTGAGCGCGGAGTGCGCCTGGGCGACGTTGCGGGCGCTGGCGAGGATCAGCGCGACCGTGTGCTCGGCGGCGCTGGTGATGTTGGAGGTCGGGGCGTTCACGACCATGACGCCGGCCTTGGTCGCGGCCTCGACGTCGACGTTGTCCAGGCCCACACCGGCGCGGGCGACGACGCGCAGCTTGTGCGCAGCCGCGATGGCCTCCGCGTCCACCTGGGTGGCGCTGCGTACGATCAGGGCGTCCACGTCGGCGAGGGCGGGCAGCAGCTGCGACCGGTCGGCGCCGTCGGTGTGCCGGACCTCGAAATCCGCGCCGAGCACGGCGAGACCCGCTTCTGAGAGCTCTTCTGCGACAAGTACGACGGGCTTGTTCACTGGGTTGAGTCCTTCGTGAAGTGCGACAGCGCGGACGACGTGAGTCTATCCGGGCCTTGTGAAAGCTCTCACGAGCGCCCGGCATACGAGACACCCAAGGTCTCGGCGGTGTCGCGGCGGCACGACGACCCGGTCTCGGATTCTCGATCGGCGCGGCTTCGGCGCCGCCCCGTGGCCCGGTCGTCCGGAAGGTTCCGGTGGGACCGGCGGGGTTCGTGAGACTCGCTCACATACGGGCACAGCCGATCGATGTACCCCGTCTACGCCTGATCCATACGGACTGCCACCCATCTCGGTATTGATCGCACCTAATCTGGGGATTAGCCTGATTCGCCATGGTCCAGTCCCTATCGTTCAGGCTATGAGCATCGGGAACCCCTCCCTGGGCGACGTTCTCGCGCGGCATGGCAGCCCCCGGCAACTCCTGGCGGCTCTCGCGGAGTGGGGCATCCTGGTGGCGGTCCGCCCCGACCGCTCCGTGGTGCTCGGCACGACGCAGAACGGCGAACGCGTTCTGCTGGGCTACACGGGACCGGCGACCTACGCCCGGCACCGTGGCAGCCACTCGCTGTCGGCGTGCGACGTCGACACCATGCTCGACATCCAGCGCGTCACAGGCGTACGCGAGATCGTGATCGACGCGGCCGGCCCCGCTGCCGCCGCCGTGCCGATCGACGACCTCCGGCGCTACCTGGAGGAGACCCGCACCGGTCCCGCTCCCGCCCTGTCGGCCCTGAGCTCGGCCGCCCCGACCGCGTACGCCACGGGCGCGATGGCGACCGTGACCCGCGCGCAGGCGACGCGGCAGGCTCCCCCGCCGCCCGCGCCCGCCCCGCCCGTGCCCGCTCCGCCCGTGCCCGCCCCGGTCGCGGCGGTGCCCTCCCCACTTCCGTCGCAGTGGATCCCCGCCCCCCGCCAGCACCTGTCGGGGGCCATGCAGGTCGTGGACCCCGGCTACCGCAGGACGCGCCATCCGATCCTGCCGGCGCTGCGGGTGGCGGTCGCCGAACTGCTGCCGGAGTATCCCTACGTCCACCACGTCTGGATCTCCGAGGCGCGCACGGCGGCCGGGTTGTGGGGGATCATGCTGCACGTCAAGGTGCACATCCTCGCCGCCGACGACATCGTGAAGGAACTGCACCGGCGGGTGCGCGCCCGGCTGCCGCAGCTGGCGGCCAGCGAGGCCCCGGTGCTCATGGCGCGGGTCGCCGACGCGCACACCGAACGCCGCCTGATCGAGATCGGCGCGCACGTCGTCTGCCCCGACGTGCGCGACTGAGCCGGAACCCCGTCGCCGATCTCCGCCGGCACCGTCCGGCGGAGATCGGCGAGACGGAGATCGACAAGACACCGGGCAGCCGCCGAACCGTTGCCGGAGAGTCCTTCCGAACGGTCGCTTGCTCGGCTTGAATGTCGCCATGGTCTCCACGGCGGCGACGCCCTCCCCGTCGAAGGTCTCCCTCGGGGTTCGCCTCGGGTACGCCGTCGGCTCGTTCTGCACGGCCAACTTCTCCACGATCCCCGGGCTGCTGCTGCTCTTCTACATGACGAACGTGCTCGCGGTGCCGGCCGCGTTCGCGGGCGTCGTGCTCTTCCTGCCCAAGGCCTGGGACCTGGTCGCCAACACTCTGGTCGGCCGCTGGTCGGACCGCACGGTCTCACGCTGGGGACCACGCCGGCCCTGGCTGCTCGCCGGGGCCCTCGTGCTGCCGGTGTCGTTCGGCCTCATGTTCGCCGGGCCGCCGCTCACCGGCGTACCCGCCGCCCTGTACGTGGGGGTCACCTTCCTGGCCGCCGCGACCGGATACGCCCTCTACGAGGTGCCGTACAAGGCGATGCCCGCGGAGATGACCACGGACTACCACGAGCGGACCTCGCTGCTTCAGTGGCGCATGGTCCTCATCGCGATCGGGATCGCGATGAGCGGCATCCTCGCCCCGATGATCGCCGGTGAGACGGCCGACGGATACCGCACCATGGGCGTCGCCTTCGGCGTGATCCTGCTCGTCGCGATGCTGGGCTCGTTCTTCGGCACCGCCCGCGCGCCCTTCACCGGGCCGCAGAGGTCCGAGGGGACGCTGCGGGAGCAGCTTGCCGCCGCCCGCACGAGCAAGCAGTTCCTGTGGCTGCTCGGGCTCAGCTCCGCGCAGACGCTCGGGGCCGGCGTGATGCTCGCCGGTGCGCCCTACTTCGCCGCCTACGCGCTCGACGACACCTCCGCCACCACCACGCTCTTCGCGGCGCTCGTGGGGCCGATGCTGGTCACGATGCCGTTGTGGGTGTGGCTGGCCCGCAAGCTCGACAAGCGCGGCGCGATGATCCTTTCCGGCGCGCTGTTCACGGCCGGCGCGCTGCTGATCCTCGCGACGCCCGCGCTCGGCGAGCTGTACGCGCACCTGTGCGTGATGATCGTCGGCGTCGGCTACGCGGGCCTGCAACTGCTGCAGTTCTCCATGCTCGCCGACGTCATCGCGTACGACGGAGCGGTGAGCGGTGAGCGCAGGGGCGGAATCTTCACGGGCCTGTGGACCGCGGTGGAGAACGCGGTGGCGGCGCTCGGGGCGACCGCGTACGGATGGGTGCTGAGCGCGGGAGGCTTCGTCTCCTCCGATCCCGAGCATCCGGTGACCCAGCCGAACAGCGCCCACGTCGCCGTGATGATCGGCGTGACCGTGGTGCCCGCCCTGATCACGTTCGCGGGCGTGCTGATGACCCTCAAATACAAGCTGACCGCCGACCGCCTCGCCGCCGTCACCGGCGGGGCCGGGAGCACGGCCTCAGCGGCCGCCGCCCCCGGGAGCGACGGGCAGGGCGGCGGGCAGCCCGAACCCGGCGAAGTGCTCCGCGCCGAGGAATGAGGTGATCTCGCAGATGCGCTCGTCCCGCAGGGTCAGCACGGTGATCGACCAGGCGGTGTGCGGGCGGGCGGCGCCCTCGCCGACGTAGAAGGCCACGGCCGGCTGGCCGTTCGCGCCGGTCAGGACATACCGCCAGCTCGGGCAGCGGGTGAGCGGCACTCGCACGGCGAAGTCGGCGACCGCCGCGATGCCGCGATACCAGTGCGGCAGCGGGGGCATCGACCAGGTGACGTCGTCGGTGAGCAGCGCGATCAGGGCGTCGGCGTCCCCGCGTTCGAGGGCGGACGCGAATCCGACGGCGATCTCCCGCACCCGGAGGTCGCCGATGACGCGCGTCGCCCGCTGCCGGTCGAGGGAGGGCGCCCTCTCCGCGAGGATCCTGCGGGCCCGCGCCAGAGCCGAGTTCACGGAGGCGGCCGAGGTCTTCATCATCGCGGCGATCTCGGCGGCGGAGAAGCCGAGCACCTCGAAGAGGAGCAGCGCCGCACGCTGGTTGCCGGGCAGGTGCTGCAAAGCGGCGACGAAGGCGAGCTCCACGGCCTCGCGCCGCTCGTAGCGCCCCGCCGGGCCGTCCGTGAGGCCGGCGTCGGGATAGGGGCCCAGCCAGGCGACGTCGCCGAGCGGAACCTGCCCGTCCACGACCGCGCGCTCGCTCGACGGGCCCAGGTCCATGGGCAGCGCCCGCCTGCCCCGACTCTCCGCGAGGTCGAGGCAGGCGTGGGTGGTCACGGCGTACAGCCACGAGCGCAGCGAGGAACGGCCCTCGAAGCGGGCGAGGCCCCGCCAGGCCCGCAGCAGGGCGTCCTGGAGGGCGTCGTCGGCGTCGTGGACCGAGGCGAGCATGCGGTAGCAGTGGGCGTGCAGCTCCGGGCGCAGCGGCCGGACCAGCCTGGTGAACGCGGCCTCGTCCCCGTCTCGCGCCCGCGCCAGGTCGCCGTCCGCTGCCGTCGGGGAAAAAACCTCGCCCACGAGCGACGATTCTGCCTCACATCGGGAGTCTTCCCTACCGGGGAGCACGACCGGCTCCCGACCGTTCCTCCCGAACAGGAGACACGCCATGATCACCGAGGCGGAACTGAAGGCCGACCTGCGCCGCTATCTGCAGGATGCACGCGACGCCCTGCTGTGGAAGCTGGACGGGCTCTCGGAATACGACGTCCGCCGCCCGTTGACGCCGACGGGCACCAACCTGCTGGGGCTGGTCAAGCATCTGGCCGGCGTCGAGCTGCTGTATCTGGGGTTCGTGTTCGGCCGTCACTTCGACGAGCCCGTGCCCTGGTTCCGTCCCGATCTCGGGCCCGCCGCCTTCGCCAGGAACACGGACATGTGGGCCACCGCCGAGGAGTCCAGGGAGTACGTCACCGGGGTGTACCGGCGCGCCTGGGGACACGCGGACGCCACGATCGCGGCGCTGCCGCTAGAGTCGGCCGCCCACATCGTGTGGTGGCCCGAGGAGCACCGGCAGGCGACCCTGCACCGCGTGCTCGTCCACATGATCGCCGAGACCCACCGGCACGCCGGCCACGCCGACATCGTGCGCGAGTCGATCGACGGCGGCACCGGCTACCGGGACGGCGACGACGTCGTGACGGCCGGCGATCTGTCGTGGTGGGAGAGCTACCGCGAGGAGCTGGAACGCGTGGCGCGGGAGGCCGACCGCGACCTTAAGCGCCCCTCAAGGCGATCCACTCGCTGATCATGCCGCTGACCTGCTGATTATCGGACATCTGCGGCCAGATGCAGGATAAAGGAAGTTTAAGAGAAGGTAGATACTTTAGGGATTGGACCGATTTATCACCACATGTCGGTCTGTAGCCGACCATAATGACGACTTCCCCAGCGTCTAACCCCCACTGGAGGAATGATCGTGAACAGAGCGCTCGGAGCGGTCCTGTGCCTCGGGAGCGTCGCGGCCGTCGGCATGGCGGCCGGCCCCGCTCAGGCCGAGGCCCAGCACGCGGGCTGCCGGGTCGCCGCCGCGAAGCCCTACGTCAGCGTGGACGGCAAGATCCGCGCTGCGGGCTCGCGGGCCGGTTGCATCGACAACGCCCGTTTCCGGGTCCGGATCGTGAACAACAGGCCGGGCCCCGACCGCGTGGTCAAGAGCGGCTCCAAGGTGGTCACGAACGCGCGCGTCGTCGTCGCGCTGACCTGCGCGGACGGTGCGTACTACAGCGTCGTCACCGACTACCGCGGCCACGTGTCGCGGTCGAGGCCGGTGCGCCTCGACTGTGACGTCCCCACCCCCATTCCCACGGCCACCTCTTCCCCAAGCCCCACCGCCGTCCCCACCACCAGCCCCTCCGCGGTCCCGAGCACTGTCCCGAGCACGGCCGCGAGTCCCTCCGCGAGCGCCCCCGCCTCCACCGCTCCCAGCGCCTCTCCCACGAGCGGCTCGGCCGTGGGCACCGCCATCGAGAACGAGGTCGTGCGCCTCACCAACGTCGAGCGGGCGAAGGCGGGCTGCGGCCCGCTGAAGCACGACGCGCGCCTGCGCTCCGCCGCGTACGCCCACTCGGCCGACATGTCCGCCAAGAACTACTTCGACCACACCTCGAAGGACGGCCGTTCCTTCTCCGACCGCATCACGGCCACCGGATACACCTGGCGTGCGGCGGCGGAGAACATCGCCAAGGGCTACGGCACCGCCCAGGCGGTGGTCCAGGGCTGGATGAACAGCCCCGGACACCGGCAGAACATCCTCAACTGCAACTACACCGACATCGGGGTCGGGTACGTCGCCGCCGGCGGCCCGTACTGGACCCAGGACTTCGGCCGGCAGTAGAAACGTGCGCCGATCCCGGCGCGGGAGCGGGGACGCCACGCCCGGCGGCCCCGCTCCCACACCGGGATCGGCGGCGAATACGGCGGTCTTCTGGACACCTCGGACTACTGCGGCGGATACTCCAATCATGAGCTCTCCCCCGGTTCGCGCCTCGGACGGGGACCGCGAGCGCGCGCTCAGCGAGCTCCGCGACCGGGCCGCCGAAGGACGCCTGTCCATGGAGACCTTCGTCGGCCGGGTGGACCTGGCGCTTCGTGCTCGCAACCGCAACGAGCTGGACGAGCTGGTCGCAGACCTCCCGCACCGCGGGCGCTGGCGCAGAAGGATCACCGACGCCGTCGCCTCCGTGTCGGAGCTGAGCAACCGGATCGAGTCCGCCTGGCGGCGTCCCCGGCTGCCCCGGCTCGCCCTGCCCGCCGACGGCCGGGCCCGCTACCTGGTCGGCCGCGGCTCCTCCTGCGATCTCGTCCTCGCCGACCTGACCGTCTCGCGGGTGCACGCCGAGCTGCGGCGGGAGCACGACTCCTGGCTGCTCGTCGACCTCGGCTCGATGAACGGCACCCGGTTGAACGGCTGGCGCCTGGTCGGCCCCGCGTCCGTGCGGGCCGGCGACGAGGTGGCCTTCGGCGACTGCGTGTTCCTGGTCTCGATGCCGGCCTGATCGCTATACGTACATTTCCGTATTGCCGCCCCGGCGCCGCTCACCGACGATCGCGGAAAGCCACTCACCCGGGAGCGGACTGTGCGGTTGTCACGACGTATCACGATCATGCTGGCCGGTGCCGTCCTGGCCACCGGGATCGCGGGCTCCGGCGTCCCCGCCGGGGCGCGGGACCCGGCCCCCGGCGTCGCGGACCTGACCCGCGACCTCGACCAGATCCTCGCCGACTCCCGGCTGGATCCCGCGCGGGCGGGCGTCGCCGTGCGCGCCGCGGCCACCGGCGAGGACCTCTACTCCCTCGACGCGGACAAGCTGTTCACCCCCGCCTCCAACACCAAGCTGCTCACCTCGGCCGCCGCCCTCGACACGCTCGGCACGGACTTCCGGTTCACGACCGACGTGCTCGCCGCGTCCACGGTGGGCCGCACGGTCGTCGGGGACCTCACGCTGCGGGGCACGGGCGACCCCACCATGCTCGCCGCCGACTACGACGCGCTCGCCGCCAAGGTCGCGGCGGCCGGGGTCAAGGTCGTCACGGGACGGCTGATCGCCGACGACACCTGGTTCGACGACGTACGGCTCGGCACCGACTGGGCCTGGGACGACGAGCCGTACTACTACGCCGGTCAGATCTCCGCGCTGACCGCGGCGCCCGACACGGACTACGACGCGGGCTCGGTGATCGTCTCGGTCGCGCCCGGAGACGGCCCCGGCAAGGCCGCCACGGTGTCCACCACGCCGGCGACCGGCTACGTGAAGATCGTGAACAGGGCCGTCACCGGCGACGAGACCGACGTGCTCGTCGAGCGGCAGCACGGCACCGACACCGTCGTGGTCAGCGGCACGGTCTCCGAGCCGTACGACGAGTGGGTCGCGGTGTGGGACCCCGCTCTCTACGCGGCCTCCCTGTTCCGGGAGGGGCTGACCCGGCACGGCGTGAAGGTGCTCGGGCCGACCGTGCGCGGGACCGCCCCGGCCAAGGCGGCCACGGTCGCCTCACGCCGGTCGATGACCCTCGGCGACCTGCTCGTGCCGTTCCTGAAGCTGAGCAACAACATGCACGCGGAGATCCTCACCAAGACGATGGGACGCAAGGTCTCCGGAGCGGGGACGTGGGCGGCCGGACTCGCCGTGACGACCGCGTTCGCACAGGCGAACGGCGTCAAGACGCTGCGGCTGCGGGACGGCTCCGGCCTGTCCAGGGTGGACGCCCTGACGCCCGCCGGAATCACGGCCCTGCTCGCGGCGGTGCGCGGCAAGCCCTGGTTCCCCACCTGGTACGCCGCCCTGCCGATCGCGGGACAGGCGGAGCGGATGGTCGGCGGCACGCTGCGCAGCAGGATGGGCGGCACGGCGGCGGCCGGAAACGTGCACGCCAAGACCGGATCGCTGACCGGCGTGACCGCGCTGTCGGGCTACGTGACCAGCGCTGACGGTGAGCCGCTGGTCTTCTCGGTCATCAGCAACGGCTACCTGTCCGGCCCGCCGCGGGACCTGGAGGACCGGATCGCCGTCAGGCTGGCCCAATTCAGCAGGAAGGCCGCGGTGGACGAGGCGGCGGCCGCGCGCAGCGTGACTCCCAGGTCGTCGCCGCAGGAGACCGCCCCGTCGTCCTCGCGGCGGTCGGCCGGTGACCTCGAGTGCTCCTGGCTCAAGCCCGCCCGGTGCTGAATCGTCCGGACCCCGGTGGCCGACCGGCGACAACGGGGTCCGTGAAACGCGACGCGGCGCCGCTCCCCACCTCGTCGGCGGGGCGCGGCGCCGCGGTCACGCGAGCGTTCGCGAGCCTCAGGCCTGCTCGCCCTTGAGCCAGCTCATCATCGGGCGGAGCTTGCCGCCGGTCTGCTCGATGGAGTGGCCCGCCAGCTCCTCGCGGTAGCGCTTGAAGTTGGTCTGGCCGGAGTCGAACTCCTCGACCAGCTCGCGGGCGAAGCGGCCGTCCTGGATCTCGTCCAGGATGCGGCGCATCTCCTTCTTGGTCTCCTCGTTGACCACGCGCGGGCCGCGGGTGTAGCCGCCGTACTCGGCGGTGTCGGACACCGACCAGTACATCTTGGAGATGCCGCCCTCGTACATCAGGTCCACGATCAGCTTCATCTCGTGGAGGCACTCGAAGTAGGCGACCTCCGGCTGGTAGCCGGCCTCGATCAGCGTCTCGAACCCGGCCTTGATCAGCTCGGAGACGCCGCCGCACAGCACGGCCTGCTCGCCGAACAGGTCGGTCTCGGTCTCCTCGGTGAAGGTCGTCTTCAGCGCGCCGGCCCGGGTGCCGCCGATGCCCTTGGCGTACGACAGCACGAGCGGCCAGGCGTTGCCGGTGGCGTCGCGCTCGACGGCGACCAGGCAGGGCACGCCGCGGCCCGCGGAGTACTGGCGGCGGACCAGGTGACCCGGGCCCTTCGGCGCCACCATCGCGACGTCGACGCCCGCCGGGGCGTCGATGAGGCCATAGCGGATGTTGAGGCCGTGGCCGAAGAACAGCGCGTCGCCCTCGACGAGGTTCGGCGCGACGTGCTCGGCGTACAGGTGCCGCTGGATGTGGTCCGGCGCGAGGATCATCGTGAGGTCGGCCTCTTCGACGGCCTCGCCCGGCGACAGCACGCGCAGCCCGTCGGCCTCGGCCTTCTCCCGGCTCTTGGAGCCCTCGGGCAGGCCGACCCGGACGTCCACGCCCGAGTCGCGCAGGCTCAGCGCGTGCGCGTGACCCTGGCTGCCGTAACCCAGCACCGCGACGTGGCGGCCCTGGATGATCGACAGGTCGGCGTCGTCGTCGTAGAAGATCTCAGTCACTTACTTGCCTTTCACGGGTTGTCCGTCGCGACGTGCCTGCCATAGGAGCTATGCGCTGCGGTCGAGGGCGCGAAGCGAGCGGTCGGTGATGGAACGGGCGCCGCGGCCGATGGCCACCATGCCCGACTGCACGAGCTCCTTGATGCCGTAAGGCTCAAGGACCCGGACGAACGCCTCCAGCTTGTCGGTCGTCCCGGTGACCTCGATCGTGACCGCGTCCGGGGCCACGTCCACGCAACGCGCCCGGAAGAGGTTCACGAGTTCGAGGACGTGCGACCGGCTCTCGGAGTCGGTCCGCACCTTGATCAACATCAGCTCGCGCTGCACCGACTGGCTGTTGTCGAGCTCGACGATCTTGATGACGTTGACCAGCTTGTTGAGCTGCTTGGTGACCTGCTCCAGCGGGAGGTCCTCCACGTTGACGACGATGGTCATCCGCGAGATGTCGTCGTGCTCCGTGGGCCCGACCGCCAGCGAGTCGATGTTGAACCCACGGCGGCTGAACAGGGCGGCGACCCGGGCCAGCACGCCCGGCTTGTTCTCCACCAGGACGGACAGCGTGTGGCGGCTCATGCCTGCTCCATCTCCTCGCGCTGCTGGTCGTTGTCGCGTCGGGCCGTGGCCGGGCTCATTCTCCACCCTCCCAGTTCGGCGCCATGTCGCGGGCGTACTTGATGTCGTCGTTGCTGGTGCCTGCGGCGACCATCGGCCAGACCATCGCGTCCTGGTGCACGACGAAGTCGACCACCACCGGCACGTCGTTGATCTCCATGGCCTTGCGGATCGTCTCGTCCACGTCTTCCGGACGCTCACACCGCAGGCCGACACAACCGTACGCCTCGGCCAGCTTCACGAAGTCGGGAATCCGCTTGACCCGCTGCAGATCGGTGTTGGAGTACCGCTCGTCGTAGAACAGGGTCTGCCACTGGCGGACCATGCCGAGGTTGCCGTTGTTGATGACCGCCACCTTGATCGGCACACCCTCGATCGCGCAGGTCGCCAGCTCCTGGTTGGTCATCTGGAAACACCCGTCGCCGTCGATCGCCCACACGACCTTGTCCGGGCAGCCCATCTTCGCGCCCATCGCGGCCGGGACGGAAAAGCCCATCGTGCCCGCACCACCGGAGTTGATGAACGTCCCCGGGTGCTCGTACTTGACGAACTGCGCGGCCCACATCTGGTGCTGGCCCACACCCGCGGTGTAGATCGCCTCCGGCCCCACCAGCGCGCTCAGCCGCTCGATCACGTACTGCGGGGCCAGCGACCCGTCGGCGAACTCCTCATACCCCAGCGGGTAGGTCTCCTTGTAGCCGTTGAGGGTCCTCCACCACTCGGTGTAGTCGCCCTTGCGGCCGTCGGCCTGCTCGGATCGCACCGCCGTGATCAGATCCCCGATCACCTCACGGCAGTCGCCCACGATCGGCACATCGGCATGCCGGTTCTTGGAGATCTCCGCCGGGTCGATGTCGGCGTGGATCACCTTCGCGTTCGGCGCGAAGCTGGACAGCTCCCCGGTCACCCGATCGTCGAAGCGGGTGCCGAGCGCGATCAACAGGTCCGAGCGCTGCAGCGCGCCGACGGCCGAGACGCTGCCGTGCATGCCGGGCATGCCCATGTGCTGGGGGTGGCTGTCGGGGAAGGTGCCCCGCGCCATCAGCGTGGTGACCACCGGGATGCCGGTCAGCTCGGCCAGCTCCAGCAGCTCGGCCGCGGCCTGCGCCTTGTGCACGCCGCCGCCGACGTAGAACACCGGCCGCTTGGCCTCGGTCATCAGCCGGGCGGCCTCGCGAATCTGCTTGGAATGCGGCCGGGTCACCGGACGGTAGCCGGGCAGCTGCATGACAGGGGGCCAGGAGAAGGTGGTGGTGGCCTGCAGGGCGTCCTTGGAGATGTCCACCAGGACCGGCCCCGGGCGCCCGGTGGCGGCGACGTGGAACGCCTCGGCGATGGTCCGCGGGATGTCCTCGGCGTTGGTGACCAGGAAGTTGTGCTTGGTGATCGGCATCGTGATGCCGGAGATGTCGGCCTCCTGGAAGGCGTCGGTCCCGATCAGCGGCGAGGCCACCTGCCCGGTGATCGCCACGATCGGCACCGAGTCCATGTAGGCGTCGGCGATCGGGGTGACCAGGTTGGTCGCTCCCGGGCCGCTGGTGGCCATGCACACCCCGACCCTGCCGGTCGCCTGCGCGTACCCCTCGGCCGCGTGGCCGGCACCCTGCTCGTGCCGTACAAGCACGTGCCGGACCTTGGTCGAGTCGTAGAGGGGATCGTAGGCGGGGAGAATGGCCCCGCCGGGGATCCCGAACACCGTGTCGACCCCGACCTGCTCCAGCGCCCGCACGAGGGCCTGGGCACCTGTCATTTTCTCGGTCATCGGCTCGTTCCTTGTGGCTGAGCTTGCTTCTGGCTTGGCTGCTTGGCGTGACTCCTGGCATAAAAAATGCCCCATCCGCTGGGCGGAGCTGGGGCGCGCGCAGGACCGAGGGCTTCGTCAGGCTGCGCGCCTGCGAAGTACTACGAGAATCCCACCGCTATGCATGGCTACACGATGTCCGATGGAGCGCCTCCACGTCAAATCATCTGGGACGCCCGTCTCGCCATCCAAGACACCCGCAACGGACTCCCAGGTTATGTCACCGGCGCCCCTCCAGCGTCCCGGAAACCGGCTAGGCGGTGTTCTGGAGGGTGGTGGTGGGCATCAGGGAGTCGACGCCGCGTGCGGTCATGGGGCGGGCCACCAGATAGCCCTGGCCGCGCGTGCAGCCCATCTTGCGCAGCAGGTCGAGTTGCTCGGGACGCTCGATGCCCTCGGCGACGACGATCAGGCCGAGGTCGTTGCCGAGTTGCACGATCGTCTTCGTCAGCAGGGTCAGCGTGTCGTCGCGGCCGAGCCCGGAGACGAACGACGGGTCGATCTTGATCATGTCGACCGGCAGCTGGCGCAGGAACGCGAGCGACGCGTAGCCGGTGCCGAAGTCGTCGATGGCCAGCCGTACGCCGAGAGTCCTCAGCTCCGACAGCCTGCTGATCATCTCCCCGGCGTCCTCGACCAGCATCTCCTCGATGACCTCGAGGGTCAGCGCGCTGGCGGGCAGTCCGCTCTCGCTCAGCGCCTCCGCCACGGTCTCCACGAAGCGCGGCGCCATGATCTGCCGTGCGGACAGGTTCAGCGCCAGCCCGATGTCCCAGGACGACGCGCGCCAGGCCGCCACCTCGCGGCACGCCTCGCGCAGAATCCACTCGCTGAGCGGCACGATGATCCCGGTGTCCTCGGCGGGCCCGAGGAACTGCTCCGGCGGCACGAACGTGCTGCCCCGCCACCAGCGCACCAGCGCCTCGACCGCGGTCACCCGCGACGTGGCCAGGTCGACCACGGGCTGATACTCGATCGCGAACTGGTTCTCCAGCAGCGCCCGCTGCAGGTCGGAGGCGATCTCCAGGCGGCGCAGGACGTCGGCGTGCATGTGGGTGGCGAAGACCTCCACCCGGCGCCCGCCGAGCTCCTTGGCCCGCGACATCGCCACGTCGGCGTTGCGCAGCAGGTCTCCGGGCGGCAGGTCCTCCTCGGCGAACGCCACACCGACGCTGGCCGTCAGCGCGATGTCCCGGTCCGCGACCCGGAACGGCTCGTTCGAGACCGCGCGGACGAGCCGCTCGGCCAGGTCGATGGCGGTCTGGGCGTCGGCGCCGCCGGACGCCCCACCCTCCAGCAGCACCGCGAACTCGTCCCCGCCCCATCGGGCGAGCGTGTCGTCGGCCCGTACGGCCGAGCGCAGGCGGCGGGCGGCCTGGCCGAGCAGGTGGTCGCCGCTGGCGTGGCCCACGGAGTCGTTGACGGAGGTGAAGCCGTCGAGGTCCAGGAAGATCACCGCGGTCCCGCCGGCGCCGCGGCGGGTGAGCACGTCCCGGGCGCGTTCCTCGAAGTAGGCCCGGTTGGGCAGCCCGGTGACCCCGTCGTGGAAGGTCAGGTGGGTGACCTGGTTGCGCAGGGCCACCTGGTCGCTGAGGTCGCGGATCGTGACCAGGACGAGGTCGTCGTCGCGTACGTGCCGGGCGGCGACGGACTCCGTGGGACGCCAGGTGCCGTCGGAGGCGCGGAACCGGCAGGAGATGCGGGTGCCGCCCCCCTGCTCGGGCCCGTCGTCGTCCTCGTCCGTCATGCGGTCGAGCAGGGCCTGTACGGCCGGCAGGTCCTCGGGGTGGATGTAGTCGAAGATCGGCCGGAAGGCGAGGTCCTCGGGGCAGTAGCCGTACGTCGTCTCGAGGCCGGGGCCCACCTCCTGGATGACACCGCCGGGGTCGCACACGAGCACGACGTCGCCGGTGTTCTCGGCCAGCCTGCGCAGCTGCTGCTCGCCGACGTCGACGAGGCGGCGCATGCCCGCGGTCTCGACCAGGAGCACGAACAGCCGGCCGAGCAGGACGAGGACGACCGAGGCGGCCACGACCGCCAGGGCGGCGTCACGGCTGTTCCCGATCGCGTACAGGGTGGCGACCAGCGTGGCGGCGGCGACCAGCACGAGCGGGGTGGCGGCCGTCAGTGCGGCGGGCAGCGGCCTGGCCGGCCGGTCCTCCTGCACCCACGGGGCGACGGCGAGGACCAGCAGCATGGCCGGGACGACGAGCCCTGCCGCGAGCGGCGGTGTGTCGCCGTCGAGACGGGCGAGGGCCGTGGCCATCTCGGCCACCGTTATCGCGGTGAGCACCCCTACGCCGGTGAGCCCGACCACCCGGTTGCCCGACCGGGAGGCCGCCACGGCCGGTGTCACGGCGCAGGTCGCGAGCAGGCAGACCACGGGCAGCGCGAGCGCGACGAAGAACGCTCCGGTGTCCTCCGCCTTCCTGAACGCCGGGCCGAGCACGGCGACCCAGGCCACGGCGAAGACCGACGCCGCGCCCAGGTAGGCGTCGGCCGCCTGGCGTATCACCCCGCGCGTGAACGCGGGTGGTTTCACCGACATGCCGCAGCCGATCGCGAGCAGCACCGACCCGACGAGCATGAGCAGGTCGGCGAACGTGAGCACGAACGGCGTGCCGTCGGCCACGGGACGTACGCCGACGCCGAGGAGCCAGGTCAGCGACCCTGCGGCCATCCACCGCCAGGCGCCTGGCTGGCGCCGGTGGGCAGGGACGACGCGGGAGGCGGCCATGATCAGCGAGATCGCCGCGAGCAGGCCGGTGACGACCCCCGCGATCGCGGTCACGACCGGCGCCGAGCCTCCGGTGACCAGGGCCACGACGACCGCCACCGCGCCGAGCCCGGCCGCGGTGGTGAGTGGGACCCGGGGGTCACGCCTGACTTTCACGCGCGTCGCCTCTGCACCTGTCGCCGCTTCGCCGCCGGCCGTCGTGTCCTCCGGGGTTTCGGCGGAGGCCGGAGTCGCATAACCGTCGCCGGGTTCGGTGGGGTGTGTCATCACTGCCCCTCCCGTTCTCGACTCGGCTTTACTCTCCCTGTCACATGGCCAGTGTGCGCACAGCCGCTGATCGAGAGGGGGACAACAAGCGAGTCGTCACCGATCTGATAACCAGCCGCGCACGCTGAGCTCCACCGTACGCACCCCAGGTCACGAGGCAGCCACGTTCCGGAATCCTTAATGGAGCGGTCAGTAATGCCCGGTGATCATGTTATCGAGTGGACGGCCCGTCAGATGACGGATCACCTGTTCCCGCACCAGCCTCCGCGTACGCCGTACGGACGCGGGCGTGCTGCCGGCGATGTGCGGGGTGATGAAGACCCCCGGCGCGGTCCAGAGCGGGTGATCGGACGGCAGCGGTTCGACGGGGGTGACGTCGAGCGCGGCCCGCAGCCTGCCCGTCCTCAACTCGGCCAGCAGCGCGTCGGCGTCCACGACCGACCCGCGCGCGGCGTTCACCAGCAGCGCGCCGTCCTTCATCCGGGCGAGGAACTCGGCGTCCACGAGACCGGTCGTTCCCGTCGTGGCGGGCACCAGCAGCACGACCACGTCCGCGGCGGGCAGCAGCGCGGGCAGTTCGTCCTGGCCGTGGACGTTGTCCCTGGCCGTGCGCGCCACCCGGACGATGTCCACCTCGAATCCGGCCAGACGCCGTTCGAGCGCCTCGCCGATCGAGCCGTACCCGACGATCAGCACGGTGGAGTCGGCGAGGACGCCGGTGTGGTGGTAGGTCCACTCGCGTCTGGCCTGGGCGGCCGCGAAGCCGGGGAACTCCCGCAGCATCGCGATCATGGCGCCCACCGCCCACTCGGCCGTGCCGGCGTCGTGGACGCCCCGCGCGTTGCACAGGACCGCCTTCGGCGGCACGTGTGGCAGGTAGGGCTCGACCCCCGCCGTGACGGTCTGCAGCAGGCGGAGGCTGGTCATGCGGCCCAGAAGGCCGGGGATGTCCGGCACCGGGACCAGCGGAGGCACCCAGATCTCCACTTCCTCGGGCGGGCCGGGCGGTGGCGTCCTCCCGTCGTACACGGCGCAGTCGAGGGCGGGGAGCCCTTCGGGAAGCTCCGTGAGTGCGTCGGCGATGTCCTGTGATGCGACCCAGATCTTCACGAGGAACAACCTAGGGAACCATCGCCCCCGCCAGCGAGTATGGGTACGTGAGGAGGTCATCGGGGATGGCGAACAGGCACGGTGTGGGCGCGGCGCTTCTGGGGGCGGCCCTTCTGACGGCGACTGTGGCGTGCGCGCCGGGTGAGGAGGGCGGGGGCAGGACTCCCCCGCCGCTGCCCGCCGCGAGCGACGTCACGGGCGCCACTGGGGGTGGCACTGCGGGTGGCACTGCGGGTGTGACTGGGGGCACGACTCCGGGTGCCGCCACGGGCGGCGGTGAGACGAATGTCACTCCGGCCGCGCCGCGCACACTGGTCACCGGTCTGACGGTGCCCTGGGCGATCGCGTTCCTGCCCGGCGGCGACGCGCTGGTGACCGAGCGCGAGTCGGCACGGCTGCTGCGGGTCACACCGCGCGGCCAGGTCCACGAGGCCGGCGTGATCGAGGGGGTGTCCGCGAGCGGCGAGGGCGGCCTGCTGGGCGTGGCCGTCTCGCCCCGCTACGCCGCCGACCACTTCGTCTTCGTCTACTTCACCGCCCGGAACGACAACCGGATCGTCCGCTACCGCTACGACGGGCGGCTCTCCGACCGCCGGGTGATCGTCAGCGGCATCCCGAAGGGGGCCATCCACAACGGGGGCCGCCTCGCCTTCGGCCCGGACGGCTACCTGTACGCCTCGACCGGGGAGACCGGCGAACGCGGCATGGCCCAGGACAGGAGCTCGCTGGGCGGCAAGATCCTGCGCATGACGGCGGACGGCCGGCCCGCCCCGGGCAACCCCTTCGGCACCCTGGTGTGGACTTATGGGCACCGCAACGTGCAGGGCCTGGCCTGGGACGACCGGGGGCACATGTACGCCACCGAGTTCGGCCAGAACACCTACGACGAGATCAACCTCATCGAGAAGGGCCGCAACTACGGCTGGCCGGAGGTCGAGGGGGTGGGCGGCCGGCCCGGATACACCGACCCGCTGCTCACCTGGTCAACCGCCGAGGCGTCGCCGTCCGGCCTCGCGTACGCCCGGGGGGCGCTGTGGGCCGCGGCGCTGCGCGGCGAGCGCCTCTGGCGCGTGCCGGTGGACGCCTCGGGCCGCGTCGGCCGTCCCGCCGCGCTGTACACGGGCGAGTACGGCAGGCTGCGCGCGGTGGCCGCGGCGCCCGACGGCACGCTGTGGGTGAGCACCAGCAACCGGGACGGGCGCGGATCCCCCAGGGACGGCGACGACCGGATCCTGGTGGTGCGGCCCTCCTGATCAGCGCCTCCTGATCAGCGCCTCTTGATCACCGGCAGACGACCTCGGCCTGGGCGCGGTATGAGGTGCGGAAGGTCTGCCGGGAGACCACCTCGCCGTCCTGCCGCAGCACCCGCGTCACCGCTGCGGTGAAACCGGGCTGCCCCTGTGTCGCCACGCAGCCGGACCCGTGACCGGTAACGGCGGGCAGCCAGACCTGCTGCCCGACGGCAGGCCCCTGCAGGTCCACGTCGTATCGCTTGGTGCTCCACAGCGTCACGGTCAGCGAGGTGCCGGTGGCGGACGCCTGGACGAGCACGCCGTACGGCGAGTCGTTCCTCCAGCGCAGGTCGGGGCCGGGGAAGGACACGGCGGCCTCGGTGCCGACCGGCAGGTGAGAGGCGTGGACCTCGGGCGGCGTGTGCTCGGCGACCCGAAGCCCGGCACGGATCACGGCGTTCATCAGGGTGGTCGCGACCTGGGCCGTCCCGGCCGCCTCGGTGCCGGCCCGGCCGTGGATCATGGTGGGGCCGATGCCGTCGAAGCCCGCGGCCGCGGTGCGCGGGCCGACGACCTCGTTGAACGAGAACGTCTCCCCGGGTTCCACCAGGCGGCCGTCGAGGAGCGCGGCGGCCGTGCGGATGTTGCCCGCGCTCTGGGGGCAGCAGGCGTAGGAGGTGGTGAAACGGCCGACCTCCTCCCGGACCCCCATCCGCTGCGCCGCGTCGTCGGTGATCCGCGGCGGCCCGTTCACGACCGACACGGCCACCGTACGGCCGCCCCCGTCGAGGGCGGTCAGCACGTCGGCGGCGAGGCGGTCGGTGTCCACCCGGTCGCCCGGTCTGCCGGGCACCAGGACCGGCCGGCCGTCCTTGATCGTGAAATTGGCGTCGCGGGCCACCCGCGCGGAGCCGACCAGCGCGGGCTCGACGCCGGCGACCGCCGCCTCGGCGTCGAAACGCGGCCGCAGGACCGCTCCTTCGGGCGCGAACGTCAGGTGCCGCGCCAGCGTGGCCGGCGACAGGCTGACGGCGAGGGAGCCGTTGGTCAGCGTGAGCGGCGCGGCCACCGCACGTCTGGCCCAGCGCAGGGCGCGCCGCACCTCGGCACGGGTGATGTGCGGCAGATCCCGCATCGTGGGCACCACGATGACGGCCTCCGGGTGGAGATACCCCCTGACGATCTGGTCGGCCGTCGCTCTCCTGTCGATGACGCGGCCCACCCGTGGATACGTCGGGACCGGGGTGACCCCGTCGAACGTGACGTCGCCCTCGCGCCCCGGGCGCTCCAGTGGCGCGGCGACGATCCTGGCCACCGCCTCGTCGAGTCTGCGGCGGTCCACCGACACGACGGGCTTCACCTCTTGGCTGCCGGTCAGCGCGCTCCACACCTCCGGCGGGCTGGGGAAGCCCGCCGGCGCGGCGCGGACCGTGGCCTCGGCGTCGAGCATCAGACCGGCCTGCTGCGGGTCCACGGTCAGCCGCCGCGCGCCCTGCCGTACGATCATCGGCGTCCTGGCCTGGGCGTACAGCCGTTCGCGCAACGTGGCGACGGCCTCGGTCCTGCCCTGTCCGCCGATGTCCACACCGAGCACCGTGGTGCCGGGAAGGACCTTCCCCGCCATGGAGATGGCCGGCACGAGATAGAGCGCCAGGAGCAACGCCGCAAGGCCGATCAGCGCACGACGGAGCGCACGGCTCTGGGGAACGGGGTCCAGCAGTTCGAGGTCCGGCGGCGGGACGACGGCGGGTTCCTCGCGCACCGGGCGCTCCGGGACCCGCCACGGCTCGACCGGCGGAGCCGGCGGCGGGAGGTTTCCGTTACCGGACGGTTTGGCGGCCGGAGCGGCGGGAGCGAGAGGTTCGGCGAAGATGTCGGCCGACACCCCCCGGGGGAGGGCCGAGACCCCGCGGGGCAGCGAGCTGACGCCGCGCACCGGGTGTTTACGCGGAGGAGCGGACTCCGCCCCGGACGGATCCGTGGGCGGGTCGACGGACGCTCCGGCGTTGCGCACGCCCCGGTCTCCTCCAGCTCAAGGTCAACAACGATCAGTTAACCCTAAAACACCCTCTGCTGGATATGTCCCGAAGCAACACCTTCCGCGCTCACGCGGGAGGGGATCCGGGCCCGCACAGGCCGACGGCCGGCCACGCGGAACCGTGGCCGGCCGTTCTCACGCCCTGCTGCGAGTGGCCCTTGACGGCGCCTCAGCCGATTCCCACGGCGAGGCGGCGTCGGTCAGGACTCCCCTTCAGCCCTGGACCCCGAGCTTCTCCAGGATCAGCTCACGGGCCCGGCCCGCGTCCGCCTTGCCCCGGCTGGCCTTCATGACGCCGCCGACCAGCGCGCCCACGGCAGCGATCTTCCCGCCGCGCACCTTCTCCGCGGCGTCGGCGTTGTCCGCCAGCACCTGGTCGATGATCGCCGAAAGCTCGCCCTCGTCGCTGACCACCTGGAGACCACGCTTCTCCACGACCTCGTCCGGGCCGCCCTCACCGGCGAGCACGCCCTCCAGCACCTGGCGGGCCAGTTTGTCGTTCAGCGCGCCGGAGGCGACCAGCTCGGTCACCCGGGCGACCTGCGCCGGGGTGATGGGCAGGTCGGCGAGCACCGTGGCCGACTCGTTGGCCCGCCGGGCCAGCTCGCCCATCCACCACTTGCGCGCGTCGGCGGCGGGAGCACCCGCGGCCACCGTCGCCTCGACCAGGTCGATCGCGTCGGCGTTGTGCATCGCGGCCATGTCCAGGTCGGACACGCCCCACTCCTCCTGGAGCCGCTTGCGCCGCGCCGAAGGAAGCTCGGGCAGCGCCGCCTTCAGCGACTCGACCCAGGCCGGGTCGGGCGCGATCGGCAGCAGGTCGGGCTCGGGGAAGTAGCGGTAGTCCTGCGCCTCCTCCTTCGACCGCCCGGAGGTCGTCTGTCCGGTGTCCTCGTGGAAGTGGCGGGTCTCCTGCACGATCCGGCCGCCCTCGGCGAGGATGGCCGCCTGACGCTCGATCTCCCCGCGGACCGCCCGCTCGACGCTGCGCAGCGAGTTGACGTTCTTGGTCTCCGTACGGGTGCCCCACTCGGCCGAGCCGCGCGGCATCAGCGAGACGTTCACGTCGCAGCGCAGCGAGCCCTGCTCCATCCGCACGTCGGACACGCCGAGCGAGCGCATCACCTCGCGCAGCTCGGTGACGTACGCGCGGGCGACCTCCGGGGCGAGCCGGTCGGTGCCCGCGATCGGCTTGGTCACGATCTCGACGAGCGGGATGCCGGCCCGGTTGTAGTCGACGATCGAGTAGTCGGCGCCGTGGATCCGCCCGGTCGCGCCTCCGACGTGAGTGGACTTGCCGGTGTCCTCCTCCAGGTGCACCCGCTCGATCTCCACGCGGACGGTCTTCCCGTCCACCTCGACGTCCAGGTAGCCGTCCGTGCACAGCGGCTCGTCGTACTGGCTGATCTGGTAGTTCTTCGGCATGTCCGGATAGAAGTAGTTCTTCCGGGCCATCCTGCACCACGTCGCGATGGTGCAGTTCAGCGCGAGGCCGATCCGGATCGTCGACTCGATCGCCTTCTCGTTGGCCACCGGCAGCGAGCCGGGCAGCGCCAGGCACACCGGGCAGACCTGCGTGTTCGGCGGGGCGCCGAAGGCCGTCGGGCAGCCGCAGAACATCTTCGATGCGGTGCCCAGCTCGACGTGCGTCTCCAGCCCCAGCACCGGCTCGAAGCGCTCCAGCGCCTCGTCGTACGGCATGAGCGTCGCGGTATCAGCCATGCTGGTAACCCAGTCCTTCCAATGCTTCGATCATGTCATTCCACCATTGCTGGAAGGCGGGCACCTTCCGCAGTTCAGCGATGCCGGCGTTCTCCGCTACCGAGAGATAGAAGTTCCGGAGCGCGCCTTTCTTCTTCGGGTTCAGCCCCGCCTCGTCCCTCAGCAGCGCATCGATGGCCACCTTGGGATCGGGGCATGACTCGACCTCGGATCCCGACACGGGTTCCCGGCTGAGCCGACGCAGATTGAGCGCTTTCACGAGGGCCGCCCCATCGGCGAGCAGCCATGCCTCCGTCTCCCTCATCGGCACGACTGCGACCAGAGGCTCGCCGAGATCACTTGCACTGTAAGCCTGCCGGATACGTCCCAGGACGAGTTCCGACTTGGCCGGTGGGGCGCCGTCATGATGGTAAAGAACCACGTCGAAGGTGCCCCGCTCCGCCTTCAAGGTCTTGATCACCGTCTCCGGATGCTGGTTGCCCGCCTCGGGAAGGGGCCGCACCTCCTGAACCTCCCGGCAGGCCGGGAAGAACTCGACCACGAGTTCCTCCAGGGCCCTGCGCAGCAGGATCGGCAGGAACCAGTCGTCCGACGGCCCTTCTCTGATCAGGACGCAGCTCAGGCTCCGCATCAGACCGGCTCCTCCACTCCGGCCCGGAACTTGTCGAGTTCGGAATCCGTGACGCGCGACCACCGCTCGCCGTCCACCCGCACTGGCCCGGCGTCCTCCCGCAGCCGCCGCACCCGGCTCACTCGGCTGGCGATCCCGCCCTCCAGAACGGTGGTCATGTCGAGGAACGCGATGTTCTCCCGCGGTACCGCGTCAAGTACCACCGGCGAGTGACTGGTGAACAGGGCCTGCCGTTGCAGGGGCCGGTCCAGGCCGGACATCACGGCTTCGCCGTCGTCCGTGACGAGCTCCCGGGCGAGACCGAGCAGCTGCCGGAGTCTCTCCGGGAAGACGCCGTTCTCCGGCTCCTCAATGACCGCGGTTCCACCGTCATGCAACGCGGCCAGGATCGCCAGCATGCGCAGCGTGCCATCGGAGGCGAACTCAGCGTCCAGCCCCCGATCGTAGGGCGAGGCGAACTCGAGCCTGACGTCCCTGCGGCGCTCGTCCTCGACGATCTCGAAGTCGCTGATCTCCCTGACCAGTCCGACGAGGTGCATCTTGATTTCGCCGACCACGCCGAGCGGCCTGTTCTCCGACGCCGTCTCACGCGCCAGAAATCTCAGGTAGTTCGGAAGATTTCGACCGGTGGAGTCCAGACGACGGGGTCCGCCGAGCTCACTCGCCCCACGCAGGGAGCCCGCTTCCAGATGCAGGGACCTGACCTCGGCGAGTTCGTGCTCGATCCGCCGTACGATCTCCCAGTCCGGCTTGTGAGATCCGGAGAAGTACTCCAGCGCGGACCTTCCCTCCGGCACGACCCACTCGCCCTCCATGAGGGGAATGACACGGTCCGGCGGCGACAACGAGACGAGCCGCTGCGTCTCGATCGTGATCCCTTCGAGCTCGCCTTCGGGTACTGCCCATGCGAACAGCACCTCCCAACGCCAGCGACTGCTCGGCGAAGAGCGCTGCGCCGGGAGAAGGAGTTCCAGAGCGAAACGCATCCGGTCGACGCGGGTGCCGTCGCCACGCTTTCGGAAAAGTCCTCGCGCGTCGCCGCGCACCTCCGACACCGCCGCGTCCACTCCGCGGGTCCCGGCGGTCGCGACGAACGTCAGCGCATCGAGGAGGTTCGACTTGCCGCTGGCGTTGGTGCCGATGAGCACGAGGAACGGAGGCAGATCCAGCGCGAAGTTCTCGAACGACTTGAAGCCGTCGATCTCGATGCGGGTGATCATGCCGCCGTTCCCCTCCCCTCGGCGACTAGAGCGCGGGCGCGCGGGACAGCAGCGGACCGCCCCACCGGCTCTCGAAGGCCTTCTCCACGGCGGCGCCGACCCGATAGCAGCGGTCGTCGGCCAGGACCGGGGCCATGACCTGCAGTCCGACCGGCAGGCCGTCCTCGTCGGCGAGGCCGCACGGCACCGAGATCGCCGCGTTGCCGGCCAGGTTGGTCGGGATCGTGCACAGGTCGGCGAGGTACATCGCCATCGGGTCGTCGGCCCGCTCCCCGATCGGGAACGCGGTGGTCGGCGTGGTCGGCGAGACCAGCACGTCCACCTGCTGGAAGGCCGCCTCGAAGTCACGCATGATCAGCGTGCGGACCTTCTGGGCCTGCCCGTAGTAGGCGTCGTAGTAGCCGGACGACAGGGCGTACGTGCCGAGCATGATGCGCCGCTTGACCTCAGGGCCGAAGCCGGCCGCCCGGGTCAGGGCCATGACCTCCTCGGCGCTGCGGGTGCCGTCGTCGCCGACGCGCAGGCCGTACCGCATGGCGTCGAAGCGGGCCAGGTTGGACGAGCACTCCGACGGCGCGATCAGGTAGTACGCGGGCAGCGCGTAGGAGAAGGTCGGGCAGGAGACCTCGACGACCTTGGCCCCGAGCGACTCCAGCAGTTCGACGGCCTCGTTGAACCGGGCGAGGACGCCGGGCTGGTAGCCCTCCCCGCCGAACTCCTTGACCACGCCGACCCGCATGCCCGCCACGTCGGCGTGCCGCGCGGCCTCGACGACCTGCGGGACCGGCGCGTCGATCGAGGTCGAGTCGAGCGGGTCGTGACCGGAGAACGCCTCGTGCAGCAGGGCCGCGTCGAGCACGTTGCGGGCGAAAGGACCGGGCGTGTCGAGCGAGGACGCGAACGCGATCAGCCCGTAGCGGGACGAGCCGCCGTAGGTCGGCTTCATGCCGACGATGCCCGTCACCGCGGCGGGCTGGCGGATCGAGCCGCCGGTGTCGGTGCCGGTGGACAGCGGCGCCTCGTAGGCGGACACCGCGGCCGACGAACCGCCGGAAGAACCGCCGGGAATCCGGGTCAGGTCCCAGGGGTTGTGCGTCGGTCCGTACGCCGAGTTCTCCGTGGACGACCCCATGGCGAACTCGTCCAGGTTGGTCTTGCCGAGGATCACCAGGCCGGCCTCGCGCAGGCGGCGGGTCACGGTCGCGTCGTACGGCGGGCGCCAGCCTTCGAGGATCTTCGAGCCGGCGGTCGTCGGCATGCCGGTCGTGGTGAACACGTCCTTGTGCGCGATCGGCACCCCGGCGAGCGGGCCGAGCGTCTCGCCGGCGGCGATGCGCTCGTCGATCGCGCGGGCCTGCGCCAGCGCGGACTCCGTGTCCACGTGCAGGAAGGCGTTGACCTGGCCGTCGACCTCGGCGATCCGGTCGAGGTGGGCCTGGGCGACCTCGACGGCGGTGACCTCTCGGGAGGCGACCAGCGCGCCGAGTTCGGCGGCGGTCTTGCGAATCAAGCTCATTCTTCCTCCCCGAGGATCCGCGGCACGCGGAAGCGGTCGTCCTCCACGGCGGGCGCGCCGGACAGGGCGCCTTCGGGCGTGAGGCCGGGCCGTACGTCGTCGGGCCGGAACACGTTGGTCAGCGGAAGCGCGTGCGAGGACGGCGGAATGTCGTCGGCGGCCACCTCCGCGACGCGGGCGACGGCGCCGACGATCTGGTCGAGCTGGGCGGCGAAGTGGTCGAGCTCGTCGTCGGCCAGTGCCAGCCGGGACAGCCGGGCGAGGTGAGCGACCTCATCGCGGGTTATGGCGGACATGAGTCGTCGAACCCGTTTCATGATGGAGATTGGACCTACCCATCCTAGGGCTCGCCGCCGAGCGGGGCCGACCCGACGACACCGCGTCACATGGTCTTAATGCGCCGCCGCCATTTGTGACGGGTCAGTGCGGCGCGAGACGGGTGCCGCCGCTCTCGCGGTCCAGGAAGGCCGCGCCGAGCCGGCCGCGCAACCAGGTGGTCGCCTCGCTCGCGGGCATGGGCTTGGCCAGCCACCATCCCTGGCCCGCATGGCAGCCCATCTCGCGCAGCAGCGTCGCGACCTCGGGCGACTCGACCCCCTCGGCGACCGACCTCAGCCCGAGGGACCGCACGAGGTCGATGATCGAGCGGACGATCCGCTCGTCGTCCGGCGACTCCCCGAGCCGCCGTACGAACGACGCGTCGATCTTGACCTCGGAGACCGGGAGCCGCTGGAGCCGGACCAGCGAGGAGTAGCCGGTGCCGAAATCGTCCAGGGCCAGCTGGATGCCGAGACCGGCCAGGGTGCGGATCGTGTCGGCGCTGTATGCCTGGTCGGTCATGAGGATGCGCTCGGTGACCTCCAGACGGATGGCCTCGGGAGGCAGGTCCAGCTTCTCCAGCCCGGACTCCAGTTGCTCGGGCAGGCTCGAATCCAGCAGGTCGCGGGCCGACACGTTGACCGAGACCGGCACGCCGACGCCCGCGTGCCACCAGCGGGCCGCCTGCCGCAGCGCGTGGCCGATGACGTGCTGGGTGAGATCGCGCATCAGGTATGACTGCTCGGCGAGCGGGATGAACTCGGCGGGCGAGATCGGCCCGCGCACCGGGTGCCACCAGCGCAGCAGCGCCTCGATGCTCTCGACCCTGCCGTCCTCCAGGCTCACCTTGGGCTGATAGTGAAGCTCCAGCTCGTCGGCGTCGATCGCCCGGCGCAGGTCGCCGAGCAGGCTCAGCCGTTCCGGCGAGTTGCGGTCCTTGCCCGACAGGTAGAACTCGACGCCGGTGCGGCCCTCCTTGGCCAGATACATCGCCACGTCGGAGCGTTGCATGAGCAGCTCGAAGTCCGGCGCGTGGTCGGGATAGAGCGCGATGCCGATCGACGCGTCGAGGTCGAAGGTCATGCCCTCGAGGCGTACCGGCTCGGTCAGCGCGACGCGCAGCCGCGAGGCGACCTCCTTGGCCGCCTGGGCGTCCCTGATCGACGGCAGCAGCACCGCGAACTCGTCCCCGCCGAGGCGGGCCACCACGTCGCCGGGCCGCACGCTGTGCGTGAGCCGGTGGGCCACGATCTGCAGCAACCGGTCGCCGACCGGGTGGCCGAGCGTGTCGTTGACCTCCTTGAAGCGGTCGAGGTCGAGCAGGAGCAGCCCCACCCGCTCGTGGTCGCGCGCCTCGGCCAGGGCCTCCTCGGTGCGCAGAATGAGCATCTTGCGGTTCGGCAGGCCGGTGAGCCCGTCATGGGTGGCCTGGTGGTCGCGGCGCAGCGAGAGCGTCGCGGTGAAGTAGACCGCGGTCAGCGGCGCGACGAACAGGGGCACCAGGGCCGTGGAGTGCGCCATCACGACCACGACGAGCGGTGCGAGTCCGAGCAGCGCCCCGTAGACGAGGGACTGCGGGCCGATCGACGCCTTCATCACCCGGGTCAGCGGCCGGCGCTCGTGCAGCGCCACCGCCTGGCAGACAAGGATCGCGCGGACGGCGAAGTACGCCGCCGCGGCCAGCGCGATGGCGGGGATGTCCTCGCCGTCGGGCGTCCAGGGCACGCGAGGCGCCGGATGCGCGCCGAACGCGGCGAAGGCCGCCGCGGCCGCCGTGCAGGCCAGGGTCACCTGGGCGAGGTTGAACAGCACCCGGTGCCAGGCCCTGCGATGCACCAGGCCGCTGACCACCACGGCGACCGCCTGCATCAGCACCGCCGTCGGCAGGCCCTGGTACATCAGCACGGCGAAAGTGAACATCGTGGAGGTCGGCGTGCCCCCGACCAGCGTCGAGGAGCTGAACATGACCGGGCGCAGCTCGCCCAGCACCACCAGGACGGTCAGCATCCAGAACAGCGGAGTGCGGGCCACCTCGCCCAGCTCGCCGAAGCCGAGCCGTACCTGCGCGATCACCAGCGCGGCGACGCCGACGGCGGTGACCGCCGTGAGGTAGGCCCACAGGGGCGAGCCGGGGCGAGGTCCGGTGTCCCGGGTGTCGACGGGCGTGGACATCTCGCCCAGGTCGACGGCGGGCAGGAGGACGCGTGGTACCCCGGCAAGCGGCATAAGACCGCGTGAAAGCGTCATCGGTAAGAAACCCCCCAAGAGGTCACTATGGGAGGGTACGGCCTCTGGGCCACTTCGCGAAACCGCTTGGGCACACTCCGTCACCATGATTTCTGGAGATATCACGGTCTGACCGGAGTTGCGGTGAAAGTTTCAACTGCTCCACAGGTCCGATCCCCCGCCCGCCTGCGCCTATTAGGTTGGCCGTCCAGACAAACCCCCAGCGCCCCTTCTTGGACTGCCATCGGCTCCCTACCATCCGAGAGACCTGTGGGAGCGCTCCCACATTACCGGACGGAGTATTTCCATGTCTCGCAGATTGACGGCGGCTGTGCTCGCAGCGGTCGCCACCGCCGCGGTGGGAGCGTCCGTGCTCACCTCCTCCGCCGCGCAGGCCGCCGACTCCGCCTTCTACGTCGACCCGACGACCAACGCGGCCAAGTGGGTGGCCGCCAACCCCGGTGACAGCAAAGCCGCCGTGATCAGGGACCGCATCGCCGCCGTCCCGCAGGGCCGCTGGTTCGCCAGCTACAACCCCTCGACCGTGCGCAGCCAGGTCGACGCGTACGTGGGCGCCGCCGCGTCGGCCGGCAAGATCCCGATCATGGTCGTGTACGAGATGCCGAACCGCGACTGCGGTGGCGCGAGCGCGGGCGGTGCTCCCGACCACGCCTCCTACCGCGCCTGGATCGACCAGGTGGCGGCGGGCCTCGGCGGGCGGCCCGCCTACATCGTCCTGGAGCCCGACGCCCTGGCGATCATGCCGAACTGCATGAACTCCTCGCAGCAGGCCGAGGTCCAGGCCTCCATGGCGTACGCCGGCAAGAAGTTCAAGGCCACCTCCCCGAACGTCAAGGTCTTCTTCGACGCGGGCAACGACGCGTGGGTGGGCGCCTCCGACATGGCCAACCGGCTGCGCGGCGCCGACGTCGCCAACAGCGCGGACGGCATCTCGCTTAACGTCTCCAACTACCGGTACACCTCCGGCGCGGTCTCCTACGCCAAGAGCGTGATCGCGGCCACCGGCGTGTCCTGGCTGAAGGCCGTGATCGACACCAGCCGCAACGGCAACGGCCCGGTCGGCACCGAGTGGTGCGACCCGAGCGGCCGTGCCACCGGCACCTGGAGCACCACGAACACCGGCGACTCGGCGATCGCCGCGTACCTGTGGGTCAAGCCTCCGGGCGAGTCCGACGGCTGCATCGCCCCCGCGGGTCAGTTCGTGCCGCAGCGGGCCTACGACCTGGCGATAGCCGCCCCGTACACCCCCTCGCCGTCTCCGTCCCCGTCCCCGTCCCGGTCGCCCTCGCCGTCGCCGTCGCCGTCCCCCTCGGCTTCGCCGTCGGCGTCCCCCTCCGCCTCGCCGTCGGCCTCGCCGTCGCCCTCCGCGTCCCCGACGTTCACCGGAGACCGCGGCTGCACGGCGGTCTACAAGGTCGTCAACGCGTGGGGCGGCGGCTTCCAGGGTGAGGTCACCGTGACCAGCGCGGGCACCTCGGCGATCACCAACTGGACCGTGAAGTGGACGATGCCCGGCGGGCAGTCCATCACCCAGGCGTGGAACGCCAACCTCACCGGCAGCAGCAGCGTCACGGCCACGAACCTGAACTGGAACGGCAACCTCGCCCCCGGCGCGAGCACCACGTTCGGCTTCCTCGGCAGCTCCAGCGGGACCCCCTCCACCCCGTCCCCCCTGGTCTGCACCACCTCCTGACCCCTACCGCATAGTCCAGGCGTGCCGTACGGTTCCCCATCCGTACGGCACGCCTTTCTCGTGTGGCGTGTCAGGCGGGCGAGGCCGGACCCACGGCTCCGGGCGCCAGGCTCATGGTCGCCCCGTTTGCCTGAATCGCGCAGTCCGCGCGGGCGGGTTGGGTCAACGCGAGCCGGATCAGCCGCCGGCCGGAACAGGCACCGCCGCGCCGGAAACCCGGACCCTGGGATCCCCGTCCCGCAGCTCCACCCGCAGCAGACCGGGCCGCCCCATGTCAACACCCTGGTGCAGGGTCAGCCTCGCAGCGGGACCGGCCTCGCCGAGGTCCCGCAGATACGCCCCGAAAGCGGCTGCGGCGGCCCCGGTGGCCGGGTCCTCCACGATTCCGCCCACGGGGAACGGATCACGCACCTGGAAGGTGTCCGCCGACTCCCGCCACACCAGTTGCAGGGTGATGAGATCCCGATCGGTCATGTACTGCGCCAGCCCGGAGAAGTCGTAGTCCAGATCGGCGAGGCGCTCACGGGTGGCAGCGGCCAGGACCAGGTGGCGCGATCCCGCGAAGGCGATCCGCGGGGGCAGTGCGGGATCGAGCTCGTCGATCCGCCACTTCAGCGCGTCGAGCGCCTGCGCCACATCGAGCTCGTCGACCGGCTCGACGTACGGCTCCACGCTGGTCAGGGTCGCCCACAGCACACCACCGTCATCCGCCGCCACCTCGACCGGTACGGATCCGGCCTGCGTCTCGAAGACCAGGCCACCCGGGCCGATCCGTTTGGCGAGCGCGACCGCCGATGCCACCGTGGCGTGCCCGCAGAACGGCACCTCCATCTTCGGGCTGAAATATCGGACGGTGAACGTCCGGCCCGTCTCGGCGAGCCGCGCCGGAGCCTCGCTCAGGAAGGCTGTCTCCGAATGGCCCACCTCGGCGGCGATGGCGAGCATGGCCGCCTGATCCAGCCCGGCGGCGTCGAGCACCACCCCGGCCATGTTGCCGCCGGCGGGATCGGTGGTGAAGGCCGCGTAGTGCAGGGCTTCGAATATCGCATCAGCAGAAGTCGGCACGTTCGATGGAACAGCAGAGCAGATGTCCCTGTTCCCCGGGCGCGAGGCCACTCCCATGAGCGTTCAGGGGTTGGCGGCGGCCCGCGCTTCCCCTCCCGGCTCCTCCAGCAATGTAAGATCGCATCTACGTTAGATTGGTTCTACGCAAGGCCGAGGCGACTTATGGAGTTCAAGGGGAGAGCCGCAGATCTTGAGCTACTCGATCGGCAGTTGCGGCAGGTAGCGGAAGGGCAAGGCGGGACTCGCGGGCGCGCGGTGATCATGACCGGCCGACGCCGGGTGGGGAAATCGCGGCTGGTTCAGGAGTTCTGCGACCGCACCGGCATGCCGTACGTGGTCTTCCAGGCCACCAGGGGACGAAATCCCGTGGCCGAGCGCGCCGACTTCGTCGGCATGCTCGCTCAGTCCGCACTGCCGGGTGCCGAGATGATCGCCGGGATGCAGGCCGGGGACTGGAACCAGGCACTGCGCGCCCTGGCCGTGGCTGTGCCCGACCAGAGGCCGAGCATCGCGGTCATCGATGAGGTGCCGTGGCTGGTGGAACAGGACCGCGAGTTCGAAGGGGCGTTGCAGACGGTTTGGGATCGGCACCTGTCCACGAAGCCGGTGCTGCTCATCCTGGTCGGCAGTGACCTGTCGGTGATGGAGGCGCTGCAGTCCTATGGCCGCCCCTTCTTCGGTCGCGCCGCGAAGATGACCGTCCAGCCACTCCACCCCGCGGATGTGGCCGTCATGACCGGGTTGGACGCCGCCGGCGCCATCGACGCCTTTCTGATCACCGGTGGTTTTCCCGAGGTGGTCCAGGCCTGGCAGCCAGGCATGAACCGGGTCGACTACCTGCGGGAGTCGTTGACCAATCCGCTGTCCGCGCTGCTGATGGCCGGCGAGTTGTCGTTGCTCGGGGAGTTTCCCGAGACCTCCCACTCGCGTGCGGTCCTGTCGGCGGTGGGAAGCGGGGAGCGTACGTTCTCCGCCATCGCCACCGAGGCGGGTGGCGCCACTCCCCTGGCCTCCGGGACGCTTTCCCCGCTGCTGTCCACCCTCATCGGCAAGCGGGTGCTGGCCGCGGACACCCCGCTGTCGATCAAACCGGACACGAAGAACAAGCGCTATCGCATCGCCGATCCGTATTTGCGATTCTGGCTCGCCTTCATCGACCGCGGCATTCCGCTGGTCGAGCGCGGCCGGGGCGAACGTGTCCTGGCCTCCATCGAACGCTCCTGGACCTCCTGGCGTGGCCGCGCCGTCGAGCCCGTCGTCCGTGAGGCACTGCTGCGGCTGTTGCCCGACGACCGATGGCCAGGGACCGAGGCCGTCGGCGGATGGTGGAACCGCCAGAACAATCCCGAGATCGACCTGGTCGGGGCGGACCGTCAGCCGGTCGCGCGGCACGTTCACTTCCTCGGCTCGATCAAGTGGCTGGAGAACGGGTCCTTCGGGCGGCATGAGTACGACAGCCTGGTGCGCGACATGCTCACCGTCCCCGGCGCCGACCCCACGACTCCGCTGGTGGCCGTTTCCCGATCCGGTGTCGACGACGGCCTGCCGCTCGCGGCGCACTGGGGCCCCGAAGACCTGCTGGCCGCCTGGCAGGCGTAGGTGAGCCGGGCCGCTCTGGGTGCGTGGTCATTCCTCGGGGGTCACGGCGACGGCGCGGGCGGCGTCGGGGCCCTTGTCGAGGAGGACGTGGAAGCCTTCCTCGTTGAGAATCGGGACGCCGGCCTTGACCGCCTTGTCGTACTTCGAACCGGGGTTGTCCCCCACCACCAGGAAACTCGTCTTCTTTGACACCGACGAGGTGACCTTGCCGCCCCTGGCACCGATGGCCTCACCGGCCTCGTCGCGGCTGAAGTCGTCCAGCGTCCCGGTGACGACGAAGGTGAGCCCCTCCAGCGGGCGCGGCCCCTCGTCGGCGGGCGACTCGTCGGCCATCCGGACCCCGGCGGCCCGCCACTTATCGATGATCTCCTGATGCCAGTCGACCGCGAACCACTCCTTGATGGTCGCGGCGACCCTCGGGCCGATACCCTCCACCGCCGCCAGCTCCTCCTCGGACGCCTTGGCGATGGCGTCGATCGAGCGGAACTCCGCGGCGAGCGCGCGGGCCGTGGGCGGCCCGATGTGCCGGATCGTCAGGGCCACGAGCACCCGCCACAGCGGCTGGTCCTTCTTCTCCTTCAACTGCTGGAGGATCAGCTCGGCGTTCTTGCTCGGCTCACCCGAGATGTTGGCGAAGAACGAGACGACCTTCGGCTCGCCGGTCTCCGGATCGGTCTTCGGCAGGCCGTTTTCGGGGTCGCGGACCACCGACCTGATCGGCAGCAGCTTCTCGATGGTCAGGTCGAACAGGTCGGCCTCCGTGCGGACCGGCGGCTCCTGCGGCGGCAGCGGCTGGGTCAGCGCGGTCGCCGCGACGTAGCCCAGCCCGTCGATGTCGAACGCGTTGCGCCCCGCCGCGAAGTAGATCCGCTCACGCAGTTGCGCGGGGCAGGAGCGGGCGTTCGGGCAGCGGAGGTCGGCGTCGCCCTCCCGCTCGTAGGCCAGTTCGGTGCCGCATTCCGGGCAGTGCGTGGGCATGACGAACTCCCGCTCGTCGCCCTGCCGCAGGTCGACCACCGGACCGACGATCTCGGGAATGACGTCGCCCGCCTTGCGCAGCACCACGGTGTCGCCGATGAGCACGCCCTTGCGCGCGACCTCCGAGGCGTTGTGCAGCGTCGCGCGCTCCACGGTGGACCCCGCCACCACCACCGGACTCATCACGCCGAACGGCGTGACCCGGCCCGTCCTGCCCACTCCGACCTGGATGTCGAGCAGGCGGGTGTTGACCTCCTGCGGCGGGTACTTGTACGCGATCGCCCAGCGCGGCGCCCGGCTGGTGGACCCGAGCTGCCGCTGGATGGGGACCCGGTCGACTTTCACCACCACGCCGTCGATCTCGTACTCCGGATCGTGGCGGTGGTCGTTGTAGTACTCGACGAACTCGCGCACCTCGTCGAGCGACTCCACGACCTTGTAGCGGTCGCTCACCGGCAGGCCGAAGGACGCGAGCCGCTCGTACATCTCCGACTGGGTGGCAGGCGGTGTGGTCCCCTCCCACTTGCCGACCCCATGAACGATCATCCGAAGCGGGCGCTGCGCGGTGATGCGCGGGTCCTTCATCCGCAGGGAGCCGGCCGCCGAGTTGCGCGGGTTCGCGAACGGCGACTTGCCCGCGTCCATGAGCTGCTCGTTCAGCTGCTCGAAGCCCTTCACCGGCAGGAAGACCTCGCCACGCACCTCGATCAGGTCGGGCACGTCATCCCCGGTGAGACGCTGCGGCACGTCGCGCAGGGTCCGGACGTTGGGCGTGACGTCCTCACCCGTACGGCCGTTGCCGCGGGTGGCCCCCCGCACCAGGCGGCCCTTCTCGTAGACGAGCGCGACGGCGAGCCCGTCGATCTTGAGCTCGCACAGATAGGGTCCGGGGTCGGTCTCGATCAGCCGCTGCGCCCGCGCCTGCCAGGCGGCCAGGTCCTCCTGGCTGAACGCGTTGTCGAGGCTCTCCATGCGCTGCAGGTGGGTGACCTCGGGAAACTCCGCAGAAATGGGCGCGCCGACCTTCTGCGTGGGCGAGTCGGGCGTCCTCAGGTCGGGATACTGCTCCTCCAGCGCACGGATCTCCCGCATCCAGCCGTCGTACTCGGCGTCGCTCACCGTGGGCGAGTCGAGCACGTAGTAACGCCAGTTGGCGTCCTCGAGCAGCTCCGTGAGCTCGGCGTGCCGCTCCCGGGCCTCGGCCGGCGCGCTCTGTGCTCTATCGGTGGCACTCCCGGTGGCGCTCCCGGTGGTCTCGGCGGCGCCCGTCACGCTCTCGACCTCGCGCGCGGCCTCCGCGTGCCCGTTCGCCTCATCCACGAGCTCGGCGCCATCGAGCTCGGCGCCGTCGAGCCCGGTGCCGTCGAGCCCGTCAGTCTCGTCAGCCCTGTCGGTCACGTCGCCCGTCTCCCCTCGTCAGACACCCAGGGCAACCGTATCTCCGGCGACCGACAGTTCGCGAAGGACGGGGGCGGGAGCCGCGCCGAGGACGTGGGCGGCTCCCGCCGGACCGCTCGGCGAGAGGGCCGCTCCAGACCGCGCGGCCCCTCGTCTCAGGAGCGATCGAGAATTACGGTAGACCGCTTGCAGCCCACTTTCATTCCTTTTTGTCCGGGTGTACTCGGGCCGGTCGCCGTGGATGGAGAGAGACCGGCCCGAGGGTCATCCTCCCTGGGTCCAGACGCGTTCCCAGCGAGAGCACTTGCCGGTGATCCGGGTCGCGCTGCCCCGGCAGACCATCGCCTTGGCCAGCAGCATGTACCCGGCCTTCACCGTGAACGTCCTCGGGGTGGACTGGGAGCAGTTGCGGTAGGTCGCCGTGCGGTACTTCCCGCGGTCGGTCAGCCACTTGATCTTCACCCACGAGCAGGTCCTGGCCCCGCCCGCGTCATAGAGGTCGCCGACGATGCGCAGGCCCGACGAGCCCGACCGGACGTACCCGTTCGCCCAGCCCTTGGTGTCGGAGGACGCCGTCGGTCCCCACTCCCAGGTCTCCGCCGCCGACGCGGCCGAGGCCGAGGCCACGGACGCGGGCGATGCCGCCGACGAGGCCGAGGCCGCCGCGGGCGCCGCGACGAGACCCGCGGCCAGAGCGGCGGACAGCCCGGCAGCGGCGAGAGGGAGCAGAAGGCGCGCAGCGCTTCGCATGGTCTTTCTCCTGAACGTCTGAACTTCCAGCACGTCAAGAGATACGTGACAAGGCTTGTGAATCACTTGGGGATGAGCTGGGAGGCCGCTTGGATCGCTCGCGGCCCCACTCCCGGCGGTCTCACTCGCCGGGGTCCTCGCGCAGCACCCGGGCCGCCTCCCGGCACCGGGCCAGCGCCGCCTTGGCGTACGCGGGCGAGGCCCCGGCCAGGCCGCAGGCGGGGGTGAGCACGACCTGCTCGGCGAGCCGGGCGGGCGGGAAGCCGAGGCGCCGCCACAGCTCGACCGCCGGCTTGGCCACCACGCCGACGTCCGGCAGCCGGGTGTCGGTGCCCGGCACGACACCGAGGAACAGCGCGAGTCCCTTCTCGATCGTCTCGCCCAGCTCGTCCTCGTCACGGCGGCGCAGCAGCGCCGCGTCCAGCGACACGCCCCGCGCGCCCGCCGTACGGATCACCTCGTACGGCAGGCCGGGCGCGCAGCAGTGGACGACCGGGAAGGCGGGTGCGAGCGCGGAGAGCACGGTCCTCAACCGCTCTGCCGCGATCGGGGACTCGACGGCGGGCAGCCGCCCGAAGCCGGACGCGGTCGGCACCGTGCCCGCCAGCACCCCGGGCAGCCCCGGCTCGTCGATCTGGACGACGAGGTCGGCTCCGGGAATCCGGCGACGAACCTCCGCCACGTGCTGCGCGAGCCCCTCGGCCAGCGACTCGGTCAGGTCGCGTACGGCTCCCGCGTCGGAGAGCACCTTGTCGCCGTGCCTGAGCTCGATCGCTCCCGCGAGCGTCCACGGCCCGCACGCCTGGATCTTGAACGGCCCCTCGTAGCCCTGGGAAGCCTCCTCCAGGCCGTCGAGGTCGCGGGTCAGGTGGTCCCTGGCCCGCTTGAAGTCCCGTCCCGGCCGGTCGGCGAGCCGCCAGCCGGACGGCTGCACCTCCACGGGCAGCTCGACCAGCAGTGACGCCGTACGGCCGATCATGTCGGCGCCCACGCCCCGGCCCGGCAGCTCTGGCAGGTAGGGCATGGGCAGTTCGCCGAAGGCCGTCCTGACCGCCTCCAGATGGTCCTCGCCCGGGTAGGACCCCACCCCGGTGGCCGTGGCCTCGGACCACGGATAGTCGCTCACGGTCACTAGCTTAGGGACTATGAAACTCACCAAACTCGGACACGCGTGCTGGCGGCTGGAGAAGGACGGGCAGACGCTCGTCATCGACCCCGGCTCGTTCAGCGGTGAAGGACTCCTGGACGACGCGGACGCCGTGCTCATCACCCATGAGCACTTCGACCACGTGGACGCGAATCTGCTCAAGAACGCGAGTCCGGACCTGGAGGTCTTCACCTGCCAGGCCGTCGCCGACCAGCTCGGCCGGATCCCGGCGAAGGTCCAGGTCGTCCACCACGGGGACGCCTTCATCACCGCCGGTTTCGGCGTGCGGACGGTCGGCGAGTGGCACGCCCGCAACCTGCCCGACGTCCCGCCCGTGCAGAACGTCGGCTTCCTCGTGGACGACGAGGTGTTCTACCCGGGCGACGCGCTCACGCCGCCGGGCGCCGAGGTGCCCACTCTGCTCGTGCCGACCGGCGGCCCGTGGCTGAAGGCGTCGGACACCATCCTCTACCTGCGGGACGTCCGCCCGGCGCGGGCGTACTCCACGCACGACGGGCTGTACAACGAGATCGGCCTGAAGCTGGTCGACAACTGGCTCGGCAGCGAGGCCGAGGCGCAGAAGGCCGACTTCCGCCGGATCCCCGTCGGCGAGTCCGTCGAGGTCTGACCTCAGACGGCCGAGGCGATCGTGGCGGAGCCGATGACGGCGTCGCCGTCGTACAGGACGGCGCCCTGGCCCGCCGCGACGCCGGTCGCCGGGCGGTCGAGCTCGATGTGCAGCTCGCCGCCGGACACCTGGGCGCGGCAGCCGTACACCTCGCCGTGGGCACGCAACTGGACCGTGCAGGTGATCGGCTCGTACGGCTCCGCCAGCGGGCCGTTCCACACCGGCCGCTCGCCCACGATGCTGCGGACCTCAAGTGAGGTGCGGGGACCGACCGTGACCGTGTTGGACACCGGCTCGATCGACAGCACGTAGCGCGGCCTGCCGTCGGCGGCAGGCCGGTCGATGTGCAGGCCCTTGCGCTGCCCGACGGTGAAGCCGTACGCCCCCTGGTGGCTGCCGACCACCTGGCCGGTGAGCGCGTCGACGATCGGCCCCTGCGACGCGCCGAGCCGATCGGCGAGGAACGCCCGGGTGTCGCCGTCGGCGATGAAGCAGATGTCGTGGCTGTCGGGCTTGTCGGCGACGGTCAGCCCGCGCCGCGCCGCCTCCTCGCGCACCTGCGCCTTGGTCGAGCCGCCCAGCGGGAAGATCGCGTGCCGGAGCTGCTCGCGGGTGAGCACGCCCAGCACGTACGACTGGTCCTTGGCCTCGTCGACGCTGCGCCGCAGCACGCCGTCCTCCAGCCGCGCGTGGTGGCCGGTGGCGACGGCGTCGAAGCCGAGCGCGAGCGCCCGGTCGAGCACCGCCTCGAACTTGATCTTCTCGTTGCAGCGCAGGCAGGGGTTGGGGGTGCGCCCGGCGGCGTACTCGCTGACGAAGTCCTCGACCACGTCACGGTGGAACCGTTCCGCCATGTCCCACACGTAGAAGGGGATGCCGATGACGTCGGCCGCCCGGCGCGCGTCGCGGGCGTCCTCCAGCGTGCAGCACCCGCGCGCGCCGGTGCGGTAGGACTGCGGGTTGGACGACAGCGCCAGATGGACGCCTGTCACGTCGTGCCCCGCCTCGGCGATCCGGGCGGCGGCCACCGCGGAGTCGACCCCGCCGGACATGGCGGCGAGGACGCGGAGCTTTCGTGTGGGACCCATAACAGTTCGAGGTTACCGCCCGCGGGGGCGCGCCCGCGTTGGCATCGGGCCGGGCGGGCTGGGAGGATGCGGGGTCATGCGACTGTTCGGGCGCAATAGCGAGTCCGCCGACCCCGCCGAGGCCATCGCGGCATTCTGGACCTGGTGGGACCAGGCACGTCCCCAGATCGACGCGCACGTCGAGGCGGAGGACCCCGAGACCCTGTTCGAGATGATCGGCCCCGCCGTCACCGCCCTTCATCCGTCCCTCGTCTGGGAGATCGCTCCCGGCCGCATGGCCGTGAACGCCCTGGTCGTCAGCGCGTCGAACGACCCGGAGCTGCGCCCGTTCGCCCACCGGTGGGCCCTGGCCGCGCCGCCGGCGGACGCCATGTGGGAGTTCCATCCGTCGCGGCAGGCGAACCCGCAGGCCGCGGATCTGGCGGTCGACGTCGGCGGGCGGGAGTTCGGGCTCGACCGGCTGGTGGTGGCGCTGCGCGTGCCGCCCGGCACGCCGCGCGTGGACGTCACCGCCTTCCACCCGATCTTCCCCGACGTCGACGACGACACGCGGACGGAGGCGGCCTTCCTCGCGCTCGACTGGCTGCTGGGCGAGGACGAGGTGGCCCGCTGGGTGGGCGAGATCGTGGCCGCGGAGTTCGAGCCGATCGACGCCCTCCCCGCGATCCATCTGCCCGCCGTCGTCGCCGACGTGGCGGAGGGCTTCAGGGAGGAGCAGTGGGCACTCCTCGAAGGCCACACCGCCACCGGCGGCCGGCTGACGGCCGCCGCCCGCTATCCCCTCCGGCCGGTCGATTTCCCGCTGTTCGACCAGCACATCGCCGTCACGCTGCCCTACCGGGAGGCCGACGGCGACGGACTGCCCGCGGGAGCCTCCCTGGACGCGCTGCGCGACTTCGAGGAGCGGCTGAACAAACGGCTGGCCGCGCTCGGCTCGGCCGTGCTGACGGCCCACCTGAGCGCCGACCGCAGCCGGGTGCTGCACGTCTACGCCGACCCCGCGGCGGCCGTGCCGCCCGTGGTCGAGGAGCTCGCGGCCGAGTGGAAGGAGGGGCGGGCCCGCGTCGACGTGGCCGAGGACCCCTCATGGAGCGCGGTGGCCCCCTTCCTGACTTGAACCGGATATTCAGCGCGTTTCATCACATTTGAGCACGGGCACGTCGCGATAGACGCGACGCGCGGGCGAGCGCCCGCGTTCCGCCCGTTCCCGCAGGCTGCGGGGCCGATCCGGCGATGGGATTGGGGTCGGTCATGGCTCAGCGCACACTGGACCGGTTGCTGAACGCGATCGAAGGCGACGGCCGCCTCGACCGGCCGGGTCATCGGCTCGAACAGGGCCTCGCCTTCGCCGAGAACCTCCTCGGGATCACCAGGGGCCGCGCCCGCGGCTTCCTGCACGGAGTCTGGCTGGGCCATCCCTTTCATCCGCTGCTCACCGACGTGCCGATCGGCTCCTGGACGACGGCGCTGGTCCTGGACCTCACCGGACAGAAGGAGGCGGCGCGCAGGGCCGTGGGGCTCGGCATCGCCGGAGCGCTGGCCGCGGCGGCGACCGGCCTGCACGACTGGCAGTACACACATGACAACGCCCGGCGCGTCGGGCTGGTGCACGGCACGCTCAACACGCTCGCCCTCGGCCTGTACGGCTGGTCGTGGTGGCAGCGGGGCAAAGGCCATCATGGGCGCGGCCGGCTCGCCGCCCTGCTCGGCTATCCCGTGATCGCGGTCAGCGGCTTCCTGGGCGGCACGCTCGTTTTTCGCCACCGGATCGGGGTCGACCAGACGGACAGTCAGCTCGAACCACGTCATTTCACCCGCGTACTGGCCGAGCGCGACTTGACCGACAACAGCCCGCACCGGGTGCGGGCGGGCGGCGTGGAGGTCGTCCTGATCCGCACGGACGGCCGCATCCACGCCCTGGAGGACACCTGTCCGCACCTGGGCGCTCCGCTGTCGCAGGGCTGGCTCCGCGACGGTTCCATCACCTGCCCCTGGCACGGCTCCCGGTTCGAGCTGCACAGCGGAGAGAGCCTGGACGGCCCGGCCGTCGCGCCCGCGCCGTGCTTCCAGACCCGCGTACGCGACGGATGGATCGAGGTGCGCCGGATGCCGGCCGTGGCCACCGCGCCTCCCGGCAGCACGCTGGTCCACCAGCAGGAGGTCCAGCCATGAGGAGAAGGCCACAGGTGCTCACCAAGGTGCGGGAGGCGCCGGCCCCGCAGGAGCGCAAGAGGGCGACGCGGGTGCTCGTGGAGCACCACGAGGTGCTGCGGGGGCTCATGCGGTGCCTGCTGGAGACGCCGCGTTCGGAGCCCGGACGGCGGCGCGCGCTCGCCGACGAGCTGTTCGACGAGCTGCGGATGCACGAGCTGATCGAGGAGGAGGTCTTCTACCCGGCGATGCGGGACGTCACCGCGGGCATCGCGGCGGCTTGGTCGGAGCACCGCCAGCTCAGCGACCAGCTCGCGGCGCTGGTGCGCGCCGACCCGCGGACCGAGCGGTTCGACCGGGAGCTGAGCGTGATGCACGACGCGCTGGAGTCGCACGCCCACCTGGACGAGGAACGGCAGATGTTCCCCGAGATCGAGCGCTTCGCGGACGAGGAACAGCTGGTCGAGGTGGGCGACCGGCTCCAGGCCCGCCTGGAGTCGCTGCGCTCGTCGCGGCGCACACGAGCGGTCCTTCGCCTGCAGCGGGCGCTGCTGCGCCGTACGGCCCGCTAGGCGCGCGATGGCGGCGGGACATCGTGGGTCATACCTCGCGCCCGGGCCCGCCAGGGTTCGCCGCGAGCGGCCTCCAGGAATCGTGTGACCAGGGGGTTCTGATCGTCGCGACGCCAGGTCACTGTGACGGTGGTGCGTGCGTTGTTCGGTTCGATCCGGCGGTAGGCGACACCTTTGAGGCGGATCCGGCGGATGCTCGCCGGGGCGAGTGACACTCCCAGTCCTGCCTCGACGAGCGCGCAGACCGTCTGCCATTCGACCGCCTGCTGGCCAAGGCGGGGTTCGAAACCCGCACTGCGGCACAAGTCGAGGATCCGGTCATAGAACATTGGTCCGGCACTGCGGGGCAGCAGCACGAACGGTTCGTCCGCGAGTGCTTTGATCGGGAGGACTCGCTGGGCCGCAAGAGGGTGGGCGGCTGGCACGACCGCGATGAACTCCTCGGACAAGATCGTCTCGGTCGCCAGCGCCGGCTCGTCCGGCGGCTCGCGCAGGAGCCCGATGTCGATCACATGCTCGTGCAGAGCGGTCACCTGCGGCGCTGTGGTCATCTCGCGGATCTCCATCTCCACCTGGGGAAACCGATCGTGGTAGGCGCGCAACAAGCCTGGCAGGACGGTCAGCGCGAGCGATGCGGAGAAGCCGATCCGGATACGACCGGCCTCACCGCTGCCAGTGCGTCGAGCCGCGTCCAGGCCGACGGCGATCTCGTCGAGTGCGCGCCGAGCGGCGGGCAGGAGTTGGCGTCCTGCCTCGGTGAGGGCGACCGCACCGGGCCCTCGGGTGAACAGCGGGTGCCCGACCTTCGCTTCCAGCCGGCGGATCTGCTGGCTGAGCGGTGGTTGCGCGATGCCCAGCCGCTCCGCTGTGCGCCCGAAGTGGAGTTCCTCGGAGAGGACCGCGAAGGCGTGAAGCTGCTGGAAGCTGAGCTCAGGACGGTCCATACCTTTAGAGATATCAGATGATTCCATGGGAGGTGTTGGACATATCGCTGCTGGTTGCCTACCTTTCGCCGCATGACAGAGCGACGCATGATCGTGAGTGGATCCACCGAGGACTTCCAGCCGTGCTGGCCGACCCTGCGCCGCTGCTTCGGCGACATCCGCCCGGCCGCGACGATGCTCGTGTGCGGACTCTCCGATTCCCGCACGAAGTTCGAGATCGAGGTGTACGCACGACGGCCCGCAGAGCCAAGGCCCGCAACCGCTGCCTACTAACCAGCAGGAGGAACGCCCCGCGAGTCGCCTCATGCGCGCTGTTCCAGATTTCGCGCTCCACGAACGGAGCGAGGGCCTCGATGATCCGCCCTGCCGCGCGTCCGATAGAACCTCCTGAGTGCAACGAGGCTGATCGATGACCATCGCCGCTGTCCACGTCCACCGTCTGGTGGCTCCCCTCCACACGCCGTTCGTCACTGCCCTGGCGCACCTGACCCACGTCTCGACCGTCGTCGTCGAGATCGTGGACCGCGACGGGCGCTCCGGCTTCGGTGAGGCGCCGGAGGTGTGGACTGTCACGGGATCCTCACTGGCCTCCAGCGAGGCCTGCGTCACCGAGGCCTTCGCCCCGCTTCTCATCGGCCGCAATGCCGATGACCTGGTGGAGAACTGTCGCAGAGTCAGCCGCGCCGTGATCGGCAACGAGCCGGCCAAGGCCGCGGTGGACATCGCACTCCACGATCTCGCCGCGGTCCGCCTCGGGGTCCCGCTGGTCCGGCTGCTCGGCGGCTCCCGGCTGGTGGTGCCCACCGACGTGAGCCTTGCAGCCGGCACGGTGGACAGCCTGGCCACGGCGGCGAAGAGCCGGGCCGCGGAGGGCTTCGACGTGCTGAAAGTCAAGGTCGGCACGGACGCGGCCACGGACGTCAACCGCGTGACGGCGGTCCGCCAGGCGGTCGGTCCCGAGGTGAGGATCCGTCTCGACGCCAACCAGGGGTGGACTCCCCGCGAGGCGGTACGGGTCATCCGCTCGCTGGAGGACGCCGGCATGGGGGTGGAGTTCGTCGAACAGCCTGTGAACCACCGGGATATGGAGGGCCTGGCCTGGGTGAGCGACCGCGTCGAGACCCCGATCATGGCGGACGAGTCCGTCTTCGACGTGCACGACCTGGTGGAGGTGATCCGCCGACGCGCGGCGGACCTGATCAACGTCAAGCTGGCGAAGAGCGGTGGGCTCAGCGCCGCCCGTACCCTCCTCGAACTGGCACGAGCCCAGGGCATGGGCACCATCCTCGGCTCCATGCTGGAGACCGAGATCGGCACCGGCGCCGCGGCCAGCCTGGTAGCCGCCTACGGGACCACGATGGTGAGCGACCTCGACGCGGTGTGGTGGCTCCAGCGCCCCGCCGTCGTCGGCGGCATGCGGTACCAAGGCGCTGCGGTCGTGCTGCCCGACGCGCCGGGCCTGGGCATCTCCGGCCTGGTCGCCGCAGAAGCCCGGGAAGCCACGGAGGCACGGACATCAGGGGATGAACACGGCAGGTTATGACAGACCGGCACGGCGGGCGCGCTCGACGACGTGCCCGATGACCTCCACGACCCGGTCGACGTCCTCCTCCACGGAGGTGTGGCCGAGGGAGAAACGCAGCGAGCCGCGGGCGCGCGCGCCGTCCTGGCCCATGGCGAGCAGCACGTGGGACGGCTGGGCGACCCCGGCCGAGCAGGCCGAGCCTGTGGAGCACTCCACGCCCTTGGCGTCGAGGAGCATGAGCAGGGCGTCCCCCTCACAGCCGGGGAACGAGAAGTGGGCGTTGCCGGGCAGCCGGTTCACCGGGTCGCCGTTCAGCACGACGTCGGGCACGGCCAGCCGTACGCGCTCGATCAGGTCGTCGCGCAACGCCGACAGCCGCTCGGCCGTGGCGGGCTGCCGCGCGACGGCCGTCTCGACCGCCGCCGCGAACCCGGCGATGGCCGGCGCGTCGAGGGTGCCGGAGCGGATGTCGCGTTCCTGTCCGCCGCCGTGCAGGACGGGCACCGGATCGACGCCTCGGGCCAGCAGCAGCGCCCCGACGCCCACGGGACCGCCGACCTTGTGGCCGGAGACGGTCATGGCGTCCACGCCGGACTCGGCGAACGAGACCGGGAGCTGGCCGACCGCCTGCACCGCGTCGGTGTGGAAGGGGATGCCGTATTCGTGCGCGATGGCGGCCAGCACGCGCACCGGCTGCACGGTGCCCACCTCGTTGTTGGCCCACATGACGCTCACCAGCGCCACGTCGTCCGGGTCGCGGGCGATGGCCTCGCGCAGCGTCTCCGGATGCACCCGGCCCCGCTCGTCCACGTCCAGCAGCTCGACCCGGGCGCCGTGGTTGTCGCCGAGCCAATGGGCGGGGTCGAGGGCGGCGTGGTGCTCGACCGAGCTGATCAGGATCCTGGGCCGCTTCCTCGCCCAGAACAGGCCCTTGATGGCGAGGTTGTCGGCCTCGGTGCCGCCGGCGGTGAACACGACCTCGCTCGGGCGGGCGCCGAGCGCGCAGGCGATCGTCTCGCGCGACTCCTCGACGACCCGGCGGGCGCGGCGGCCCGCCGCGTGCAGGGACGAGGGGTTGCCGACCTGCCCGAGCTGGGCGGTCATCGCCTCGATCGCCTCGGGCAGCATCGGTGTGGTCGAGGCATGGTCCAGATATGCAGCTCCCACGACCCCTCCCTGACACGTATTCAGCCCACCAAGCGTATCCGGGCGAGCAGAGAACACCGGCACGTGTCGCAACTTAACCGTCCAGACGGTACAGTAGGGGGCATGAGGAAGGACGAACTGCTGGACGCGGCCGAGGGCCTGCTGCAGGATCAGGGTGCCCAGGCCCTGACCCTGGCGGCGGTGGCCGAGCGCGCCGGTGTCAGCAAGGGCGGTCTCCTCTATCACTTCGCGAGCAAGGAAGCGCTCGTCAAAGGCATGATCGAGCGCCTGATCGCCGATTTCGACGCGCTCATCGAGGCGCAGTCGGAGAGCACCTACACCCGGGCGTACGTCGCCGCGACGTTCGAGGCCGTGGAGACCGGCCGGCTGCGACGATGGGCCGTGGTCACGGGCGCGGCCGGCGACCCCGAACTGCTCGCGCCGCTGCGCGGGGCGATGGACCGCTGGATGCGGCAGGGCCTGGACGACGAGCCCGACCCCCTGACCTCCCAGGTCGTACGGCTGGCCTGTGAGGGCGTCTGGGAGGTCGCCACCCACTGTGCGGCGATCATCGACTACGCCGCGATCCGCGCCAGGCTGCTCGCCCTGTTGTAGCGCACCCCTGACCCACACCTGGTGGTCGCCCTTCCTTCCGGCTCTGCCGTGAAAGGGCGACCTGCTGGTGTCTGCCCGTAAATCCGGGCCCGGAAACCCACTCGACTCACCTGGAAAGGAAGCTGTGATGACCCGCGCTTTGAGGAAGGCCCGTCACGGGGCAGTCCTCACCTTCGTCCTGGCCGGCCTGATGTGTGGAACCTTCACCGTGCGCCTCCCGGCCCTGGCCGACCGGCTCCGCCTGCCGGAGTCGTCGGTCGGGCTCACCCTGCTCAGCTGGGGGATCGGCGCGCTGCTCACCATGCAGCTCATGCGCGTCGTCCTGGCCAGGATCGGCAGCCGTGGCGTCCTGCGCGCGGCCGCTCCCCTGTGCGCGGTGTCACTGGTCCTCGTCGCGTTCGCGCCGTCCCTCCCGGTGCTGGCCGTGGCCGCCGCGCTGTTCGGCATGGCGTTCGGCGCGGTCGACGTCGGCATGAACGCCCAGGGCTCGGCCGTCGAGCGCGCGTACGGCCGGCCGATCATGAGCGGCATGCACGCGGGATGGTGCGTCGGCGCGATCTCGGCGGGCCTGCTCGGCACCGGGGCCATCGCCCTGGGCCTGTCCCTCACCGCCCACATCCTGGTCGTCGCCCTGGTGTCGGTGCCCGCGGCGCTGGCCCTCAGCCGTCTGCACCTGCCCGACCCCACGCCCGAGGCGGACGAGGCGGGCCAGGCGTCCGCTCGTGCCCGGCGCAGGCTGCCTGGGGTCGTCTACCTGCTCGGCGCGGTCACCTTCGCCGCGTTCATGGTGGAGGGCGTCGTCGCCGACTGGAACGGCCTGTACCTGATCGGCACGCTGCACGCCTCCGAGGCGGTCGCCGCGCTCGGCTACCCGGTGTTCGAGGCGGGCATGCTGCTCGCCCGGCTGGCCGGCGACCGGCTGCGCGGCCGCTACGGCGCCCGCGGGCTGATCATGTTCTCCGGCGGTGCCACCGCGCTCGCGTTCCTCGTGGTCATCGCCGCGCCGGTGACCGTTGCCGCCGTCGCCGGGCTGTTCTTCATCGGGCTGTCGGTGGCGACGATCTCCCCGATGGCGCTGTCGCTGGCGGGGACCGCGACACGCGAGCCCGGCCCGGCGATCGCACAGGCGAGCGCGATGGGCTACGCGGGCCTGCTGCTCGGGCCCGTGGTCATCGGTTTCCTGTCCGCCGCGGCCTCGCTGCGGGTCGCGATGGGCGTGGCGGTCGTGCTCGGCGTCGTCATCGCCGTGGCCGCCCGGCTGCTGCCCGCGTCCCGTACGGAGATCATCCCGCTGCCGGTCCGGTCGGGGGACGAGGAGGCCCCCCTCCGCACGGCGGCCTGACGCCCGCCCGCCAGCCTGTCGAGAAAAGCTCTCGGCCCGTGCCGCGTGAACACGCGACACGGGCCGAGCGCGTCACTTGCGCTTCTCGATCTCCTCGGTGAGCTGCGGGACGACCTGGAACAGGTCGCCCACGACGCCGAAGTCGGCGATCTCGAACAGGGGCGCCTCGGCGTCCTTGTTGATCACGACGATGGTCTTGGAGGTCTGCATGCCGGCCCGGTGCTGGATGGCGCCGGAGATGCCGGCCGCGATGTAGAGCTGCGGGGACACGGTCTTGCCCGTCTGCCCGACCTGGAACTGGTGCGGATACCAGCCGGCGTCGGTCGCGGCCCGCGAGGCGCCCACGGCCGCGCCGAGCGTGTCGGCGAGCTTCTCGATGATCGAGAAGTTCTCGCCCGAGCCCACGCCCCGGCCGCCGGAGACCACGATCGCGGCCTCGGTCAGCTCCGGACGCGCGCCCTTCTCCTGGACGACCCGCTCGACGATCTTGGCCGCACGGGCGGCGTCCGACAGCGCGACCTCCACCTTCTCCTCGGCGCCGGCCGCGGCGGCGGCGACGGGGGCAGTGCTGTTCGGGCGGACCGTGATGATCGGCGTGCCCTTGGTCACGCGGCTGTGGACGTTGACGCCGCCGCCGAAGATGGACTGCTCGGCGACGAAGCCCTCGCCGACGCCCACCGCGTCCGAGATCACACCGGAGTCCGTCTTGATCGCGAGACGGCCGGCGATCTCCTTGCCCTCGCCGGTCGCGGCGACGAAGACCGCGGCCGGAGACCGCTCGGCCACCAGATGCGCCAGCACCTCGGCCTTGGGCGCCACCACGTAGTCACCGATCTCGTCGGCCGCCGCCACGTAGATCTTCTCGGCGCCGTACTCGGCGAGCCTGGCCTTCGCGGCGTCGGAGTAGCCGGGGCCGGCCCATACGGCGGCCGGCGTGCCCAGCGACCGGGCCAGGGTCAGCAGTTCGAGGGTGACCTTCTTGACGTCACCGTCGACGTGCTCGACGAGAACCAGAATCTCACTCATCCCAAGCCCCTCAGACGAACTTCTTCGACGCGAGGAACTCGGCGGCCTTGGCGCCGCCGTCGCCCTCGTCCTTGATCACGGTGCCCGCGGCACGGGGCGGGGCGGCGGCGAAGTCCACGACCTCGCTCCAGGCGTTCGCCAGGCCCACCTGGTCGGCCGCGATCTCCGCGTCGGCGACGCCGAGCGTCTCGACCGGCTTCTTCTTGGCGGCCATGATGCCCTTGAACGACGGGTAGCGCGGCTCGTTGATCTTCTCGACCACCGACACGACGGCGGGCAGCGACGCCTCGACCTTGTCGTAGCCGTAGTCGGTGATCCGCTCGACCCGGATGGCCGTGCCCTCGACCTCGACCTTGCCGGCGAGCGTGAGCTGCGGGGCGCCGAGCCGCTCGGCCAGCATCGCGGCGAGCATGCCCGTGCGGGCGTCGGTCGACTCCGAACCCAGGATCACCAGGTCGAAACCGATCTTCTTCAGGGCCTGGGAGACGGCGTAGGAGGTGCCGAGCGCGTCCGAGCCGTGCAGCGCGTCGTCGTGCAGGTGCACCGCCTTGTCGGCGCCCATCGCCAGGGCCTTGCGGATGGTCTCGGTCGCCTTGGCGGGGCCCATGCTGAGGACGGTGACCTCGCCTCCATGGGCCTCCTTGAGCCGCAGCGCCTCCTCGACCGCGTACTCGTCGAGCTCGTTCACGACGCCGTCGGCGGCGTCACGGTCGAGCGTCTTGTCATCGGACCTCAGCTTGCGCTCGGTCGCCGTGTCGGGGACCTGCTTCACGCAGACGACGATGTTCATGGCCGGTGGCCGACCTCCCCTTTCCGTACGGCTGACGCCGCGGTTCTCGGTACGTGGCGCGGGGTACGCGCACGTGATGCAAGACTGCCAGGTGCTCGCGGGCGCGCCTGTGCAGGTGGCCCGGGTGTCGAACTGACCCTGGTCCCCCCAGGCGTATGTTACCCATCGGTAGCTTAGGTGCAAACCTCCAGGTTTTTACGGCCGCGTCCTTCGGTTGAGGAATTACCCAGAACCCGGTCACGCCCACCGCCACCCTACCGAACTATGTTCCGGAAGCGTCGGGGAGGTCCCTGTGGCCGGGACTCGGAACCATGGCCGTCGCCCACGGCGACCACTCCATGATCGTAATCAGGCCGGGCCGCACGGCGCTCACCGTGCCCCGATGTCCCGATATGTTGGCATTTTTACGGCGGATCTTGGGGGACTTCACCGGTGCGTGGGACGTGGCTGATCGTGGCTCTTGTCATGAGCCTGTCCGGCTGTGGTGTTGTCACGGATATGGCCGCCCGCCGCGGCGACGCGCCGAGCCCGGTCACGTCACCACGGCCGGCCGTGAGCGCCGCTCCCACTCCCTCCGCCGCCGAGATGGGGCCGACCATCCCCCAGGCGAGGCAGGCCATGCGGGAGTGGGTGGGCAAATACAACGCGACGCTGCGAAAGCGCAAGTGGTGGAATCAGAACGACCGGCTCGACGCGCTGTTCGTCGAGGCGGCGCTGCACGAGGGCGTGATCGAACGCAACCATGAGATCTTCGGGTCGAAGCCGGGGCACAAGCCGATCAAGATGACCGGCACCCCGACGATCTACCTGCCCCGGCCGGAACGGCAGCGGCCGATCGGCGAGTGGTTCATCGCGCAGGCGACCTACAAGGACACCGAGGGCCATGCCCGCCCGCACGTGCTCGCGTTCGTCCGCCCCCACGGGCAGCCGTTCAGGCTGGCCGTCGCGACTCCGATCCACTGGGGCCGGCGGATGCCGAAGCCGCGGCTCGACGCCGACGGCTACGTCACCGACATGGACGCCCTCGCGGCGGGCGCCGTGGCCCACGAGTACCAGAACTTCTGGAACAACGAGAAGAAGGAGGGCGCCTCCGGCTACCGCCTGGCCAAGGACAGCTACAGCCGCAAGGCGTTCCCCGCCGTGAACAAGGGGGCGTACGTCGCGTTCGACGGCCACGGCTCGATCTTCGGCTTCCGCACCGCGGACGGCGGCTCGTTCTTCCTGTTCGGCATGGTCAACAACCCCAAGCACGTCAACCAGGTGCTGAGCGAGGCGCTGCTGGTGCCCCAGGGCAGCAGGACCATTCAGGAACTCGGCGCCGACTGGTTCTCCTGAATCGCCTCCCGGCGGGATTCAGCTCGCGAACACGAGCATGACGAGCAGGAACAGGACGGTTCCGACGGCCATGAGGAGCGTCACCGTGCTGAACAGCGTGCTGAGCAGCGCCCACACCGCGACGGCCCCGACGCCGCCCGCGAGGTCCACCACGAGCCGCCGCCTCGACTTTCCCAGCAGCCCGAACCCCGCGTCCACGAGCAGGGCGATGCCGTAGAGCACCAGCAGGAGAAGCGACACCTCGGGCAGGTCGGCGCGCGCCGCGGCGGCGAACAGGCCGACGACCACCGCGGAGCCGATCACCCAGCGGCGGTGCAGCTTCTCCCGGTGCGCGGCGCGCGGGTCGTCCACCTCTCCCCGCCGCATCCCGCGCGAGGGCCGGCTCCGCCGCCGATCGCCGGGCCGCCACTGCTGGGTGGGCGCCTCCGACAGCGCGGGCCGCGACGGCTCGATCCCGTCCAGCACCGGCGCGGCCTCCTTGAGGAGCCCGGCCAGCTCGGCCGTCGCCGGGCGGTCCGCCGGATCCGCGCTCAGGCACCGCTCCACGATCGGGGCGAGCCAGGACGGCACGCCCGACAGGTCGGGCTCGCGGTGGACGACCCGGTAGGCGATCGCCGCGGCCGGCCCGGTCCCGTACGGCTGCCGCCCCGACGCGGCGAAGGCCAGCGTCGCCCCCCAGGCGAACACGTCGGCCTCCGGCCCGGCCTCCCGGCCTTCCAGCACCTCGGGAGCCAGGTAGCCGGGCGTGCCGACGACCGCGCCCGAGGCGGTGACCGAGGCCGACTCCAGCGCGCAGGCGATGCCGAAGTCGATCACGTACGGCTCGCGCTCGGAGACGATCACGTTGGCCGGCTTGAGGTCGCGGTGGACCACCTCGGCCGCGTGGACGGACTCCAGCGCCGCCGCCAGCCCCAGGGCGAGCCGCAGCAGGTCGGCCCCCGTGACCGGCCCGTCGTTGGCCACGACCGTGCTGAGCGGTCTGCCCTGGACGTACCGCGTGACGATGTAGGGCCGCTCCCCCGACAGGGAGGCGTCCAGCACCTCGGCGACGTGGGCCCCGCGAACCCGGCGCATGGTCTCCACCTCACGGGCGAGGCGGGTGATGGCGAACCCGTCGGAGGCGACGTGGGGATGCAGGACCTTCACCGCCACCGTGCGCCCGTCGGGATCGAGCGCGAGGTGGACCTCACCGAACCCTCCGGAGCCGAGAGCGGAGACCAGACGGTAGGGACCAAGCTGTTCCGGCGTTCCCAAACTGTGTCTCCCGCTTCGCTCGGGGCCTGCTCGGGGCCTCCCGGTTCACCGAGGGACCGGGGCGTCAGGTCCAGAAGGTCAGGAAGCCCAGGCCGATCCTGTCCATGATGTCCCCGATCACGCCGCCGATCAGGTTGACGACCGTGTCCTGACCCTTCTGTTTGAGATCCGCGACGATGTGGTCCACCGCCACCGACGGCGGCCGCCAGGGGATCCACGAGGCGTCCGCGGACAGCGCCGTCATGATCGCGAACAGCGCGACCGTGCCGACCGCGATCGTCACGATCATTCCCGCTCCGGGGCTCCGGATCACCGTGCTCAGCGTCCGGGACACCGCCTTGCGGGGGGCCTTCCCACCGGGGAGGAGGAACAGCCCGGCCACGAAGGCGCCCGCGGCGTACGCCGCGGCCGGATCGGGCCTGACCCCGCCGAGGTAGCGGAACCCGCCCCACACGCACATCGCGAACATCACGGCCAGCGGCACGTGCACCACCGTCGCCAGCCCGGCCTTGATCAGCGCCCACGGCGTGCCGAGAACCGCGAGGAGCGGGTCGGCCCCGCTGCTGCCCCGCGCGGCCCGGCGGTCGGCGAGGTCGCCGAGCAGGTACTGCCCCACCCGCAGGCACAGCGCCGCCACGACGGCGAACAGGCTCACCACGACCGGCAGCAGGCAGGCCAGCGCCACGAGCGTGGCCAGCAGCAGGGCCGCGAGCACCGGATGCGGGGCCCGGTAGGGGGCCCGCCTCGGCTCGGGCTCGTACGGCGCGGCGGGAGCAGGAGGCGGCGCGACCCGGGGCTCCGGGTAGCCCGCCACCCGCTGGTCGGTGTACGGCTGGTACGGCGGCGTCTGGTACGGCGGCGGAGGCGGGCCCGCCTGCCCGTAGGGCGGGGCCTGCGGATGCGCCGGAGGCGGCGCGGACACGGGGCGGCGCTGCCTGGGCGCCCGGGGCTCGCGGCGGGGACGCTCCGGCTCCACGTAGTTCACCGGCGGCAGCAGGTCGGAGTAGCTGTCGTCGCCGGCCGGCAGCATGCTGGTCCGGCTCCCGTTGGCGCCGTTCGCCGGGCCGCCCCCGTTCACCGGGCCGCCCGTGTTCCCCCGTGCCGGCTCGTCGAGCACGCGCGTGCCGTCCAGGATCCGCGTCCCGCCGTCGCGCGGCGGCTCGTGAGCGGTCTCCTGGAGCACGGTGACCGAGGGATCGAGCGAGCGGGTGAGCCGGAGCAGCGACGCGGCCGTGGGACGCGACGTGGCCTCGGGCGCCAGGGCGGCGCGGAGCCAGCCCCGCAGCCAGCCCGGCGCGAGGTCCACCTGCGCCTTGCCTTCGAGGATGTTGTAACAGACCGACTCGAACGTGCCCGAGCCGAACGGCGCCTTCCCGGTGGCCGCGAAGAAGACCGTGGCCGCCAGCGCGTGCACGTCGGCGGCCTGGGTGATCTCGGTGTCCCGGATGATCTCCGGGGCGAGGTAGCCGGGGGTGCCGACGAACATCCCCGTCTGGGTCAGCCGGGTGGCGTTGACCAGGTGGGCGATGCCGAAGTCGATCACGAGCGGCTCGCCGCCCACGAGCATCACGTTGGCCGGCTTGAGGTCGCGGTGGATGACGTCGGCCGCGTGGATGGCGACCAGGGCCTCGCACATGCCCACCGCGAGCCGGATCACCCCGTCGTCGGTGAGCGGCCCGTCCTCCAGCACCGTCTGCTCTAAGGTCCGCCCGGGGGCGTACCGCGTCACGATGTAGGGCGCGGCGCCGGTCAGGTCGGCGTCGACGACCTCGGCGACGCGCCTGCTGCGCACCCGCCGCATGGTCTCGACCTCGCGGGTGAGCCGGTCGCGTGCCTTGAGGTCGGTGGCGACGTGCGGGTGCAGGACCTTGACCGCGACCTCGCGCCCCTCCGCGTCCAAGCCGAGGTGGACCACCCCCATGCCGCCCTCGCCGAGCTGCCGCAGCAGCCGGTAGGGCCCGATCCTCTCCGGAGCCTCAGTAGCCGACATGTCGTCCCCCGTCACCCGTTCCCCGCCTGGTTACGCAGGTCTTCCAGTCGTTCCAGTAATGACACAACGTCGATTGGGCCCCAGAAGTGCCCTGCTGTCTGTTTACCCAGGAGACTGGAGAGCGCGAGCGCCGCCGTCAGCACCGCGAAGGCGCCGATCCCCCAGGCGAGCCCCTTCGCCGCTCCCTCGCCGGGCACCAGCGAGGCCAGCGTCCGCCGCATCTGCCTGCCCGGGCCCACGACTCCGGGCCCCGCGCAGATCGTCCACAACGCCGTCGCGATCCCCCAGCTCAGCGCCGCGAGCCGGAGCGCGGACGTGCCGCCGAGGAGGACGGTGAGCAGCAGCGTCACCGGCAGCCCCAGGATCAGCGCGTACGGCACGAGCGCGATCGTGACGCCGATCGACTTCACGAGCTCCGCCGGACGGCTCAGCACCCGCAGCACGTCGGCCGCCGCGGCGCCCGCGGGACGCCGGGAGTTGAGGTGCGGCTGGGCCAGGTCCGCGGCCCGCAGCAGCACCGCGGCCGGCACGGCCACCAGGCACACCAGCAGCGGCGCCATGACCGCGAGCGACGTCATCACGACGAGCAGCAGCGCGCTCGCCACGCCGTACGCCTTGGAGCGCTGGAACAGCCCCCCGGACGGGAACGGCATGGGCGGCGCGGTCGGCGGCGGCACCCGCACCGTCGGCATGAACGGCGTGGGGTTCGGCTGGTGGATGTGCGGAGTCCGCTCGTAGATATCGGGCGCGTGCCCGAAGAGCGCGTGGTCGCGCGCCGCCACGTCTCCCTGCTCGTAGGACCCGTGCTGCGAGGACCCGGGTTGCGTGAACCCGGGGGACGCCGCGCGTGGTCCCGTGGGATCGCCGCTGACGGCCTGGCGCACCTCCTCGGAGGTCACCCGCCGGGTGGGGATGTCGCCCTCCGGGCGCAGCATCGGCGTGGGCCACTCGTCCGCCCCGCCTCGCGGCGGGGCGGACGGCGCACCGGTCGCGGGAGCCGGGCCCGACACGGGCGAGCCCGGGAACGCGGACGGACCGGACGGGCTGGTCGGACCGGACGGGCCGGTCGGACCGGTCGGCGGGGTGCGGGGCGGAGCCATCCGGGTGGGGATGTCGCCCTCCGCCGGGCCTTCCACCGGGCCGTTCCCTGGGCCGTTCCCTGGGCCGTTCGTTGGGGCGGCCGGCCCGAGGCCCGCCCGGCGCAGGTCCTCTCCGGTCACCCGCACGGTCGGGAAGGGGTCGCCGCCCTGGCCCGCCGCGGGCGTCTCGCGCAGCAGTGAGACGAACTCCTCGGCCCGGCCGCCCGGCTGGGACGGCGTGACCGGCGGCGTCGCCACGGGCGCCACCGGCGGGGTGATCGGGGGCATCGGCGACCCGGTCGGCGGCGGGCCGGTGACCGGCCCGCCCGGCCGGCCGGAGCCGGGCGCCTGCTGACCGCCGGTGTCGTCGACATTGGGCACCGTCGTGATCTCGTCGGGCACGCGGGGCCTGCCGCCCGGCGACTGGGGCATGAGCCGCGCGAGCTGCCGTACGAGCTCGGCCGCGGTCGGCCTCCTGGCCGGGTCGCGGTTGAACGCGGCACGCAGCATCGGCTGGATCGGCGGAGGGGCGGCCTCGACGTTGGCCCGGCCGGAGGTGATGTTGAAGAAGATCATCTCCAGCGTGCCCTTGCCGAACGGCGGCTGGCCGGTGGCGGCGTACAGCACGGTGCCGGCCCACGCGTGCACGTCCACCTGCGGCCCGGCCTCGTGGCCCTCGATGATCTCGGGGGCGAGGTAGCCGGGCGTGCCGATGAACATGCCGGTCTGGGTGAGCCGGGTGGCGTCGACCGCCTGGGCGATGCCGAAGTCGATCAGCACCGGCTGGCCGTCCAGCATCAGCACGTTGCCCGGCTTCAGGTCGCGATGGATCACCCCGGCGGCGTGCACGGCGGCGAGGGCCTGGGCCACCCCGACGGCGACCTTGAGCAGGGCGTCGAGAGGCAGCGGGCCGTCGTTCTTGACGATCTCGTCGAGCGGCCGTCCCGGCACGTAGCGGGTGACGATGTACGGCCTGCGCCCCGTGACGTCGGCGTCGACGACCTCCGCGATGTTCGGCCCGCGCACCCGCCGCATGGTCTCGACCTCGCGCGACAGACGCCTGCGCGCGACGTCGTCGCCCGCCACCTCCGAGCGCAGGACCTTGACGGCCACCTGCCTGCCCTGCGGGTCGAGAGCGAGGTGAACCACGCCCATGCCGCCCTCACCGAGCCGCCTCAGCAGCCGGTACGGGCCCAGTCGGTCGTCCTGATTCATTGCCTAAGCACCATACCGACTAAAAGAACGCCCATGAGTGAACCATCGCGCCACATCTCCGCTCAGCACAACGGAGAAAAGACGCCAACGGTTTCCAGGCAAGCGGTCAAATGGTGAGCGCGAGGACCTCCCCCCGCGTCGCCGCGACCAGCGCCTCGCCGGAAAGCGCCAGCTTGGAGCGGCGGACGCCACTGCCGATCACGACGAACGGCCGCCGGGTCACGTTTTCGTCAACGAGCACCGGCCAGCCCTCGGGAAGACCGATCGGGGTGATGCCGCCGTACTCCATCGCGGTCAGTTCGACGGCCTCCGCCTGCGGTGCGAATGACGCCTTGCGCGCGTCCAGATGGCGGCGCACGATTCCGTTGACGTCGGCCCGCCCGGTGGCGAGCACCATGACGGCGGCGTACCGCGTCTCCCCGCCCCGTTTGGCGGCGACGATGACGCAGTTGGCCGAGTCCTCCATCGCCACGCCGTACCGCTCGCAGAACGCGGCGGTGTCGGAGAGCGTGGGATCTATCTCGGCCACCTCCACCTTGACGTCGAGACCGGCCACGGCCTTGGCGACGGGATCGGCGAGCAGGTCCGGCCGGTCGGACGCGGGAACCCATTCGAGCGGCATCTAGCCCTCCTTGACGGCGCGCTGGTGCAGTTGGGTGACCACATTACGGGCCGACTCCAGCGCCCCCGCCTGCCAGGCGATGAGGTGCGTGAGCCAGTCGCCCGCGAAGTACACGCGGCCGGCCGGCCGCTGCAGAAGCGTGAAGGCGCCCTCGTAGGAGGGCCAGGCGACCCACGCGCCCTCGATGTGCGGCTGCCGCTGCCAGGCGATCGAGACGCTGGACAGCAGTTCCGACCGGTACTTCTCGCCGTGGATCTTCTTGCCCTGGGTGAGCGCCCGCCGCTCCCGCTCCGCGTGGGTGAGACGGGCGTACGCCTCGGCGTCCTCGTCGAGGTTGTAGTAGCCGACCACCAGCCCGCGCGTGCCGTGGAAACCGTACGAGGGGTACCAGATGTGCGCGATGTCCAGGTCGGTCTCGGTGATGCCGCCGTAGATGCGTTCGTCGGTCTCCCACCAGCGGCGGCGGTACTCCAGCCCGATCTTCCCGCCCGACACCGGGGTGGGCGTCCGCAGCGCCGCGACGACCCGGGCGTCCAGGTTGCCGGGGATCCGCGCGAGCACGTGCGGCGGCAGGGCCGCGATGCAGAAGTCCGCCTTGGTGGCGCCGCCCGTGTGCTCGACTTCCACGCCGTCGGGCAGGTTGGTGATCTTCTTGACCTCGACAGAGGTGCGGATGCGGTCGCGGCCCACGGCGTCGGCGAGCTTGGCCGCGATCGCGTCCATGCCGCCCACCGGCTGGAACATCGGCATGGCCATCTCGTAGCCGAACGGAAACGTGATCGAGCGGCCGAGCCCGTAAGCGAGCACCTCCGACAGGGGCGGTGGCGAGCCCAGCGGCACGCCCGCGCCCGTGCCCGGGTTCACGGAGAACCCTCTGCGCTCCGACCCGGTGTAGGTGTAGGTCCTGCCGATGTCGCCGAACTCCGACAGGAAATGGAGCAGGCGGTTCTTGTCCCCCGCCGTCAGCCGCCGGTTGAGCGCGCCCGCGTTCGTGGCCTTCGCCAGCAGTTCGCTGATGTAGCCGTACGTGTCGGCACGGGCGGTACGCGCCCGGACCGGCGCCTTCATGCCCGTGTTGTAGACGTACGCGCTGGAGTTGTCGTTGACGAACAACTCGATCGGGACGCCCAGCTCCCGGCAGTAATCGAGGGTGACCATCCACTGGGCGATGCGGGCCGGCCCTGCGTTGAAATAGACGCCCTCCCCGAACCGCGCCTCCTGCACTGTGTCTTCTTGATTCGGGCCTTCTTGATTCGGGCCTTCTTGATTCGGGCCGGACAGCTCGTGCAGCCGGTCGCCGCCGCGCAGCGTGAGGTTGCGCCCGCCGACCCGGTCGCGGGCCTCAAGGACGGTGCAGTCGTAGCCCGCCTTGCCCAGTTCGTACGCGGCGGCCAGGCCCGCGATCCCCGCCCCGAGGATCACCACGGAGCCGGCGCCCCTCCCGCTGAGGGCGAAGTCGGAACGGCTCGGCGGTGTGTAGTCCTTCTGCTGGTCGTCGGGTGCGAGCCCGAGCGCGCCCATCGCCGCGTACATCGCTCCGGCGCCTCCGGCCGCGCCGACGCCCACCAGGAAGGCGCGCCGCGTCAGCGCCCCCGTACGCTCCCGCGTCCCGCGGTCACTGCTAGCCACCCTGCCTGCCTTCGTCGTTGGGGGAACCGGCTTCGGCCGTGATCGGGGTGAACCGGCGTCAGCCGTGCTGGGGGAAGAACGGCGTCAGCCGTACCGGCCGCTGCCGCAGGCCACCTGGCCGCCGATCATCGAGAAGATGCCGAACAGCGCCATGATCTCGTGGTAGTCGCTCGTGGTGAACTCGGTGTGCCGCGGCCCGGCGAGCCGCACGCCGGGCACGATCGAGCAGGCCGCCGCGATGGCGGTGGAGTTCCACTCGACGCCCAGCGTGTACGGCGGCTCGACCACGTAAGGCCGGAAGTCCGCCAGCCTGCCCAGGGCGCGGGCCGTGCCCTCGCGGATGCGCCGCCAGGCGACGGCCGGGGGCAGCAGCTCGGCGGAGAACTTGTCGATGCCCTTCTTCACGGCGACCGTCTCGACCTCGCCGAGCAGCTCCCTGGCCTCCTCGCACACCGCCTCGTCGCCGGCGACGAGCGCGACCGGCACGCCCATCGAGCCCGCGAAGCCCGCCACCAGCCGGGTCTCGCCGCAGATCTCGCCGTTCAGGTAGACGTTCTGGATCTCCTTGCCCATCCACGTGTGGTTGAGCACCCCGTGCGGCACGCCGGCCCGGGCGTGGTAGCCGGCGAAGCAGGCGGCGGCCATGTCGGGGATGAGGCCCTGCCCCATGCGGTGCGGTTTGCCCGGGCCCCTGATCAGCGTGGCCCGCTCGTCCAGCAGGTCGATCCTGAGGTTCTTGGTGGACCCGTGGGCGTCGTTGACCAGCACGGACGCGGCGCCCGCGTCGAAGGCGCCCTGGATCACCGCGTTGGCGTCCCCGGTCATCAGCTCGCAGCCGCGCTCGTACCCCCGTCCCCCGAGGTGCATCTCCTCGGGATCGGTCAGCCCGGTGACCCCCTCCATGTCCACCGACAGGTAGATCTTCATCGTTCCCCCCATGTCTCCACCCGGAGCGCCTCGTCCTCGGTCATCAGCCCGATGTTTTCACCGACGAAGGCGGCGACCTGCTCGCGCCACGGTTCGGGGACCTCGTCGACGGCCGGCCGGTAGCAGTGGTCCAGCCAGCGTGTGGACTCCTCGGTCGCCTGGAGGTGCTCCGCCGCCTTCGCGAACGGCGTCTGCGCGATGTTCGGCACGCGGGCGCACCCGTACTCGATCATCTCCTGCCCGCCGTACGGCGGCGGTTTCTGCCAGGAGCGGGCAGGAGTGCTCTCGGCGGTCAGGGTGGTGCGCATCGGACGGCGCTCGACCGCGGCCTGGATCAGCTCCTTGTACAGGCACTTGCCGCACAGCCCGCAGGGGCCGTCGCCAGAGCCGCGCAGGCACCAGCGGACGTGCTCACGCAGATCCGACTCCAGGGCGACACGCATCGTCACGGCCTCGCTCACGCCGCCGACGGGAAGCACCATCGGCAGCCCGGCCGCGGTGAACAGCCGTCCCCACTTCCCCTCCTGCGCCCACATGGGGTTGTCCGGGGTGTAGCGGAGGACGTAGCGGTCGCCGCCGAGCCAGCGCGACCCGATCTCGTAGCCCAGCGCGACGCCCCCGAGGTCGAGGTCGTCGGCGAGGAGCAGCGCCCCCACCGTGACGGCGTGGTGCTCGGGAAAGCCGGGCCGCGGACGGCTCAGCAGGAACTCCAGATCCGACTGGGCGATGTGGAGTTCCCGGCCGGTCCGCCGGGCGAGCCGGGCCAGCACGTCCGAGCGGTAGTGCGTCCACCGGTTGGGCACCCGGGGGTGGCTCACCCGCTGGAAGTGCACGAACGGCGCGTCGGGGAACATCGCGGCCACCGCCATCGAGTCCGCGCCCCCGCTGTAGGAGATGGCCAGACGGGTGCCGCTCCTGGCGTCCGCCCCGACGGGCCCGGCGTCCACTCCCCACCCCGTACGCAGCGCCTCGGCGAGCCCGGCGGAGATCGGCCGGTCGAAGGTCACCCGCCGCCTGGTCCACGGCGCGACGACGGTCCACGCGGCGACCGCGAGCAGGTCGGGATGCGGGGACGCGCCGGCGTCCCCGATCCGGACGTGGCAGGAATTGGTCCGCAGCTCGATGGCCTGGCCGTCGGCGCAGGCCCCCGCGGTCTCGTCCTCCGCGTCGAGCAGGAAGACCAGCCGCCAGACGTCCGCGTCACTCGTCCACTGCACTCGCACGACCGGTTACCCCGCCCGCCCGGAAGCGCCGACCCGCGCCGACAGGTCGTCGATCGCCTGCCAGATGCGCATCTCGCTCTGCAGCAACGTGTCCACCGCCTGGGCGGTCTCCGTCGCCAGCCGGTGCGCCTCGGCCGCCTTGGGGTCCGCCGTCGCCCTGGGCGCCGCGGGCGGCTTCACAGGGGCCCGCCGCAGCCGGTCGACCTCGTCGCGCAGCGCCACGACCTCCCGGCGGAGCATCTGCACCTCCCAGAGGGCGTCCTTCAGATCCTGCCGGTGGTCGGGCTTGGTGACGTACCGAGAGTCGAGCCGGGACAGCAGCGCCCGGCGCAGCCGTGACAGGCCCAGCACTCGCAACCTCATCATGAGCCGCCACGATAGCGGCATTGTGCATCCTTTCCTGACACAAAGTGCGGAGTTGCTCAGAGCCTGCTGAGAGACGGCCATCCGGCCGTCTCGCCGCACAGGGACACCGAACAGGGACACCGAACAGGGGCGTCGGACGCGCCTCGCCACGCAATACAGTCAGCGGTTGTGCTTTACGGCAGATCGGTGGAAACGGCCGCGATCGACGACCTGATCGATCGGGCCAGGAAAGGCTCCGGGGGCGCGCTGGTGCTGCGCGGCGAGGCCGGTGTCGGCAAGACGGCGCTGCTCGACCTGGCGGCCTCCCGCGGCGGGCCCATGCGAGTGCTGCGGACCACGGGGGTCGAGGCGGAGGCCGATCTGGCGTTCGCCGCCCTGCACCAGTTGCTGCTGCCGGTGACCGGGCTGCTCGACGCGCTGCCGGAACCGCAGGCCGAGGCCGTACACGGTGCGCTCGGGCTGGCTCCTGCCGGTTCGGGGGACCGGTTCCTGCTGGCGGCCGGGGTGCTGTCGCTGCTGGCCGAGGCCGCCGCGCGTGACGGGCTGATCTGCGTGGTCGACGACTTCCAATGGGTGGACCGGCCGTCGGCCGACGCCCTGCTGTTCGCGGCGAGGCGGCTCGGCACCGAGCCGATCGCGATGCCGCTGGCCGTACGGGGCGACACGCCGGTGAAGGGCCTGCCCGCGCTGGAGATCGCCGGGCTGGCCGAACCGGCGGCCGCCGAACTGCTCGACGCCGGCTTCACGCTCGCGGCGCCGGTCAGGCGAGACCTCGTGGTGCTGACCGGGGGAAACCCGCTGGCGCTGCGCGAGACGGCCCGGCTGCTCACCCCCGCCCAGCGGGCCGGCCGTGAACCGCTGCCCGACCCCCTGCCCGGCGGGAACCGGCTCTTCGGCGACCGGGTGGCCGCGTTGTCCGCAGGGGCGCGGCTGGCGGCCCTGCTGGCGGCGGTCGAGAGCGATCTCGACCTGGTGCTGCGGGCCGCCGACCGGCTGGGCGCGGGAGAAGCGGCGCTGCCCGAGATCGAGTCCGCCGGTCTCGCGAGCGTGTCCGGGACGCACGTGCGGTTCCGCCATCCGCTGATCCGGTCGGCGGTGTACGAGGCGGCCTCCCCCGCCGCACGCCGCGAGGCGCACGCGGCGCTGGCCGAGGTGTCGGGCGGGGACCGTCGGGCCCGGCATCTGGCCGGGGCCGCGCTCGGCCAGGACGAATCGGTCGCCGCCGCGCTCACGCGGGCCGCGCAACGGGCCAGGGACCGGGGCGGGTACGGCGCCGCCGCCACCGCCCTGACCAGGGCCGCCGAACTCACCCCGGAACCGCTCGTGCGCGCCCGGCGGCTCAAGGACGCCGCCGTGGCCTCGTGGCTCGGGGGCCGTCCCGGCCAGGCGGAGTCCCTGCTGGCCGAGGCTCGCGAGTTCGCCGGGGCGGACACCGCGCTGACCATGGAGATCGCCCAGCTGCGCGGGCGGTTCGAGCTGAACTCCGGCGACGCCGCCGAGGCCGTGCGGATCCTCGCGGCGGGCGACACTCTGGACATGCTGGCCGACGCCTCGGAGGCGGCGTCGTACGTCGGCGACGCGGCGGCCATCGTGGAGATCGGGCGGCGGGCGGCCGCCTTCCCCGAGGGGTTCCTGCGCGACGTGGTCGTGGGCGTCGGCGCGACGCTCGCCGGCGAGGGCGGGCACGACCTGCTCAAACGGGCGCTCGGCCGTACGGGTGAGCTGCGCGAGGCGGCCGAGTTCCTGTGGGCGACGGCGGCGGCCAGCCATCTGGGCGAGGTGGACCTGTCCTCCGAGCTGGCCGAGCGGGCCGGCCGGGTGGCCAGGGTCTCCGGGATGACGGGCCAGCTGCCCGTGGTGCTGGAGTTCGTCGCCACCGCGGAACGGCTCGCGGGGCGCCTCGCGGAGAGCCAGGCCGTCTCGGAGGAGGGCCTGGAGCTGGCTCGCGAGGCCGGATACGTCAACACCGTGGCCGCGCACCTGGCCAACCTCGCGGCCGTGGCGGCCCTGCGCGGCGAGGAGGAGCCCTGCGCCCGATATGCCCGGGAGGCGCTGGCCATCGCCGTCCCGCACCGGGTGGGCCTGCGCGCCGGACTCGCGGCGTACGCCCTGGCCATGCTCGACCTGTGCCTGGGCCGGTTCTCCGCCGCGCACGACCGGTTCACGGCGATCGTCGCCGCGGGCCCGGGAGCCGGCCATCCGACGGTGGTCTGGCGGAGCACGCCGGACCGGATCGAGGCCGCCGTCGGCGCGGGCGACCCGGAGGCCGCCCGGAAGGCGCTGGAGGCGTACGAACGCTGGTCGGCCCACGCGGGGACGGCCGAGTCCCGGGCGCTGCTCGCCCGGTGCCGCGGCCTGGTCCTGCCGGACGACCAGGCGGTCGAGGCGCTCGGCGAGGCGTCACGACTGCACGACAACCCGTTCGAGGCGGCCAGGACGGGGCTGCTGCTGGGCGAGCGGCTGCGCCGCACCCACCGGCCGGGAGAGGCCAGGGCGCACCTGCGCGCGGCGTTCGAGACGTTCCAGCGCGCGGGAGCCGCGCCGTGGGCGCGGCGCGCGTACGGGGAGCTGCGCGCGGCGGGCGAGAGCGTCCCGGTAGAGACGAGCACGGCCGCGGTTCCCGAGGCGATCCCCGACGTGCGGGGGACGGCGCTGGACACGCTCACCCCGCAGGAGCTGCGCATCGCCACCCTGGTGGCGGGCGGCGCGACCAGCAAGGAGATCGCCGCCCGGCTGTTCCTCAGCCCGCGCACGGTCGAATACCACCTGTACAAGATCTATCCGAAGCTCGGCATCACCTCACGTACGGAACTGGCGCGGCTAGTAGTTCTACGGAAGGCGCCGGCGGCCCCGGGCGACATGCTTTAGCCCATGCCAAACATCTGGAGTGAAGAGTTCGGGGCCGCGGCCGACGCGCCGATCGTGCTGGTGATGGGTTCGATGTCGCAGGGGATCCTGTGGCCGGACGAGTTCGTGGGCCGGCTCGCCGCCGGCGGCCGGCGCGTGATCCGCTACGACCACCGCGACACCGGGATGTCCGACGTCATCGACTTCTCGAAGGATCCGTACACATGGGACGACATCAAGGACGACGTGCTGCGGGTGATGGACGCGCACGGGCTGGACAGCGCTCATCTGGTCGGCCATTCGGCGGGCGGGCTGCTCGGGCAGCTGATCGCGGTGGAGCGGCCGGAGCGCGTGCGGACGCTCACCGTCATCGCCTCATCGCCGCTCGGCGGCGGTGAGGGCGCGGTGCTCATGCGGGCGCTGATGGGCGAGCCGCAGCCCGAGGGCAGCCTGCCCGAGCCCACGCCGGAGTTCGTCGCGTTCTACCGCGAGCTGATCGCCGCGCCGCCGCCGCGCGACCGGCGGGAGCGGATCGAGCGCATGATCGCGGAGGACCGCGTGCTGCACGGCACCGGGCTGCCGTTCGACGAGGACGCCTCGCGCAGGCTGCAGGAACGCCTGTACGACCGGGCGCGGGACCTCGACGCGGCGGCCAACCACCGGCTGGCGGCGGCGGCGAAGCCCGACTTCGAGCCGGTGGGCGTCCTGCACCGGGTCAAGGCGCCCACCCTGGTCGTCGAGGGCACGCACGAGCCCGCCAAGCCGGGCCACGGCGCCGTCATCGCCGAGCAGATCCCCGGTGCCCGGCTGACGACGGTCACCGGCATGGGCCACACTCTGCCGCCCGAGGTGCACGCCGAACTGGCCGACGCCATCCTCGCCCACACGTCGGCCGGGTGACCCCGTCCCGTCGGCCGGGTGTCGGTCGCCGGTGAACTCAGCTGCCGGTGAATTTGGGGCGGCGCTTCTCGGTGAAGGCCGTCATGCCCTCCCGGGCGTCCTGGGTGGCGAACAGGCCGGAGAACTGGAGCCGCTCGATTTCCAGGCCGGTGTCGAGGTCGGCCTCGAGGCCGTGGTCGATCGCGAGCTTGGCCGCCCGGACCGCGGTGACCGGTCCCTCGGCGAAGGTCGCGGCGAGTTCGAGCGCCGCGGTGTAGACCTCGCCGTCGGGCACCACCCGGTCGACCAGGCCGATGGCGAGCGCCTCGGCGGCGTCCACGTGCCGCCCGGTGAAGATCAGGTCCTTGGCCCGGGCGGGCCCGACGAGCCGGGGCAGGCGCTGGGTCCCGCCCGCCCCGGGGATGATCCCGAGGGTGATCTCCGGCTGGCCGAGCTTCGCGCTCTGCCCGGCCACCCGGAAGTCGGCGCACAGCGCGAGCTCGCAGCCGCCGCCCAGGGCGTACCCGGTGATCGCCGCGATCACCGGCTTGCCGATCCGCGCGACGGCGGTGAAGCAGTCCTGCAGAGTGCGCGAGTGCACGGCCATGTCGGCGTAGGACATGACCGCCATCTCCTTGACGTCGGCGCCGGCCGCGAAGACGCGTTCGCCGCCGTAGACGATGACCGCGTGCGTGTTCGGATCGGCGTCCACGAGTCGCGCGGCCTCCGCGATCTCCTCCTGGACCTGCCGGTTCAGCGCGTTCATCTTCGGCCGGTCGAGCCGGATCGTGGCGATGTGCTCGGAGATCTCCACCCTGACGAATTCACCCATGGCCCCCACGATAAAGGGGCGATCAGCGGCCGAGCGGGAGAGCCCGCCGGGGAGTGGCCGGCGTCGCGGCCGTGATGTTCCGGTAGACCTGCTCGTATCCCTCGACCATCACGGGCACGTCGAAGTGCCGGACCACGCGGTCGCGCGCCGCGTGCGGGTCGAGGGCGGAGACCGCCTCGATCGCGGCGGGAAGCTCGTCGGGCGTGTCGCGGACGTAGCCGGTCACCCCGTCCGCCACGACCTCGGGCACCGCGCCCCGCCGCAGCGCCACCACCGGCGTGCCGCAGGCCATCGCCTCGATCATCACCATGCCGAAGGGCTCGTCCCACAACAGCGGGAGCACCAGGCACCGGGCCCGGGAGAACAGTTCGTTCTTGAGCGGGCCGTCCGCCTCCCCCAGGTATTCGACGTCGGGCCCGAGCAGCGGCTCCACCCGCTCGCGGAAGTAGGCCTGCTCCGCCCGCTCGGCTCGCCTGCCGACCAGCAGGATGCGGCGCCCCGCCGCCCGCGCCGCCTCAATCGCGAGGTGAGCGCCCTTGTCCGGACTGAGCCGTCCCAGCCACAGCACCCAGTCGTCCTTGTGCTCCCGGAAGGGCCACGCCGCGACGTCCACCGCGTTGTGCACCCGCCCCACCCAGTTCAGGTCGGGCGCGTGGGCGCGCTGGGCCGAGGAGATGGCCACCAGGGACACGTCCGCGCCGAGGCTCCGGTAGTAGTTCCCGAGCTCCCCGCTCACGTCGTTGTGACAGGTGACGACCGTCGGCACGAGCCGCCCCGCGGCCGTGAGCGGCCCGGCCAGCGAGTGGTCGTGGACGATGTCCACGTCCAGGCCCCGCAGGAGGCGGGCCGCCTCGGCCGCGTGCACCACCTCGGGGAACGGCTCGCCGATCCGCGCCGAGGGCGGCTCGTCGTAGGTCCGCAGATCCACGTCGCGGCCCGCCCCGATGACGGTGACCCGGTGCCCGCGCGCCCGCAGGCCGCGGACCAGGGCGGCGGTCACCGCCTCGATGCCGCCGTACGTGCGGGGCGGCACGTCGTACCACGGCGGGGCGACCATCCCGATGTGCAGGGCCTGTGCCATGGTGCTGGTCTACCCCTCTCACCTGCGACGGAAGCAGGCGAGAGGGGCGAGGACACCCTTAGCGCAGGGTGCCGTTGGTCATGCCGACCGGCTCCTCCGGCACCGCGATGAGGCCGAGCTCCGCCGCGGACGCCATCAGCGGGTGGAACGGGACCACGCGCACGCTGTAGCCGAACGCGCCGGTGCGGTCCAGCGGCACGACGCCGGTGTAGTGCGCCCGGCCGTCGTCGCCCACCGAGTCGACCTTCAGCGTGACGTAGCCGGGTGACAGCAGCTCGTCGTGCGCGCCCACGCGGCCGTAGGCGGCCTGGACCTGGACGTCCTCGGGCGACAGCTCGCCCAGGGCGATCGTGGCCCGCAGCTCCAGCCGGGCCCCCAGCTCGGGGGTGTCCCCCACGCCGGTCGCCTCGACGTGCTCGACCCGTACGCCCGGCCACGCCTTGGCCACGCGCAGCTTCCAGGCCGCGAACAGCCGGGCGTTGCCGTAGCCCTCGGCCGCGAGCGACCGGGCGGAGGCCGCCGCCGGGGTGTACAGGTCGGTGACGTAGTCGTGCAGCATGCGCCCGGCGAGCACCTTCGGCCCGAGCGAGCTCAGCGTGTGCTTGACCATCTCCAGCCAGCGCCGCGGCAGGCCGTCGGCGGCCCGGTCGTAGAAGCGGTCGGCGACCTCACGCTCGATGAGGTCGTACAGCGCCGTGGCCTCCAGCTCGTCGCGGCGCTCGGGGTCGTCCACGCCGTCGGCACTGGGGATCGCCCAGCCGTTGTTGCCGTCGTACCACTCGTCCCACCATCCGTCGCGGATGGACAGGTTGAGGCCGCCGTTGAGCGCCGCCTTCATGCCGGACGTGCCGCACGCCTCCAGCGGGCGCAGCGGGTTGTTCATCCACACGTCGGAGCCCGTCACCATGAGCTGGCCGAGCGCCATGTCGTAGTCGGGCAGGAAGACGATGCGGTGCCGCACGTCCTCGGAGTCGGCGAAGCGGACGATCTGCTGGATGAGCTTCTTGCCGCCCTCGTCGGCCGGGTGCGCCTTGCCGGCGATGACGATCTGCACCGGCTTGTCCGGGTCGAGCAGCAGCCTGCGGAGCCGGTCGGGCTGGCAGAGCATGAGGGTCAGCCGCTTGTAGGAGGGCACCCGGCGGGCGAAGCCGATCGTCAGCACGTCCGGGTCGAGCGCCTCGTCCACCCAGCCCAGCTCGGCCTCGCTGGCGCCACGCTGCCGCCACGACTTGCGCAGCCGCCGGCGCGCCTCCTCGACCAGGCGGGCGCGCAGGTTGGCGCGGATGCCCCAGATGTCGGCCTCGGAGAGCCTGTGCGCGCCCTCCCAGCCCTGCGCCTCGTCGATCAGCGAGGGCAACTCCTTGCCGGCGAGCTCCATCATCTCCCGGCCGACCCACGTCGGGGCGTGGACGCCGTTGGTGATCGAGCCGATCGGCACCTCGTCCACGTCGAAGCCCGGCCACAGGCCCTGGAACATCTCCCGGCTGACGTGGCCGTGCAGCTCGGACACGCCGTTGACCCGCTGGGCCAGCCGCATGCCCATGACGGCCATGTTGAAGACCGACTTGTCGGCCTCGGGACCGTCCGGCTCGGCGCCGAGTTCGAGGATGCGGTCCACCGACACCGTCGGCCAGGCGTTGGACCCGCCGAACTGCCGGGCGATCATCTCGGCCGGGAACCGGTCGATGCCCGCGGGGACGGGCGTGTGGGTGGTGAACACGGTCCCGGCGCGTACGGCCTCCAGGGCCTCCTCGAACGACAGCCGGGCCTCGGTGAGCTCGCGGATGCGCTCCAGGCCGAGGAAGCCGGCGTGGCCCTCGTTGGTGTGGAACACCTCGGGCTCGGGGTGGCCGGTGATCCGGCAGTAGGCCCGGATGGCCCGCACACCGCCGATGCCGAGCAGCAGTTCCTGCATCAGGCGGTGGTCGCCGCCTCCGCCGTACAGGCGGTCGGTCACGTCCCTGGCGACCGTGTCGTTCTCGGCGACGTCGGAGTCGAGCAGGAGCAGCGGCACCCGGCCGACCTGGGCCACCCAGATCTGGGCGTGCAGGACGCGCCCCTCCGGCAGGCCGATCTTGATGCGGGCCGGCGCGCCGTCCTCCTCCTTGAGCAGGGTGAGCGGCAGGCCGCCGGGGTCGAGGGAGGGGTAGTGCTCGAGCTGCCAGCCCTCGGCGGACAGCGACTGGGTGAAGTAGCCGTGCCGGTAGAGCAGGCCGACGCCGAGGATCGGCACGCCGAGGTCGCTGGCGGCCTTCAGGTGGTCGCCGGCCAGGATGCCGAGACCGCCGGAGTACTGCGGAAGGGCGGCGGAGATGCCGTACTCGGGCGAGAAGTAGCCGATCGCCTTCGGCGCGCCCTCCAGCGACTGGTACCACCTGGGGGCGGTCATGTACTCGCGCAGATCGTCGGCGGCGTCGGCCAGGCGGCGCAGGAAGCGCCGGTCCTGGGCGAGCTCGCGCAGCCTGTCGGCCTCGACCGCGCCGAGCAGCGCCACGGGGTCGTGATCGACGCGCTCCCAGACCTCGGGATCCACCTCGGCGAACAGGTCCATGGTCTCGGGGTGCCACGACCATCGAAGGTTTTGGACCAACTCGCCCAGAGGTGCGAGCTGTGAGGGAAGAACGGTTCGGACAGTGAACCTGCGGATAGCTCTCACGGGGCCAGACCCTAGTTACTCAGCGCCACGACGCGCGACCGAATCAAACTTGTCGTACTGCGATGCCAGTTCTCGAACGCTCTCACCACCATCAAACCGGTTCAAACCTCACCAAAGTACCCTTGACCTGGTGATGTCCGCGCCGGACGGCGACGGCCGGCACGCAATGATCGATCTCCCGGGGACGCCGTCCCAAACACGGCGAGCGGTCTTTCGTTCGGCAGGGGTAAGAGTGGACTATTAGGGCAACCCCTGTGTATGGACGAGGAAGGACCGCGGCCAGCGGTTCCTGTTTCCCGTGCTGCCCGCCCGACCACAGCTGTTCCTGCCCCGCAAGCCCCGGCGGCACCCGGTGTGCCGCCCCCGAGTACGAAGTGACGATGATCGGACGCATTCCCATCCAGGACATCCAGCCCGTCGTCGACTGCGGCCAGTGGCCCGCCAAGGCCGCCGCGGGAGAGACCTTCGAGATCAGCGCGACGGTGTTCCGCGAAGGACACGACGCGGTCGCCGCCGGCGTGGTGCTGATCGACCCGAGCGGCACGCCGGGCCGGATGCTGCCCATGCGCGAGGTCGCGCCCGGCACCGACCGGTGGAGCGTGGAGGTGACGCTGCCCGCCGAGGGCCTGTGGCAGTTCCGGGTGGAGGCCTGGAGTGATCCGATCGCCACGTGGACGCACGACGCGGGCATCAAGATCCCGCGCGACCTGGACGCCGACCTCATGTGCGAGGAGGGCGCCCGGCTGTTCGAGCGGGCGGCCAAGGGCGTGCGGGCGGCGGACTGCGCGGCGACGGAGGCGGGCGGCACCTGCGGGCACCGGGCCGCGTTGCTGGCCCTCGCGGCCCGCCTGCGGGACGAGGCGGTGGACCCCAGGGCGCGCTTCGCGGTGACCCAGCTGCCCGAGACGGCCGCGCTGATCGCCGCGCACCCGCTGCGCGACCTGCTCACCCGGTCGGGCCGCAACCGCGTACGGGTGGACCGGCGTCGGGCGCTGTTCGGCTCCTGGTACGAGTTCTTTCCCCGCTCCGAGGGCGCCGTGGTGGGGCAGGAGGGCGTCGCGCCCAAGTCGGGGACGTTCAAGACGGCGGCCAAGCGGCTCCCGGCGGTCGCCCAGATGGGCTTCGACGTGGTCTACCTGCCGCCGATCCACCCGATCGGGTCGCAGTTCCGCAAGGGCCGCAACAACACCCTGACCCCCGACCAGTACGACCCCGGGTCGCCCTGGGCCATCGGCGCGCAGGAGGGCGGGCACGACGCGATCCACCCGGATCTGGGCACGATCGAGGACTTCGACGAGTTCGTCGCCAAGGCGCGCGAGCTGGGCATGGAGGTCGCCCTCGACCTCGCGCTCCAGTGCTCCCCCGACCACCCCTGGGTCAAGGAGCACCCGGAGTGGTTCAACATCCGGGCCGACGGCTCGATCGCGTACGCCGAGAACCCGCCGAAGAAATACCAGGACATCTACCCCCTGAACTTCGACAAGGACCCCGAGGGGATCTACGCGGAGATCAAGCGGGTGGTCCGGCACTGGATGGACCACGGCGTGCGGATCTTCCGGGTGGACAACCCGCACACCAAGCCGGTCCGGTTCTGGGAGCGGCTGCTGTCCGACATCAACGCGACCGACCCCGACGTGCTGTTCCTCGCCGAGGCGTTCACCCGCCCGCCCATGCTGCGCACGCTCGCCAAGATCGGGTTCCACCAGTCGTACACGTACTTCACCTGGCGCAACTCGAAGCCCGAGGTGGAGGAGTACCTGCGGGAGCTGTCCCACGAGACCTCGCACTACCTGCGGCCGAACCTGTTCGTCAACACGCCCGACATCCTGCACGAGTACCTCCAGCACGGGGGCGTGCCGGCGTTCAGGATCCGCGCGGTCCTGGCGGCGCTTATGGCGCCCACCTGGGGGGTCTACTCCGGGTATGAACTGGCCGAGAACGTCCCGGTCCGTCCGGGCAGCGAGGAGTACCTCGACAGCGAGAAGTATCAGTATCGGCCGCGTGACTGGGCGGAGGCGGAGCGTGAGGGCCGCAGCCTTGCCCCGTTCATTACCCAGCTCAATTTGTTGAGAAGAGCACACCCGGCGCTCCAGGAATTGCGTAACCTACGGTTTCACAACGTCGACCAGCCGAACGTGATCTGCTTCTCCAAGCGGCTGCCCGGCGCCTATGACACGGCCTCACGACGGCACGGACTAGGCGATGTCGTGCTGGCCGTCGTCAATCTGGATCCACACAACACACACGAGGCGACGGTCCGGCTCGACATGCCCGCCCTCGGTCTCGACTGGCATGCCGAGTTCGTCGTGGACGACCAACTGTCGGGCGAGTCGTACCGCTGGGGGCAGGCGAACTACGTGCGCCTCGATCCGCACGTCCATCCCGCACACATTCTCACGCTCCGCCACGGGTCAGCGCACCGCCCGTGAGCGCAGCTCGGCACATCCGGGGAGTCAAAAGGTGAGCTCGACGACACCTCAGCCCAGCCACATCCAGCCCAGCCACACCCAGCCCGTCCCGAACACCTTCACCGAGGAGGAACCGCGGGATCGGCGCTGGTACAAGCGGGCTGTCTTCTACGAGGTGCTTATCCGGGGCTTCGCCGACTCGAACGGCGACGGCACCGGCGACATCCGCGGCCTCATCGAGAAGCTGGACTACCTCCAGTGGCTCGGCATCGACTGCCTCTGGCTGCTCCCGCTGTACGAGTCCCCCCTCAAGGACGGCGGGTATGACATCTCGGACTACATGAAGATCCTTCCGGACTTCGGTGATCTGGGGGACTTCATCAGGCTCGTGGACGAGGCGCACAAGCGGGGCATCCGGGTCATCGCCGACCTGGTCATGAACCACACCAGCGACCAGCACCCGTGGTTCCAGGCGTCCCGCCACGACCCCGAGGGCCCGTACGGCGACTTCTACGTCTGGAGCGACACGGACGAGAGGTACAAGGACGCCCGGATCATCTTCATCGACACCGAGGCGTCCAACTGGACCTTCGACCCCGTCCGGGGGCAGTACTACTGGCACCGGTTCTTCCACCACCAGCCGGACCTCAACTTCGAGAACCCGGCGGTGCAGGACGCGATGATGGAGGTCATCCGCTTCTGGCTCGACCTCGGCATCGACGGGTTCCGGCTCGACGCGATCCCCTACCTGTTCGAGCAGGAGGACACCAACTGCGAGAACCTGCCGGCGACCCACGCGTACCTGAAGCGGGTGCGGGCCGAGGTGGACCGCCTCTACCCCGACCGGGTGCTGCTGGCCGAGGCCAACCAGTGGCCGGCCGACGTGGTGGAGTACTTCGGCGACCCGGTCACCGGCGGCGACGAGTGCCACATGGCCTTCCACTTCCCGCTGATGCCGCGCATCTTCATGGCCGTGCGGCGGGAGTCGCGTTACCCGATCTCGGAGATCCTGGCCCAGACACCCAAGATCCCCGAGAACTGCCAGTGGGGCATCTTCCTGCGCAACCATGACGAGCTCACGCTCGAGATGGTGACCGACGAAGAGCGCGACTACATGTACTCCGAGTACGCCAAGGACCCCCGCATGCGGGCCAACGTCGGCATCCGCCGCCGGCTGGCGACGCTGCTCGACAACGACCGCAACCAGATCGAGCTGTTCACCGCGCTGCTGCTCAGCCTGCCCGGCTCACCCGTGATGTACTACGGCGACGAGATCGGCATGGGCGACAACATCTGGCTCGGCGACCGGGACGGCGTCCGCACGCCGATGCAGTGGACGCCCGACCGCAACGCGGGCTTCTCGAGCTGTGACCCGGGCCGGCTCTACCTACCGGTGATCATGGACCCGATCTACGGGTACCAGGCGATCAACGTCGAGGCGCAGCAGAAGAGCGCCAGCTCGCTGCTGCACTTCACCAAGCGGATGATCGAGATCCGCAAGCGTCACCCCGTGTTCGGCCTCGGTGAGTTCACCGAGCTGAACTCGTCCAACCCGAGCGTGCTCGCGTTCGTGCGCGAGCTGGGCGACGACCGGGTCCTGTGCGTCAACAACCTGTCGCGCTTCCCCCAGCCGGTCGAGCTCGACCTGCGCAGGTTCGAGGGATCCACGCCGGTCGAGTGCATGGGCGGAGTTCCTTTTCCGCCGATCGGCGAGCTTCCGTATCTTTTGACGCTCCCTGGGCATGGGTTCTACTGGTTCACACTGCCCGTCACGCATAGGACGGCCGGCACGAAGGAGGAGTGACGACTTCACTTCAGGGACTCCTGGCCGGCTGGATCACCGGACAACGGTGGTTCGCCGGCAAGGGGCGCGCCATCGACGACCTGTCCATCGACTCCGAGATCGAGATCACCGCCGGTGACCCGGCGCTGCTCCATCTGATCGTGTGCGTGCGTCAGGGGGAGCGCCACACGCGTTACCAGATCCCGGTCGGGCTGCGTGAGCACCTGCCCGACCGGCTCGGTCACGTCCGGATCGGCGCCTGCCGCCGGGGCGGCCGCGAGGTCGAGATATACGACGCGCTGCACGACTCCGCCCTGACGGGGCACCTGCTGGAGGGGATGGCCGCCGACCGACGGTTCGACGGCGTCGGCTTCCACCTCGCGCACGGGGCGGAGATCGACACCTCGCAACGCAGCCTCGTGCTGACCGCCGAGCAGTCGAACACCTCGCTGGTGTACGGCGACAAGTACATATTCAAGCTGTTCCGCCAACTCAACCCGGGGGTCAACCCCGAGCTGGAGATCATCACGGCGCTCGCGGACGCGGGCTCGGCCCATGTGGCCAGGCCGTACGGCTGGATCGAGACCGAGCTCCAGGGCGAGCCGACGACCTTGGCGATCATGCAGGAGTATCTGCAGAACGCCAACGAGGGCTGGTCGATGGCGCTGACCAGCGTGCGCGACCTCTACGCGTGCCCCGAGGGCATGCCGGCGGAGGACGCCGGAGGCGACTTCGCCGCCGAGGCGCGGCGGCTCGGGCTGGCCACCGCGCAGGTGCACCGCGAGCTCGCGCGGGCCTTCCCCACGGGGACGATCGAGCCGCCCGAGATCAAGCGGATGACCGAGCGGTTCCGCCGCCGCCTGGACAAGGCGGTCGCCGAGGTGCCGCCCCTCGGCGAGCACGCCGCCGTGGCCGCCGACGCGTTCGACCGGCTGTCCGATCTCGGCCACGAGATCCCGGTGCAGCGGGTGCACGGCGACTACCACCTCGGTCAGGTCATGCGGACCATGACCGACTGGGTGGTGCTCGACTTCGAGGGCGAGCCGGGCCAGCCGCTGGCCGAGCGGCGGGCGCTCGATTCGCCGCTGCGCGACGTGGCGGGCATGCTGCGCTCGTTCGACTACGCCGCACGGCACCTGCTGGCCGACCGCCCCGACGCCGGGAACCTGGAGAACCGGGCCAGGGAGTGGTCGGAGCGCAACCGGGCCGCGTTCCTGGCCGGCTACTCGGAGGGCGGCGGGCGCATCCGCGGCGACGACGCCGTGCTGCTGCGCGCGCTCGAACTGAGCAAGGCGGTGTACGAGGTCGTCTACGAGGCGCGCAACCGCCCCTCGTGGCTGCCCATCCCGCTCGCGGCCTTTCGCTGACAAGATCAGGGTGTTCGGAGGGATATATCTAGGGCAGGTTGGGCGACATGGACTTGGACCGGCTGGCCGGGGGCGCGCATCACGACCCCCACTCCATATTGGGGGCCCATCCCGGGCCCGACGGCGTCGCGATCAGGGCCCTGCGCCCCTTCGCGGAGAAGGTCGAGGTGCTGGTCGACGGGTCGGCGCACGAGATGAGCCATCTCGCGTTCGGGGTGTTCGAGGTGACGCTGCCCGGCGTCGACAAGGTCCCCGACTACCGCCTGCGCATCACCTATCCCGACGCCCCGCCGTACGAGACGGACGATCCGTACCGGCACTGGCCGACGCTGGGCGAGCTGGACCTCCACCTGATCGGTGAGGGCCGGCACGAACGGCTGTGGGAGGTGCTCGGAGCGCGGGTGGTACGTCACGAGGACGTGGACGGGACGGCCTTCTCGGTGTGGGCCCCGAACGCCCAGGGCGTGCGGGTGATCGGCGACTTCAACCACTGGAACGGCGCCGCCCACCCCATGCGCTCGCTCGGCCGGTCGGGCGTGTGGGAGCTGTTCCTCCCGGAGATCGGCGAGGGCACGCGGTACAAGTTCCAGATCCTCGGCCTCGACGGGATCTGGCGGGAGAAGGCCGACCCGATGGCCCGCCGCACCGAGGTGCCCCCGGCGACCGCCAGCATCGTCGAGAGGTCGACGTACGAGTGGCGCGACGAGGAGTGGATGGCCGCCCGGCCGTCGCGCGACGCCCTCGCCGAGCCGATGAGCACCTACGAGGTGCACCTGGGCTCCTGGCGGCCCGGCCTGTCCTACCGCAAGCTCGCCCGCGAGCTGGTCGAGTACGTCAAGGACATGGGATTCACGCACGTGGAGTTCCTGCCGGTCGCCGAGCACCCCTTCGGCGGCTCGTGGGGCTACCAGGTGACCTCCTACTACGCCCCGACCTCGCGGTTCGGCTCCCCCGACGACTTCCGGCACCTCGTGGACGAACTGCACCGGGCCGGCATCGGCGTCATCGTCGACTGGGTGCCCGCACACTTCCCGATGGACGAGTGGGCGCTGGCCCGCTTCGACGGCACTCCGCTCTACGAGCACGCCGACCCCGCCCGCGGCACCCACCCCGACTGGGGCACGTACGTCTTCGACTTCGGCCGCAACGAGGTACGCAACTTCCTCGTGGCCAACGCGCTCTACTGGCTCAAGGAGTTCCACGTCGACGGCCTGCGGGTGGACGCCGTGGCCTCGATGCTCTACCTCGACTACTCGCGCCGCGAGGGCGAGTGGACGCCCAACGTGTACGGCGGCAGGGAGAATCTCGACGCGATCGAGTTCCTCAAGGAGATGAACTCCGTCGTCTACCGCGAGGAGCCGGGGATCATGACGATCGCGGAGGAGTCGACCGCCTGGCCCGGCGTGTCGCGGCCCGTCCACCTCGGCGGGCTCGGCTTCGGCTTCAAGTGGAACATGGGCTGGATGCACGACTCGCTCAGCTACATGTCCCGCGAGCCGATCTACCGGCAGTATCACCACCACCAGATGACGTTCTCCCTGATGTACGCCTTCTCGGAGAACTTCGTGCTACCGCTGTCGCACGACGAGGTCGTCCACCTCAAGGGCTCGCTGCTGGGCAAGATGCCGGGCGACGAGTGGCAGCGCTTCGCCAACCTGCGCGCGCTGTACGGCTTCATGTGGGCCCACCCCGGCAAGCAGCTGCTGTTCATGGGCGGCGAGTTCGGCCAGGGGGCCGAGTGGTCGGAGGCGAACGGCCTCGACTGGTGGGTGCTGGACTTCGACTACCACCAGGGCGTACGCCGCCTGGTGAAGGACCTGAACCGCGTCTACCGGGAGTCGCCCGCGCTGTACTCGCGCGACAACACCCACGAGGGCTTCCGCTGGATCGACGCCGACGACGCCTCGGGCAACGTGCTGTCGTTCCTGCGGTACGGCGCGGACGGCTCGGTGCTGGCCTGCGTGGCCAACTTCTCCGGCGCCCCGCACCAGGACTACCACCTCGGCCTGCCCACCCCCGGGCGATGGGAGGAGATCCTCAACACCGACGCGTACGAGTACGCCGGGAGCGGCGTCGGCAACATGGGCGCGGTCGAGTCGGTCGAGGAGCCGCGGCACGGGCTGCCCTGCTCGACCCGGTTGCGCGTGCCGCCGCTGGGCGTCGTCTGGCTGCGGCCGGTGGAGAGCCCCACGGCCGTGAGCCCGGAGATGGAGGAGCGCGCCGAGACCGCCGCCGAGGACGCGGAGGCCGAGCCCGAGGGCCTGGTCGCCGAATCCTGAGCCCGCCTGCCGGCCGTGCCCGTCGCGCGTGGCTCCCCCGGTTTCCGGTCGCGGAGCGCGGGCGGCGGGCCGGGGAGAGCCTCGCCGGGCGGCTCACACCGTGATGACGACCTTTCCCGCGGCGTGCCCCCGCTCCACATACTCGATGGCCGCCGGGATCTCGTCGAAGGGATAGCTGCGGTCGATCACCGGGGTGACCTCGCCGTCCTCGATGAGGTCGGTCAGCCGCATCAGGTCGCCCCGGACCTTCTCGCCGTAGGACACCTGGGTCACGACCACGCGCTGGGACACGAACGGCGACACCGCGAGCGTCGCGAGGATGTGGCCGACGGGCTGCAGCCATCGTCCGGCCGGCCCGCCGACGACGAGGTGCGTCCCCCGGGGCTTCAGCGCCCGCGCGCAGGCCCGCAGCGCGCGGGTGCCCGCGATGTCGAGCAGCAGGTCGTGGCGCCGCCCGCGCCGGGTGAAGTCCTCCTTCGTGTAGTCGACGACCTCGTCCGCGCCGATCGACCGCACCAGGTCCGCGTTCCGGCCGCTGCACACGCCGGTGACCTCGGCGCCGAACGCCTTGGCGAGCTGCACGGCGAAGGTCCCCACGCCGCCCGAGGCCCCGTTCACGAGAACTTCGTGCCCCGCCTGGACCCGCCCCTGATCGAGCGCTATCAGTGCGGTGACGGCCGCCATCGGCACCGCGGCCGCCTGCTCGAACGACAGGTTCTCCGGCTTCCGGGCCAGCGCGCTCTCCCGTACGCACACGTACTCGGCGAAGCCACCCTGCGTGAGCAGGGCGAACACCTCGTCGCCCACGCGGAACGCGGTGACGCCGGCGCCGACGGCCTCGACCTGTCCCGCCACGTCGGCGCCCAGGATGCCGATTCGCGGTCTGCGCGGGCCGAGCGTGCCGCCCATCAGACGCGCGGCGTACGGCTCGCCTCTCATGTGGTGCCAGTCGTACGGCTGGACGGAGGTGGCGCGCACCCGGACCAGCACCTCGCCGGGGCCGGGCACGGGCGTGCCGACGTCGGTGAGCTCCAGGACGTCGGGCGGACCGTACGAGCGTAGGACGTACGCCTTCATCGCATTCTCCTCGTCACCTCGGCGGTGGGGAGTGCCAGCGTAAGAAGCGCCGCGCGCAGGGCGTATCGGCCGAAAGTACGCCCGATCGGCAGCCGATCGGGCGGCACGGATCCGGCCGTTCCGCCGATGAACCACCGCCCCCTCGGAGGCCACGATCGGCGCATGACCGAATCGATGGAACGGCCCACGCTCGCGCGGAGCGACTCATCCGGCAGGAACCGCAGGGCGGGGTGGCTCGTGCCCGCCGCGCTGATCGCGCTCAGCGCCGTCCCGGTGATCGCCGGTTCCACCCGGCTGGGGCAACTGGCCGGCGGCGGGCCGATCACGCAGGACAGCGTCCGGTATTTCGCGACGCCGGCGCCCGTCGTCGCGCACATCATCTCCGTCACCCTCTTCAGCGTCCTGGGGGCCCTCCAGTTCGCCCACGGATTGCGCCGCCGCAGGCCCGCCTGGCACCGCGCCGCCGGGCGGCTCGTGTTTCCGTCCGGGATCGTCAGCGCGTTCACGGGTCTGTGGATGACGCTGTTCTATCCCCATCTGGCCAACGACAGCGCCCTCCTCGTGGGCCTGCGGCTGGTGTTCGGCACTCTCATGATCGTGTCGCTCGTCCTCGGCTTCGCGGCGATCCGGCGCCGGGACGTCGCCCGTCATCGCGCCTGGATGACGCGGGGCTACGCGATCGGCATGGGCGCGGGCACCCAGTTGCTGACCGTCGGGCCCTGGATGGCGTTGGCCGGTGAGCCCGGCCCGCTCCCCCGGGCGCTGCTGATGGGCGCCGGATGGGTGATCAACCTCGCCGTCGCGGAGTGGGCCGTCCGCAGGGGAGGCCCCGGACTCCCGGCTCTGTCCAGAGGGGCGAGGTAAGCGGCTCACGCCCTGCCGGTCTCCGCCCGATCGGGATGGCTCTCGCCCCGGAGCGAGCACATCAACGAGCGCAGTTCCGCGGTGTCGATGATGTGGGCCAGCCTCGGGAAGATGCCGGTCATCAGGGCCTGGTGGGCGTGCGGGTCCGGGTCGGCGACGCCGTCGGACAGGACATAGAGCCGGTAGTCGCGGTCGGCGGCGTCGGTGACGGTGGACAGTACGACGCCGCTGGTGGTGATCCCGGCGATGACCAGGGTGGTGATTCCGCGATCCCGCAGCCGCCGGTCCAGGTCTGTCGTGGACAGCGCGCCGTAGCGGGTCTTGCGGACGACGATGTCGCCGGGCTCGGGAGCGAGCCGATGGTGGATGTCTGTCGCGGGATCCTCGTGGTGCATGAGGCGCTGCCGGCCGAGGAAGGAGAAAGTCCTGTTGGCCGGCGGGATCGCCGCCCAGTCGGCTTCGGTGAATCCGACTCGCACGTAGGCGATGGCGGCGCCGTGCGCGCGCATGTCGGCGATGGCGCCGGCCACCCGTGACAGCAGCGCTTCCGGGTCGGCCGGGCCGGGGAGCGAGGCCAGGATCGCCTGCTGGTAATCCATGACGAGCAGTGCGGCCGTCCGGGGGTCCAGCGCCGGGGTCGTGACGGTCATTTTCTCTCCTTGGGTGACGAAATCGCGAAACGGCCGTGGCGGCCCGTCAGGCGCGGCTCGGTGCGGGCTCCGTCTCGTCGAGGGGCTCGTCGAGGGGCTGGGCAGGCGGATCAGCGGGGGGATCGGCAGGGGGCGCCGCGGCACGCCGGGGAAGCAGCAGCGGGGTCGCCAGCAGGAGCACGCCGGCCAGGCCGATGGCCGTGCGCGGGCCGAGCAGGCCGCCCAGCACGCCCCAGACGGCCGTCAGGAGCGCGGTCGAGGCCTTGGTCGTCACCGTCCAGGCGGACAGTGTGCGGGCGATCCGGCCGGTCGCGGTGCGTTCGAGGCGGTAGGTCGCGCAGACGGGGTTGAAGACCCCGCAGCAGAAGATGAGCCCGAGCTCGACGCCCATCACCAGCAGCAGCCCTCCGGCGCCCGGCCTCACGAAGGCCAGGCCGACGAGCCAGAGGGCGCGCAGCGCCCCGGACACGACCAGGACCCGGTGCTGCCCGAACCGGGTGACGAACCGCCTGGCCAGCCGCGAACCCAGCAGCCCGCCGATCGAGGGCGCGGCGAAGGCGAGGCCGTACTGCCACGGCTCGAACCCGAGCCGGCCGAGCATCAGGACGGCCAGCAGCGCGTCGGCGGCCATCACCAGGCCGTTGAACACCGCGGTGTTGAAGAACAGCGGACGCAGCGTCGCGTCGGCGAGGATGTACCGCCAGCCGTCGAGCAGGTCCCCGGCCCGCAGGCGCGTGGCCTCCCGGCGCTCGGGCCGCGGCTCCCGGCCGCCCGTCGCGCGGATGCCCAGGGCCGAGAGCAGGTAGCTGACCGCGTCGGCCACCACCGTCGCCACCGGACCGAGGAGCCCGATCGCGGCACCGCCGAGCGGCGGCCCGATGATCGTGGTCGTCCAGGCCGTGGACTCGAATCGGGCGTTGGCGACGAGCAGGTCCCCGGCCGGCACCAGCGTCTTCAGGTACGCGCCGGAGGCCGCGCGGAAGGTGATGTCGGCCGCCGCGACGACGACCGAGACCAGCAGGAGCTGGACGAAGGAGAGCACGCCGAGCGCGAACGCGGCGGGGATCGTCAGCAGCGCCGCGAACCGCACCAGGTCCGTCCCGACCAGCACCGGCCGCTTGCGGCGGAACTCCACCCACGGGCCCAGCGGCACCGCCACGGCCGCGCCCACCGCGGCTCCCGCGGAGGCCAACGCCGCGACCTGTGCCGGCCCGGCGTGCAGCACCTGGACCGCGATCAGCGGGAACGCGCCGAAGGCGAGCCACGTGCCGAGCGCGCTGGTTCCGTACGCTGCCCAGAGCCACCCGAACCGCCGCCCCAGCCGGTGCCCGTTCCTCATGTCCGACGCCCCTCGTCACTCACCCGCACAACCGATCCGCGATCGGAAGCATCAAAGCGAGCACCGTGCCCGGAGATCAAACAACCGCGAGGCCGCCCCGGCACAACCGGCGGTTGTATCCATAGGGTGTCCCGCATGGACCTCGACACCGTCCGGACCTTCGTCGCCGTCGCCGACGCGGGGCAGTTCCAGGAGGCCGCCGCCGAGCTGGCGGTCACCCAGCAGGCCGTCTCCAAGCGCATCGCCGCGCTGGAGCGCGACCTCGGCGTGCGGCTGTTCACCCGCACGCCGCGCGGCGCCGAGCTCACCATCGACGGGCAGGCGTTCCTGCCCCACGCCAGGGAGCTGCTGCGCGCCGCCGACCGGGCCGTCGCGTCCGTGCGCACCGGCCGCCGTCCGCTGCGCGTCGACATGCTCACCTCGCGCAGCGCGGCCTCCGGCCTGATGCGCGGCTTCCACCGCGCGCACCCCGAGATCGATCTCGACGTGGTGATGCTGTTCGATATCGAGAAGGCCGTCGCCGCCATCCGGTCCGGTGCGATCGACGCGTCCTTCCGCGCCGTCGCCATGCCCGGCCGGCCCCTTCCCGAGGAGATCGAGTCCGTCCGGGTGCTCGACGAGCCGCTCCAGCTCCTCATCGGCCCCGCCCACGCGCTGGCCGGCGCCCGGTCGGTGACCGTCGCCCAGCTCACCGGACACCGGATCTGGATGCCCGGCCTCGTCCCCGGAACCGAGTGGACCGCCTACTACGACGACCTCGTCGCCGAGTTCGGCCTCACCATCGAGGCGACCGGCCCCAACTTCGGCTCCGACGCGCTCCTCGACACCATCGCCGACACCCCGGCCCTGGCCACCTTCATGGGCGGGCAGACCCGCCTCGTCTGGCCCGCCGGCCACGGCCTGCGCCGCATCCCGGTGACCGACCCCGTGCCCGTCTACCCGCACTCGCTCCTGTGGCACCGCGACAACCCCCACCCCGCGCTGGCCACCCTCCGTGCCCACCTCGCCGCCACGGCGGCCGGCCGCGACGCCGCCGGGACCTGGGCGCCGGGCTGGGCGATCTCGCGCTGAACGCCGCCGCCGCGCGCCGGAGCCGGGACCCCGTTCAGCTCCTGACGCGGCCGGTCTCGTAGGCCCAGATGGCGATCTCCACGCGGTTGCGGGCGCCGAGCTTGGCCATCAGGCTGGCGACGTGGGTCTTGACCGTGCTGAGCGAGATGTGCAGCTCGGCGGAGATCTCCACGTTGGTCCGGCCGCGCGCCACGGCGGCGAGGATCTGCTCCTCCCGGTAGGTGAGCGCCTCGATGGGCTGCGCGGGTGACGAGGCGGGGCCGGTGCGGGCGAAGGCCCCGAGCAGCCGCGCGGTGACACTCGGGGCGATGAGCGCCTCGCCTCCGGCGGCGGCGTGCACGGCCTGCGCGAGCATGTCGGCGCCGGCGTTCTTCAACAGGAAACCCCGGGCCCCCGCTCTCAGCGCGGCGTAGACGTACTCGTCCAGGTCGAACGTGGTGATGACGACGACGGCGAGGGGGTCGGCGACGTCCGGTCCGGCGAGGGACCGGGTCGCCTCGATGCCGTCGGTCCCCGGCATGCGGATGTCGAACAGGCACACGTCGGGGCGAAGGCGCCGCGCGAGCTCGACGGCCCGCCGCCCGTCGGCGGCCGTGGCGACGACCTCGATGTCCGGCTGGGCGTCGAGGATCATCGAGAGCCCGGTGCGGACGATCTCCTGGTCGTCGGCGATCAGCACCCGGACGCCGTGCCCACCGACTCGCTCGCTCCGCTCGCTCATGTCGCGGCCCCGGCCCGGGGAAGCACCGCGGTCACCGTCCACCCCCGATCGCGGTCCGGGCCGGCCACGCACGTGCCGCCGAGCAGGTTCGCGCGCTCACTCATGCCGATGATCCCGTATCCCGGAGGCGCGGCCGGACGGGTGGAGCCCCCGTCGCCGTCGTCGCGCACGCACAGGCGCACCGCCGTGTCGTCGGCGGCGACGCGCACCTCGACCCTGGTGGCGCGACGCGCGTGCCGTACGGCGTTGGTCACCGCCTCCTGGGCGATGCGGTAGACCGCGGACTCGACCGACGGCGACAGGCCGTCCAGGTCACCCGATATCTCCACCTCGACCGCCGGGTGATGGGAGCCGCCCCGGCTCGCGAGCCGTTCGAGCTCGGCGATGCGCAGGCCGGGGGTCAGCTCCGCCGGCCGGTCCCTGCGCAGGACGCGGACGATGGCGCGCATCTCGTCGAGGGCCTGTGCCGCCTCGGCCTCGATCACGCGGAGGGCCTCGGCCGCGGCGTCCGGACGCGACGCCGCCGTGGCGAGCCCCGCCTGTGCGCGGATGGCCATCGCGGAGACGTGGTGCGCGACCGTGTCGTGCAGGTCGCGGGCGAGCTGCTCGCGCATCAGCAGCTTGACCTGGTCCAGCTCGCGCATCCTCGCCCCGGCGCGATAGCGGAACACGCCGCCCAGGCTGGTGGTCGCGAGCATGACGGCGAACGGCCCGATCACGTCGGGCAGAGCGGCGTGGTCGACGAGCGCGGACAGACCGGATGCGGTGAGCATGATCCCCAGGCCGGCCACGATCTCCCTGCCCGATCCCCACCGGAACACCGCGTACGGCAGGATCAGCATGTATCCCAGCGTGTACGCGTCGAGCGTCGCGCCGGTCACGAGGATCGGGATCACACCCGTGACGACGAAGCAGATCGTGAGCATCGCCAGCGGCCGGGTGCGCCGCCACAGCAGGGTGGGCACCAGTCCCGCGGTGACGGCCACCGCGAAGGGCCGCCACGGAAGGTCCGGCCGCAGCACCCCTTCGAGCACCGCGAGCGGCACGAGCACCCCGACGAGCGCCCAGTCCCGCCACACGCGTACGGGTGGATCGGGGGGACGGGGCTCAAACCACACGGAGCGGACGAAGCCGTGCACCGCATCATGGTACGAGAGCGGACATGGGAAGCAGAACCTAGGGAGTGTCTGACAAATGCTGCCCGTCGCGAGCGTGGATCCAGGTGGATGCATCGCAAGGCGGAGGAGGAGCCGATAACAGCGTTATCGGCGACGACGACAACGCAGCGAGGCGCCGCCTGGGCCACGCGCAGCAGGGCCATGATTTGTCAGACACGACCTAGCCCGGCTTCCGTTTCGTGGCCGGGTGTGGAAGCCGGGTTCGGCGCGGGTGTTACTTCGATTCCAGTCGTCCCAGCGGGTGGGAGTCACCGGCGAGGACGGCCTGCGCCGTTTCCCAGTCGGCGTGGTCGGTGCCCGTGACATGGCGCAGGTAGGCGAGGGTGACCTGCTGGACGAGGGCGACGCGGCCGGGATCTTCGTCGGTCGTTTCCGCCGCCTCGTAGCCGGAGATGCCGCCGAGGGAATGCTGGCCGCCGTAGACCGTCAGCAGGCTCTTGTCGCCGCGGCTGAGGGTGTAGGGGTCGGTCATCCAGGACGGTCCCCGGGTGGAGAGCGGGAGTTCGTCCTTGTCGCCGGCGACGACGAGTCCGGGTGCGGTGATATGGGAGAAGTCCTGGTCGCGCAGCCAGGGAGCAGCCTCGTGGGCGAAGGGGGTCAGTTCGTCGCCGCCCTTGCCGGCTGTGGCCAGCTGGATGCTGGCCATGACCCGGGGGTCGGACATGTCCTGCGCGGTTCCGGTCTTCGGGTCCGTGACACGCAGGCCCACGAGGATGCCCGCGGTCTGGCCGCCGAAGGAGTGTCCGGCCGCGACGATGCGACTGCGGTCCACCCGGCCGGCCAGGCCGGGCACGGATGCCTCCAGGGTGTCGAGTTCGTCGAGGATCCGCTTCATGTCCTGCACGCGGTAGCGCCACATGTCGGGCTTGCGGGGATCGTCCGCGGCGATGTCGAGGCGCCTGGAGTCGAGGTGAGTGGCCTGGATCACCACGAAGCCGCGGGAGGCCCAGTGGTCGACCAAGGGTGCGTAGCCGTCCAGGTTCGAGCCGAATCCGTGGGCGAACAGCACGATCGGCAGATTGGTGCCGCTGACCGGTGCGGAGACGCGTACGTGCAGGTCCTCGCCGCGCCGGGGTGCGGGCAGCACGACCGGCTTCACCGATACGGTCGGAGTGGACGCGGGGCCGGTGAGGCCGGTCGTCTTGTACGTGGGCATGCGTGTGCTTCTTCCAGGCGTGGTGCGTGTGGATGGGGTCAGGCTGTCCTGGTGGAGGACGCGTCTCACGCGCCCCTCCCGCTCGAGCCCTCGTGCGTCGGGAGACCGACCAGGAGAAAGTCCTTCGGTGAGGCGCACGCCGGTTACGCTAAAACCTGACGTTGACGTGAGAGGCAAGTCGCGCGACGGATGTCACACAGGAGACGAGATGCGCGTCGGAGAACTCGCCGCCCGGACCGGCGTCAGTGTCCGGGCCCTGCGCTACTACGAGGAGCAGAATCTGCTCAGCGCCGAGCGCAGCCCCAGCGGCCAGCGTCACTACCCCGAGAGCGCGGTCGACCGGGTCCGGCTGATCCAGGAGTTGTACGCCGCCGGGCTGTCCAGCAAGACAATCGTCGAGCTCCTGCCGTGCGTCATCGACGGCCGCGCCACTCCCACTCTGCTCAAGCGGTTGGCGGCGGAGCGCGAGCATGTCGACCGGCGCATCACCGATCTCCTGCGCACCCGGGACCGGCTCGACTCGGTCATCACCGCCGCCACCGGCAACATGGTCACCGGCACTTCCTGCCGGCAGGAAACCACTCCCTAGTGCCGCATCAGAGAACGTTTGCCCCGCCGTGCTCCACAACTTCAACGCCGATGGCTTCGAGGCGCTCTACCCGAAGTACATGGGCGGGCGGCCCAGGACGTTCACGCTGCCCGAGCGGCGCCAGATCAAGAAGATCGCCAAGTCCAAGCCGGCCGAGCACGGCCTGCGTTCTCGACCTGGAGCCTGGCCAAGCCGGCCGACTTCCTGCGCCGAGGAGGTGGTCGACGACATCAGCCATGAGGGCCTGTGGGTCCTGCTCCGAGGGGAGGGCGTGTCGTTTCAACGCATAAAGACCTGGACGACCTCCCGCGACCCGGACTACGCCACGAAGAAGGCCCGCGTCGAGCACCTCTACGCGATCGCCGACGGCGAGGTCATGCCAGAGGAGGGTGAGCCTGAAGTCGCCTTCTGTCTGGACGAGTTCGGCCCGCTTAACCTCCAGCCCCACCCTGGGCGGCAGTGGGCCGAGCGCGGTGGGCGGCACAGGCCGCTGTCTGCGCGGTCTCTACCCGCCCGAGATCCGCATCGCGTTCGTGCTCGACAACTTCTCCCCGCACCTGACCACGAAGAAGGACAGCCGCGTCGGCGACTGGGCCGCGGCGAACAACGTCGAACTCGCCTACACGCCGACCAACAGCTCCTGGCTCAACCGCATCGAGGCCCAGTTCACCGCCCTGCGCTACTTCACCCTGGACAGCACCGACCACGCCACCCACAAAAAGCAGGGCAGCATGATCCGCCATTACATCATCCGACGGAACCAGCACGCCGCCGACGAACGCCTCCGCGAGGTCGTGGCCAAGGCCAACGTCGCCTGAATCGGGCTGATCCTAACGACTGTGTCACCGGCCGCATCGATCCCCACTTCGTTCGCCGCTCATCAGGGCAGGCGGGCGTGTTCGGCTCGGGTGGCAGCGATCCGCTCACGCGCGAGCGTACGGGCCCGTTTGGTGTCGCCGCCGGTGAGCCGGGCGAGGATCGTTGCGAGCGGCCTGATCTGGCCCCAGCCGCCCCAGTGACCCTCGGGGATCTCGGTGGGGAATACCCAGATCCGGCTGGCGTCACGCGGCCAGGCGCCGTTCTCCGCGTCGAGGATTGCCTCGGTGACCTCGGCGATGACGCTCGCACGCTTCTGCTCGTCGAGCTGGCCCTCGGGGACGGACGGGACGACCTTGTAGCGAGGTGCGTCCGCGGGTTCTCCGCCGACGTAGATGCCGGCCGGTCGGTGCAGCCAGAGCCAGGAGACGGAACGGCTCACCGGGTCGGCGGGGTCGAATCCCTCGTTGCGGACGAGGATCTCGGTGATGCGGTTCAGCAGGGCCGCCTCGGCGTCCGGCTGGAGCGCGCCCTCGGGAATGTACACGTCGAGCATGGGCATGGTCGATCTCCTTTATGAGTTTAATTCTTCAACTCAGGCGGGAGTCTACGAGGGCTAAGTACAGCTTGTAAACCCAGATGGGTACACTCGTCCCATGGAGACGCGGCGAATCGACCCGGTGAACTGCTCGGTGGCGCGCGCCCTCTCGGTGGTGGGGGAGCGCTGGTCGCTGCTGATCGTTCGTGAAGCGCTGGACGGCGCGCGCCGGTTCGGAGAGTTCCACTCCCGCCTCGGGATCGCCAGGAATCTCCTGGCGACTCGGCTCGAGACCTTGGTGACCGCGGGAGTGATGCGCCGCGTGCCCTATCAGGAGCCTGGGGATCGGCAGCGCTTCGCCTACGAGCTCACCGAGCAGGGCCGGGCGTTGCGGCCCACGCTCGTGGCGCTCCTGGAATGGGGCGACACATACCTCGCCGACCCGCAGGGCCCGTCGGTCATCGTCCGGCACCGGCCCGTCGACGATGCGAGCTCCTGCGACGAGCCGGTCAAGGTCGTCCTCGAGTGCGCTGCGGGGCACAGCCACCTCGCCCCGGAAGACGTCTGCCGCACGCCCGGGCCGGGCGCGCGCTTCGTGGAAAGCTCCTGAGATCCTCAGGATCGTACTGAGCAGCTCATATCGCGAGAAGCATGATCCAAGCAGTGGGGCCGACGCCTGGGCCATGGGGCAAACGTCGGATGCTGCGGCACGCCAGTGCCCCTCCCGCCGATCTTCGCCCCAGGCGGATCTTGTCGGTTGTCGCGGCACTGGAGCAGGCCCGGTCGTCACCGAGGACGGCGCCGCGACCTTAGCGGAGGCTTAACCGACGCTTAGAGGGCCACAAGGGCGTTGACCCCTTCGCGGTCAGTGCTTACTCTCCTAACTAATAGGAAACTTTCCTGTCCTTTACCCCCAAGAGCAGGAGCTCCGTTGCGAAAGATCCTCCTAGGGTCCGTGATCGCGGGCGCCGCGTTACTCGCGCCGCTCGCGCTCGGGACCGCGACCGCCGCCACCCCCGCCACCGCCACGTACGCCGTCGACTCCGACTGGGGATCCGGCTTCCAGGGCAAGTTCACCGTGAAGGCCGGGTCGGACGCCCTGCCGAGCTGGACCGTCGAGGTCGACATGCCGTCGGGCGCGACGATCAGCTCGGCCTGGGACGCCACCATGACCAAGAGCGGCAACCACTACACGTTCAAAAATCCCTCCTGGAGCGGCGGCCTCGCGGCGGGCGCGTCGGCGAGCTTCGGCTTCATCGGAGCGCCCGGCGGTTCGACCCCGCTGAACTGCACGCTGAACGGCGCGCCCTGCGCCGGCGGGCCGACCACCTCCCCCTCGGCCAGCCCGAGCAAGAGCCCGAGCCCCAGCCCGTCCGCCTCGCCCTCGCCGTCCGCGTCTCCCTCCGCATCGCCCTCGGCGAGCCCGAGCTCGCCCCCGCCGCCCGGCGGCAAGAAGGTGATGGGCTACTTCACCGACTGGGGCGTCTACGGCCGGCAGTACTTCGTGAAGAACATCGTGAGCAGCGGCTCGGCCGCCAAGCTCACCCACATCAACTACGCCTTCGGCAACGTGACCAACGGCCAGTGCGCGATCGGCGACTCCTACGCCGACTACGACATGGCCTACACCACGGCCAACAGCGTGGACGGCAAGGCCGACACCTGGGACAACCCCAACGCGCTGCGCGGCGCGTTCAACCAGCTGCGCAAGCTCAAGGCGATGTACCCGAACATCAAGATCCTCTACTCCTTCGGCGGCTGGACCTGGTCGGGCGGCTTCGGGCAGGCGGCGGCCAACCCCACCGCGTTCGCGAACTCCTGCTACAACCTGGTCGAGGACCCGCGCTGGGCGGACGTGTTCGACGGCATCGACATCGACTGGGAGTACCCGAACGCCTGCGGCCTCAGCTGTGACAGCAGCGGCCCTGCGGCGTACAGGAACCTCATGGCCGCACTGCGCGCCAAGTTCGGCAAGGACTACCTGATCACCGCGGCGATCACCGCCGACGGCAACTCCGGCGGCAAGATGGACCTCGCCGACTACGGCGGCGCGGCGCAGTACGTCGACTGGTACAACGTCATGACCTACGACTTCTTCGGCGCCTGGGACGCCAAGGGCCCGACGGCTCCGCACTCGCCGCTCACGTCCTACTCCGGCATCCCGGTCGCGGGCTTCTACTCCGACAATGCGGTGCAGAAGCTGAAGAGCCTGGGCGTCCCGGCGAACAAGATCCTGCTGGGCATCGGCTTCTACGGCCGCGGCTGGACCGGCGTCACCCAGGACACGCCCGGCGGCACCGCCACCGGCGCCGCACCCGGCACGTACGAGGCGGGCATCGAGGACTACAAGGTCCTCAAGACCAGCTGCCCGGCCACCGGCACGGTCGCCGGCACCGCCTACGCCAAGTGCGGCTCGAACTGGTGGAGCTACGACACCCCCGCCACGATCGGCGGCAAGATGACCTACGCCAAAAACCAGGGTCTCGGCGGGGCCTTCTTCTGGGAGTTCAGCGGCGACACCTCCAACGGTGAACTGATCGGCGCCATGTCCAATGGCCTGAAGTAACCGCTTCGAGCCGATCGGGGCCCCCGCGCGTCTCGCGCGGGGGCCCTGATCATCCGGCCATCCTGGCGAAACCTTCGCTTATGGTGGCATTTATGGACGCGACGAGGACGATCGTAGAAACGGTCGGCAAGCTGCGGCAGCGCCGCACCGCACCGCTCGTGCTGGAACTGGACCTGACCGAGGGGCTGTCGGAAGGTCCGCCCGCCGACCCCGTCACCGCCCTGCTGTCCATGCGCAAGGCGCGCCTCGCCGAGGTGCTGTCGGGCCTGCGCCGCGCCCGCAAGGACCCTCGCGTCACCGCGCTGATCGTCAAGATCGGCGGCAACCCCCTCGGCCTCGGCATGGTGCAGGAGCTGCGCACGGCCGTGGTCAAGCTGCGCGCCGCGGGCAAGCGGACCGTCGCGTTCGCCGAGACGTTCGGCGAGTTCGGCGCCGGCACCGTCCCCTACTACCTGGCCAGCGCCTTCGAGCGGGTCTACCTCCAGCCCTCCGGCGACGTGGGCCTGACCGGGGTGGCGCTGGAGCAGCGGTTCCTGCGCGACGCGCTCGCCAAGGCCGGGGTGCGGTATCAGATCGGCCAGCGGCACGAGTACAAGACCGCGGCCAACACCTACACCCAGAACCACATGACCGACGCCCATCGCGAGTCGGCCGGGCGCATCGCCGAGTCGGTCACCGAGCAGATCGTCGCCGGCGTCGCCGAGGGGCGCGGCCTCGACCCCCAGCGGGTGCGCGAGCTGATCGACCAGGGCCCGTTCATCGGGTCGGAGGCCGTCGAGGCCGGGCTCGTGGACGAGCTGAAGTATCGCGACGAGGTCTACGCCGAGACCGTCGACGACGGCGCGCACCTGCTCTACGTGTCGCGGTACGCCAAGAGCGCGCTGTCCGGCAGGCTTCCGCACCCCGGAGCGGCCACGGTCGCCCTGGTCCACGGCAACGGCATGATCCGTCTCGGGCGCAGCGGCCGCTCACCGCTGGGCGGCGGGGGCGCCATGGGCTCCGACACCATCTGCGCCGCCCTGCGCTCGGCCCGCCGGGACGAGAAGGTCAAGGCCATCGTGTTCCGCGTGGACAGCCCCGGCGGGTCGTACGTCGCCTCCGACGCGATCTGGCGGGAGGTCGTGCTGGCGCGCCGGGCCGGTAAGCCGGTCATCGTGTCGATGGGCGACGTGGCGGCCTCCGGCGGCTACTTCGTGTCGATGGCCGCCGACGTGATCGTGGCCCAGCCGGGCACGCTGACCGGCTCGATCGGCGTGTTCGGCGGCAAGCCCGTCGTCGGCGAGCTGCTCGGCAAGCTCGGCGTGGTGACCGAGTCGGTCGCCGAGGGCGCCAACGCCGGGATGTTCTCGCCGTCCACCGCGTTCTCCGACGAGCAGTGGGAGCGGGTGAACGCCTGGCTCGACCGCATCTACGACGACTTCGTGGGCAAGGTGGCGCAGGGCCGCGACCTCACCAAGGAACGGGCCCACGAGCTGGCCAGGGGCCGGGTGTGGACCGGCGCCGACGCCAGGGCGGCCGGTCTCGCCGACGAGCTCGGCGGCCTGGAGGACGCCCTCGCCCTGGCCCGCCGCCGGGCCGGGCTGGCCGGCGACGCCCCCGTACGGACCTATCCCCGCATGCACCCCCTGGAGCGGCTGCGCCCGCCGGAGTCCAGCGAGGACAAGTCGGCCGCGCTCGCCCGGGTGCGTCTGGAGGCGTGGGGGCCGCTGGCGCGGATGGCCGGGCAGCTCGGCCTCCCGGCGTACGGCCCGCTCGTGCTGCCCGGCTACTGGACGATCCGGTAGCGGGAGCGCAGCCGTACGAGCGGGGCCTTGGAGGCGTCGACGTAGTCGACGCCGAGGACCTCCCCGATGAACAGCGTGTGATCGCCGGCCGGGACGACCTGGATCGTCTCGGCCTCGATCGCCGCCACCCCGCGCTCCACGACCAGCGCCTCGCTGTGCGCGCCGCGATGGTGGGCGACCCCGGCCAGCAGGAGCCGGGCGCCCGGCCGTCCTGCCGCGGCGAACCTGGAGGCGACCGCCTGCTGGCCGTCCGCGAGGACGCTCGCGGCCCAGCGATCCCTGCGCAGCAACACCTCGGCGAGATATCCGGCCGAGTCGAGGCTGATCAGCACGAGCGGCGGGTCGAGCGACATCGACATCAGGGTCGCGACCGTCGTGCCCAGGTCGTCGCGGTCGTCCTTGACCGTCACGACCGCCACGCCCGCGGCCAGCTGCCCCATGGCCTCGGTGAACAGTCCCTGCCCAGGTCCCACACCCAGCTCCTTCCCCTCCGGCGTGCGACTGTGCCACCGCGGCCCGGGCCCACGCAACCGATCTCTTGGCTGTATGTATGTCATGACATAAGTATGACCTATTGCATTGGTGTTAATTGGTCATTACGGTCGAGGCGACACCATCCCCCAACCGAGGAGGCGCGATGCGTCCCCTGTCCGGGCTGTTCCTTGCCACCCTGACGATCTCCCTGATAGGCGGGGCGGCGGTCCCCGCGTCGAGCAGCGGCGTCGCCACCGTGTACCCGCAGGTGGAGACCCCCGCCTTGTACGACGACGAGGCCGGCGGCAACGCCAACGGCGACGACCCCGCCATCTGGGTGGACCCCCACGACTCGGACGACAGCGTGGTGATCGGCACCGCCAAGGAGGCCGGGCTCTTCGTCTACGACCTCGACGGACGGCAGGTCCAGCACCTGCCCGCGCCCGCCGCGCCGGGCCCCGACGACGAGGTCGGCAGGTTCAACAACGTCGACGTGGCCTACGGTTTCGGCGACCGCGACCTCGCGGTGGTCTCCGACCGGGGCCGCGACCAGCTCAGGATCTACGCCATCTCCCACGGCCGGCTCACCGACGTGACCGACCCGGCCGCGCCGTTCGTCTTCAACTCCACGCAGGAGCAGGTCGACGACAAGGAGACGGCGTACGGCCTGGCCACCTGGACCGACTCCACCGGGACCTACGCGCTGGTCAGCCGGCGGCACCGGACCTCGGTCGGGCTGGTGAAGCTGCTGCCCAAGCCGGGCGGGAAGGTCGGCTACCAGCTGGTCAGGACACTCGACCTGCCCGCGTCGTTCGCCCTGCCCAACGGGCAGAGCTGGACCCCGTGCGACGAGCCCGGAGTCCAGCCGCAGGTCGAGGGCATGGTCGTGGACCAGGAGAAGGACGTGCTCTACGCCGCCCAGGAGGACGTCGGCATCTGGCGGATGCGGGCCGACCTCACCGGCACACCGGTGCTGGTGGACAAGACCAAGGAGTTCGGCGTGCCGGGCACGTACGACGCCGAGGCCGACGAGTGCACGCCCGGCACCGACCCCGGCTACGGCGGCACACACCTGGCGGCGGACGCCGAGGGCCTGACGATCTACTACCGCGAGGACGGCAAGGGCTACCTGCTGGCCTCCAGCCAGGGCGACAGCACCTTCGCCGTCTACCGCAGGGAGGGATCCAACTCCTACCTCGGCCAGTTCCGCGTGGGTGAGAAGAACGGCAGCGACGGCGTCGAGCACAGCGACGGCTCGACCGTGCTGAACGTGCCGCTCGGCGACTTCGACGAGGGCCTGTTCGTCGCGCACGACGGGGAGAACACCCCCGCCGAGCCCGGCCGGGAGATCACCGGCTTCAAGTTCACCAAGTGGGACGACATCGCCGACAAGCTCGACCTCGACGTGGACACCGACGGCTGGGACCCGCGCGACTGACGCGGGCGCGTCAGAAGGCCCCCGGGTATCCCCGGGGGCCTTTCCGTTCACCGGGTCAGCCGTGATTGACGCGCCAGAAGTCCGAGACCGTCTGCCGGTTGCGCAGGTCGCCGAGCAGCCCGGCGGGGTCGGTGTGGAAGAGCTGCCCCTTCCAGTCGCTCAGGCCGTCCGGAGTGACCAAAGGCTTCACCGTGCTGTTGCCGGAGACGCCGCCCTCGCCGATCTCGTGCTTAACGCCCTCCTCGGTCATGATGAAGTGGACGTACAGCTTGGCCGCGTTGGGGTGCCTGCTCTTGGCGGCGATCGCGACGTACTTGGGGTAGCTGAAGCCGGCGAACGGCGTCATCCCTTCACAGGTCGCCTGGGCGTATCCCTTGTCCTCGTTGTTGCGGAACTTCGAGATCGACATGAAGCCGATCTTCTTGTCGGTGGCGTTCGGCGCGCCCACCGCGGCCGAGATGTCCTCGTCGGAGCCGGTCAGCACGGGCTTGTTGGCCGAGATGCGCTTGACCCACTCGTAGGCGGCGCTCTTCTCCTCGGTCTGCAGCGGCTTGCCGTACTTGGCCTGGTAGGCCTGCTCCAGCGCCTGGTTGCCGTGGGCGTCGAGCTGGGTGAAGAACGACAGCACGGTCGGCTTGCCGAGCGGGTCCTGCATGACGAGCTTGCCCGCCCACTCCGGCTCGGTCAGGTCCCACACGTTCTTGATCGGGCATCCGCCGGGCGACAGCTTGGTGTTGTACGCGAAGACCGTGGCCTTCGACAGCGCGAGCAGCGGGTTCCGGCTCTCGGCGGGGATCTGGTCCTTCAGGTCGGCCGGCACCCACGTCCGCGCGACGCCCTGCGGGATGAGCTGGCCGACCAGCACGCCGCCGTCCTCGTACATGGCCGCGTCGATGGTGACGTTGCCGGCCGCGTGCTCCCTCGTCATCTTCTCGGCGGTCTGCGGGGTGTCGGACTTCACCCCCTCCATCGGGATGCCGTACTTGGCGGTGAAGGCCTTGGCCACCTCTTCGATGTCGCCGCTGGAGTCGTAGACGAGCAGGCCGCCCTCCTTCTTCGCGGCGGCGACCAGCGCGTCCAGGTCGAGGGACGCGTCGATCGAGGGGCCGGGCAACGGCTCGGCGCTCGTCGCCGAGGACGGCGCGTCCGGGCCGGTGGAGGGCGCGCAGGCGGCGACGGCGAGCGCGAGCAGTGCCAGGGGAACGATCTTCCGGGTACGCCTCAAGGTGGCGTCACTCCTCTTGCCTCTCGGGGGGTCGTCGGGCGCCGCCCAGAGCCCCGATCCGGCGCCGCGGTGTGCTCCACGATGAACGTCACGTGAACAGTTTGTCAAGACATAATGACCGCAGTCGCGAACTGGACATCTTCTGTTAATCAGGCCACTGTGGCATTGGTCAAGACATTCTGATGTCAGCTACCGTCGAGTCGTGACAGTCACCAGATTGGACATCGACCTCGACAGGTCGAGCCCCGTGCCCCTCTACTTCCAGGTGGCCGAGCGGATCACGCAGGCCATCCAGGCCGGCAAGCTGCCCCCCGGCTCCCGGCTGGACAACGAGATCCAGCTCGCCGAGCAACTCGGCCTCTCCCGCCCCACCATCCGCCAGGCGATCCAGTTCCTCGTGGACAAGGGCCTGGTCGTCCGCAAACGCGGCGTCGGCACCCAGGTCGTGCACGGACAGGTGAAGCGCGCCGTCGAGCTCACCAGCCTGTACGACGACCTCCGCCGGGCCGGACAGGAGCCGGAGACCCGGGTGCTGTCCCTGGACACCGTACCGGCCGAGGAGGAGGTCGCCGCCGCCCTGGGCGTCGAACCGGGCACCGAGGTGCTGCGGCTGGAGCGGATCAGGTTCGCCATGGGAGAGCCGCTCGCCCTGCTGCACAACTGGCTGCCGGTCGGGCTGGCCCCGCTGACGGCCGAGTCGCTGATGGAGCGCGGGCTCTACGAGATGCTGCGCCAGACCGGCATCCGGATGCGGGTGGCACACCAGCGCATCGGCGCCCGCGCGGCCTCCCCGGCGGAGGCCCGGTTACTGGAGGAGCGGCGCGGCTGCCCGCTGCTCACGATGGTCCGCACCACCTACGACGACCAGGGCCGGGCGGTCGAGCACGGCTCGCATGTGTACCGCGCCTCGCACTATTCCCTCGAGGTCACCCTCGTCGAGCGCTGAGTAACGCTTATCTCATCGGGATGATAGTTCATCCGAATGTCAGGACAAACTCTTGACCTTTACCTTCCGCTCATCTAGAACTGGAGGCCCCTGGACGAGGAGCTGACACATGCGTGTGGGTTTGCTGGGCCTTGGCCGCATAGGCGTCTTCCATGCCGCCACCCTTGCCGGTCTCGCGGACGAGCTGGTGGTCTCCGACGTGGACCGGAGCCGGGCGGAGGAGGTGGCGGCACGGTTCTCTACGGCACGGCTGTCCGCGACGGTCGGCGACCCCTTCGACGCGGACGCCGTGGTGATCGCGACTCCGACGTCCACCCACACGGAGGCGCTCGATCGCGCCTGTGAGCTGGGCGTCCCGGCGTTCTGCGAGAAACCGGCGGCGCCCACGGCGGAGGAGACGCTGCGGGTCGCCGAGACCGTCGAGCGCACCGGCGCCGTCGTGCACATCGGCTTCCAGCGCCGCTTCGACGCGGGCTACCTGGCCGCCCGCGACGCGCTGCGCTCCGGCGATCTGGGCGTGCTGCACCGCGTCCACCTGATCACCGCCGATCCCGCGCCTCCGCCCGCCGGCTACATCCCCTTGTCCGGCGGCATCTTCCGCGACTGCCACATCCACGACTTCGACATCCTGCGCTGGGTCACCGGGCGCGAGGTGGACACGGTCTACGCGACCGGCGCCAACCGCGGCGAGGAGTACTTCGCCGAGGCGGGCGACGTGGACACCAGCGCCGCGATCCTGACGATGGACGACGGCACGCTGGCCACCCTGCAGGGCTCGCGCTACAACGGCGCGGGCTACGACGTGCGGATGGAGCTGGCCGGCACCCGCGGCGCATGGGCGGCGGGGCTCGGCGGGCGCACCCCGCTGCGCTCGGCCGAGGGCTTCGCGCCGGACGGCGACCCCTGGCCGGACTTCCAGGCCAGGTTCGAGGAGGCGTACGTCGCGGAGATGACCGCCTTCCTCGAGGCGGCGCGGGGCGAGCGGGAGAGCCCCTGCACGGTCCGCGACGCCCTGGCCGCGCTGTACGTGGCCGAGGCGGCGGACCTGTCCCGCCGGACCGACCGTCCCGTCCGCGTGACGGAGGTGACGAAGTGAGGATCGCCGCCGCCCCCATCTCCTGGGGAGTCTGCGAGGTGCCCGGCTGGGGCCACCAGCTCACCCCGGAGCGTGTGCTGGCCGAGATGGCCGCGCTCGGGCTGACGGCCACCGAGCTGGGCCCGGACGGGTTCCTGCCGCCGGAGCCCGACCACCGCGCCGCCCTGCTGGGCGGCTACGGCCTGCGTGCGATCGGCGGCTTCGTCCCGGTCGTCCTGCACGACCCGGCGCACGACCCGCTGCCCGCCCTGCGGGACACCGTGGCCGCCTTCGAGGCGGACGCGGTGGTCGTGCTGGCCGCCGCGACCGGGGTGGACGGCTACGACGGACGCCCCGCCCTGGACGACGAGGGCTGGCGGACGCTGCTGTCCACCCTCGACCGGATCGACCGGGAGATCTCCCACCTGGTCACCCTGCACCCCCACGTGGGCACGATGGTCGAGACCGGCGAGGAGGTGGAGCGGGTCCTGGAAGGCTCGGCCGTCTCCCTCTGCCTGGACACCGGGCACCTGCTGGCCGGCGGCGCCGATCCGCTCGACGTCGTCAGGAAGGCCCCCGAGCGGATCGCCCACGCGCATCTCAAGGACGTCGACGCGGACCTCGCCGGACGGGTCAGGGCGGGCGAGCTCACCTACACCGACGCGGTGCGGGCCGGCATGTACCGTCCGCTCGGCCGCGGCGACGTCGACGTGGCGGGCATCGTCTCCGGCCTGACGGCCGCCGGCTACACCGGCTGGTACGTCATGGAGCAGGACGTGATCCTCACGTCGGCCGACGCCGATCCTCTGGCGGACGTGCGTGCGAGCCTGGCCTACCTCACGGGCCTGGCCTCCCCGGAGGACGCGTGACCGGCACTGAGACGGGCACTGAGGCGGCCGCGCCGGAGGTGCTGACCATGGGGAGGGTCGGGGTGGACCTCTACCCCCTGCAGGTCGGGGTCTCCCTGCGGCAGGTGTCGACCTTCGGCAAATACCTGGGCGGCAGCCCGACCAACGTGGCCGTGGCCGCCTCCCGTCTGGGCCGCCGCAGCGCCGTGATCACCCGCACCGGCGCGGACCCGTTCGGGCGGTTCGTGCACGACGCGCTGCGCGAGTACGGCGTGGACGACCGGTACGTGACCGCGGTGCCCGGCCTGCCGACCCCCGTGACGTTCTGCGAGATCCGGCCGCCGGAGGACTTCCCGCTGTTCTTCTACCGCTGGCCGAAGGCCCCCGACCTGGAGATCCTTCCCACCGAGCTCGACCTGTCCGCCGTCACCGGCGCGGCGCTGCTGTGGACGACCGTGACCGGGCTGTCGGACGAGCCGTCGCGTGGCGCGCACCTGACGGCGCTGAAGGCCCGGGGACGCGCCCCGCACACCGTGCTCGACCTCGACTACCGGCCGATGTTCTGGTCCGACCCGCGTACGGCCCGGCGGCACGTGCGCGAGGCGCTCGAACACGTGACGGTCGCGGTCGGCAACCTCGACGAGGCCGAGGTGGCCACCGGCCTGCGCGATCCCGAGGCGGCCGGCCGGGCCCTGCTCGACGCCGGGGTCGAACTCGCGATCATCAAGCGGGGATCGGCGGGGGTGCTGGGTATGACGGCCGGCGAGACGGCCGAGGTGCCGCCCGTCGACGTCGAGGTGGTCAACGGGCTGGGCGCAGGGGACGCCTTCGGCGGAGCGCTGTGCCACGCGCTGCTCGCGGGCTGGCCTCTGGAGCGGACGCTGCGGTTCGCCAACGCCGCGGGCGCGATCGTCGCCGGCCGGCTGGCCTGCGCTCCGGCGATGCCGACCCTCGGCGAGATCGAGATCGTCGTGACGCGGGGTTCCGCACGGGGACTCCCCCCGGACCCGGGGAACGTCATCCAGGGGGACGCCCCTCGGGGAGAAGCAGGAAGGGGGGACGCCGGGTATGCGTGAGGAGGACTACCGCCGCCTGCTGGACGACCGGGCCTGGCACCCGGAGCGGGTGGCCGAGGCGGCCGCGGCCCGCAGGCGCCGTCCGCTGCGGAGCGGGCGCGACCGGCTGCTGATCATCGCGGCCGACCATCCGGCCCGGGGCGCGCTCGGCGTGGCCGGACGTCCGATGGCGATGGAGAGCCGGATCAGCCTGCTCGACCGGCTGACGACCGCCCTGGCCCGGCCCGGCGTGGACGGGCTGCTCGCCACTCCCGACGTCGTGGAGGACCTGCTGCTGCTCGGCGCCCTCGACGACAAGATCGTGATCGGTTCGATGAACCGGGGCGGCGTCCAGGGCGCGGCGTTCGAGTTCGACGACCGCTTCACCGCCTACGACGCCGACTCGCTCGCGGCGATGGGCTTCGACGGCGGCAAGATGCTCTGCCGCATCGGGCTGGAGGACCACGCGACCGTCGCCACGCTGGCGAGCTGCGGGCAGGCCGTGACCCAGCTCGCGCGGCACGGCCTGATGGCGATGATCGAGCCGTTCTGGTCCCATCGTGTCGGGGGCGTGGTGCGGCACGACCTGTCGCCCGAGGCGATGATCCGCGCCATCAGCGTCGGCCAGGGGCTGGGGGCGACCTCCGCCCACACCTGGCTCAAGCTCCCGGTGACCGAGGACATGGACCGCGTCCTCGAGGCCACGACGCTGCCCGTCCTGCTGCTCGGCGGCGAGCCCGGTTCCGACGAGATCTGGGACTCCTGGAGCAAGGCCCTGCGCCTGCCGGGCGTGCGCGGCCTGGTCGCCGGGCGGGCGCTGCTCTACCCACCGGACGACGACGTCGCGGCGGCCGTGGACGCCGCGGTCACCCTGCTGGAGACCACATGACCTACATTCCCCACGGCACGGCCGCCTCCGGCCCCTGGGACGTCGAGATCACCCCCGAGGCCGCGGGCTGGACGTACGCCGGGCTGCGGGTCGTGGACCTGGCGGACCGGCCGGTGGAGCTGTCCACCGGCGAGGAGGAGATGCTCGTCCTGCCGCTGGCGGGAGCGTGCGACGTCGTCGCCGACGGCCTGCGGCTGTCGCTCACCGGACGCCCCTCGGTGTTCTCCGGGCCGACCGACTTCGCGTACCTGCCGATCGACGCCCGGGTCACGATCACCGGCAGGGGCAGGGTCGCGCTCCCTGCCGCCCGGGCCACCCGCCGCTTCCCCATCAGGTATGGCCCGGCGGACGCCGTGCCGGTGGAGATCAGGGGCGCGGGGCAGGCGACCCGGCAGGTGAACAACTTCTGCTCCCCCGAGTCCTTCGACTGCGACAAGCTCGTGGCCGTCGAGGTGATCACGCCGGGCGGCAACTGGTCGTCCTATCCGCCACACAAGCACGACACGCCGTCGGAGCACGAGGCGGTGCTCGAGGAGATCTACTACTTCGAGGGCGGCCCCGGCTACCAGCGGGTGTACGGCACGCACGAGACGCTGGCCGAGGTGTCGGCGGGCGACGTGGTGCTCGTCCCGCACGGCTACCACGGCCCGTCGATGGCCGCGCCCGGCTACGACCTCTACTACCTGAACGTCCTGGCCGGCCCGGCGGACAAGCGGTCCATGGCCTTCTCCGACGACCCGAGGCACGCGTGGATCCGCGGCTCGTGGGCCGACCAGCCCGTCGATCCCCGGCTGGGAGGTGTCTCATGACGAACACGACGAGGCTCACCGTGGCGCAGGCGCTGGTGCGCTTCCTCGCGCAGCAGTGGATCGAGCGCGACGGCGTGGAGCACCGGCTGATCGCCGGGTGCATCGGCATCTTCGGGCACGGCAACGTCGCGGGAATCGGCCAGGCCCTGGCCGAGCAGGGCGCGGGCACCCACGACCCGCTGCCCTATTATCTGGCCCGCAACGAGCAGGCGATGGTGCACACGGCCGTCGGCTACGCCCGGCAGTCCGACCGGCTGTCCACGCTCGCCTGCACCAGCTCGATCGGGCCGGGCGCGACCAACATGGTCACCGGGGCCGCGCTGGCCACGATCAACCGGCTGCCGGTGCTGCTGCTGCCCGGCGACCTGTTCGCCACCCGGGTCGCCTCGCCGGTGCTGCAGGAGCTGGAGGACCCCCGGTCGTACGACGTCAGCGTCAACGACTGCCTCAAGCCCGTCAGCCGCTTCTGGGACCGGGTCAACCGGCCCGAGCAGCTTCCGGCGGCGCTGCTGGGGGCCATGCGGGTGCTCACCGACCCGGCCGAGACCGGCGCGGTGACGCTGGCGCTGCCGCAGGACGTGCAGGCCGAGGCGCACGACTGGCCCGAGGAGCTGTTCGCCCGCAGGGTCTGGCACGTGGCCCGGCCGGTCCCCGAACCCGCCGCCCTGGCCAGGGCCGCCGAGCTGCTGCGCGGCTCGCGCCGCCCGCTGATCGTCGCCGGGGGCGGGGTCAAGTACAGCGGCGCCTGCGCCGAGCTGGCCCGCTTCGCCGGACGCCACGGCGTGCCGGTGGCCGAGACCCAGGCCGGCAAGGGCGCGCTGCCGTACGACCATCCGTGCGCCGTGGGCGCGATCGGGCACACCGGGACCCGCGCGGCCGACACCCTGGCCCGCGAGGCCGACCTGGTCATCGGGATCGGCACCCGCTACAGCGACTTCACCACCGCCTCGCGGACGCTGTTCCGGCAGGCCGGGTTCCTCAACGTCAACGTGGCGGCGTTCGACGCGGCCAAGCACGCGGCCGAGACGCTCGTCGCCGACGCGCGGGAGGCCCTGAAGGCACTCGGCGACGTGGACTGGCGGGCCGACCCCGGCTGGACGAGCCGGGCGGCCGAGCTGGCGGCCGGGTGGCAGGCCGAGACCGACCGGTTCTACGGCGGGACCGAGCTGACCCAGCCGGTGGTGCTCGGTGTCCTCAACGAGGTCGCCGCGGGCGGGGTGGTGGTCAACGCGGCCGGGTCGATGCCGGGCGACCTGCACCGGCTCTGGCGTGCCTCCGACCCCGGGCAGTACCACGTCGAGTACGGCTACTCCTGCATGGGCTACGAGATCGCCGGAGGGCTGGGGGTGAAGCTCGCCGCCCCGGAGCGTGAGGTGTTCGTGCTCGTCGGCGACGGCTCCTACCTGATGATGGCCCAGGAGATCGCCACCGCCGTGCAGGAGGGCGTCAAGCTCGTCATCGTCCTGGTGGACAACCAGGGCTTCGCCTCGATCGGCGCGCTGAGCGAGTCGGTCGGCGCGCTCCGGCTCGGCACCGCCTACCGCAAGCGCGGCCCGGACGGCCGGCTCGACGGGGAGCGGCTGCCGGTGGACCTCGCCGCCAACGCCGCCAGCCTCGGCGCCGACGTGCTGACGGCGGCCGATCCGCAAACCCTGCGTGCCGCGCTCGCCAAGGCCGTCGCGTCGCCCCGCACGACCGTGGTCTACGTCGAGACGGTCCCCGGCCCCGCGCCCGCCGCCGAGGCGTGGTGGGACGTGCCGGTGGCCGAGGTGTCCGGGCTCGCCGAGGCGCGCGCCGCGCGCGAGCGCTACGACGAGGCCAAGCGTGACCAGCGGCCCTACCTCTGATGGGGTGGACGCTCGCGTTCGCCGCGGCGGCGGTGCTCTTCACGTTGATCAGCGGGGCCAACGACGGGGCGACCCTGATCGGGCTCGGGCTGCGCTTCCCCCGCTCACCGGGCTGGACGGCCGCCGCCCTGCTCACCGCGGCCCTGTTCGCCGGGCCGTACGTGCTGGGCGTCACGGTCGCCCGGACGTTCACGGAACGGCTGGCGGGGCTGGACACCGGGCAGGGGGCGACGGCGTTCCTCACCGGAGTGGTGGTCGCCGTGACGGTGGTCGCGATCCTTACCGGCCGCGGCCTGCCCACGAGCCTCACGCTCGCCGTGATCGGCGGCATCACCGGCGCCGGGCTCGGCGCGGGGCTGCCGGTGGCGTGGCGGGGGGTGGCCACCGTCCTCGCGGTCGGGGCCGGGGCGCCCCTGGCCGGGCTGGTCCTCGGCTACCTGCTGGGGACGGCGTCCCGCCGGGTGCCGTCCTACCAGCGGATGCCCCGGCTCGTGGGCACCGCCCACCTGCTGGCGTACGCGGCCCAGTGCCTGGCGTACGCGGTGAACGACGGCCAGAAGATGATCGCGGTCGCGAGCGTCGCGATCGGCGTGGGCCGCGGCGGGCTCGGCCGGGTGGGACCCGTCGACGTCCCGCCGGTGTGGATGGCCGTCCTCGCGGCGCTCTTCCTCGCCGGGGCGCTGGCGGGTCTCCCCCGGGTCGGCGCCCGGCTCGGGCGCGGCCTGGTCATCACCCGGCCGCTGCACGTCGTCTCGGCGGAGACGGCGGCCACCGGCGCCGTGCTCGGCAGCTCGGCCCTCGGCAGCCCGGTGAGCATGACCCAGTCCATCACGGCCGGTGTGGTCGGCGTGGCGGCAAGCGAAGGAGCACGGAGGGTGCGATGGCAGGCAGTGGTGAACATGGGAACGGCGTGGCTGGTCACGCTGCCGTCGTCGCTGGCGCTGGGCTGCCTCGCGGGGCTGACGCTCAGGCTGCTGTGACCGGCGCGCGCGGGCGCGCCCGCCGGTTCTCGCGGGCCTGGGACGACCTGCGGGGGCGGTCGGCACGGCGGGTGGTCGACCTGGTCCGCGGGCAGATCGCGGTCGCGCGGGACGGGGCCGGGCTCGCCCGCGCCACCGCCACCGGCGCGACGGACCGGCCGGCCGCGCGGGCCCGGATGACCGAGGTGGAGCACGAGGGGGACGCGGCGCGGGGCGAGCTCGTGGAGACCCTGCGCCGGGTGCTCGCCACCCCCATCGACAGGGAGGACCTGTTCCGGCTCTCCCGGTCGATCGACGACGTCCTCGACCACCTGCGCGACTACGTACGCGAGACCGACCTGTTCGGGCCGGAGGACCTCGGCTTCGCGGTCGAGCCGCTGCAGGCGGTGATCGACGGCCTGGCCGAGCTGGACGCGGCCGTGCTGAAGATGCTCGACGACCCCGGCTCGGTGACCGTCGCCGTGCTCGCCACCCGCAAGTGCTGCAACCGCCTGCGGCAGCTGTGCCAGGCCCGGCTCGCCGAGCTGTTCCGCGGCCCGCTGCGGATGGAGACGCTGCGCGAGCGCGAGTTGCTGGGCCGCCTCGACGCGGTGGGCCGGCGGCTCGGCGAGGCCGCCGACGCGCTCGCCGACGCCATGCTCAAACGCAGCCACTGAGCCGCGTCCCACCAGGCGGAAACCCCGCTCCGCCGCGTCCGAAACCCGACGGCCCGTTCCCCGCCCCTTCCCGGCTTCCCGCCAACCCTGAAAGCGGGGCCCCGCACCGCGGCGGTCCCCGACCTCGGAGGAAGTACCCCCCATGGCTGTTGTCACCAAGGCGGAGACGCCGCCCCGACCACCCAGATCGCGCAGGCTGCTCTATCGGCTCCGCGTCCTGCGCCACGACCCGACTGCCGCGCTCGGGCTGATCCTCGTCGTCGTGCTCGGCTATCTCGTCGTGGCGCCGCTGATCGCCGTGCTGTCCGACGCCTTCCGCCTGCAGTACGGCGACGACGTGCACGCCGGGCAGGCGGCCGGCGAGTGGACCGGCTACTACCTCTGGCGGGTCTTCCGCTCCCAGATCAGCGGGCTGCTGTTCTGGCAGCCGCTGCTCAACACACTGGTGGTCGCGCTGGGCACCGTGCTGTTCGCCCTGGTGCTCGGCGGCGGCATGGCGTGGCTGGTGACCCGCACCAACGTGCCGGGGCGCAAGTGGCTGGCGGGCGCGCTGGTGGTCCCCTACATGCTGCCGTCGTGGACCTTCTCGCTGGCGTGGCTCACGCTGTTCAAGAACGAGCGCGCCGGCGGTCAGGTCGGGTTCCTCCAGGCGCGGGGCGTGCACACGCCCGACTGGCTGGCGTACGGCGCGTTGCCGATCATCGTGACCCTCGGGCTGCACTACTACCCGTTCGTGCTGCTCCTGGTCGGCAACGCGCTGCGGCGCATCGACGCGCAACTCGTGGACTCGGCGCGCATCCTCGGCGCGCCGCAGCGCACGGTCGTGCGCCGCATCGTGATCCCGCTGATGCTCCCCGCGCTGTCGTCGGCCGTGCTGCTGGTGGTCGGCCGGGTGCTCGGCACGTTCGGCACGCCGTACGTGCTGGGGCTGCCCGCCGACTTCCGGGTGCTGTCGACGGGGCTGTTCCAGTCGATCCGCGACCGCAGCACGGGCGTGGCGTCCGTGCTCGCCACGGTCATCGTGGTCGTCGGGGTGGTGATCGTGCTCGCCGACACCCGGATGACCCGCGAGCACCGCCGGTTCGTCACCGTCGGCGGCAAGGGCGGCATGGACCGGCTGAGCGACCTGCGCCGGATGCGCTGGCCGGCGTTCGCGCTCGGCCTGGTGGTCTTCGGGGTGAGCGTGCTGGTCCCGGTGTTCACGCTGCTGCTGTCCACGGTCACCCGTACGCCGCTGGACCTGTCGACCTTCACCCTCGACTACTGGCTCGCCGAGCGGCTGCCCGGGGCGGTCGGGTTCCCGCACGGCGTCTTCCGCGGTTCCGAGCTGTGGGCGGCGGCGTGGAACTCCCTGCGCATCGTCGGCCTGGCCTCGGTGATCTGCGCGGTCGCCGGGCTGCTGGTGGGGTATGTCGTGGTGCGCGGGACGGCACCGCGCGTCGCCTTCTTCCTCCGCCAGGTCTCCTTCCTGCCCTATCTCGTCCCCGGCATCGCGTTCGCCGCCGCGTCGCTGTCGTTGTTCGCCGTGGCCCGCGGCCCGATCCCCGCGCTGTACGGCACGACGTTCCTGCTGATCCTGGTCATGGCGGTGACCCACCTGCCGTACAGCTCGCGCTCGGGCATCGCGGCGATGACGCAGCTGGGCCGCGAGCCGGAGGAGGCGGCGCAGATCGCCGGCGCGCCCTGGTTCCAGCGGATGGGGCGGATCATCTTCCCGATCCAGAAGGGCGCGCTCGTAACCGGGATCGTGCTGCCGTTCATCTCCGGGCTCAAGGAGCTCAGCATCGTGGTCATGCTCACCACGACCGGCACCGAACTGCTCACGACGCTGTCGATCGGCCTCGTGGACTACGGATACACCCAGCTCGCCAACGCGGTCGTCCTCGTCATCGCGTTGGTCTCCTTCACCATGACGTACCTGACCCAGCGGCTGACCAAGAGCAGCCTGGCGTCCGGGCTAGGAGGATAGATGCCAGCCATCACGTTGACCGGAGTCGCCAAGAGCTACGGCGGCGGCGAGCACGCCGTGAAGAACCTCGACCTCACCGTCCCCGACGGCGCGTTCATGTGCCTCCTCGGGCCCTCCGGCTGCGGCAAGACCACGACCCTGCGCATGATCGCCGGTCTTGAACAGCCCACGGCCGGCACCATCGCCGTGGGAGACAGGGTGCTCGACTCCGTCGAGCGCGGCCTGTACGTCCCGCCGGAGAAGCGCGGCATGGGCCTGGTCTTCCAGAACTACGCGCTGTGGCCCCACCTGTCCGTGCGCGACAACGTGGAGTTCGGCCTGCGCATGCGCAAGGTGCCCGCCCCCGAGCGCAGGGCCAGGGCCGAGGCCGCGCTGAAGATGGTGCACGTCGACGCCGCCATGGACCGGTATCCCTCCCAGTTGTCCGGCGGCCAGCAGCAGCGCGTAGCGCTCGCCCGCATGCTCGCCGTCAACCCGTCGGTGCTGCTGCTCGACGAGCCGCTGTCGAACCTCGACGCCCGGCTGCGCCTGGAGATGCGCGCCGAGCTCAAGCGCATCCACGAGGAGTCGGGCGCGACGATCGTCTTCGTCACCCACGACCAGATGGAGGCCCTCACCATGGCCACCGACGTCGCGGTGATGAACGAGGGCGAGCTGCAGCAGGTGGCCGCGCCGATGGACATGTACGACCGGCCCGCCAACCGCTTCGTCGCCGAGTTCGTCGGCAGCCCGCCGATGGCGATCGTCGACGTCGGGCCCTCCCCCGCCGGCCTGGCCGGGTCGCTGCTGCGCTTCGCCGAGGCCCGCGTACCCGGATGCGTGCCCGCGGCCGTCGGCATCCGGCCCGAGGCGCTGCGCCTCGGGCCGCCGCCCGGCGCCTCCTGGTGCGAGGAGGCCGTCGTCGAGGCCGTGCTGCCCGCCGGGTCGTCCTGGACCGTACGGCTGCGCGTGCTCGACACCGAGCTCTACGCGGTGTCCTACACCCCGGTCGAGGCGGCCCCCGGCGACGTGGTGACCTGCTGGACCGAGCGGATGCACCTGTTCGGCGCGGACGGCGCGCGGCTGTCCGCCTGGGACGGAGCCGTGTCCGCGGCGAAGGGGGCGGTGGCATGATCAGGCCCGTGGCGTTGCTGCTGGACTTCGGCGGCGTGATCGTGGAGACCGCCCGCCGCCCGTCATGGGCGGCCGAGCTCGCCGCCGAGGTGCACGGGCTCCTGCGCCGTGCGGGGTTCGACGGCCTCACCGTCGAGGAGGTCGAGACCGACATCCGGGCGGGCGCGCGCGCCGACAAGTACTGGAAGGACTCGACCTCCCGGCGCTTCGCGCCCGAGGAGATGACACACCGGGAGTTCTGGGCCGACTACGTCGGGGGCGACTGGCCCGAGCAGGCCCGCACCCTGGTGACCGCCGAGGCGACCCCGCTGTGCCGGCGGATGGGCGAGCTGCGCAGCGGGCGCAAGCTCCGGCCGGGGATAGAGGAGCTGCTGGAGGCCTGCTGGGCGAACGGCGTCACTCCGGCGGTCGTCAGCAACGCGCTGTGCGGCGTCGTCCACCGCGACTTCATGACGACGGCCGGGCTCGACCGCCAGGTGGCCGTGCAGGTCTACAGCGACGAGGTCGGCGTGCGCAAGCCCAACCCCGAGATGATCTGGATCGCCTGCCGGGCGCTGGGCGCCGACCCCGCCCAGGTCTGGTACGTCGGCGACAACTACGACCGCGACGTGGTGTGCGGCGCCCGCGCCGGAGTCGGGGCGACCGTCCTGATGGTCTCCGGCAGCACCGGCAAGATCCCCTACCGGGTGCGCCAGAGCCCCCAGGCGACCGTGGAGGACCCGCGCGGCCTGCTGACCCTTCTGGAGGAGACATGGACCTGAACACCTCACGTGAGCTGGCCGCCATCGCGGTCAGGGCGGCCAGATCGGTCGGCGACATGCTCCGCCACGCCTTCCGCTCCCGGCCCGAGATCACCACCAAGCGCGACTTCCACGACCCGGTGACCGAGCACGACAAGGCGGCCGAGGCACGCATCCGGGAGGTCATCGACCGCCTGTGCCCCGGCAGCGTGGTGGTCGGCGAGGAGGGCGGCGTACGCGGCGAGGGTGAGGTCCGCTGGTACGTCGACCCCATCGACGGCACCGCGAACTTCGCGGCCGGACTGCCGTTCTTCTGCACCTCGATCGCCGCCGCCGTGGACGACGAGGTGGTGGCGGGCGTCGTCTACGACCCCGTGCGCGACGACGAGTACACCGCCTCGCTCGGCGGGGCCTTCTGCAACGGCGTGCCGCTGCGCAGCTCCGGCGCCCGCACCGACCGGGAGGCCGTGCTGCTGTCGAGTTACCCCACCCCGCGCGACCTCAGCGCGGGTGGCGACGACGCGCTGCACCGGTTCGCCCGCATCCAGCACGCCTTCGCCACCACCCGCCGTCCCGGCAGCGCGGCGCTGAAGCTCGCGCACGTCGCCGCGGGCTGGTCCGACGTCGCGCACGGCACGAACGTCAACGCCTGGGACGTCGCGGCCGGGTCGCTCCTGGTCGCGCAGGCGGGCGGGGTGTTCGTCCCGCTGTCCGGCAGCGTCTTCACCCCCGGCGGCTACGTCGCGTGCGTCGGCGGGTTCGACCTCGCCGGGTCGGTGATGGCCGAGGTCTTCCCGGGCATCTCGGCGGCGGTCGCGGCGGGGGCGGCCGGAGCGGCCTCGTGATCCGCTGGATCGTGACCGACCTGGACGGCACGCTCGTGGGGCGCGACCTCGCCATGGTGCCCGCCAGCAGGGACGCGCTGTGCCGCTTCCGCGCCGCGGGCGGGGAGGTCGTCATCGCCACCGGGCGGATGGAGCTGTCGGCCCGGCCGTTCTACGACGAGCTGGGGCTCGACGGAGCGGCGATCCTCTACAACGGCGCCCGTACGGTGGACCTCGGCACGGGAGCGGTGCTCCGCTCCCGTCACCTGCCGCCGGGCGCGTGGCGGACGCTGCTGGAGATGTTCGGCGACCTCCCCGAGGGCGTCTATCCGGTGGCGTTCTGCGGCGGCGAGGCGCTGGCGGTGCACGACGTGCCGCAGCTGCGGGACTACGCCCGGCGCGACGGCATCGACCTGCGGGATCCGGGCGACTGGTCGGCCCTGCCGCCCGGTGGGATCACCAAGTGCATGCTGATCGGCGACCCGCTCCCCGACCTGGCGATCCCCGGCACCGTGACGGTCCGGTCCGAGGCCACCTACCTGGAGGTGCTGCCCGAAGGCGCGACCAAGGGCACCGCGCTCCGCGCTCTGGCGGCGTCCCACGGCGTGCCGCTCGAGCAGATCGCCGCGGTCGGGGACAACCCCAACGACATCGACATGATCGCGCTGGCCGGGCTCGGGGTCGCGGTCGGCGACGGTCACCCGGACGTCCGGGCCGCGGCGGACGTCGTGGTCGGCGCCTGCGCCGACGGCGCCGTCGCCGACGTGGTGAACCTCGCCCTGTCCCGATAGGCGGGAGACACCGAACACCGCGACGAGCGAAGCGGGCAACCCGAGCGTCCCGCCGAGCGAAGCGGGAGACACAACCCGTGTCAGCGGCCGCGTCAGCACGGCAACGGCCCGGTATCAGAGCGGTCGGCGATCGTGAACGCCATGAACGGATCAGCGATCGCGGCCTCGGGACTGCGAAAGGCATACAAGGACAAGGTCGTGCTCGACGGCATCGACCTGGACGTCAAGGCCGGCACGATCTTCGCCCTGCTCGGGCCGAACGGCGCCGGCAAGACCACGACGGTGAACGTGCTGACCACGCTGCTGGCACCCGACGCCGGCACGGTGGTCGTCGCCGGGCACGACGTGGCGACGGAGACCAAGGCGGTGCGCGCGGCGATCGGGGTCACCGGGCAGTTCGCTTCGGTGGACGACCTGCTCACCGGCGAGGAGAACCTGCTGCTGATGGCGGATCTTCTGCACCTGCCCAAGGCGGAGGGCAGACGAATCGCCGGCCGGTTGCTCGACCGGTTCGATCTGGCCGAAGCGGCGGGCAAACCGGCGGCGTCCTACTCCGGCGGCATGCGCCGCAAGCTGGACCTCGCCATGACCCTGGTCGGCGAGCCGCAGATCATCTTCCTGGACGAGCCCACGACGGGACTCGACCCGCGCAGCCGCCGCACCATGTGGGAGATCATCCGGGAACTGGTCGCCGGCGGTACGACCATCTTCCTCACCACCCAGTATCTGGAGGAGGCCGACCAGCTCGCCGACCGCATCGCGGTGCTCGATCAGGGCCGGCTGGTCGCGGAGGGCACCGCCGGCGAGCTCAAGCGCAGGGTTCCCGGCAGCCATGTCCGGCTGCGGTTCACCGGCCGGGACGAACTCGACGCCGCGGCACGGATCCTGCCCGGGTCCACGAGGGACGACGAAGAGCTGACCTTGCAGGTGCCCGGCGACGGTGGAGTGAGGTCGTTGCGCGCACTGCTCGAACGGCTCGACGCGCACTCCGTCGACGTCGAGGAGCTGTCGGTGCACACCCCGGACCTGGATGACGTCTTCCTCGCCCTTACCGGCACCGCGAACAAGGAGGTCAACGCCCGATGAAGGTCATCGCGGATTCCACGACCATGCTGCGGCGCAACTTCCGGCACACGATGCGCAATCCGGTGGCGCTGTTCAACGGCATCGTCATGCCGGTCTTCCTGATGTTCCTGATGGTCTACGTGTTCGGCGGCGCGTTCAGCGTCGGCGTCGACTACGCCGACTACGCGACGCCGGGGTTGATGCTGACGACCATCTGCTACGGCATCGGTGCCACCGCGATCGCGGTGAACTCCGACATGACGACCGGATTCATCAACCGGCTTCGCGTCATGGACGTGTCCCGGGCCGCGGTGCTGAACGCGCACGTGATCGTCACCATGCTGCGGAGCCTGGTGGCCATCGCGTTCGTCACCGGCGTCGCGTTCCTGATGGGATTCCGGCCGTCGGCGGGTTTCGCGGAATGGCTCGGTGTGATCGGCATCGTCGCGCTGACGGTGCTGGCGATCGGCTGGCTGACCGTCGCGTTCGGTCTCGCGGCGAAGACGCCGGAAAGCGCGGGCCTCGCCGCTGTCCCGCTGATGCTCCTGCCCTTCTTGAGCAGCGCGTTCGTGCCGGCCGGCAAGATGGGGCCCGGCGCGCGGCAGTTCGCCGAGTATCAGCCGTTCACCCCGATCATCGAAACCCTGCGCGGGTTGCTGACCGGCGCGCCGTCGGCGGGCTCGGCCATCACGGCGATCGCCTGGTGTGCCGGGCTGACGTTGGTCGGCTACCTGTGGGCGCGCGCGTCGTTCAACAAGCGAGCGTGATCTCGGCCAGCTCGCGCCAGTCCCGCCTCCCGCCGTCACGGATCGCCTCGGTGAACACGGTTTCGCCGAGGCGATTCCGCGCGTCCGCGGCGATCCTGGAAACATCCGGCTGCGAACGATCCGGCGTGCCGCGCACGGCGTCGCTCGCCGCGAGCAGTCGCGCGGCCTGCTCGTGGTCTCCCTGGCGCAGCGCGAGATCCGCGATCCCGATCAGCACCTCGGCGATCGCCGGCGGATACTCGTACTTCATGACCGCGCGGAGCGCCTCGGTCCGATACGCGCGGGCCTTGTCGAGATCCTCGGTGAGGTAGGCGTACAGGTCCATGATCGAGGCACGGACGGAGTCGCCCCTTTCCGCGTCGTTCAGCACCGCACGCACCGTGGCCAGATGCTCGTGTGCCTGGTCCGGCTCGCCGCGCCAGCGCGCCAGCTGTGCCTGCACAAGCGCCAGCTCGGCGAGTGAGTCCGGCCAGGCGATCCCGCCCGCGCGCCGCTGCGCTTCCGCCATGGCGCGAGCGCTGGACCGCTCGTCGCCGAGCAGCCAGTACAGCTGAGCCTGCCGCGCCAGCAGGCCGACCACGTCCTCGGCCCCGCCCACCTCGGTCAGCGCCACGATCGCCTCTTCGAAATGCTCACACGCGCGTGCCAACTCGCCGCGCATGGCGAGCCGATCGGCCAGGAAGGTCAGCGCCAGCGAGATCCCCATCCGCTCGCCCAGCGTCCGGAACTCGGCAAGGGCGATCTCGGCGTCGATGTCCACATCGGTCTCATCGCCGCCGAGCATCAGCCGCAGCCGGCCACGAGCGAGCCTGGCCTGCGCGCGCACCCACGGATCGTCGTCGGCGATGAGCGGCTCGAACGCGGGGAGAAACTCCGCCGGGCCCTGCAACATCCGCTCCAGCACCCCGACGAACCCGAGCAGCGGGTGGCGATACCCGCTGCGCTGGGCGAGCCGGTGCGCCTCGTGGATCCACTCCCGCGCCTGATACTGGTCGCCGCCGACCCCGGAGGTCAGGAACATCGTCACGATGAGGTATGCCATCGCCCGCACCTCGTCGGACACCTCACCGGTCACCTCGCTGGGCATCGAGGACGCCGCGATGCTCAACTCGGTGCCCTCGGCCCTGTGCCCGCCGAGGTACCAGTACCAGCCCGCGGCCCCGACCAGCCGCATCGCCTCCTGGGCCCATCCCTCGGCGATCGCCCCGCGCAGCGCCGCGCTGATGTTGTCGTGCTCGGCCTCGAGCCTGGCCAGCCATTCCAGCTGCTCGGCCCGGCGCAGGTGCGGATCGGCCGTCTCGGCCAGCTCGATGAAGTAGGCGAGGTGCGCCCGCCGCACCGGCTCGGTCTCCCCGGCTTCGGCGAGGCGGTGCGCCGCGTACTCCCTGATCGTGTCGAGCATCCGGTAGCGCGGTGCGCCCTCTCCGTCGGCGAGCAGCAGCGACTTCTCGATCAACGCGGTCAGCACGTCGAGCACCTGCTCCCCGGCGAACGCCTCGTCCACCCGTTCGTCCCCGCACACCCGTTCGGCCGCGTCCAGGCTCGCCCCGCCGGAGAACACCGACAGCCGCCGCAGCACGCGGCGTTCGGCCTCGGTCAGCAGATCCCAGCTCCAGTCCACGACCGCGCGCAGCGTCTTGTGCCGGGGCAGCGCCGTACGGCTGCCGCCGGTCAACAGAAGGAATCGGTCATCGAGCCGGCGTGCCAGCTGGTCGACGGACATGGTGCGCAGCCGCGCCGCGGCCAGTTCGATCGCCAGCGGGATCCCGTCGAGCGCCCGGCAGATCCGCGCCATGGCCGACAGGGTGCGCGCGTCGGAGCCGACGTCCTTGCGCACCAGATCCGCGCGGTCCCGCAGCAGCCGCACCGCGGGCGAGGACCCGGCCTCGGAGGGGTCCGCTCCCTTCGCGGGCAGCGCGAGCGGCTCGACCTGCCACAGCACCTCCCCGGTGATACCGAGCGGTTCCCTGCTCGTGGCCAGAATCCGCAGCCTCCGGCACTCCCCCAGTAGCCGGTCCGCGAAAGCCGCGGCCGCCTCGATCACGTGCTCGCAGTTGTCCAGGATCAGCAGGATCGCGCGCTCCCGGACCGCGGCGACGAGCTGATCCATCGGTTCCCCACCCCGTGCGGCACCGAGCAGTGCCTGGTCACGCAGGCCGATCGCGGTAAGGGCGGCCTGCGCCAGGTCACCGCCCGCCCGCACCGAGGCCAGTTCGACCAGCCACGCCCCGTCCGGCAGCTCGGCGAGCATCGTCCGCGCGGTCTCCGTGGCCAGCCTCGTCTTGCCGGAGCCACCCGCCCCCGCCACGGTGACCAGCCGGTGCTTGACCACCAGGCCGGCCACCGCGGAGACGTCGTCGTCCTTGCCGACGAAACTCGTCAGCTCGGCGCGCAGGTTCGTCCTGTGGTTGTCCGCCCGCGCGCCCAGCTCGCCCCGCAGCAACGCGGTGTGCAGCGCGGAGAGCTCGGCCGACGGATCGGCGCCCAGCTCCTCGGCGAGCCGCTCACGCGTCCGCTGGTACACGGTCAACGCCTCAGCCGTACGTCCCGCCTCGGCGAGCGCTCGCATCAAGGCCGCCACGAACCCCTCCCGCAGCGGATACGCGGCGACCAGCTCGGTCAGCTCGGAGACCAGCTCCGAGCCGCGGCCGAGGCGGATGTCCGCGTCCACCCGGTCCCCGAGCGCGGCGACGTGGAGTTCGTCCAGACGCGCGACCACGGCGTCGAACGCGTCGCTGTCTCGCAGCGCGATGTCCGCCATGGCCGCACCGCGCCACAGCGCCAGGGCCGAGCGCAGCAGATCGGCCCGCGCCGCGGGGTCGGCGGCACGGGCCTGACCGACCAGGTCCTCGAACCGGCACACGTCCACGGCATCAGGCGCCACGGCCAGCCGGTAGCCGCCGGAGTCCGCCTCGATCACGCCGTCCGGCAACACCCTGCGCAGCCTGGACACCAACGCCTGCAGGGCATTGGCTTCGTCCGCGGGCGGCCGTCGCCCCCAGATCCAGTCCACCAGCCTCGCGCGCGTGACGATCCGGCCGGGTTCGAGGGCGAGCGCCGCGAGCAGTGCGCGCAGCCGAATCCCGGGAACCTCCACCACGGACCCGTCGCGGTTGCGGACCTCGAACGGTCCGAGCAGTTCGACTCGCACGTCAGCAATTGTGCCGAGCCGTGGCGACATCGGCTAACCGCCACCGCGCGCACCCCGCCCACCTGCGTCGACGGGGGAAATCACGGTCTGTCGCCGCCCCGCCGTGCGCCGTCCGATCCGGCCGGGGATCAGACGCGGATCAGGCATATCCAGCGGTCACACGTCCCAGGTGACCGGGAGGCTCTTCACTCCGTAGATGTCCGCGGTCTCCGGCCGCAGGTCGACCTCCTCAGCCGGTGCGGCCAGGCGCAGCGTGGGGAAGCGGTCGAGCAGCGCGGGGAAGGCGACCCGCATCTCGACGCGGGCGAGCTGCTGGCCCAGGCACTGGTGGATGCCGTGGCTGAAGGCCAGGTGGCCGCCGTCCTGCCTGCGCAGGTCGAGCACGTGGGGGTTGGCGAAGCGCTCGGGATCGCGGTTGGCGGTGTTGAGGGACAGGATGACCGTCGTCCCGGCCGCGACGGTCCGGCCGCCCAGCTCGACGTCCTCCAGCGCCGTCCTCATGAACGTCTTCGCGACGGTCAGGTAGCGCAGCAGTTCCTCCACGGCCCCGTCGATGAGCGTGGGCTCGGCGCGCAGCGCGGCCAGCTGGTCCGGGTTCTGCAGCAGCGCGAAGGTGCCCAGCGCCAGCATGTTCGCAGTGGTGTCGAATCCGGCCGACAGCAGGATCAGGGCCATCCCCTGCAGCTCCTCGTCGGTCAGGTCGCTGTCGGTGAGGTCGCTGAGCACGTCGTCGGTGGGGTTGGCGCGCTTGGCGGCCACCAGCTCCGCGAGGTATCGCTGGGTCGCGGTGTAGGCCGCGATCAGTTCCTCGTCGCCGGCCTCCCCGCCGAGGAACTTGTCGATGTTGTCCTGGAAGGAGCCCCGGTCCTCGTACGGCACGCCCAGCAGCTCGCAGATGATGACGGCGGGGATGGGCTTGGCGAACGCGGTCACCAGGTCCGCCGGCGGCCCCGCCTTCTCCATGGCGTCCAGGTGGTCGGCGGTGACCTGCTCGACGCGCTCGGTGAGCTGTCGCATCCGCCGTACGGTGAACTTGCCCACCAGCGGTTTGCGATAGCGGCTGTGCTGCGGCTCGTCCATGAGGAGGAACTCGCCGGGCGGCGCCGGGGGCACCTCGATCTCGCCGAAGTCGATCAGCGGGTGGTGGCGCATGAGCTCCTTGCGCGAGCTGAACCGGGGGTCGGCCAGGACCGACCGGACCAGGTCGTATCCGGTGATCAGCCAGCCCTCGTGTCCGTCCGGGAAGGGGTAGCGGCTGATCGGGCCGTGCCGGCGGGCGTCGATCAGCTCCGCCGGAGGGTCGAAGGGACAGCCGGGCTGACGCGCGGTCGGCATCGTGGTGACGGTGTGTTCCATGGCCATTCCCCTCATCGTCCGGCGAGCACGGTGTTGTCTTCGGAAGCCTTCCGCGGCCCCGAGGCCGCGATCGCTGAGCCGTTCATGACATCCACGATCGCCGGCCGCGCTGACATCGGGCCGTCGCCGTGCTGACGCGGCCGCTGACACGACACCGCATCGGACTGATCGCCGTCCGGTGAGCGCAGACGAACGCCTCCCGGTTCGGAGCAAGAGCGATGCTCCACCGGGAGGCGTTCACCTACGAGCTCGCTGTCAGAGCAGGCCGCTCTGCGTGAGCCAGTCCTTGGCCACCACGGGCGGGTCGTCCTTGTCGACGGAGATCCGCTTCATCAGGGAGACCAGCGTCTGGGTGTCCAGCTTGGCGGAGACCGCGTTCAGCGTGGAGGTCACGGTGTCGTTCACCCCGGCCTTGTAGACCAGGGGCGTCACGTTCTCCGAACCGAAGGCGTTCTTGTTGTCCTGCAGCGGCACGAGGTCGTTCAGCACGATCTTGGGGTCGGTGGTGAACACGTTGCCCACCTGGACCGTGCCGCTCTTGATCGCGTCAGCGGTGGTGTCCCCGGTGGGCTTCCACTGCTTGAACTCCAGGCCGTAGACGTTCTTGAAGTTCTCCTCCTGGCGCTGCTTGAACTCCGGCGGACCGCCGACCACGAAGTCCTTCGCCACCTTGACGAGATCCTCGATGGTGCTGAGCTTGTACTTGTCGGCCGTGGCCTTGGTGACCGTGAGCGAGTTGTTGTCCTCGGCCGCGGCGGGCTCAAGGATCTCCAGCTCCGCGGGCAGCTTGGCCTTCAGGCCCGCGAGGATCTCGTCCTTGGTCCTGGCCGTGCTCGACTTGTCGACGAACGCCAGCAGCGACCCGGCGTACTCGGGCAGCACGGTCAGGCCGCCGCTCTTGACCTGGTCGTAGACGACCTCGCGGCTGCCGATGTTGGGCTTCTCCTCGACCGTGACCCCCTTGGCCTGAAGGGCCTGGGCGTACATCGAGGCGAGCAGGACGCTCTCGGGGAAGTTGAAGGAGCCGACGACGACCTTCGCGGCGGCGGCGTCGCCCGAGCCCGACGCCGCCGGAGCGGCGGACGCGGTCGTGGAAAGGGGGTCGGAGCCCCCGCAGCCCGATAACGTGAGCGCCGCGGTCAGGGCGACCGCCGCGACGCCGAAGATACGTCTCATACCAAAAATCCCTTCATTTTAGGGCGATAATAACGGAATTAGCGGCCCTGGCGGACACCGGGTGACACGGCCACCCGGTCGAGCAGGACGAAGGCGAACTGGACGGCCAGGGCGAGGGCGGCGACCAGGACCGCTCCCCCGATCACATCCGCATAGGTCTTGGTGGCCAGGCCGTCGATGATGAACCGGCCGAGCCCGCCCAGCCCGACGAACGCCGCGACGGTGGCGGTCGAGACGACCTGGATGGCGGCGAGGCGAAGGCCCAGCAGGATCAGCGGCAGCGCGACCGGGGTCAGCGTCCGGAACAGCACCTGACGCCCGCGCAGGCCCATGCCGTACGCGGCGTCGCGCAGGTCGGCGTCCACCCCCCGCACGCCCTCGTACGTGTTCACCAGGATGGGCGGGACCGCCAGCACGATCAGCGGGATCAGCACCGGCAGGACGGTCCCCACGCCCGCCAGCAGCACCACGAGCACGAGCAGGCCGAGCGTCGGCAACGCCCGGGCGGCGTTCGCCGCGACCACGACAAGCAGCGCGCCGCGGCCCGTGTGGCCGATGAGCATGCCGAGCGGCACGGCGATCAGCGCCGCGACGAGGAAGGCCGCCGCCGAGAACTCCAGGTGCTCCAGCAGCCGGACCGGGATGCCGTCCGGGCCCGACCAGTGCCCCGCGTCGCCGAAGAAGTCGGCCAGCCAGTTCACGCCGTCCTCCTCGCCCGGGACCAGGGGGTCAGCAGCCGCTGGGCGAGCACGAGCAGCCCGTCGGCGAGCACGGCGAGCAGGACGATGAGCACGATCCCGACCACGATCGGCGTGTAGAACTGCCGCTGCCAGCCGTCGATGAACAGGTTGCCCAGCCCGCCCTGGCCGATGAGTGCGCCCACGCTGACCAGGCTGATGCTGGACACGGTCGCGACCCTCAGCCCGGCCAGGACTACCGGCACCGCGACCGGCAACTCGACCCGGAGCAGCCGGCGCGCGGGCCGGAACCCCATCGCCACCGCCGACTGCCGTACGGGATCGGGCACCGAGGCCAGGCCGTCCACCACTGCGGGGATCAGGACCGCGAGCGCGAAGAACGTCAGCGGGATGACGACGGTCGACCGGGTGAGACCGGTGACCGACAGGAAGATCGAGAACAGCACGAGGGACGGCAGCGAGTAGGTGACGTTCATCAGCGCGGCCGTCGGCTGGTAGAGCCAGCGCCAGCGCACACAGGCCAGGCCCAGTGGCAGGGCCACGACCAGCCCGAAAAGCACGGGCAGGAAGGCCATCACGACGTGGTTCTCCAGCAGGGCGCTGATCGCGGTGGGGCCTCCGTTGGCCCAGTTGCGCGCGATCCAGTCCCAGCGGACCAGGGGCTCATCGGTCACGCGGGCGCCCCCTCGGAGTCGCCGGCGCCGGAGGAGGAGCCGCCGCTCGATCCGCCCGGGGCGCGGCCCGCGGCGGACGGCGCGTACTCGGCGAGCAGTTCGTCGATCGCGTCCCGGCCGGCCACGCCGCGCACGCGGCCCTCCTCGTCCACGGCGACCGCGGTGCCGTTGGGCGACAGCAACGCCGCGTCGAGCGCCACGCGCAGCGAGTCGGTCTCGGGGTTGAAGGTGCCGTGCGCCGCGAGCCCGTCCGCGGTCCGCCAGCCGAGCGGCCTGCCGTCCTCGTCGGTCACCAGATCGGACGGCGACGGGCTCAGCCGCACCTCCTTGGCCGAGATGAACGACAGCCGCCGGATGCCGCGGTCGCGGCCGAGGAACTCGCGGACGAAGTCGTCGGCGGGCTCGGTGAGCAGCGTGGCCGGGCCGGCCATCTGGGCCAGCCGCCCGCCGACGCGCATGACGGCCACCGTGTCGCCGAGCTTGACCGCCTCGTCGATGTCGTGGGTGACGAACACGATCGTCTTGCGCAGCTCCGACTGCAGCCGCAGCAGCTCGTCCTGGAGACTGGCCCGCACGATCGGGTCGACGGCGCTGAACGGCTCGTCCATGAGCAGCACCGGAGGGTCGGCCGCGAGCGCCCGGGCCACGCCGACGCGCTGCTGCTGCCCTCCGGAGAGCTGGAAGGGGTAGCGCCCGGCCAGGCCGGGGTCGAGCCCGACCAGCTCGAGCAGCTCCATCGCGCGGGCGCGCGCCTTCTTCTTGCTCCAGCCCAGCAGGTACGGCACCGTCGCCACGTTGTCCACGATCTTGCGGTGCGGAAACAGGCCCGCCTGCTGGATCACGTACCCGATGCCGCGCCGGAGCGTGGGCGGGTCGATCTCGCGCACGTCCTGACCGTCCAGGGTGATGCGGCCGGAGGTGGCGTCGATCATGCGGTTGATCATCCGCAGCGACGTGGTCTTGCCGCAGCCGGAGGGGCCCACGAACACGGTGATCGCACCCGTGGGCACCTCCAGGCTGAGGTCGTCCACGGCCACCGTTCCATCCCGGTAGCGCTTGGTGACGTCTTCGAACGTGATCACGCCATCTCGCCCTTCGAAAGAGTGTGCGATCAAGCCAACATCGGGAGGCCCACTCGCTCTTCCCCGTGAACCCCTCGGATATCCAACGCGACCCGTTCCGGACACACCACCCGGCGGCCAGCCTACGGTGGGAACCTCAGATATCCGGGCCTAGATATCTATCAATAGGGCATCTCATGATGCGTGGCGCGGTGATGTGTTGGCATGATTACTCTCACACCTCTCCCGTCCCTCCGCCGCGTCCCTCCGATACGGACCAGCACGAAACTCAGAGGAGCCGGTCGTGACTGCACCGCTCACCGGTCAGCGCTCCAGGAGCGAGCTGATCGCCGAGCTCTACGAGCGTCACGTGGCGGGGTTGTTCGCGTACTGCCACGACCAGCTCGGTGAGACCGCGTCCGCCGCCGACGCCGTGGTGGCCGTCTTCACCACCGCCCCGACCGCCGAGCCGCCCGCACGCGCCGCGCTGTACGCGCTCGCGCGCCGGGAGATCTACCGCCGGGACGTCAGCTACGCGCTGCCGGCCGTCGACTCCGTCGCCGACCCCGCCACCGCCTTGATCGAGCGGGTGTTCCGGGACATCCGGCCGCACCAGCGTGAGGTCCTGCTCCTGTCGGAGGTATGCGGCCTGACGGCGCCCGAACTGGCGCTGGTCCTCGACGTGGCGGCCGACACCGCCGAGGAGCTGATCGCGGGGGCGACGCGCCGCTTCGCCCAGACGCTGGAGACGGCGGTCACCGCCGCGAGGTCGGCACCGTTCGTGCCCGCCTCCGTCACGGAGGTCTACGACGCCATCGGCGTCTCCCCCGTCGGCGACGTGCTGGCCCGGCTGCCCTGGCGCCGGGCGGCCGCGTCCGTACGCGACCGGGTGCTGGCGGCGCTGCCGTACGAGGAGCCGGCGAGCGCCACCACGGGCGGGGAACAGTCCTCCGGGCTGGTCACCAAGAGGCTGTGGCCGACCACTCCGACCTGGCCGCTGCCGCTGAGCGATCCCGACCAGGTCACCAACACGTGCGTGGTCAACACCGACGCCATCGCGCAGCCGCAGGGCCCCCGGCGCAAGGCCAAGCACGAGGCGACGACCGAGCCCATGCCCCGGCTGCGCGGGTCGCTGCTGAACTCGCTCGGCGAGGGCCGTCTGCGCAGGAAGCGCACCGGGCGGCCCGCGCCCGCGGAGCGACCGGCGGCCCTGGCCGCGGAGCGACCGGCGGCTCTGGCCGCGCCCGTGGAGCCGCAGGCGTCCCCGCAGGAATCCGCGCAGACCGGGCCCGCCACGCCGCCACCTGCCCCGGACGTCGCGAAGATCACCCCCGAGCCGTTCGACGCCTTCGGCACCACCGCTGCCTCCCACCGTGCGGATCCGTTCGACGCCTTCGGGACCGCCGACACACCCCGCCCCGCGGAGCCGTTCGACGCCTTCGGCACCACCCCCCGCCGGGCAGAGCCGTTCGACGCCTTCGGCACCACCCCGCGCCCGGCAGAGCCGTTCGACGCCTTCGGCGCCGCCGACACACCCCGCCCCGCGGAGCCGTTCGACGCCTTGGGGACCACCGACACACCCCGCCCGGCAGAGCCCTTCGACGCCTTCGGCACCACCCCGCGCCCCACGGAGCCCGTCGACGCCTTCGGCACCTCCGACACACCCCGCCCGGCAGAGCCGCTGGACGCGTTGTTCGACACGCTCCGCTTCGCCGTGCCCTTCGACGCGTTCGGTACGGCCGAGGCGGCGGGCACGTCCCGGCAGGCCGAGTCCACCGACGCCTTCCCGCGGACCGAGGAGCCGTCCGGCGAATCTCCGCCGACGCCGCCCTCCGAGGCGCTTTTCCCGGCCGCTCCCTCCATGGACACGTTCGCGCCGGCGCCGCAGGAGGCCGAGCGACCGGCCGAGCCTGTCCTCCCGGCCGAGCCTCTCGTCGCAGCCGAGCCTTTCCTTGCAGCCGAGGAGTCGCCGGCGGAGACGGACGGCGAGCATGCCGCCGAGGCGTCGGCGACGGAGACCGACGTCCTGGTCCACCGGGCCGCCGCGGCGGTCCCCGTCCCTCCGGCCGCCGCCCGCCGTCCGGGCCGCAAGCACACGGCAGGCAGGAGCCCGGGCAGCAAGCACGCCGGCACGTCGTCCGGCGACGGCGCGAGCAAGGGCAGGAGCAAGGGCCGGCGGGTCAAGGGCGACCGGCACTTCGACTGGCTGTGGGAGGTCGTCGGCATCCTGATCTGCCTGATCATCGCGCTGATCGTCTTCTTCTACGTGCCGACGGTCTTCACCCCCTGAGCCCGGAACGCCCGTACCGCCGGGCGCGTGCTCATCGTGGCGGTTTGGGCAGCCCGAGCCCGAGCATCGCGATCAACTCACGCTGGACCTCGTTGACGCCGCCGCCGAAGGTGAGCACGAGCGCGCCCTTGACGCCCCGGTCCACCCGCTCGATCAGGTCGCGCGTCTCCTCGTCGTACGGATCGCCGAAGCGGGCCAGCGTGTCGCCGACGATCCGGCCGACGTCCTGCACCCGCTCCGAGGCGTAGATCTTGGTGGCCGACGCGTCGGGCGCGCCCAGCCAGCCGAGGTCCATCGACGCCGCGACCTGCCAGTTCAGCAGCTCGTTCGTGCGGAAGTACGCGTACACCTCGGCGACGGCCCGCCGTACGTCGGGGTGCTCCCACAACGGCGCGCCGTCGCGCCCCCGGCCGGTCTTCGCCCAGCGGGCAAAACGGTCGAGGGTGTGCCCGATGTTGCCGGCGGGCCCGAGCGTGACGCGTTCGTGGTTGAGCTGGCTGACGATCAGGTCCCAGCCCTTGTCCACCTCGCCGACGACCATGTCGAGCGGGACGCGCACATCCGAGTAGTACGTCGCGTTGGTGTGGTGGCGGCCGTCCATCGTGATGATCGGAGTCCAGGAGAACCCGGGGTCCGCGCAGTCGACGATCATCATGGTGATCCCGCGGTGCTTCTTCGCCGCCGGATCGGTGCGCGCCGCCAGCCAGACGTAATCGGCGTGGTGCGCACCCGAGGTGAACACCTTCTGGCCGTTGACCACGTAGTGGTCGCCGTCCGGCACCGCCGTCGTCCGCAGCGAGGCCAGGTCGGTGCCCGCCTCCGGCTCGCTGTAGCCGATCGCGAAGTGGCACTCCCCGGCGAGGATGCGCGGCAGGAAGAACTCCTTCTGCGCGTCCGTGCCATACCGCATCAGCGTCGGGCCGACCGTCTGCAACGTGATCAGGGGGTACGGCACCTCGGCCCGGGTGACCTCGTTGGCGAAGATCTGCTGCTCCACCGGGCCGTAGCCGCCCCCGCCGTACTCCTTCGGCCACCCGAGGCCGAGCTTGCCGTCACGCCCCAGCCTGCGGCAGTGCGCCATGTACGCCTCGCCGAACGGGTCGCGGGCGATCTCGGCGCGCTGCTCGCCGGTCAGGCAGGACGCGAAGTAGTCCCGCAGGTCGTCGCGGAGCCGCCGCTGCTCCGCCGTCAACTCGATGAACATCAGACCAGGGCTCCGATCAGGTCGAGTTGGGCCTGCTCGCCGCCGAGCAGATGGGCGAGGTGCTTGCCCAGGCCGAAGTAGCGATGCAGCGGATAGGTCAGGTCGAGGCCGATGCCGCCGTGCAGGTGCTGGCAGGTGTAGAGCGCCCGTACGGCATCCGCGGCCGCGTTGTAGGCGGCGACGGCCAGATCCCGCTCCGCGGGCAGCCCTTCGCCCAGCCGCCAGACCCCCGTCCACATGGCGACGTCGAGCGCGCGTGCGGCGATGTAGACGTCGGCGATCTGCATGGTCACGGCCTGGAACTCGGCGAGCACCCGGTCGAACTGCCTGCGCGTTGCGATGTGTCCCTTGGTCAGCGCGAGCGCGCCGGCGAGGACCCCGGAGGCGGTCGCGGTCACGGCGGCCAGGGTGTTCAGCCGCAGCGCGGCGACGGCCGCGCCGTCCGGCTCCCCCACCATCTCGCCCGGCGCGTCCTCCAGGCTCACCGCGGCCGCGGGCTCCCCGGCCGCCGTCGGGACCGGCCGCAGTCGCGCGTCTCCCGGCCGTACGAGGAAGAGCGCGGCCTCGCCGTCGGAGAGCGCGGGCACGAGGATGGCCGACGCCTCGGCGGCGTAGGGGACGATTCCGGGCCGTCCGGTGATCCTGCCGTCCCTGGCGATCGCGGCCGGCGGGTCGCCCGGGCCCGCCCCGGCCTCGCGGAAGGCGACGGTCAGCACCTCCTCCCCTTCGGCGAACGGCGCGAGCGCCCGCCGCTGGGCGTCCGTCCCGTGCCCGGCGACGGTCAGCGCGGCGATCAGGCCGGGCAGCGCGGGGACCGGCGCGACGTGGGCCCCCGCCTCACGCAGGATCACCGCCATCGCGAGCGGGCCGAGCCCGGCCCCGCCCGCCTCGGGAGGCAGGCACGCGCCGAGCAGGCCCGCCTGCGCCAGCGCCTTCCACGCCCCCGCGTCGTACGGCCGGCCGCCACGCTCGTGCGCCTCGATCCTGGCCTGGTCCGCCTCCCGGTCCAGCACCGACGCGGCCAGCGCGCGCAACTCCGCATGGGTCTCGTCGAGATCGAAGTCCACCGGACCTCCCGCGTGTTCCACGGACCTGTCTGCGGGGCGGGATCCCCCCAGAACCGCAAACTAGAACGGATTCTAATCTCTGTCCAGAGGGAGGCTCACGAACCGGCGACGACACGTGACTGAAACACCAAAGTCATATGGCCGCCAGCGCTTTTGTGACTGACGGGTAACCATCCGGAAGGAGCGGAAATCAGATAACGTGTTCCTATGCGCACTTCGCATGCAGTCGCCGACGCTCCACCGCCGCTTCCCGAAGGGCCCTCCGCCACGGGCAGCCATCCGGCCCCGGCCACCCCCGGGGTCCGCACCAGGAGCCAGCACCAACGGCGCCGGCGCATCGTCCAGGCGGCGGCCGCCCTCGCCTCCCGCGGAGGCGTCGAGGCGATGCAGATGCGCACGGTCGCCGAGCGCGCGGGCGTCGCCCTGGGAACGCTCTACCGCTACTTCCCCTCGAAGATGGACCTGGTCGTGGCGGTGGTCGGCGAGGAGATCGACCTGCTGGAGTCCAGCATCGAGCGGCGCCCGCCACACGCCGCCCACCCCGCCGGCCGCGCGGTCGACGTGCTGATGCGGGCCACCCGGGGCCTGATGCGCGAGCCGGAACTCGCCGACGCGCTCATCCGCTCCCTGATCATGGCGGAGGTGGAGGCGCCGTTCGGCGACCGGATGGCGAGCCTGCTGCTGCGCGTCGCCGCCGACGGCCGCACGGTGAACCTTCCCGCGGAGGACCAGCTCGCGCTCGCCGGCTCCCTGTCGGGAGTCTGGGTGCAGGAGTTGCTGGAGATGCTGCGCGGGCGGCGCACCTATGAGCAGATCCAGCACCGCATCGAGATCGCCGCCGAGCGGCTGCTGGCGGGTTTCTAGATTTTCCTCGGCCACGCGATGAAATTCGCGCGACCCTGCGGTGACCGACGCCCCCGGTCACGGGTAAGACGGATATGCCAGATGGGCGGGCCGCCGTCTCCCACTAGAACGAGTTCCAGTCTTATTGGAACAAAATTCCAATTGGCGGAAAGCGCCTGGACCGGCCCTGCCGGTTCTGGTTCCATGACAGGGTGACGAGCACCCCCGAGATCCCGGCGGCCCGGCGGGACGCCGCCGCTCCGCGCATCCCCTCCGCCCGCGCGGCCTGGGGGCCGCTCTCCCTGTCGTACGCGACGGCGCAACTCGTCGAGGTGTTCCTGCACGAGGGATCACACGCGCTGGCCGCCCGCGCGGCGGGGTTCCATCCTGCCATCGGCCAGTTCGTCGAGCTGCACGTGCCCTCGCCGCAACGCGAACTGGAGGCCCTGGTGGCCGCCGCCGGCCCGGTCGGCAGCCTCGTCACCGGCCTCGTCTGCTGGGCGCTGTACCGCCGTCGCGGCCCCTCCTATCCGCGGTTGCTGCTGATGTGGCTGGCGATGACCGGCGTCGTGGCGTTCCTGGGCTACCTGGTGGTCACACCGCTGCTCGCGGTGGGCGACACCGGGGTTCTGGCCCGTCTCTACCATGTGCCCGTCGCCGTCCAGTTCCTCGTCGCCGCCGCCGCGATGGCGATTCTCTACCTGGTCACGCGGCCGCTCAGCCGGATGTACCTCGACTCGCTGCCCGCGAGCGTGCCCCTGGACACCCCACGCGCCCGCAAGGCGGCCGTGACACGCCTGTGGATCCCCTACCTGATCGGCCTGGCGCTGCTGGTGCCCGCCGGTCTCGGCGGCGACCCCGAGGTGGTCTTCTACGGCATCCTCGGCTGCTGGGGGCCGGGAATGGCGCTGGTCGGATTCATGACGCCCGGCGCGGGCCGGCCGTACGAACGCAAGGAGAGGCCGGGCACCGGCTGGCGGCTTCCCGTGTGGGCGTTTTTCGGCTACGCCGCGGTCGTCGCGTTCTATCTGCTCGTGCTGCGGCCCGGCCTGAATATCTGACCCGCCGGAATACGCATACGTACGTCCCCGGGATCCGGATGCGTAATAACCGGAATCACCCTGGACGGCCCCCGGGACATGGCCCGATGATGCGTTCGCCGAATTCTTTTTCTCTCGGGGAGCCGTCATGGGACTGGGCAACATCCGCCTTATCGTGCCGCTGGTGTACGCGATCGCGGTCGTCGTGTCGCTGATGATCGACAAGACCGTGGGCCTGGTCGTCGTGATCGTCGGGGCGCTCCTCGTGGCCGCGTTCTTCATCTGGTTCCGTCCGCGGAGCGGGACCGGCCGTCCCTGACGCCGAACAGCGCGCCCCACGGGTCGCGCACCACCGCCTCACGCCCGTCGTCCCGCACCTCGGCGACCCGGCCGCCCGCCCGCTCCGCGGCCACGGCCGCCGAGGGCACGTCGTCCACGAGGAAATACGACACCCACTGCGGGGACACGCCGTGCGGCACGCCGCGCACCTCCCGTCCGTGCGCCGGCTCCTCCCCGAAGAGCCCCGCGTAGAAGGCGCCGGCGGCGGCGGGATCGGCCGCCCACAGCTCGTGGCCGCAGGTCGCGCCGTGCTCGTCGACCAGGACGATGCCCTCCGCCCAGTGCCCCTGCCAGAAACCGACCGACGCGCCCGTCGCGTCGACCGCGAACAGGAACCGCCCGTCCTCGCCGGCGCCGAGCGGCCCGAACACCACCGTGCCGCCGAGCGCGGTCACCCGCCCGGCCACCGCGTCGGCGTCCTTCGCCGCCAGGTAGGTGTTCCAGGTGGGCGTCAACCCCCGTCCCGGTGGCACCCGGCCGAATCCTCCGACGACCTCCCCGGCCTGCCGCGCCAGGCGATAGCCGTACTCCTCGGGCTCGCCGAAGGTCCAGCCGAACAGGGTCGCGTAGAACTCCCGCGCGCCCTCCGGGTCGGCCGCCATGTAGTCCACCCAGCAGGGCGAGCCCTGCGCGTACGTCTCACGCCTGGGCATCCACCCGGCTCCTTTCCAGATGGGACCAGATGAGCGGCGCGGCGGCCTCCGGGCGTTCGATCAGGCACAGGTGACCGGCGTCCGCCATCTCCACGACCCGGCAGCGGGGGACGAGCGCGCCCAGCCGGTCGGCGTTGGCCGCGAACGTCGGCATCTCGGCGTCCCCGACGAGGACCAGGGTGTCGGCCCTGATCGCGCCGAGCGCCTCGTCGGTGTGGATGTGCCGGTGGAACGCCGCCATCGCGCCGGTGCGCAGTTCGTCCCAGCCGTGCCGGGCGATGACCGTCCGCAGGCTCGCCCGCAGCCGGGGGTGCGCCTCGGTGCCGCGGAAGATGTCGGGCGGGGAGGACATCCAGACGTCCGCCAGCGCGGCGCCGTCCGCGCCGGCCCGCCGCAGCGCCATCAGCTCGCGGTAACGCGGGGCCGTCCCCGGCTCGCTGGGCGCACCCGCGATGGTGGGGGCCGCCACGACGAGACGCCGTACGACGTCGGGCGCGTCCACGGCGAGCTGGATCCCCGCCAGCGACCCGAAGGACAGGGCGACGACGTCGTGCGCCCCCTCCGCCCGCGCGACGGCCGCGATCTCGGCCGCCAGGCCGGGCAGCGTCGTGCCGGGCCGCATCGGGCCGGACCCTCCGTGGCCCGGCAGGTCGACGCCGACGTGCCGCCGGCCGGGCAGCAGCGCCCACAGGTCGCGCCAGGTCGTGGAGTCCATCGTGTAGCCGTGGAGCCACAGCACGGCCGGGCCGCTCCCGCTCGCGTGCACCCGCATCACACCGGCTCCCCCGTCACCGCCGCGGAAGGCGTTCCGGCCGGTGGAACGGCGCCGAAGGTGGCGCAGAACCGGCGGAAGGCCAGCACGGGCCGGTCACCGGCGTCGTAGCGCTGCGGCGCGTCAGGATCGAGGTGATCCCACACGACGCGGTCCTGCTCGAAGGCGTACCGCGCGCCGTGGACCAGCGCGTCGAGCGCATCGGCCCGCTCCGGCGGCAGTGCGATGGCGACCCGCCCCACGCAGCCGTCCGGGGTGGGCACGGCGCCCGTGATGATCGTGTACGGCGCGTCCGCGGTGCCCAGCTCCGTCATGACGAGGTTGGGGCTGAAGGCACGGGCGTAGAACCGGGAGGCGAAGTCGAGCCGGCGCTCCCGCTCCCATGGCGGGGCCTTGGTGCGGAACTCCCCCTCGATCGCCATCTCCCCGTCGGGACCCGGCGACACCCGCATGCCGATCACCCGGGGCACGAGGTGCACCTGGTGGAAGTGCTCGGCGTCGAAGGCGTTCTCCACGACGTACTCCGAAGGGACCGCCACCGGCTGGATCACCGCGCTCACGACGATGTTGCCGTCGGCCACCTCCTTGATGGCCCGCTGGAAGCCGCGGTCGTCGTCGGCGGACAGCCGTACGAACACCGCCGCGCCCGCCCGCTCGACCGCGTGCTCGGCGACCGACCAGCGCCGCGCCGTGTCCCCGAGTGCCACCCGCTTGCCGTGGAAGGGGCAGATCACGCAGTCGCCGTCCAGGGTGCCGCCGTGGCCGAGGGCCGCCCCCCGGTGCGGGCACAGCCCGTCGAAGACGCGGACGCGCGACCCCTCCCGTACGGCGAGCAGCCTGCGCCCGCCGAGCATCAGGGGGTTCAGCCCCTCGGCGAGTTCCTCCTCGAACGCCAGCAGATACCAGCCCGTGTGCACTTTCCCGATCATCGCCCTACCGCCTCCAGGACCTCTCCGGCCGCGCGGTCACCGCTGGCCATGGCCGCCTGAACCATCGGGACACCGGCCGCCGTGGCCTCGCCCGCGAAGAACACCGTGCCGCCCATCGGCTCCGCCCACGCCGCCCGCGCCCACAGGCCGCCGACCCGGGGATAGGTGAACGCACCGGTCGCCCAGGCGTCCGCCCCCCAGTCGGCCGCCTCGACGTGCTCGCACCGGGCGTCGGCGGCCCAGGGCAGCACCCGGTCCAGCGGGGGCGGCCCTCCGCGGGCCGCCTCGCGCGCCCGCGCGGCGGCCCCGGCCTTGGCCACCACCAGGACGCGCGTGCTGCCGGCGGTGCAGGTGACGAAGCCCAGCCCGCCCTCGGAGTCGAACACGACGGCCGACTCCGGGGCGGGCCGCGACAGCGTCACCACCCCGCACCAGGCGTCGCCGAGGCGCAGCGACTCGGCCGCCGCCCGCTTGCGGGCCGGCATGTCCGCGATCGCGAGCGCTCCGCCCGCGACCACGGGCGGAGGCACGGTCACCACCGCCGCCGCGGCCGTCACCGCGCCCTCGTCGAGGCGGGTCTCCACCCGGCCCGGCGACCAGGCGATGCTCCTGACCGGACTGCCGTGCCGCACGTCCAGCCCGCGGGCGAGCTCGCCGGGCAGCCGGTCGAAGCCCCCGCGTATGGCGTAGCGGCCCTCGCCGACGTCGTCGGCGCGGCGTCCTGCGGCCATTCCCGCCGCGCTGAGGGACCCGGGGTCGGCCGCCCAGTTCTGCCGCAGCCATTCGGCCTGGTCGCCGGAGGTGAGCCGCTCCGCGACGGGCACGTCCTCCCCCGGGTCCCGCAGCAGGCTCTGTTCCACGGCCCACGGCGGCTGTCCCCGCCGGGCGAGCACGCCCAGCGGCAGCACCCGCCCCGCCGCGGCCACGAGGGCGTTGCCCGGCCGCACAGGCTCGGCCGCGTCCGGTTCCAGCACGTCCCACACGGGGTTGCGGTCGCCGTGGACGACCTGAGCCCCCAGCTCCATCGGGGGGCCGCCGTCGCCGGGCCGGTAGGTGCGCACCCGCCCGCCGACGCGGTCCCTGGCCTCCACCACCGTGACGGCCAGACCGGCGGCGCGCAGCCGCCGTGCGGCGGTCAGGCCGCTGACGCCCGCGCCCACGACCACTACATCGACCCGCATCGCTGCCTCCCATCGGCCCGTTCGGTCCGCAGTTGTTCGCATTCATCCCGGCGGCGACCGCTCTGTAGTAGCGTGGCCGTGCCGTGATCTTGTGACCTGTGATCTTGTGAGCTCAGCACCGAGGGACCGCCGATGACCGCTCTCCGCCGGCTTCCGGCCGGTCTGGCCCACCCGTTCTCGCCGGCGGGCAGATCCGACCCGTATCCGGCGTACGACTGGCTGCGGGCCAACGATCCGGTCCACTTCGACGTCACGTCCCGGATGTGGCTGCTCACGGCGCACGAGCACTGCGCGAGCGCGCTCAAAGACCCCCGGTTCTCGGCCGCCCTGGGACAGCGCGAGCGGGTGCGCGACGACGACCTGCCCGCCTCGATGCTGACCACCGACCCGCCCGAGCACAATCGGCTGCGCGGCCCCGGCATGGCCCTGCTCGGCCCCGCCGCGGTGCGCGAGCTCGCCGCCGGCATCGCCACCGTCGTGGACGGCCTGCTCGACGGGCTGGCGGACGCGGCCGAGGTCACCCGTGACCTCGGCGAGCCGTTCGCGACCGGCGTGCTGGCCCGGACGCTGCTCGTGCCACGCGAGGACGAGGCGGCCTTCGCGAACCTGGCGCGGCGGGCCTCGGTCAACCTCGACCCGCTGGCGGGGCCGCAGGCCGCACGGGAGGGCCGCGTGGCGATGGGCGAGCTGACCCGCTTCCTCGACGCGCACGTGGCGCGCGGGCCCGGCGGGTCGATCGGGCGGCTGGCCGCGGACGAGCGGCTGACCCGGCCCGAGATGCTGGGCATCCTCTCGCTGGCCGTCGTCGGCGGCTGGCGCCCGCTGGCCGAGATGGTGGGCAACGCGCTGTTCTGGCTGCTGCCTCGCCCCGAGGCCCTGGCCGCCCTTCGCGAGGGCGGCGACGACCTCGCCCGTACGGCGGTCGACGAGCTGCTGCGGCTGGAGGCGCCCATCCCCTTCACGGCGAGGGTGACGACCGCGGAGGTGTCCTTCGGGGACGCGGTCATTCCCGCCGGGGCGCGGGTGCTCGCCGTGGTCGCGGCGGCCAACCGCGACCCGGCCGTCTTCGACCGCCCCGGCGACCTGGTGCTGACCCGGTCTCCCAATCCCCACCTCGCCTTCGGCGCCGGCACCCATTTCTGCCTGGGCGCGCCCCTCGTCCGGCAGGCCGGCGCGCTGCTGCTGCGCGGCCTGGCCGAGCGCTTCCCCGCGATCCGCCCGGACGGCGCCCCGCCCGCCTGGGCGCCCGTGCTCGTGCCGCGCCGGCTGAGCGAGTTCCGGATCCGGCTCTCCTGACGGTCAGCGGACGTTGGGCCCGCGCCAGCGGAAGGTCAGGAAGCTCAGCGCGAGCCCGGCGAGGCACCACGCGGCCAGCACGAGCGCCACGCGGTCGAGCTCCCACACGCCCGCGGGCTCGACGTGGGCGAAATCGTTCGGCAGGAACACCGAGCGCAGTCCCTGGGTCATCCACTTGAGCGGGAACAGGGCCGCGACCGTCTGCATCCACGCCGGCAGCTGGCTGTAGGGGAAGAACACCCCCGAGATGAACTGCAGCACCAGGAACGGCAGGGTGACGATGGCCGAGGCCGACCGGGCGTTCGGGATGACCGAGCTGAACGCCACGGCCAGCAGCGTGCAGGCCACCGCGCCGAGCAGCAGCACCCACACGAGGGTCTCCCAGCGGGCGGTGGTCGAGGGCAGCGGCAGTCCGAACGCCAGCACGGCCACCGCGAGCAGCAGGACCGTCTCCAGGGTGCCGGTCACGGCCACCCTGACCACCTTGCCGATGAAGTATGCGGACTTCGGCATCGGGCTGGAGGCCAGCCTGCGGATCATCCCGGTGTCGCGCTCGATGGCGACGCTGATGGCCAGCCCGTTGAAGCTGACGCTCATCACGCCACAGGCGATGATGCCCGCGATGAACATCTGCTTGAAGTCGGTGTGGGTGCCGGGCACGGTCCCCGAGAAGATGGAGCCGAGCACGACCAGCAGCACGATGGGCAGCAGCAGCGTGAAGACCAGCGACTGCCGGTTGCGGAAGAACGACTTGAGCTCGACCGACGACCGCGAGACGGCCGACCGCCACACGATCGAGCGGGCGGGATCGAGCACCACCGCGCCCCTCTCCTGGGTGAGGGCTGCGTTGGGAGCGGTCATCACACGACACCGCCTTCCTGGTTGCTCCGGATGAGGTCCAGGTAGATCTCCTCGAGCGACGGCCGGTGGATGCGCAGGTCCGGCAGTTCGCGCACGCCGGAGGCGGCCGCCCAGGGCAGCAGCGCGGCCATGGCCTCGGTGGGGTGGTGCGTGCGTACGACCACCAGGCCCTCCGCCTCCTCCACCACGGCGTCGCCCGGTAGCGCGGGCAGGCTCCTGTCGAGCCCGTCCGCCCTGGCGAAGCTCACGGCGGCGGGTGTCGCGCGCCGGCCGCCCAGCTCCGCGACCGGGCCGGACTCGACGACCCGTCCCCCGACGATGACGGCCGCCCGCTGCGCCAGCGCCTCGACCTCGTCCAGGTAATGGGTGGTGAGCACGGTGGTCTTGCCACGGTCGGTGAAGTAGCGGACGAGGTCCCACGCCTCCCTGCGGGCGACGGGGTCGAGTCCCGTCGTCGGCTCGTCCAGGAAGATCAGATCGGGGTCCCCGATAACGCCGACCGCGACGTCGAGCCGCCGGGCCTGCCCGCCGGAGAGCGTCTGTGCCTGCTTGCGCGCCTGCTTGCCGAGGCCGACCATGTCGATCACCTCGGCCACCGGCAGCGGCGCGGGGTAGAACGCCGCGAAGTGCTCGACCACCTCGCGCACGGTCAGGTCGGTGTACGCCCCCGTCGTCTGGGGGACGACGCCGATCCGCGCGCGCCACTCGGGCGCGTCCTCGGCCGGGTCACGGCCGAGGACGCGCACGTCGCCGGAGGTCCGCCGGCGAACCCCCACCAGGATCTCGACCGTGGTGGTCTTGCCGGCGCCGTTCGGCCCGAGGAGGGCGAACACCTCGCCGCTCCGCACGTCGAGGTCCACCTCCTCGACCGCGTTCACCGGACCGTACCGCTTGCGCAGGGAGCGCACGTGTACGGGGTTCGCCTGCTCGGCGATCGTGGACATGATCTGCCCTCCGAGTGTGTGGTGATCGTCAGGTGCAGCAGCAGCAGGGGCAGCAGCAGCAGTTGATGTCGATCGACTCGGCCGAGGACACGCCGGCCGCGATGGAGTCGAGGTCGCCCTCGTTGAGCTCGGCCATGTCGACCTGGGGCGTCTCGGGGATGTGCAGTTCGAAACGGCCCGTCTCGAGGCCCCGCTCCCACAGGGCGACCTGTACCTCGATGTTGCTGTCGTGGTGGCCTTCGGGGATGTTGCGGACGAGTACGACCTCGGCCCCCGCCGGCAGCTCCAGACCGGACTCGGCCAGAGCCGAGCGGGGGTCGGAGTCCAGGCGGGCCGAGTATTCCTCACTCGACCACGCCGTGATCAGAACGCGGGTGTACGCGTTCACGAATTCCGCGCGCTGTCTCGGGTCCAAAGACATAGCCTGCCTCCCGGCTTTTTCGCGGGCGATGTGTCCCGCTGCTTTCGAAATGAAGTCTTACACGGCCGGACGGGAACGCACAGACTTAATTTCCGGGCCACTCGCATAAGTATTGAGGACGCGAACGGCGCAGACTATGCTCCGATCAGGAAATATCACCGAGTACGTATTCACTCCGAATCGCATGCGCAATTCATCGGCGAATACGTATTTAAAAAAGTGAGGGTGGGCATGGCCGATACGCACAGCGGTTACGTATCCCTGCCGCCGGGTCCGGACGGCGCCCAGAGCCTGCGCAGCATGCGGGAGGACCCGCTGCGCTTCGTCACCGAGATGGCCGCCTACGGCGACGTGACGAGGCACGAGGCCGAGGGAGCGCCCGTCTACATGCTGCACCGGCCCGACCTGGCCCGGCACGTGCTGAAGGACAACGGCGCCAACTACACGAAGGACCGCACGCCCGACGACGACATGCTCCGCCCCCTGCTCGGCAACGGGTTGCTGACCAGCGGCGGCGAGGAGTGGGCCCGGCAGCGCAAAATGATCGCCCCGGCCTTCCGCCCGACCGAGGTCGAGCGGTTCGACCAGGTCATGACCGACGCCGCGGCCGGCCTGACCGAGCGGTGGCGGCGGGCCGGAGAGGAGGGCGCGGCGGTCCGGGTCGACCACGACCTGACCGCTCTCACACTCACCGTCATCGCGCGGGCCATGCTCGGCGCGGACATCGCGGGCGTCGGCGACGGCTTCGGCCGGGCGGTGGACGAGGTCAACCGCTTCATCGGCCACTTCGACCCCGCCTCCGAGGGAGGGGGCCGGGAGGGATTCCGCCGGGCGAAGGCGTTCCTCGACGGCGTCACCCGGGCGATCGTGGCCGCCCGCCGGGCCACCGGGCAGGAGGGCCACGACCTGCTCGGCGCGATGCTGGCCTCGGGGCACGCGATGACCGCGACCGACCTGCGCGACCAGGTGCTGACGATCGTCATGGCCGGGCACGAGACCACGGCCAAGGCGCTGACCTGGACGCTCTACCTCCTCGACCGTCATCCCGACGCCGCGCGGGCGGTGCGCGCGGAGGTGGACGAGGTGCTGGGCGGCGACCGGACCCCCACCGCGGCCGACCTGCCCCGGCTGACGACCTGCCAGCGGGCGATCAAGGAGGCCATGCGGCTGTACCCGCCCGTGTGGCTCATCTCCCGGCGCTCGGTCGAGGCCGACGTCGTCGGCGGCTACCCCATACCGCCCGGCACGCTCGTGTGCGTCAGCCCGTACGTACTCCACCGGGATCCGCGGTACTGGCCCGACCCGGAGACGTACGCACCGGACCGGTTCGCGGCCGAGCACACCCACGCGGGCCACCAGTACCTCCCCTTCGGGGGCGGCCCCCGGGTGTGCGTCGGCCGCCACTTCGCGATGGTCGAGGCCACCCTCGTGCTGGCGGTGCTGCTGCGCACCGTGCGCCCGGAGCTCGTCCCCGGCCACCCGGTCGAGCCCGAGGCCCTGGTCACGCTGCGCCCCCGGCACGGCATGCTCATGGTCCCGAGGCCGCGGTGACCGCCGTGACGGGCGCCGGGTCGTACGACCCCGCCACGACGACCGCCGGAGGCCTGGGCGGCGAGCTGGCGCGCCTGGAGGCCCAGGCCGAGCTCTCCTTCGACGAGGAGCTGCGTGTCCTGCTCGACGTCGGCCTGCCCGCGCCGCTGCTGGAGCTCGGGGCGGGCTCCGGCGCGGTCACGCGGCGGCTGCGGGCCGCCCTGCCGGACCTGCCCATGCTGGCCGCCGACATCGACACGGCGCTGCTGGCGCACGCGTCCGGCGCGCGGGTTCCGCTGCTCGGTTGCGACGCCGTACGGCTGCCGCTGGCGGACGGGGCCGTGGGCACCGTCCTGCTCCGGTACGTACTGCAGCACGTGGCCGACCCGGCGACGGTGGTGGCCGAGGCCCTGCGGGTGCTGCGGCCGGGCGGGCGGCTGATCGTGATCGAGGTGGACGCGATGCTGTGGGGCCTGGCCGACCCGATGTACCCCGAGATGGCCGGCGTCCACAACCGCATGACCGGCGCGCAGCGGCAGGCGGGCGGAGACCGGCTGATCGGGCGCAAGCTCACCCGGCTCCTTCGCCGTGCGGGCTTCGGCGACGTGGTCCTGCGCCCGTTCGCCACCACCAACGACGACCGCCCCACCGAGGCGTTCGCCCCCCACCTGGGCCCGGAGCGGCTGGCGCCGCTGGTCGCCTCCGGGGCCCTGTCCCTGCCCGAGCTCGCCCTGGCGGCCGACCGGTGGCGGCGTTTCCGCGCCGACCCCGACGCCTGGGTCATGCTGCTCGGCCTCGTCGTCGCCGGGACCGCACCGGGCGGTCCCGCCGAGTCCGAACGGAGTACGTCATGAGCCCCTTCTGGAAAATCTTCGTCGCGATCTTCTGTTACATCAGCGGCATCGTGGGCCTCGGGCTGGCCGTCGCCAACGCCAGCGTGAAGCCGCCCGCCACCACCCACGCCTTCGTGTACGGCGGGCTCGGCCTGGTGTTCCTCATCGCCGGAATCGTGTTGAGCCGCAGGCCCCGCTACTGAACACATGAGAACCGCCGGCGGGCCGTTTCCGGTCCGCCGGCGGCGTGCACGTCCCGGGCCTCAGATCTGCCGTCGCGACAGCCGGGCGAACAGCCCGTCGGCATCCTCAAGCAGCTCGTGGTACTTGCCCTGCTGGACGATGCGCCCGCGGTCGAGCACCACGATCTTGTCGGCGTCCCTGATCGTCGAGAGCCGGTGCGCGATCACGATCCGGGTGGCGTTGAGCTGGCGGGTGCTCTCCGTGACGATTTTCTGGGTGGGGTTGTCCAGCGCGCTGGTCGCCTCGTCGAACAGCACGATGCGGGGGTGCGAGACGAGGGCGCGTGCGATCATGATGCGCTGCCGCTGCCCGCCCGACAGCGTGTTGGTGCCCTCAGACAGCACCGTGTGCATGCCCATCGGCATGTTCGCGATGTCGTCGGCGATCCCCGCCATGCCGGCGGCGTCCCACGCGTCGTCGACCGTGTGGTCGGTGCTGCCGATGATGTTGGCCTTGATGTCGCCGGCGAGCAGCGCGCTGTTCTGCAGGACCACCCCGCACTGGCGGCGCACCGCACCGATGTCCAGCTCGCCCAGGTCCTGGCCGTCGTGCAGGACCGTCCCCGAGGTCGGCGACTCGAAGCCCAGCAGCAGCCGCAGGATCGTCGACTTGCCGCTGCCGGTCGGGCCGACGACCGCGACGAACTCGCCGGGCTCGACCGACAGGTCCACCCCGTCCAGAACGAGCGGCCCGTCCTCGCCGTACCGGAACGACACCCGCGACAGCTCGATCCGGCCCGACAGCTCGCCCGGGTCGGCCTTGCCGGCGTGATCCTCCGGCTCGGCCGCCAGGATCGGCCGCAGCCGCTCCAGCATGGGCACCACGCTCATCGCGGTGATCGCCGCGCCGGTGAACTGCAGCACCGAGGCCAGCAGCAGGTTGAACGCGGCGAAGAACGCCAGGAACGCGGGGACGGTCACGTCTCCGAGCATCGGCCCGGCCACCACGGCGAAGACGATGACCGACGCGACCAGCGGGAAGCCGGCGTTGAAGGTCGTGACGAGGTTCTGCACCCGGCGGGCGGACACGCCGATGCCGCGCGCCTTGAGGAACTCAGACGACCAGACCCCGAAGGCCCGGTCCTCGGCCGCCGCCACCCGCAGCTTCGGCACGGCCGTCAGAAGCTGGAAGACCCGCGACGACAGCCGCTGCTGGTGGGTGTAGATCCGGCGTTGCAGCCGCACCTCGAAGTAGCCGGCGACCGCGCACACGAGCACCCCGGCCAGCACGAGCGCCGTCGCGATCAGCGCCAGCCGCACGTCGTAGAGATAGACGAGCACGAGGTTGGCCAGGCCGGCGAACAGGCCGAGGGCCGCCGTCGTCATGACGCCGGACAGCGTCTCCTGCACCGCGCTGACGCCGAGGACCGTGGTGCCCAGCTCGGCCGTGGAGTAGTTGGTGAAGAACGTCGCCGGCAGCGACAGCAGCCGCATCCACGCGCCCGCCTGCAGGCGGGCCGACGACCTGCCCTCGATGCGCAGCGCGGCGAAGTTCTGCACCACCGACAGCGCGGCCGCCACGAGCGAGCCCGCGATCACCAGCAGCGCGCCCTGCACGATCATCTCGCGCTCGGCCCTGGCCACATATGTGCCGAGCACGAGGCCGGTCATGGCGGGCACCAGCAGGCCGATGCAGGCCACCAGCGTCCCGAGGCTGAGCAGGGTCCACAGGTCCTTGCGGTTCTTGGCCAGGCCGAACCGCAACAGCCCGCCCACCCCGGTGACGGTCGGCGGCAGCGGCTCGTACAGCACGTCGGCGTGCCGGGTCAGCGTGCCGGCCACCGCCGCGGTGACCGGGGTGACGCGCTCCTCCCCCGGCGCGGCCGCGACGTAGCGCGACCCGATGGGCAGCAGCGCCACCGGCGCCCCGTCGGAGGAGCGGTAGCCCACCATCGGCCCGATGTCCCGCCGCCACCAGTGGTCGTCCAGCCTGATCCGGCGGGTGCGCACGCCTGAGGCGAGCGCGATGGCCTGGAGCGGGTCGATCCGGCCGCCGTGCGCGCCTCCTGGCGGGGGCGCCGTCACCGAGAAGCCGGCGTGCGAGGCCACCAGGCGCGCGGCGGCCAGCGCGGGCGGGTCCCCTGCCACGTCGGCGAGGCGGACCCGCGCCTCGGTGTCGCGCACCAGCGTGTCGAACCCGCGGGCCGTGGTGCGCAGCACGTCCCCGCCCCGCTCAGCCCGGCTCGTCAGCGCCCTCAGCTCGGTCGAGTTCCGGCGTTCGATCCGCCGGTCGATCATGTAGAGGAAGCGGGTGGTGTGCTCGACCCACCGGTGCCACAGCTCGCCCGCGCCCAGCAGGTCGAGGGTCGACCGGGCGCGCAGCCGGGCCGGGCCGAGCGCCGCCAGCCAGTCCCGCTCGGTGACGCAGACCTCGGCGCCCGCGCTGAGCTGACCGGCGACGCCCTCCGGCATCTCGACCACGCCGTCCTCTACGGTGATCCACCGGACGCCGTCGACCGACCGGACGGCCTCGCCCTTGCGGACGACGGTGGGCTCGTGCGGCGACAGCGGGACGAAGTCGCGCGGGGGCAGCGTGTCGCGCATCGACGCGGCGAGCGCCACCACCCCGGCCTCCAGGCCCCGCACGAACTCGCGCACCGCCAGGCCGTACTCGCGGGTGGGCAGGGCGCGGACCGCCTTCCCCGACTCGGACGGCCCGTCGACGCGCCGGGCCGACAGGCCCTCCAGCCGGGCCAGCGGCAGGCGCGACACGCGGGTGCCGAGCACCGGCCGCCCGACGATGCTGTGCCTGGGCCCCCGGGGCGAGCCGAGCACCAGCGCGCCCTGCCGCACCCGGCACAGGTAGTTCCACCTGCCGACCGGCCTGCCGTTCTCCAGGCGTACGGCGAACAGGTCGACCGCGCCGCGCTCGACGAGCAGCACCTCGCGCAGGTCGGCCAGCACGAGCAGCCGGTCGGCCGAGTAGTCGATGGGCGTGGCCGCGTCGGTGAAGAACGGCGAGAACGCCGAGGACGGCGTCACGGTCGAGACGCTCATTGGTCCGCTCCCTCACCGCCCGGCTGGGCGTTCTCTATCAGCCGCGCGTAGTGCCCGCCGATGCGCACGAGGTCCTCGTGCGTGCCGCGCTCCACCACCTCGCCCTGGTACAGCACGAGGATCTCGTCGGCGTCCCGTACGGTCGACAGCCGGTGAGCGATGATCAGGCAGGCGCATCCCCGGCGGCGCAGGTTGTCGGCGATCACCCGCTCGGTCTCCGGGTCGAGCGCGCTGGTCGCCTCGTCGAGGACGAGCAGGGTCGGCTGCGTGGCCAGCGCCCTGGCCAGCTCCAGCCGCTGGCGCTGCCCGCCGCTGAAGTTGCGCCCGCCCTCGCGCACCCGGCTGTTGAGCCCGCCGGGGCGGGCGGAGATGACGTCGAAGATGGCCGCGTCGTGCAGCGCGGCGGTGACGACCTCGTCGGAGACGTCCTCGCTCCACAGCGTGAGGTTGTCGCGCACCGTGCCCTCGAACAGCGAGATGTCCTGGTCCACGTAAGCGACCGAGGCCGCCAGCTCGGTCCTGGAGATCTCCTCGCGGTCGCGCCCGTCGAGCAGCACCCGGCCCGACGCCGGCCGGTACAGCCCCGCCACGAGCCGGCCGATGGTCGACTTCCCGCTCCCCGAGCTCCCGACGATCGCCACCCGCCGGCCGGGCACCACCGAGAACGACACGTCCTTGATCACCGGCTTGGCCAGCGGGTTGTACCCGAACGTCACGTCCTCGAAGGTGATCGCCCCGTCGAGCCGGCTGCCGGCGGGCCTGTCCGGCCGGTCGAAGACGGGCGAGCGGGGGTGACGCTCCACGTCGTACAGCCGGGTGATGTCGGCCGAGATGTCCTGCAGGCGCCCGCCGAGGTTGGTGAGCTGGGTGACCGGCCGCGACAGCGCGCCGAGCAGGCTCTGGAAGGCCACCAGCAGGCCGACGCTGACCGCGCCGTCCACCACCCGCAGGCCGCCGACGAGCAGGATGAGGCCGCTGTTGACCCCGGCGAGCAGCGGAGGCACGACCGTGATGACCGCGCTGGGCACGCCCAGCCGCTGCCGGGCGGTCACGGCCTTGGCCAGGAAGCCCGCCCACCGCTGGAAGGCGCTGGGCTCGGCGCCGGTGGCCTTCACGGTCTCCACGAGCTGCAGGGTGTTGAAGGTGGCCGACGTGAGGTTGCCGAGATCGGCCCGCAGCGCGGCCACCGCGTCGGTCCTGGCTCTGGACACCTGCCGCAGCACCAGGATGTTGAGCAGCGCCATGCCCACGCCGATGAGGCCGAGCAGCAGGTCGTACCGGATCAGGACGACCGCGTAGAAGAGCACCAGCACGAGGTTGACGACGGTGATCGCCAGGTCCCTGGACAGGATCTCGGCGACCGTGTCGTTGGCCGACACCCGCCTGGCGACCTCGGCGGGCCTGCGTTGCAGGAAGAACTCCACCGGCAGGCGCAGTAGATGGCGGAAGAAACGGGCGGAGCTGACCAGCCCCAGCCGTATCTCCATCCGCAGCAGATAGTGCCGCTGGACCGAGGTCAGCACGAACATCGCCAGGGCGGTCATCGACATCGCCAGCAGCAGCGGCAGGATGAAGCCGGGGTCCCGGCCGGTGAGGATGTGGTCGATGAACACCCGGCTGAACGCCGGCGCGATGATCCCGGGCACGACCAGCAGCAGGCTGGCCAGCAGCACCAGCGGCAGCGCCCGGCCGGAGGGCATGCGGCGCGACAGCAGCGCCTCGGCCACCCGGGTGGGCCGGCCGCCGGGCCGGAACCCGGGCGCGGGCTCGAAGGTCAGCACGATGCCGGTGAAGCCCGAGTCGAATTCGTCCCAGTCGAGCAGGCGCGGGCCGCTCGCGGGGTCGTTGACCGCGACCACCGGCCTGCCGAAGCGGGTGCGGATGCCCTCGACGACCATGAAGTGCTGGAACGCCCAGAAGATGATCGCCGGTTTGACGATGTCGCGCAGGTCGTCCAGCTCCATCTGGAAGCCCTTGGCCTCCAGCCCGTACTTGCGGGCGGCGGCGATCACGCTGGACGCCTTCGCGCCGTCCCGGGACACCGCGCAGGCGGCCCGCAGCTCCTCAAGCGGCACGAACCTGCCGTAGTGGCCGAGGACCATGGCGAGGGCGGCGGCCCCGCACTCGACGGCCTCCATCTGGATGACGGTCGGCGTGCTCCCGCGCCGGCCGCCCCGTTTGCGGGGACCGCGCCTGCGCGGGGCGCGGGGCGGTGAGGCGTCGGCGCGGGGGGCCGTGACCTGGCTCATCCGTCTCCTTCTCAGCGTCCGAGGAGCAGGTTGAAGGGCGTCTGGCTGCTGAGCGTGACAGTGCCCGTCACCGTGACCTGCGACCGCAGCTTCATCGGGGGACCGGTCTCGGTCGTCCAGGAGTAGCCGGAGGTGGTCCCGGGGTCGGGGACGAGGTCGACGACCACCAGGCGGGGCGGCTCCGCGGTGACGTAGCCGCGGGCCGCGAGGTCCCCGCCGACCAGGCCGGCGACGCCCTCCGTCATCAGCGGGTAGGCGCTGATCGAGGTCACCCTGCCGCGCAGCAGCCCGAACACGCCGGGCGGGGCGTTGGAGACCGCGAGGTCGACCGTACGGCCGGGGGCGATGCCGAGCGCGTGGTCGCCCGGCACGAACAGCATCGCGACCAGGCGGTCGCGGGGGGCGTCTGTCCTCTCCATCGCGAGCAGCCCGTCGCCCTCGCGGACCATCGCGCCCTCGCTCGCCGAGACGGTGACGACCTCGCCGGCGAACGGGCTGCTCACGGTGCGCACGGTGCCGTCGCCCCGCAGGACCTCCGCCACCGCCTGCCCGCGCACCACCCGCCGGCCGGGACTCACCATCATGGTCCGCACGGTCCCGGTGTACGGGCTCTGCAGCTGGGCGGTGCCCGCCGGATGGGTCAGCAGCCCCTTGGCGGTGACGGTGACCGGCAGCCGGCCGACGAACGACCACACCCCCGCGGCGACGACCACGATGAGCACGACGAACGTGGCGATCCAGCCTCGCGGGGAGGCGAGCAGGGTCGGGGAGTCGAGCTCGTCGGGCTCCCGCATCCGTTGCAGGGCCTTCAACCGGAACTTCACGCCGGCACCTCCGGAGACCATCCCGGCGGCGGCCCCGCCGCACCGCCCCGTCTGCTGCCGAGCAGGAGCTCGCCCACGCTGCCCTCCGCGTTCGGGTCGAGCCCGCTGGCCGCGGCGAACTCCGCCGCGTCCCCGCCGCCGAGCCCGCAGACCGCCAGGCCCATGGCCGTGGCCACCAGGTAGAAGGTCTGGTACAGCACGCCCACGTGCTTGAGGATCAGGGAGTAGGCGATGGTCTCGTACTTCCACATCACCCGGCCGAAGCGGGCGGTCACGATCAGCAGGACCTGCGGGTCCTCGGTCATCATGGCCGCCGACCTCGCCCGGTCGAGCAGCGTCCGGGTCGCCGGGCCGGGATCGGCCACCCGCTCCAGCACGTGCTCGCCGGCGGCGTAGTGCCACAGCCCGGGCTCCAGCCCCTCGCAGGAGACGACGAGGGGGTAGACCTCCAGCTCGTGGACGGCGCCGCCGGACGGGTAAGGCCGGTCGGCCAGCTCCTGGCCGTCCTCCCCGGTGAACGTGCGCCGCTGGCGCAGCGTGCGGTACAGCAGCTCGCCCAGGCGGTCGAGGGTGATCGGGTCGGCGGCGTCGTGCTCGCGGATCGAGCGGCGGGCCTCCAGCACGTCGGTCAGGCTCGCCTCGGTCTTCGCGATCGCGTCCAGGTCCGGCGGCTCCAGGACGATCCGGGGGCCGGCGAAGGCGGGCGGCGCCACCGGCAGCGGATCCTGCACGCCCCGCAGGGGGTAGGTCCCGCCGTAGCGCCCGGTCGCGCGCGGCTCCCGGGTGCGGGTGTGCAGCCACAGGTCGGCGGGCGACCACTGGGCGAGCGGGGCGGCGCCGCGCTCGGGGTCCTCCCCCTCCGGCGTCGGCCGCACCAGCAGCCCGGCGTCGGCGAACAGGCCGAGTACCGCCGCCGTGGTCCCGGCCGCCAGGCCCGGGCAGGCGAGGCCGGCCGGGGTCGTCCAGTCCGCGAGCAGGCCGAGCAGCGGGGCGGCGGCCGGGGCGAGCTCGACCCCGAGAGGATTGCGGGGCGCGCGCACCACGAGCCTGCCGTCCTCCGGCGCCGCGACGGCGAACCTCGACAGGCGCACGCGGGCGTCCGCGGCGAGCGGCGCGGCCGGGCGCAGCGGGCCGCCGCCGTAGGGGCGCAGCACGGCCACCGGCTCGCCGCCGGACGGCACCACCTTCCCGCTGGACGGCACGACCTCCCCGCCGGACGGCACCAGGACGGCCCGCTCCAGCAACGCCCCGGCCGACAGCTTGCGCAGCAGCAGGTGCCAGCGCAACAGCCCGCCGTCGCCGTCGTGCTCGATGACGGTCCTGGCCAGCTCGTCCTCGCTCGCGCCGCCGGCGAGCGCGCGCAGCGCGGCGACCGTGCCCGGAGGCAGGCCCCGCAGCGCGGCGGGGCCGAACGGCGTGGCCAGGGTGACCGCCCCCGGCGTCTCCCCGGGTTCGGACAGGCCGGCGTCGCGGCGCAGCCGCACCTGAACGGTGTGCATGGGCTCCCCCTATCGGGTCAGAAGAAGACGCTGGTGGGGTTGAGCTCCTCCTCCAGAGCCGGTTCCGTCCGCCAGCCGAGGGCCACCGGGACGTCGTACAGGCGGCCCGGGCCCAGCCGGCGCCAGAAGTGCCGCATGCCGGGGACCAGCACCCGGGCGACGTTGAGCTCCAGATCCGGCCGCGTCTGATCGAGGACGATCACCTCCAGGCCGCAGGCGGCGGCCCGGGCGACGCAGGTCTCGACGTCGGCCGCGAGGTCGGCGCCCTCGGGCACCTGGTAGTCCGCGAGCGTGCGGGGGCGCTGCGCGGGGTCGGGCAGCACCCAGGGGTCGCTGTCGAGCGTGGTCTCCTTCCACCAGCGGAGCGTCGCGATGTCGTCGTCGTGGTAGATCGTCTCGCCGTTCTCGTCCCTGCGGCGTACGGACGGGAGGAACTGGTTGACCTCGGTCAGCGTCCGCAGCGCGGCGATGCGGGGATCGAGGTGGGCGCCGAAACCCACGATGATGTCCTGCACCGGGTGGTCGAGCCGGTGGGATACGCCGGCGAAGGCCGGGACGCCGAGGTCGGTGGTCAGGTCGAGCAGCCACAGGCTGCGGCCCATGTCGGCGTAGAACTCGCGCAACGTGTCGACGTACGGGTCCTTGAGCGAGTCGAGGTCGAAGGCGGGCCGCCGGGCCCGGTTGTACCACCACAGCGCGACCGCGTCCCGCTCCACGACCTCGCAGAACCCCTGGAGGATCGCCTCTTCGAGCGTGTTGCCGGAGGCGTTGCCGTTGGAGTCGCCGACGCAGTAGAAGTGGCGTTCCAGGTCGGGATGGCCGTACCAGGCGTAGCCGGCGGGGACCAGCCGCTCCTCGTCGGCGGTCAGCGACCAGGCCCGCGACCAGTCGAGCGGCAGGTCGGTGCGGAACCGCTCGGGCACCAGGTGCAGCCGGTGTGAGGGGTCGCTGTTCCAGGCGTCCCGGTTGTCGTACTGCTTGTCGGAGAACAGCAGCAGGTCACTCGGGTGGACCGCGAGACCCTCGTCGAGGTCGGCGTGGGCCGCCTTGAGCACCGGCTCCTCGCCGCGCCACACGCCCGAGTAGCGCTCGATCGCCTCGCACAGGGCGCTGACCTTGGCCTGGATCTCGGTCCGGCCCTTGCCGCCGCTCTGCCCGCGCAGGTTGCGGCGCAGCAGGTCCATGTTGTCGCCGAGCATGGCGAAGTTGTGACCTGCGGTGAAGCTGTAGGTCACGCCGTTGTCCTCGTCGGCCCACGGGCGCAGCCGGGTGACCGCGCCCAGGTAGGGGCTGATGTGCCGCTCCAGCCGGGCGTACGTCGCCGAGGGCAGCTCGACCCGGTAGCCGCCGTCGGTCGCGTGCCTGGCGGTCCGCGCGGCCAGCGCCACCTTCGGCTCGCGCTCGCGGATCAGCGAGGGGTCGCCGCACACCGGGCACTGCGGCAGCCGGATCAGCTGGTGCTCGGCGCTGGTGAGCGTGCGCAGGTCGACAGTGATCATTTTGCCCTGCAGGGTCGAGGGCAGGCCCGTGGCGGCCGTCCGCGCGAGCTCGGCCGCCAGCAGCCCGCCGACCGCGGCCGCGCCGCCCGGCAGGGCCTCGCGCACCGGATGGTAAGGCGCCAGCCCGTGCCCCCGCTTGCCCGCGAGGTAGCGCTCGACCTGCCGGTTGCCCGCGATCCGCTGGGACATGCAGGCCCAGCAGCCCGTGCTGCCTGGCTGGAACAGCGGTCCCAGCCAGGCCACGGTGCCGGCCGGCCTGACCAGCACCCAGGGCCGCCCGGCCGCCAGGCACTCGGCGTTGAGCTCCTCCAGGCCCGGGTCGAGGTAGTCGTCGACCACCGCCACGACCGGGCCGTCGCCGTCCGGATCCGTGCGCAGCCCGTGCTCGCGCAGCAGCGCCCCGACCGGGCCGGGGTCGACGCCCGCGCCCGCGAACAGCCGGAAGGACGTCTGCTCCAGGGCCGTGACGACGGCCGCGGGGTCGACGCCCTGCGCGTCCCAGAAGGCGAGCACCGGGTCGGTCAGGGGCGGCCGGCCCTCGACCAGGTGACCGGCGGCCTCGTAGCGCCGGATGGCGAGCACCGCCTGGGCCGGGGACAGTTCGCCGGCGAGGGCCTGGACGATGTCCATCACCGTGTGCCGGCCGTCGAGATAGGGAAGGACGCGGCCCGAGCCCGCGCCGCGTACGAGATAGTGCTGGCCTTCCGCCAGAAGGAAGACTTTCGCATCGTCGAGGACTTCGGTGGTGAAGTGCGCCTTTAGCCGTGGCCGTTCCATGCCCCCCGCCATTCACTGCGCGATTAGCCGATGAGCGGAGAATTCCATTGGATTCCGCAAAAAGTAAAGACGTATTTGTCGCCGCGCCGACGCATACGTACGCGCGGCGCGCACAAAGCAGGACCCGGCCCTGTGCGTACGGCGATGCGTACCGCGGGCGGCGCGGCGGAATACGTATGCGCACCGCCTCCCGGGGCTTGGGCCGCCGACCTGCCGCGATAATTCGGTCGCCCGCATCGCCGGCGCCGCAGGGGTTTCGGCGCGGACAGGCCGCCTCCCCTATCCGGCAGACAGGAAATCATGACAATAGGTTGCTTTCACGAGTCAGCAATATTGTGTTTACCCATCCCGATTTCAAGTATTGACAACCCGCTGGCCCTGTCCGGCATGATCCGTATGTCGAGAAAAATCAGTATGTGCTCCGGGGGTAGGGATGGCCTCAGGGCGCCCGGTACTACTGCACCGGGACAACGAGCTAGGGGTCGTCGACGAGGTACTGGCCGGGCTTGCCGAAGGGAGACCGGCCGTACTGGTGATTCAGGGCACGCGGGGGATCGGGAAGACCCGGCTGCTGCACGCGGCGCTGGCGCGCAGGCCGGGCGGTGTCGTGCTCAGCGCCCGGGGTCACGCCGACGAGAGCTCCTTCGCGTTCGGCATCGTCCGGCAGTTGTTCGACCCGATGATGAGCGGCTCGAAACGGGCCGACCCCGGCGCCCCCGCCGCCGTCCTCGAGGCGAACGTGCGCGCGCCCGCACTGGCTGCGGTGCCGTACGACGGGAACGCGCCCGTCGTGCCCGCCACGCTGCTCGACGACCTCTACCGGGCCACCCGCTCACTGACCGCGGGACAGCCGCTGATCATCGCGGTCGACGACCTCAACCACGCCGACCCGCAGTCGGCGCAGTGGTGCTCCTACATCGCCAGGCGGCTCGACGGCCTGCCCATCGCGATGATCCTGACCTGCGACGTGGAGGACCGCAGCGCCGGCGACGCGGTCTGGGACATCCTGGCGTTGCCGTACGCGCGGTCGCTGCGGCCCTCGGCGCTGTGCCGGAGATGCGCCGCCACGCTCATGGAGTCGGCGCTGGGCGCCCCGGTGGACGACGAGATCGTGACGGCCTGCCACCGCCTGACCAAGGGCAATCCGCTGCTCCTGCTGGAGACGGCGGGACGGCTGGCCGCCGCCGACGTCCTGCCGGACAGGTCCGAACTGCCCCACGTGATGCGGATCGGCGCGACGGCCCTGTCGGAGACCGTCCTCGAATGGCTCGGCGGCAGGTATCCGTCCCTCCTCGCCCTCCTGCAGAGCCTGGCCGTCATCGCGCCGTACGCCGGGCTGGAGACGGCGGCGATGCTGGCCGGGTACGGCGCGGTCGCGGCCGAGGAGGCGGGCCACGCGCTCGCCGGGGCGGGCCTGCTGGAGGGCAGCCCGCCGCAGCGGTTCACGCACGACCTCGTCCAGTCGACGATCCTCGCGCGGATGGACCCCCGCGCGCGCGACGAGTTGCACCGGCGGGCGGCCTCGCTGCTGCACCGCCTCGGCTCGCCGCCCAAGCGGTCGGCCCGGCACCTGCTGTCGGCGAGCCCCACCGGCGACCCGTGGGCCGTTTCCGTGCTGCGCGAGGCCGCGCGGGAGGCGGTCTCCGAGAACGCGTGGGAGGACGCGACCCGCTATCTCCACCGGGCGCTCGCCACGGCCAAGGACCAGGCCGTCCTGCAGGTGACGGCCGAGCTGGGCGCCGTCGAGGTGCACCTCGACATCCCCGCCTGTCTGCGGCACTTCCGCACCGTGACCGCCCTCGCCGGCGACACCGGCGAGCGGGCGGACTCCCTGGCGCCCTTCGCCACCGCTCTGCTCACGCTCAACTCCCCGGAAGCGGCCTCGGCCTTCTGCGACATCGCCCGGGGCTTCGACGACGATCCGACCGGCCGGCTCCCCGACCGCGAGGTGCTGCTGCGGCTCAGCGCGCAGGCGCTGCTGACCGGCCAGTCGTACGGCTCACGCGCGGCGATGCGGCAGCTCAATGCCGAGCCCGGCGCCGTCACGAGCGCGGGGGCGCGGGACTACCTCGCCACCGCCGCGTTGTCCGGCGCGGCCCGGGGCAGGCACCTCCACCGCACGCTGTCCCTGGCCCGGCGCTGTCTCGACGGGGGCGGGCCGATCCCGTCAACGCTGGTCATGGCGCTGCTGTGGGCGGGCCGGGTGGACGAGGCGGCGTACTGGTCGGAGCAGGCGGCCGCCGAGGCGCGGGCGCACGCCTCGATGACCGGGCAGGCCCTCGCCGTCACGCTGCTGTCGGACGTCGCCTACCGCAAGGGGGAGCTGCGCGCGTCGCTGGCGCACGCCCGCGAGGCCATCCACTTCGCGCGGGGGTCGCACGCCCCCGGGCTGCACGTCGCCGCCGTGTCCTGCGCGGCCCGCGTGCTCCTCGAGCGCGACGAACTCGACGCCGCCCACGCGCTGTTCGACGAGGTCGCCGCGCGCGAACCGGTGCACCCCCTCCTGCAGGGGACCCTGCTGGAGGCGCGGGGCCGGGTGTCGATCGCCCGGGGTGACGTCCGCGAGGGGCTGCGCGCCCTGCTGGAGGCCGGACGGCAGATGCTGTCGGCGGGGGTCGTCAACCCGGCGTGCGCCGGCTGGCGGGGCCAGGCGGCGCTGGCCTACCTGCGGCTCGGCCAGCACGGCACCGCCCACCGCCTGGCGGAGGAGGAGCTCGAGCTGGCCCGGGCCTGGGGCGCCCCGGACAGCCTCGGCCGCGCGCTGAGCATCGCGAGCACGACCGCCGAAGGCAGTCGAAGGCTCGACCTGCTCACCGAGGCGCTGACAGTGCTCGACGGGCCGGGCGGCGCCATGGAGCGCATCCGGGCGATGCTGCGCCTGGGCATCGCCCTGCAGGCCGCCGGGGAGTCGCGCCGCGCCCACGACACGCTCAACGAGGCATACGTGCTGGCCGACGGCTGCGGCGCCGTACGGCTCGCCGCGCTCGCCGAGCGCAACCTCGCAACGATCGGCGGCCGAGCCCGCGGCGGGCAGGCCGACGGCCCGTCGCCCCTGACGGCCGGGGAGATGCGGGTCACCGAACTGGTGCTGCGCGGCATGAGCAACCTCCAGGTCGCGACCGAGCTGTCCATCAGCAAACGGACCGTGGACACCCACCTCGCCCGCATCTACCGCAAGCTCGGCATCCACACCCGCGCCGAACTGGCCGAGATCATCAAGCGGCTCGGTGACCACCAGGCCGGGATCGGCCCCCTGCCCGGCCAGGAGGAATGGCGCGGCCAGGAGGAATAGGACCCGGCCGTACAATTCCCCGGAGGTGGGCTGAGCGCGGCCCCGGACGAAAGCACGCGGCAGGGGGACGGGGCGTGGCGGTCACCGACGCGGCGATCAGCAGGATCAAGGACATGATCCTTTCGGGTGAGCTGGGCCCGGGCGACCGGCTGCCCCGGGAGGCGGACCTGGCCGAGCGGCTGGGGCTGTCACGCAACTCGCTGCGGGAGGCCGTCCGCGCACTCGCCCTGATCAACGTGCTCGACGTGCGGCAGGGCGACGGCACCTACGTCACCAGCCTGGAGCCGGGCCTGCTGCTGGACGCCCTGTCGTTCGTGGTCGGCTTCCACCAGGACGACACGGTCCTGCAGTTCTTCGAGGTGCGGCGCATCCTCGAACCCGCGGCCACCGCGATGGCGGCGACCCGGATGACCGACGAGGACATCGCCGAACTGCGCGACATCCTGGACGCGTTCCCCGGGGAGCCGAGCACGGAGGATTTCGTCGCCAACGACCTGCGGTTCCACCAGCGGATCGCCGAGGGCGCCGGCAACCCCGTGCTCAGCTCGCTCATCGAGAGCATCTCCGGCCCGACCGCGCGGGCCCGCATCTGGCGCGGCCTCACCCAGGAGGGCGCGGCCGAGACGACGCGGGCGCAGCACGCCGCCATCTACGAGGCCATCGCGGGCCGCCGGCCGGAGATCGCGCAGGCCTGGGCCACCGTCCACATCGCGGGCGTCGAGGAGTGGCTGCGCCGCTCGCTGTGACGGCGCCCCGCCGCTACCGGGATTCGTGCGCTTCGACGAGGGACTTCGGCGCGGTGAGGCACCACGCCTCGGTGACGAGCTCGAACAGCTCGTCAGCGTCGATCTTCGCCAGATGGACCACGACCCAGCCGAAACGTCCGGCGGTGAACTGCGGCTCGAACACCTCGGGCCGCTCGGCCACCAGCGCGATCTGCTCCTCGATCGTCGCCTTGAGGCCCACCGTCTCGGTGCGCTCCCACAGGTAGCCGAAACCCTTGCCGCGCACCTTGACCGAGACCCAGTCGCCGCCCTCGCCCTTGCTCACCTCGGGCAACCGGTCCAGCATGGCGAGAAACTCCTCGACGCTCACACCCATACGCCCAGTCGTACCAGAGCCCACCGACAAGGCGGCGGCAACGATCCGTCACCTGCGGGTCGCTTGACGGGCCGTCCCCCACGTAATAGAACACGTTTCAGAATCAACGCGAACAAGCGCTTGACCGCACTTTCGCCGAGCGCCGGCAGGGCGATCATCCCTCTTACCAAGGGCAACCAAACCCGATTAGGTGAGTGCCATGGAAATCAACCTCGTCGACAAGGACCGCTACGCGCACAGCGGGGTGCCGCACGACCAGCTCCGCTGGCTCAGGGACAACGCGCCCGTCTACCGGCACGAGGGACAAGGCGACTGGCCCGGATTCTGGGCGGTCACCAAGCACGCCGACGTCGTCCACGTCTCCCGTCACTCCGACCTGTTCTCCTCGGCGCGGAAACTGGCGCTGTTCGACGAGATGCCCGAGGAGCAGCGCGAGTTCCAGCGGCTGATGATGCTCAACCAGGACCCGCCCGACCACACCCGGCGCCGCTCGCTGGTCAACCGCGGCTTCACCCCGCGCCAGATCGGACGGCTGGAGGAGCACATCCGGGACATCTGCCACGCCCTCGTCGACGAGGTCCAGGGCAAGCCCGAGGTCGACTTCGTGCGGGACATCGCCGCGCCGCTCCCGCTGTACGTGATCTGCGAGCTGCTCGGCGCGCCGGTCGAGGACCGGGACAAGATCTTCGAGTGGTCCAATCGCATGATCGGCAGCGACGACCCCGACTACTCCACCAGCCCGGAGGAGGGGCAGGCCGCCGCCTTCGAGGTCTACTCGTACGCCCACATGCTGGCCGCGGCGCGAAGGCAGGACCCGCGCGACGACATCGTCACCAGGCTCCTGCAGCCCGACGAGGACGGGCAGACGCTGACCGAGGACGAGTTCGACCTGTTCGTCCTGCTGCTGATCGTGGCGGGCAACGAGACCACCAGGAACGCGGCCTCCGGAGGCATGCTGACCCTCTTCGAGCACCCGGACCAGTGGAAGCGCCTGGTGGACGACCCCTCCCTCGCCAGGACGGCCGCCGACGAGATCGTCCGCTGGGTGTCCCCGGTCAACCTGTTCCGGCGTACGGCCACGGCGGACACCGAGATCCGCGGCCAGAAGATCGCCGAGGGCGACAAGGTGGTGGTCTTCTACGCGTCGGCCAACCGGGACGAGGAGATCTTCGAGCGGCCCGACGAGTTCGACATCGGCCGCGACCCCAACCCGCAGATCGGCTTCGGCGGCGGCGGGGCGCACTTCTGCCTCGGCAACCACCTGGCCAAGCTTGAGCTTCGGGTGCTGTTCGAGGTGCTGGCCCAGCGCCTGCCCGGCATCCGGCAGACCGGCGAGGCCACGCGGCTGAGGTCCAACTTCATCAACGGCATCAAGACGCTGCCCGTCACCCTCGGCTGACGAGCGGCGACGGCAGCGGGGTCAGGGCCGGGCGCGGCCGGGCCGGCGCCCTTCCGCACCCGGCAGCGCGTGAATCCGCGAGGCCGGGCTCCGGCTCCGCGGCCGGGTAGCGCGACAGCAGCGGAGACTCCCCGAGCGCCAGGGCGAGGCCGCCGAGTGCGCCCGCGACGTCGCCGAGCGCCGCCCTGCGCAGGGTCAGCCGATGGCGCGAGATCGGCACCGCGCCCGCGTCCAGGGCGTCCTGGACGGGCCTCAGGAGCGGAGCGCCGATCTCGGCCAGCTCGCCGCCGACGACGATCACCCTGGGCCCGATCGCGTTGGACAGCGCCGCGAGCACCCGGCCGATCTGGCCGCCCACCTCGGACAGCAGACCGAGGGCGATCGGGTCGCCCGCCTCCACGGCGGCCGTCAGCGCGGGCAGGTCGTCGCCGCGGCCGCCCCGGGCGCGGTAGGCGTCGAGCACCGCCCTTATCGAGGCGACGGTCTCCAGGCACCCCGTGCCACCGCACTCGCAGGGCCTCCCGGCCGGGTCCACCGGGATGTGCCCGATCTCCCCCGACACTCCGTCGGCGCCGCGGTGCAACATCCCTCCGGCCACCACCCCGCCGCCGACGCCGTACGACAGCCGCAGATAGAGCGCGTCCTGGTCACCGGCGGCCGCGCCCCACGTCGACTCGGCGAGCGCCGCGAGCCTGGTGTTGTTGTCCAGCAGCACCGGCCCGCCGAAGCGCTCCCCGAGCAGGGCCTCGACGCCGGAGAGGGTCCCGTCCCGCGCCCCGGCCAGCGGGCCCACGACGCCCACGCCCACGCCCTTGAGCGCCCTGCGCCACAACCCGCCGCCGACGAGCCCGCGGACGAGCCGTTCGGCGAGCGCCACCCGGTCGGGCCACGGCAGGCCGGGCGCGTGCGCCTCCCCCGCCGCGCCCACGATCTCGTACGTCACGCCGACGGCCGCGACGTGCACCGCGCGGCGGGCGAAGTCGATGCCGAGGGCCTGGCCGACCGCGGGATTGAGGGCCAGTCGCTCGGCGGGACGGCCGCGGCCGCGCGGCGCCTCGTCCGGCATCGCCGTGACCACCGCGCCCGTGGCCAGCAGTCCGCTGAGAGTGTCGTGCAGGGTCGTGCGCGACAGGCCGCACCGCCGGCTGAGCTCGCCCCGGTTGAGCGGGCCGTGCGCGCGCAGCAGGCCGAGCACGGTCTGCTCGTGCCCGCGCCGCACCGGGGACACGACATCTGGCCTAAGTCGCCGCATGCCAAAAGCATGCACATTTGGTAGGTTTTATGTCAATCTCGGATGACCCCAGCGAGGGCGCGGGGATCTTGACAGCACCTGTCAGGCGGCTCACGATGCGCTGGAACCACCCTTCCCGCCCCATCGCCCCGCATCGCGGGTGTGCGTCCCGAAGGGGAATCCATGCGCTCTTCCCGGCGGGCCGACGGGACGGCGGCGGGAGGCCGGCATGCCTCCCGCCGCCCGGACGCCGCCCGGCGCCGGCCGCCGGCATGCGACCCGGCGACCGCCGGCTCAGGTGTTGACGATCTCGACGTCGGCGATCTCCGAGATGTGCGCGTCGCACTGCGCGGCCGACACTCCGCTGCCGTAGACGATCGATCCCTTGGCGTAGTAATGGTTGCCGTTACTGAAGCGCTCGCAGGTGAGCTTGAGATACCAGCCCGACCCGGTGCTGTTCCAGCAGTCGGCGGCCACGCGTCCGACGGACAGGTTGTAGCTGAACTGGCAGTTGGCCGGGTCGACGGCGGCCTGGGCGGGCCGGGCGGTCAGGGTGAGGACGCTCACCGCACCGATGACGACGGCGGCGGCCCCGGCGCGTGCGCGGATGACACTGAACATGGTCACCTCTCCGTGTTCGACGTGATCCGAACGTATCCGCGCTCGTCCCCGGCGAAGTCTCAACCGGGTCTCAACCTCCCCGCCTCCGCCCACCGGCTCGCCGGCTCGCAGATCGCACCGGCCGGCGTCGAGGAGGCCGCCCGTGGTGTCGTCACGGCGTTGGACGAGACGGACTCCGAGCACGCGCCGGCGATCGTCAACGTCGTGGGCCCGCTCGGGGTCGGCAAGAGCCGTCTGCTCGCGACGCTGTCATCCGGATTCGTGGACCTCCGCACGCCGGACGGGGTCCGTACGCCGGTCGAGGTCCATCGTGGCGGGCGCGGGCCGCTGGCCATCGACGGCGTCGACACCGACCGCCGCGCGGACGCGGCGGCGCGTTTCCTGGACCGGGCCGGTCACGGCCGCTTCCTGATCGCCAGCCGGCTGCCCCTGGCCTCGCGGCCCGGGTGGGCGCACAGGCCGCTCGTCACCGTCGAGCTCGGGCCGTGGTCGCCCGCGGACATCCGCGGGCTGGCCGCCACGCTCGGGGTGACGGATCCGGCGCGCGCCGACCTGGTCGTACGGCTCGGCGGCGGGATCCCGCTCGTCGCGGACTCGCTGTGCCGGGCGATCCGCAGAGGCGGCGAACCGGGCCCGGAGGGCGCGCTGGCCGATGCCGCCGCCACCGAGGTGCTGCTTCGCCTGGGCGTGGAGTCCCGGGGGATTCCTCCAGGAACGCTGCCGATCGTGGCCGCCGTGGACGGGGCGGACGAGGATCTCCTCACCGCCCTGGCACGACTTCCGCCCGGGGTCTTCACGCGGCTGAGACGGCTGAGCGTGATCCGCCCGGACCGTCACGGGCTGACCGTCGCCGAGCCCTACCGCACGCTCTTCGATCTCGCCTATCGCTGGCGTCACCCGGTCCTCCGCGACGACATGGCCGCGCGGGCCGCCGAGCATCGGCACCGCCAGCTGGCCCGCACCGCCGACCCACCGCTGCGGGCCCGGCTCGCCGACCAGGTCCTCTACCTGTCGGGGAGCCGGCGTGCGCGCCGTGACCTGTACGCCGACGAGCGCGGCGAGTTCTCGGTCCGGCGCGCCGGCGACGGCGACGACGAGGCGATCGGCCGCCTGACCCGGTTGTGGGGCGACGCCGAGGGCCTGGCGGAACGCCAGGTGGTGCGGATGCGCGATCTGTGGCTCTCCGGCGCCGACCATGGTTTCCATCTCGCGGTGGACACCGACGACCACGCGGTGGGATTGGTCAACCTCACGCCGCTGGATCCCGACGGCGCACCGGCGCTGGAACCGCTGCTCCAGCAGCACGCGGACACGGTGCTGGGCCTCGATCGGTCCGGATGGGTCGTCGGCATGATGGCGGTCGAGCCGCGGTTCGCCCGGGCTCAGCCCGCACTCGTCCGCCACATCCTCACCGCGGGGATCGACGGCGGCCGGCTCGTCGTGTCCACGCCGTGGATCCCCTACCAGGAGATGGCGGCGCGCTTCGGCCTGCGCCGCGTGGGCGACACGAGGCACGATCTCTACCGGTGCGGCCGGCCGAGCGCCCTGTTCGCCCGCACGTTCACGGCGCGGAACCTGCCCGCGTGGCTGCGGCGGATGCAGGACCCCCACGCCGAGGAACCCGGCCGGACGGCCGAACTCGTCCGCGCCGCGTTGCGGGACCTTCGCACGCCGGCCCGGACCGCCGTCTCAGGCCCGCGACCGGCGCCCGCGCTCGCCGACCTCCTGCGGCAGGCCGTGGAGGCACTCGCGTCGTCGGCGTCCGCCGTGGACGCCGAAGCCGGGGAGATCCTCCGCCTGTACTACCTCGCCCGCGCCGGAGGCCACGACCTCCTCGCGCATCGCCTCCACCTGTCCAGGGCCACCTACTTCCGCCGTCTCGAACACGGCATCGGCAAGGTCGCGGAGGCGGTGAGCCGGGCTCTCACTCCGCCGTAGCCCCCACCGGCCCGCTGCCGGGGGTGTCAGGCCCAGGAGGAGTCCTGTTCCGGGTCGCCGCCGTCGGCGAGCAGGCGCAGGTCGGCCTCGACCATCATCGCCACGAGTTCCTCGAACGACACCGTCGGCTCCCAGCCGAGCTGGGTGCGGGCCTTCTTCGGGTCCGCGCACAACAGGTCGACCTCCGCGGGACGGTGCAGGGACGCGTCGCAGACGACGTGCCGCTCCCAGTCCAGGTCGGCGGCGGCGAACGCCGCCTCGACCAGCTCGCGCACCGAGTGCGTGCGCCCGGTGCCGATGACGTAGTCCTCGGGCCCGGCGGCCGACAGCATCATGTGCATGGCGCGGACGAAGTCGCCGGCGAACCCCCAGTCGCGGCGCGCCTCCAGGTTGCCCAGGCGCAGTTCGGTGGCCATGCCGAGCTTGATCCGCGCGACGCCGAGCGAGACCTTGCGGGTGACGAACTCGGCCCCCCGCCGGGGCGACTCGTGGTTGAACAGGATGCCCGACACCGCGAACATGCCGTACGACTCGCGGTAGTTCTGCGTGAGGAAGTGCCCGTACGCCTTGGCCACGCCGTACGGCGACCTGGGGTGGAAGGGGGTGCGCTCGGTCTGCGGCGTCTCCCTGACCTGGCCGAACATCTCCGAGGACGACGCCTGGTAGAAGCGGATCTGCCCGGCCGACGAGCCGCGCGAGGCGGTGATCCCCGAGCAGACGCGGATGGCCTCCAGCACGCGGAGCACGCCCATGCCGGTCACCTCGGCGGTCAGCTCGGCCTGCTCCCACGACATGGGCACGAACGAGATGGCCCCCAGGTTGTAGACCTCGTCCGGCTGCACCTTCTCCACCGCTGAGATCAGCGACCCCTGGTCGAGCAGGTCGCCGCGGACCAGCCGTACGTCCTGCAGGAGCCGGCGCACGCGCGGGACGCGGGGGTTGGCCTGCCCGCGGACCAGGCCCCAGACCTCGTATCCCTCGCTCAGCAGGTGCTCTGCGAGATAGGAGCCGTCCTGACCGGTGATGCCGGTGATCAGCGCACGCCTGGCCAACGGATCCTCCTCGTAGCGCCCAACTTGGCCTATGAGAGGCGAATGTACCGCCCTGCCCGGCCGTGCCCACATAGGCACCACTAGAACGTGTTACACCGAATCTCGTTCGAGTAAGCTAACACCCCAGGTCGGGCAGGGTGAGAGTCAATCGAGGACCCTTTCCACCTCACCTACCCCATCTAAGGTCAAATGGTAGTGTTCCTGGCAGCAGCCCCGCGGGGGCACGGCTGGAAACCGGCTGGAAAGGGGTGCCTCTTGGCGGAGAGGCTGCGAGTCGCGCTGCTGTCCTACCGCAGCAAGCCCACCTGCGGCGGCCAGGGGGTGTACCTGCGCCACATAAGCCGCGAGCTCGTCGCTCTGGGCCACCACGTCGAGGTCTTCTCCGGCCAGCCCTACCCGGAGCTGGACGACGGCGTGATCCTCAACAAGGTGCCGAGCCTGGACCTCTACCGCGACGAGGACCCGTTCCGCACGCCGAAGCTCGACGAATATCGCGACTGGATCGACGCGCTCGAGGTCGCCACGATGTGGACGGCGGGCTTCCCCGAGCCGCTGACGTTCAGCCTGCGGGCCTACCGGGAGCTGAAGAGGCGGCGGGGCGACTTCGACGTCGTCCAGGACAACCAGACGCTGGGCTACGGCCTGCTCGGCATCCAGCGGCTGTTCCCCGTGGTCGGCACCATCCACCACCCCATCAGCGTGGACCGGCGGATCGAGCTGAAGGCCGCCAAGGGCTGGAAGCGGCTGTCGATGCGCCGCTGGTACGGCTTCGTGCGCATGCAGAGCATCGTCGCGCCCCGGCTGAGCCCGATCCTGACCGTCAGCGAGTCGTCGCTCGCCGACATCCACCGCGACTTCAACGTGCCGCAGTCCAACATGCGGCTGATCCCGCTCGGCGTCGACACGCGGTTCTTCCACCCCCAGCCGGAGCTGCCGAAGCGGGAGAACTCGATCGTGGCCGTGGCCAGCGCCGACTCGCCCATGAAGGGCGTGGCGACCCTGCTGCGGGCGGTCGCCAAACTCGCCACCGAGCGCGAGGTCAACCTCACCGTGGTGAGCAGGCCCACCCCCGGAGGACCCACGGAACAGCTCGTCAACGAGCTGTCGCTGCACGACCGTGTGCGGTTCGTGCACGGCATCCCGGACGAGGAGCTGGCCGAGCTGATCGCCACCTCCGAGGTCGCGGTGGTCCCCTCGCTCTACGAGGGGTTCTCGCTGCCGGCCGTCGAGCACATGGCGTGCGGCACGCCGCTGGTCGCCTCGCGTACGGGCGCCCTGCCCGAGGTGGTCGGCGACGCGGCCGTGCAGGTCACCCCGGGGGACCCCGAGGAGCTGGCCGCCGTGCTGCGCCGCCTGCTCGACTCCCCGCAGGAGCGCGCGGAGTTCGGCCGGCGCGGCTACGACCGCGTGATGGAGCGCTACGCGTGGCCGGTCGTCGCCCGCCGCACGGTCGAGGCCTACCACGAGGCCATCGCCGCGCGCCGCGTCTCCCTATGAGCGTCTCCCGGTGACGTCTCAACGACCGGCGACTCCCCAGAACTCACGAAAGGCAGGCACCGAGTGCTGACCGTCGACTTCAACCGGCTGCCCGTCGGACCGGGCGACCGCGTTCTCGACCTCGGGGCCGGCGGTGGCCGGCACGCCTTCGAGGTGCTGCGCCGGGGCGCCGACGTGGTCGCCTTCGACATGGACGCCGCCGAGATGGAGAGCGTGGCGGCCATGTTCGCGGCCATGGACAAGGAGGGCGAGGTGCCGGCGGGCGCGACCGGGGACACCGTCGTCGGCGACGCCCTCGACATGCCGTTCCCCGACGCGTCGTTCGACCGCGTCATCGCCGCCGAGGTGCTCGAGCACATCCCCGACGACATGGCCGCGATGCGCGAGATCGTGCGCGTGCTGAAGCCGGGCGGCCGGGCCGCGATCACGGTGCCGAGCTTCCTGCCCGAGCGGATCTGCTGGGCCCTGTCGGAGGACTACCACACCGCCCCCGGCGGACATATCCGGATTTATACGTTGGCGGAGCTCCAGGCGAAGCTGAAGGCCTCCGGGCTTGAGGTCGGCGGCCACCACTACGCCCACGGCCTGCACTCGCCGTACTGGTGGATCAAGTGCGCGGTCGGCGTGAACGACGACCAGCACCCGCTGGCCAAGGCCTACCACGAGCTTCTCGTCTGGGACATCATGAAGCGCCCCCTCGCCACCCGGCTGGCCGAGGCCGTGCTCAACCCCCTGATCGGCAAGAGCGTGGTGGTCTACGTCCGGAAATCCGCATGAGGCGGGTGCCGGACGTTCCAGGGATCATCACCGCCGAACAGGTCGTACGTACGGCCGAGAGCATCGTCGCGATCCAGGACGACCAGGGCGGCGTGCCCTGGCCCGAGGGCCACATCGACGCCTGGAACCACATCGAGTGCCTGATGGCGCTGACCGTGGCCGGGCTGCGCGAGGAGGCTCGCAAGGGCTACGACTGGCTCGTACGGCACCAGCGCCCGGACGGCTCCTGGCCGATGAAGGTCCGCGACGGCGAGCCCGCCGAGGCGGCCGGGGAGTCCAACCACGCGGCGTACATCGCCGTGGGGGTCTGGCACGACCTGCTGGTGACCGGCGACGAGGACTTCGCCCGGTCGATGTGGCCGGTGGTGGCGCGGGCACTCGACTTCGTCATCGGCCTGCAGACCGCGCGCGGCGAGATCCTCTGGCAGCGCGACGCCGAAGGGCATCCCGCGGAGTACGCCCTGCTCACCGGGTGCTCGTCCATCCACCAGGGCCTGCGATGCGGGGCGCTGCTCGCCGAGCGGCTGGGCGACCCGCAGCCCGACTGGGAGCTCGCCGCCGACCAGCTCGGCCACGTGATCGCCGACCACCCGGAGGCGTTCGCCGACAAGAGCCGGTTCTCGATGGACTGGTACTACCCCGTGCTCGGCGGCGCCGTGCGCGGGGCGGCGGCGGCCCGGCGGTTCGACCTGGAGTGGGACACCTTCGTCGTGCCCGGCCTCGGCGCGCGCTGCGTCTCCGACCAGCCCTGGGTGACCGGCGCGGAGTCGTGCGAACTGGTGCTCGCGCTCGACGCCGCCGGGCAGCGGGACCGCGCGCTGGCGGTGTTCGCCGACATGCAGCACCTGCGCCACGAGGACGGCTCCTACTGGACCGGCTGGCAGTTCGTGAACGAGCGGCACTTCCCCAACGAGCGCTCGGGATACACGGCCGCCGCGGTGGTGCTCGCCGCGGACGCCCTCGCCCAAGCGACCCCCGGCTCGGGGATCTTCCGCGACGCCGGCGGCCGGGAGGCCCGCATCACCGGCGAGTGCGGCTGCGAGCGCGCCCGCGCCTGACAGCCGATCGCCCGCGCCGCTCGTCAGGCGTCGAAGCGGCTGCGGGAGGCCTCGATGTCGCCGAGGTGGCGGTGGGTCCAGTCACACATTCCGTCGACGACCGCCCGCAGGGCCCGGCCCGGCTCGGTGAGGACGTAGTCGACCCGCGGCGGCACGGTGGGGTGCACGGTCCGCTCGACCAGGCCGTTGCGCTCCAGCATGCGCAGATTCTGCGTGAGCATCTTGTGGCTGATGCCCTCGATCTCGCTCCGCAACTCGCTGAAGCGCAGGGTGTGTTCCCCCAGGGACTCGATGATCAGCAGAGCCCACTTGTTGGCGATGTCCGAGAAGATCTCCCGCGCCAGGGAGTCCGCGCGCGTCAGGTCCGCTTCCTCCGGCGAGCCCGTGAACTGCTTGGTCACCATGAGGTTCCCCAGTCACTGAAAAGTGCGTTCTTCCTTGTCAGCGGCCACTCTCCTACAGTTCCCGAGTAACCGCAAGAGAGTGTGAAGGAGGCGGACGTATGACCGTCACTCTGGTGAACCCCGGTGGACTGCCGCAGATCGATGCCTACCGGCAGGTGTCGATCGCGACGGGATCGAAACTGGTCTTCATCGCCGGACAGGTCGCCTGGGATGCCGACGGGGTCACGGTCGGTGAAGGCGACCTCGCCGCCCAGGTCGAGCGGTGCTACCTCAACGTCGCCACCGCACTGGCCGCGGCCGGCGGTTCCTTCGAGAACGTGGCGAAACTGACCGTCCACGTCGTCGGCTGGACTCCCCGTAAGATGCCCCTGCTGCTGGAGGGGATCGCCCGGGCGGCCGCGAAGCTGGGGATCACCCCCGTGCCGCCGGCCACGCTGCTGGGCGTCGCGGCGCTGGACGTACCCGACCATCTGGTCGAGGTCGAGGCCACCGCGGTCATCGACTGAGAAGGCCCGGCGGGAGCGCCGTCAGACGCGTTCCAGTACGCGCAGCGACCCGACGACCCGCGCCTCGCGGAAGCCGCCCGACTCCAGCGCGCGCAGGTAGACCCGGTAGGGCGCCTGCCCGCCGTCGGCAGGGTCGGGGTAGATGTCGTGGAAGACCAGCGCGCCGCCCTTCATGACGTGCGGCGCCCATCCCTCGTAGTCGGCCGTCACCGGCTCCTCCGAGTGGCCGCCGTCGATGAACAGCACGGCCAGCGGAGTGGACCAGTGACGGGCGACCGTGGCCGACGCGCCCACGACCGCGATCACCTCGTCCTCCAGGCCGGCGGCGGCGATCGTGTCGCGGAAGAACGGCAGCGAGTCCATCCGCCCGGTCTTCGGGTCCACCAGCTCGGGGTCGTGGTGCGGCCAGCCCGGCTGGATCTCCTCAGACCCCCGGTGGTGGTCCACCGTGAAGACCACTGTGCCCGCCCGCCGCGCCCCGGCGCCCAGATAGATCGCCGACTTGCCGCAGTACGTGCCGACCTCGCAGATCGGCCCGCGGGAGCCGTACGCGCAGGCGATCTCGTACAGGGCCTCGCCCTCGGCGGGCGGCATGAAACCGCGCGCCTCTTCGGCGGCGCGGCGCAGGTCGTCGGGCATCGGGGTCACCATGTCGGGCACCCTACCCAACAAGCCGAACGATGTTCGGGACTGCCCCTTGTCCGCCCTGATGGAACATGTTCTACTTTGCTTCGTGAACCAGCGCGCCCGCATCGCGATGAGCGAGGAAGAGATCGCCGGGCTCCTGCGGGACGCCCGCAAGCTGCAGCTCGGCACGATCAATCCCGACGGCACGCCTCACCTGGTCACGATGTTCTACGGACTCGACGACGGCCGCGTCACATTCTGGACGTACGCCAAGTCGCAGAAGGCCCGCAACATCGAGCGCGACCCGCGGGTGAGCTGCCTGATCGAGACCGGGGACGAGTACGCGCAGCTGCGCGGCGCGCTCGTCTACGGCAAGGCGCGGCTGATCGACGACCCGGCGGCCGTCCTGGAGGTCGGCCTGGACGTCACCCGGCGGATGACCGGCATGCCCGTCGACGGCCCCGAGGCGCGGGCATACGTCGAGCACACCGCGCGCAAGCGCGTGGCCTACCTGGTCGAGCCGGCCCGCGTCGTCTCCTGGGATCACCGCAAGCTCGGCGGCGATAGCGTGAACTCCAGCGCGACGTGACGCACAGGAGGAGGACGCGCCATGAAGATCAAGGTCGACTACGACGTGTGTGAGGCCAACGCCGTCTGCATGGGCCTGGCGCCCGAGGTCTTCGAGGTCGACGACGAGGACAACCTCCACGTCCTGATGCCCGAGCCGCCCGCCGAACTGCTCGACCGGGTCCGCCACGCGGTCCGGTCCTGCCCCAAGGCCGCGCTGTCGCTCGAGGACGAGTGACGCGCGGCACCCAACCCTGAAAGGCCAGGAGGTCCCCATGCGCGGCGCGCTTCTCCACGCGGTCGGCGACGAAAAGCTCGACATCAGAGACGACTTCACGCTGACGCCGGTGGGCCCGGGTGACGTCCGCGTGCGGGTGAAGGCCACCGGCGTCTGCCACTCCGACCTCTCGGTGCTCACCGGCGTGCTCCCCATGCCGCTCCCGATCATCCCCGGTCACGAGGGCGCGGGCGAGGTCGTCGAGGTGGGCGACGGCGTGACCACCGTGCAGCCGGGCGACCACGTCATCATCAACTGGACGCCCGCCTGCGGCGACTGTCCGAGCTGCGTGGGCGGCCAGCCGAACCTCTGCATGACGTACATGATGAAGAGCTTCACCGAACCGCGCTTCCTGTTCGGCGGCGAGACGCCGGCGTTCGGCATGGCCGGGTGCGGCACCTGGGCCGAGGAGATCATCGTGCCGTGGCAGGGGGCGATCAAGGTCGATCCCGACGTGCCGTACGAGGTGGCGGCGCTGATCGGCTGCGGCATCACGACGGGCGTCGGCGCGGTGCTCAACACCGCGAAGGTGCGCCCCGGCGCGACCGTCGCGGTCGTCGGTTGCGGCGGCGTCGGCCTGTCGGTGATCCAGGGCGCCCGCGTCTCCGGCGCGACCACGATCCTCGCCATCGACCCGCTGGAGTCCAAGCACGCGCTCGCGAAGAAGGTCGGCGCCACCCACGCCTGCACCCCCGACCAGCTCATGGACGCCATCGGCACGCTGACCGGCGGCCAGGGCTTCGACCACGGCTTCGAGGTGGTCGGCAAGTCGGCCGCGATCATGACGGCCTGGCAGGCGACGAGGCGCGGCGGCGACGTCATCGTCGTCGGCGCGGGCGCCATGGACGACCAGGTGCCGCTGACCGCCTTCAACCTGCTGTTCGAGGGCAAGAACATCCTCAGCTCGCTGTACGGCGACGCCGACGTCCGCAGGGACTTCCCGCGCTTCGTGAACCTCTACAAGGCGGGCAAGCTCGACCTGGACAGCATGATCAGTTCCCGCATCCGGATCGGCGACCTGAACGACGCCGTCGACGCCCTGCGCGGCGGCGAGGTGCTCCGGCAGATCGTGCTGTTCGACTGACACCGCCCCGCCGGAGATCTCCCCGGCGCGGGGGATATCTCCGGCGGGCCGGGGTAGCCCGAGCGGCGACATGCAGACATTCCTGCCGTACCCGGACTTCGCGGCCACCGCCCGCGTCCTCGACCCGCTCCGCCTCGGCAAGCAGCGGGTCGAGGCCCTGCAGGTCCTGCGCACGCTCACCGTTCCCGGGTACGGCTGGCGGCACCATCCGGTGGCGCACATGTGGGCCGGATACGAGGAGGCGCTGGTCCGCTACGGCCTGGAGATCGTGATGGTCTGGTGCGACCTGGGCCGCGCCGACACCTGCGCCGGGACGATGACCAGGGAACTGCTCGACTGCCGGGGCATCGCGGCGCCCCGCACCCAGGCGGCGCTCACGGAGGCGGGCGAACTGCCGCCGTGGCTCGGCGATCCCGCTTTCCACCTCAGCCACCGCTCGGCCCTGCTCCGCAAGGACCCGGAATTCTACGGCCCGAAGTTCCCCGGAGACCCGGACGACCTCCCCTACGTCTGGCCCGACTCCGACCGCGTCAACGCCCTGCTCCCACCCCGCCGCAGTGTGTAAGTCCTGGACACCATCCTGGTCTCGGAGGTCGCACGGGAGACCTCGCGGTGATCACCATGCTTCTTCGAGCTCGACGAGCATGGGCAGTTGACGGTGCCTGCGCTGGTGGTGCGCGCGCCCTCGCCCCACCGTCAATGTGTAGATTGCATCTACGTAGATGTCATCTACATAAGGGGCACGATGAGTGCGGTTCCTTTCATCGGCAGGCGGCGGGAGCTGGCCGCCCTGACCAAGCGCCTCGACCGGGTCCGCCGGACGGGTGCCGGCTCCGCCATGGCCATAAGGGGACGCCGCCAGGTCGGCAAGTCCCGGCTTGTGCAGGAGTTCTGCGACAAGGCCGAGGTGCCGTACCTCTTCTTCACCGCGACCAAGGGGATGTCGCCGGTCGAGGCGGTCGAGGCGTTCTGCGCCGAACTCAAGGAGTCGTGCCTGCCCACCGATCCCGAGCAGGTCGTCCACGTCACCAGCGGAAGCTGGCCGGAGGGCTTTCGCGTGCTGCACTCGGCGATCCCGCAGACCCCCTCGATCGTCGTCGTGGACGAGATGCCCTGGCTGGCGGAACAGGACGACCTGTTCGACGGCGCGCTGCAGACGGCCTGGGACCGACTCCTGTCGGCCAAGCCCGTTCTCCTGCTCCTGCTCGGCAGCGACCTACACATGATGGAGCGGCTGACCGCCTACGACCGGCCGTTCTACGGGCGCGCCGACACCATGGCGCTCGACCCGCTCGATCCCGCGGAGACCGCCGGGGCGCTGGGCCTGACCGGAGGTGACGCGATCGACGCGTACCTCGCCAGCGGAGGGCTGCCCGGGATCCTGCGCGCCTGGCCGCACGGCACTCCACCGCTGGAGTTCATCCGGCAGGAGTGTGAGGATCCGGCGTCCGCCCTGTTCGGCGTGCCCGAATCCGTCCTGCTCGCGGAATTCCCGTCGCCTGACCAGGCCCGCCGGGTGCTGGAAGCGGTCGGCAGCGGCGACAGGACGCACGCCGCCATCGCCGCGACGGCGGGCGGGCGCGAGGGACCGTTGCAGTCCGGTTCGCTCTCTCCTCTCCTGCGCAGGCTCACCGACGAGAAGCGCGTCCTGGCGATGGACGAGCCGTTGTCCGTCCAGCCCGGGAAACCGTCGCTGTACCGCATCCGCGACCACAACCTGCGGATGTACCTGGGCGTCCTGCGAGCCGCGGCGGAACACTCGCATCGGGGACGGCCCGATCTCGCCTTCGGACTCGTACGGCGACGCTGGGCGAGCCTGCGGGGGCGGGCCGTCGAACCGATCGTCAGACAGGCGCTGGGCATGGCCGCCGCGGCGGGAGAACTGCCCTGGCCGGACGCGGAGGCCGTCGGCGGATGGTGGAACCGCCGGTTCTCCCCCGAGGTGGACCTGGTCGGGGCCGACCGGGCACCGGTGGCACGGCGGGTGTTGTTCGCGGGCTCGATCAAGTGGCTCGGCACGCCGTTCGACGGCCACGACCTGGCCGCGCTGCGCCGCGACGCCGTACAGGTGCCGGGCTTCGACGCGGAGGCGGGCGGCCTCGTGGTGGTGTCGCTGTCCGGGGTCCATCCCTCGGTGGAGGGCGTCGGCCTGGCGTGGGGCGCCGACGACGTGGTCGCGGCGTGGGGGTGAGGGCAGGCCGGAGGGCCGGGCGCACCTGACGGAGCACCCGGCCCTTGGCCTCGCGAGAGCTGGGAAGAGAGAGGTCAGCTCTCGGAGGAGAAGGCGGCGTCGAAGGCTGCGGCCGGTGGGGTGATGGCGTTGAGCGAGCGGATGTAGGCGAGGGATTCCGGCGCGCCGTGCAGCCGGTCCATGCCCGCGTCCTCCCACTCGATGGAGATCGGGCCGTCGTAGCCGATGTGGTTGAGCGCCCGGAAGCACTCCTCCCACGGCACGTCGCCCCGGCCGGTGGACACGAAGTCCCAGCCGCGGCGGGGGTCGGCCCAGGCCAGGTGGGAGGCCAGGCGGCCCCGCCGGCCGTCGCGGGTGGCGACCCGGGCGTCCTTGCAGTCGACGTGGTAGATCCGGTCGGCGAAGTCGAGGATGAAGTTCGCCGGGTCCAGGCCCTGCCACACCATGTGCGAGGGGTCCCAGTTCAGCCCGAAGGCCGGCCGGTGCCCGATGGCTTCCAGCGTCCGCACCGTGGTGTGGTAGTCGTAGGCGATCTCGCTGGGGTGCACCTCGTGCGCGAAGCGCACCCCCACCTCGTCGAAGACGTCGAGGATCGGGTGCCACCGGTCGGCGAAGTCCTGGT